>DIDP01000079.1:36296-56530 GCA_002418205.1 Anaerolineales bacterium UBA5797 | reverse complement strand
TACTTTGATAGCCGGGCAACAGGTCTCCCCAGGTAAGAACGTTGACTTTCTCTGCACGCTCGGCATGTTTACTCCCCAAGCCCTTGATTGCTTTGGGCTTCGTTGCTTGTTGCCAACTCGCCCGACTTGGATAGCCTCTTACATGCTTCGTGTTCCTCAAGCCGCAGATTTGCTTCCGGCTTCCTCCAGACCTTGCCTCACGGCAACGCCCTTGCCTTCCGCTAATGGTTGGTGCAATCAACCGCCATAAGGGTCTTTCACCCTCTAGTCAACGCCCATGCTGGGCGCACAACAATAGGTCACGTCTGAGACGTGACCTATTTTGTTTCCGGCAGCACCAGCGGCACATCCAAAAACGGATGCGGAACCACCTGCACGGGCAGGCAATACGCTTCGGCAATTAACTCGGGCAGTAATACTTCCTTCGGTTTCCCCATCGCTTTGATGCTCCCCGCCACCATCAGCGCGATGCGGTCCGCATAATGGGCGGCGAGGTTCAGGTCGTGCAGCGCGACCAGCACGGCGAGGTTATCCTTGTGGGCAAGTTCGCTCACCAACTCCAACAAACTGACCTGATATTGCAGATCGAGATGTGCGGTCGGTTCATCGAGCAGAAGGATCGGCGTGGACTGGCACAGCGCCCGCGCCAACAGGACGCGCTGCTGCTCGCCGCCGGAGAGTTCGCCGACGCGCCTGTCTGCAAAGGGGAGCGCGCTCACACGCTCCAATGCCTGACGCGCGATCGCCTCATCCCTCTCCGACACCTGCCCCAAAAATCCCAGATACGGCGTACGCCCGAGCAGGACCGTCTCCCAGACCGTGTAGGCTGGCGGCATGGATACTGCCTGCGGCACGGTGGCGATATACTTCGCGCGCTGGATCGGCGACAAGGACGCGAAATCATCGCCGTTCGTGCGGACCTGACCCGTGTAGGGAATCACTCCGCTGGCGGCGCGGATGAGGGTCGATTTGCCCGCGCCGTTCGGACCGATCAGCGCGAGGACTTCGCCGCTGGCCACCTCAAGGGAGACCTCGTGCAGGATGCGGCGGGTGCTGTAAGAGACGGAGAGATTTTGGAGTTTGAGCATAATATTCTCGTTGTAGGGGCACAGCAGGTCGGTTAATTGTCGGGGCATTCGTTTGTCCTGCTGTGCCCCTACGGATCAAAACAATAAATACCAATACAACGCGGTTTCTTTTGTGTTCGGATTGATGGCTTTGTACACGTCCCGGTCAAAGCCGCCGAGGACAAAACCGCAGCTTTCATACAACCTGCACGCCGGGACATTGTTATCCTGTGTTTCGAGCATCACGCCGGGGTATCCATTTTCGCGCGCCCACTGGATGCCGCGCTCCAACAGTTTGCGGCCGATTCCCCGCCAGCGGTATTCGGGGTTTACGACGATGTCCTCGACATACCCGAATCGATTCCACCATCTCATCATTTTGATTCGCCCGGCAAGTAGGGGCACAGCATGCTGTGCCCCTACAATCTCCGCGAAGAAGACCGTTACATTGGCATTCTCAAAACCATAGTCTGTGTCTTCGACCGCATACTCCCTCTCGTATGGCAGTTCCACAGGAACAATGGTGTAAATCAGCTTTTCATTTTCCATGCCGAGGGCAAGCCGCGAAACGACCATGGACTTGCGCGAGAAGAATTTTGTCTGTGGAGATTCCTGCGAGTCGATTTTTCGGATCGTGATTTCCATGTCTACCAAAATCCTTGATTCTTGGAACGTCTCAGCACCCACAGGAAGAACGGTGCGCCTGCCAGCGCAGTGATGATCCCAACAGGGATCTCCTGCGGGGCAATAAGAACACGCGCGATGATATCCGAGACGAGCAGCGCGGTTGCGCCACCGAGGATGCTGAGGGGCAGCAAACGCTTGTAATCGGGGCCAAACCACAGTCGGATGAGATGCGGGACGATGAGTCCGATGAATCCGATGATGCCGGAAAAAGCCACAGCCGAGGCCGTCGTCAACGAGGAGGCGATCAGCAGGATCCGTTTTGTGCGGGTGACATTGAGTCCCAGTTGCTGTGCCTGATCGTCGCCGAATTGCAAAAGGTTCAAGGCGTGACCGCTGAAAACCAAAATTCCCAGGCCGATGAGGAGATACGGGAGCATGGCGAGGATGGCGGTCCAGTTGTTTTGGGTGGCGCCGCCGAGCAGCCAGCCAAGCGCGCGGCGGACCTCGCTGGTGGAGCGGATCATGAGGAACGATGTCAGCGAGGTGGCAAACGAGGAGAAGGCGACACCCGCGAGGATGAGGTTGGTGGTGGGGATGGTTTGACCGACGCGGGCGAGGGAGTACACGATGAAAACCGTGAGCAGCGCGGCAAGGAATGCCGCCATGGGAATCGCCATCAGCCCCCAGAACGAATAGGGCCACTGGACCGACATGGCGATGACCGCGCCCAGCCCCGCGCCGGAGGCGATGCCGATCAGGAACGGGTCGGCCAGCGGGTTGCGGAACAAGCCCTGATAGGTGGCGCCGCTCCCTCCCAACGCCGCGCCTGTAAGCGCGATGAGGACGGTGCGCGGCAGGCGGATCCTCCACAGGATGGATGTTGCAGTTTCGGTGCCGTTACCGGCCAGTACATCCCAGAGTTCTTTGGGTGAGAGGAACACGGAACCGATCGCCAGGCTGAGGAGCAGGGCGATGAAGAGGAGGAGGAAGGCTTGCACTGAGCGAAGCCGAAGTGAGGAAAGATAGTTTTTCATATCATTGTAAGGGCACGGCATGACGATCAACCGTCATAATCCATTCATTTTTCGCCGTGCCCCTACGGTTCATTCAAATCATTCGAACAGACCCGGGCGTAAAAGTTTCGCCAACTGCTCCAACCCATCCACGAGGCGCGGACCGGGGCGGCTGACGAGGTTGTCGTCGAAGGGGAAGATGCTGTCGCTCTGCACGGCGGGAATGGTCTCCCAGCCCGGGCGCTCCTTCACGGAGTCCGCCGTCACGCCCCACATCGAGTCGCCGAGGATGATGACGGAGGGGTTGGCTGCCACCACCTGCTCGATGCTGATCTGCGGGTATGGGTCGCTGGCGATGCTACCAATGTTGTATCCGCCTGCGCGGCTGATGAGCAGGTCGCCGAACGTGCCGGGACCGTACGTCCACGGCTTGGATGGGTCGGTCGCGTCGATCTCATAGAAGACGGGGATGCGCGAGGAGAGCGGCATGATCTTTTCATCCACCGCGGCGACGCGGGCTTTGAGCGAGTCGACCAGTCCGCTCGCATCGTGACCTGTGAGCTGCGCGACCGTTTCGAGATTCGTATACATCCCTTCGAGCGAGGTCGGGTTGCCGAGGTAATAAACGGTGAGTCCGAGGTCTTCAAGTTGCTGCACCAATTCGGGCGGATTGATCTCCGCCGCGAGGACGAGGTCGGGTTCGAGGGCGAGGATGGCTTCCGCGTTGTATTCTCCGAACGAACCGCCGATGGAGTCAATAGACGAGGCTTCGGGAGGATAATCGCTGAACTCGTCGCGTCCGACAACCTGTGAGCCAGCGCCCACAGCAAATAAAATTTCCGTGTTGGACGGCGCCAGCGAGACGATGCGCTGCGGCGTTGCTTCGAGGGTGACCGTGCGCCCAAGGCTGTCGGTGTAGGTCATGGACTGTTCAACGGGGGCAGTTGTCGGGGCGGTTTGAGGCGCGCATGCAGTCAAGAGCGCGAGCAACAGGGTGAGTATCAAAGTCTTGCGTAACATGGTTTCTCCTAGGTTATGTTAGACGATGGACCATCGACGATTGACCATGGTCCATCGTCCGTTGTCCATGGCCCGCGCATTTGCGCAAATGAAAATCCCCAGCATGGGCTGGGGAGGTTGGAGAGGCAATCCGGGCTGGACCTGTCCTCCACCTCCTTTCCGCGAGAGTGTGGCGAACCGACCAGGGCGGGCGACCTGACTTATTAGTCTGCTAGTTGGCTGGTCTAATAGTCTTCTAGTCACTTGCTTTTGACAAGACGACTAGGAGACTAGAAGACGATTTGACTAAATTACAGTTGCGCGACAGTGCTGGAATTTCACCAGCTTCGCCGCTGACTGGCCGTATTTGATTGGATGTATTTTATGCCGCATGGGCAGGTACGTCAATGCCCGCACGCCTTGCACGCAGATAAAGCAGAAGAGTGATGACAATCGTCACTGCAAGCAATATGATATTTCCAGCGCGTCCGTAAGCCACAAGCACGAACGTTGGAGCGAGGTAACAAAGGAAGACGACGATCCGTTCCGTGAGATTTTTTGAATCTGCGAGTACCGCAAACGTGAGGAGCAGAAGGATGAAGTCGTAGTTGTAAAGATACGGGCTGGCAAAGACCGTCACCATCAGGGCGGAGGCCAATAAAAGGGTTGGGGACCTCCACAACCGCGGGCGGATCGAAACAAAGGCAGCGACCGATGCGATCAACAACAAGCCGGCAATTGCTCCCGCCTGCGAGAGGCTTGATTCTCCGCTGAGGCCGCGCGCCAGCCAGACCGAAATGTTGACACATTCCGAGCAGGTGGTAATGTGCCCCAGGCCGCGGTAATTCAATAGCGAACCAAGATAATTCAACGGCCATGCCGAATCAGCCAGAAAGCCGACGACGAAAAGGAAGACGCCCGCTCCGATCGTGTATTGGAGGGCGCGCCTGCCAAATTCATCACGGCGCAGAAATAAATGGAGCAACCCCGCGATCAGGACTAATCCGCCGAGATGCGGTTTGAAGGTCAATAGTGACAGGCCCAACGCAGTCAGTACGGGTTGCCTGTGCTTGATCGAATATACCAACATGGAGGCTCCGAGCAAAATGGGGAAGTCATATTGACCGATGGCGAGCATGCCCAGCACGGGATAGAAGATCAGCGCGGCAGGGAACGCAAGCAGACGATAAAGAGGTTTCCAGCCATCTGTGAGAAACCAGACGGAAAGGAAGAGCATTAGAAGATTGGTCTCGAACCACAAGACCGCCGCGGACCTGATGGAAAACAGCCCCAGATAAAACGTGCTCAATGCAAACCAGGGTGGATAGGCAAACTGCGGGATGAAGTTGATCTCGAGCGGCGTTCCAAATCGTTCAGAGATCATTTGAATTTTGGCTGCCTGATCGTAGACATCGATCCCGCGCAAGAGTCCATGCGTGGTGTAATACAGCACCTGAAAATCGGAGTTGATTGCAAGCGGAACGGGAACCTTCAACGCCACTACGACCATGACAACCGCGAGAAGGATGAAGGAAAGAAGAAGGATGAGGGCACGCTTCATTTCTGTACTGCAATGCCTCGAATTAAACCGCGAAACTTCAACCAATGGAACGGATAGAGAAAATGCCAGTACAGAAACCCAGGCAGACCGCGCGGAGAAAAGAAGATCGTTTGTGAAATACGCCTCTCTCCCAACCGCCATTCGATCCATTCTTCGCCAAAACGCTGACCCGGTTCACAAACGAGGATCTTCGAATTTGCATCGTTGGTCTCGACCTGCCAGCCACGCTTCTCGATGATCCGCATAATGGCGCCGTAAAGTTCACCCGCGTGGACATCCGTCTCCATTTCACGATGTTCGATGAAACAGCCTTCGTGCTTGAGGGAATTGGTCTCCTCATCGCCGTCATCCCAAACGCGTTCGATGTGTTCCGGGTGTGTCCTGTTCAGGGCATCTTCCGTGGCTGAATCGAAATCGATCAATTCCACTTCAGGGAAGACCTTCAAGGCATCGGGATGTTTGACCACACTATCAGAAGACAAGCCGCCGATCAAGGCGTAGGCGATCGGATACGGGACCGGGGTCATCAGCCCCACACCGAAAGCCATGAACGATACCGGGATGCCGGGAAGCAATAACAAACTGCGCTTGTGCCCGCGGGCACGGGCGTAACGGATCATCAGGTCGCCGTAGGTTGTGACCTCGGGTCCGCCGATCTCGAACACGCCGTCGCGCCCGTTGGGATTCGTCAACGCGGCGAAGAGATAATCGATGATGTTCTGGATGGCGATCGGCTGGGATTTGTTCTTCATCCACAAGGGACCCGGCACAACGGGGAACAACTCGGTCATGAAGCGGATCATTTCGAACGAGATGCTGCCCGACCCCGCGATCACACCGGCGCGAAATTCGGTGACGGGGACTCTTCCCTGGCGCAGCACCCTGCCGGTTTCGATGCGCGAACGCATGTGCGGCGCGATATGTTGTTCAGGGTCAGCCAGTCCGCCGAGGTAAATGATGTGCTCGATCCCGGCTTCTTCGGCGGCGGAGGCAAACGTCCGCGCGCCATCCAATTCCAATTTTGTGTATCCATGTCCCTGCGACATATTGTGGATCAGGTAATAGGCGCTGTGGACTCCGTCCAGCGCGTGGGCAAGCGTGGATGGGGTCGTGACGTCAGCCCGGACCACCTCGACATGACGGAACCAGCTGCGCCCTTTGAGTCGAAGCGGATCGCGGGCGAGGCAGCGCACACGATAACCGGAGTCCAGCAGGCGCGGGATCAACCGGCTTGCAATATATCCAGTCGCGCCGGTGACGAGGATCAGGTCATGCATGGGAATGCGCCAACACGCGGGCACGCGAAGCAAGTCTGCGGGTGAGTCCATCGAAGATGAATCGATGCGGGATCCACATCGCGTACCAGTAAAGAAAGCCGAAGAGTCCGTATGGCGCGAAGTATGCCGTGACGGTGAAAAGCGTCCTGCCGTCCTTCGGTTCGGATTTGAATTCGAGCCACGCCTTGCCGGGTAGTTTCATCTCGGCACGCAAACGCAAAAGACGATCCGGCTCCACCGCCTCGACCCGCCAAAAGTCGAGCGACTCGCCGGGATAAATCTCATCGGGATGACGGCGCCCGCGCCGGATGCCAACGCCGCCGACTGCCTTATCCATCCAGCCGCGCATGCCCCACGCCCAATCCATATAAAGCCAGCCACGCTCGCCGCCGATGCCCATGTACGAACGGTGGACAGTATCGGGGTCAAGATCGAGAAGCATCTGGCGCGTTTCGATGTACATGCCTTCTTCAACGGTGAACTTGTACGGCTTGATATCGCCTGCCACCGTGACCAGCGCATCGGACCAGCTCGTCTCGACGTTATCGCGTTGGATGCGACCGAGCGCGAGGCGGACGGCGGTCTGGAAATCGATGGGCTTGATTTTCGGGAATAACTTCTTCGCCGCTTCATCCCGGACGATGAGTTTGGCGCGCAGACCTTCGATCAGCGGCAGCACGATCCGCCAATGGATCGGCGTAACCATGTGCACCCAATAGGCGGAAAGGCGCGGCGCATTGACCGGCAAACGGATGAGATAGCGTTTGAGTCCGCGTTCGCGCGCATATTCGCGCAGCATGTCGGCATATGTGAGGCGGGTAGGTCCGCCGATCTCGATCAGCCTACCAATACTTTCCGGAGTTTCGAGCGCGGCGATGAGATAGAACAACACGTCGCGGATCGCGATGGGCTGCGCCTGCGAGAAGAACCACGCCGGACAAAGGAGCAGCGGTTCGCGTTCGCCCAGATAACGGACCATCTCGAACAACACGGAACCGGAGCCGACGATCATGCCCGCGCGGAACTCGGTCACCGGCACGCCGCCATAGCGCAGGATGTAGCCGGTCTCGTGGCGGGCGCGCAGGTACGGCGACAGGTCGGATGTCGGGTCGACAAGTTCGCCGAGATAAATTATGCGCCCGACGTTCGCTTCTTCCGCGGCTTGCGCAAAGTTGCGCGCCACCTGCAGATCGCGTTCGGCATTGACCTGTCCCCCCATCTTGCCGTGGATCAGATAATACGCGACGGAGACATCTTTCATCGCCTCGGTCAACGTGCCTTCGCTGAGCGCGTCGCCGGTGACGACTTCGACCCGGTCCAGCCACGAACGTCCCTGCAGGCGCGCCGGGTCACGGACGAGGACGCGCACGCGGTAACCCGCTTCCAACAGGCGCGGCACGAGCCGTCCGCCCACATAACCGGTCGCGCCGGTGACGAAGATGAGATTCGATTCTGTCATGTTGTTTCTGTCATTGCTTGGGGTTTCGTACCCTCGCAATGACAGATAAAATTGTATCCTACCGAACC
Source organism: Anaerolineales bacterium UBA5797 (assembly GCA_002418205.1). Lineage (GTDB taxonomy): Bacteria > Chloroflexota > Anaerolineae > Anaerolineales > Villigracilaceae > Defluviilinea. The sequence goes on along the minus strand of DIDP01000079.1, from coordinate 48,459 downwards.
GATTCCATGCTATGATAAATGCCATCCATGCAGGCTGAGAATCCTCCCACGTCTCTGCGCGAGCAAATCACCACACAGCCTCCACTGATGTGGTTTTCGCTCCTCTTCCTGGCGGGCATCGTCCTGGGGAGTCTGGTTTCGTTATCCTTGTGGATCTGGATCGGGTTGGCGGCTGCCTTCATCGTTCTCGCCGTCCTGGCACGCGTTTTCCGTTTTTCATCCCTCATCCCTCATCCTTCATCCTTTCTTCTTCATCCTTTCGCCTTCATCCTTTTATTTGCGCTTTTCTTCGGTGCAGCGCGTTATCAATTCTCCGTCCCCAAATTCGACGCGTTCCACATCGTCTTTTATAACGACCGCGAATATGACCTGCTCATCACCGGCGTCATCGTCGAGCCGCCCGATTACCGCGACAACTACACCAACCTGCGCGTGGAAGTCGAAAGGGTGGATACGGGCGATGGCGACCTGCCCGCCAACGGCTTGATCCTCGTCCGCGCCTCGGACAACCAGACATTCGAATACGGCGAGCGCATCCGTCTGCGCGGCAAGTTGAAGACCCCGCCGGAGAACGAGGATTTCTCCTACCGCGATTATCTCGCCGCCCAGCACATCCATTCGTATATGACCACCGCGGTCATCACGGTGCTGCCGGGCAAAGGTGGGAATCCGATCCTGCGGGCGTTGTACGCGTTCAAGGAAAGATCCTTCAACAACATCTATCGCCTCTTCCCCGACCCCGAATCGTCCCTGCTGGCGGGCATTCTGCTCGGCGTGGACACGGGCCTCACGGACAAATTACAGCAAGCCTTCAAGAACACCGGCACGGCGCACATCATCGCGATCTCCGGTTTCAACATCAGCATCATCGCGGGCATCTTCGTCACGTATTTCAGCCGCTTCCTCGGCGAAAGACGCGGCGCGATCCTGGCGGTGTCTGCCATTGCCCTCTACACGATCCTCGTCGGCGGTGACGCGGCAGTGGTGCGCGCCGCCATCATGGGCAGTCTCGCGTTGCTTGCGCGGCAGGTTGGGCGCAGGCAGTTCGCCTTGAACACACTGCTGGCGGTTGCATTGATCATGTGCTTGTGGAACCCGTCATATATTTGGGATGTCGGATTCCAGCTCTCGTTCTTCGCCACGCTCGGTCTCATCCTGTATGCCGAGCCGTTCTCGCAGTTCGCGAACCGGATCATCACGAAATACTTCCCAACCTCCACCGCGGAAAAAGCCGCTGCCCTCTTTTCCGAGTTCGTCCTGCTCACGCTCGCCGCACAACTCACCACCATCCCGATCATGGCATACCACTTCCAACGTCTCTCGCTGGTTTCCTTCATCGCCAATCCGTTCATCCTGCCGGCGCAGCCTGCGGTGATGATCCTCGGCGGGCTGGCGGTGTTGTTGAGTCTCGTCTGGTTCCCGCTCGGTCAACTCATGGCGTGGATCGCCTGGCCCTTCGTCGTGTACACCATCCGCATTGTGGAACTGTTCGACCGCGTGCCGCACGGGACGATCTTCCTTGGCGACCTATCCATCTGGTTCGTGATCCTGTTCTACGCGGCGCTTCTTTCCGTGACGTTTGGCTGGTCCCGTTTCAGGGAGTGGACGCGTTCCCTCGGGCAGAGGGCAGGCACGGTCGGAGTCGGAGGCGTGATCCTGATCCTGAGCATCGGTCTGCTGCTCGTCTGGCGCGCCGCGGTCGCGGTCCCGGATGGTCTCCTGCACGTCACATTTTTGGATGTCGGCTCGGCGGATGCGGTCCTCATCAAAACGCCCGCAGGCAAAAACATCCTGATCAACGGCGGTCCCAGCGTGACGACTCTTGCCGATGAACTCGGACGACGGATCTCATCCTTCAATCGCAGGCTCGACTGGCTGATCATCGCTACGACCAGGGAGGAACAGGTTGCCGCGCTGCCGCGCGTGCTCGAACGCTATCCGGTATCGGACGTGTTATGGAGCGGCAATACGCAGGCTTCGTTCACAGCGCGTGTGCTGAACGAATACATAAAACTGCAGGACATTCCCCTCACCAACGCCGAGACGGGACAGATCCTTGATCTGGGCGACGGCGCAACCTTGACCGTGCTGACCACGGGTCCGCGCGGTTCGGTGTTGCTGCTCGAATATCAAAACTTCCGCACCTTGCTGCCGATCGGCATGAGCTTCGAAGCGCTGGAGGAACTGCAATTCGGCCAAAGCGTGGGACCCGTCAGCGTGCTGTCGATCGCCGATTCCGGGTATGCCGCCTCGAACCCCGAGGAATGGATCGTCAACCTGAACCCGGAACTGGTCGTATTGAGCGTAAGCGCCGCCGACGAGAACGGCATGCCCGATGCCGAAGTGCTCGAGAACCTGAAGGATTACGATTTGTTGCGTACCGACCTGAACGGCTGGATCGAGGTCGCGACCAACGGCGCCCAGATGTGGGTGAATGTGGAACGTCAAAGCGATGCCGCCCTTGCCATTCAACCTTAAACATTGTATATTGCTATCTCCAAAGGAGAGAGACTCAAGATGAGCGAATTGACCATCACCACTTCACAGATCCAGGGGGACGTTGCCGTGACCGTTTTACATTTGAAGGGTCACCTGCACGGACCCACCGAACAGGAACTGCTCGACCGCGCCAGTCAGGCGAACGAAGACGGGGCAAAATATTTGTTGATCGATCTTTCAGAGTTGGAAGTGCTTGCCAGCGCGGGCCTGCGTGCGATCCAAAACATCTTCAAATTATTCACCCCGCCGGCTGACATGGAACTCATCAACCGGCGCGACGGCGAACCATACAAATCCCCATATTTGAAACTGGTGTGCCCCAACCCGCAGCTCTATTACATCCTCAACATCACCGGCTTTTTGCAAAACCTGCTGATCTACAACAACCTCGAGGATGCGACCAACTCATTCAGCAGTTAGAATGTTCAACGCTTTCACAAAAGTTTCCGTCATCTTCCCGATGTTGATCTCATCCTTGACGATCCGGTAAGACTCCTCCCCCATCCTGCGCAGGCGCGCTGCATCCGACAGCGCGTCTTTCATTGTGGACACCAACGCCTCGAAATCATCCGGGGGAATCTGCCAGCCGTTCCCTTCCCGGACGAGGTCATCCTGCGTGCCGTCACCCTGCGCGACAATGACCGGAAGCCCGTAACTCATCGCCTCCTGCACTGCCAGCCCTCCGGTTCCCGGCAGGACGAAGAGGTCTGCTTCCGTGAAATAGGGCTTCAACTCCGCCCCATGTTTTGCCCCGATAAACTCCGCCGCCGGATAGATTTCCTCTGCCAGTGATTCAAGCGCGGCGCGTTCCGGTCCCTCCCCAACGATGACCAGCCGCGGCTGGGATTCCATCTCTGCACAGGCGCCCAGCAACATATCCACATTCTTGCGCAATTGCAGGCGTCCCACGAACAGAATGCACGGACTTTCCTTGAACGCATCCGATCGAACCGGCATGGACCATGTCGGCGAAGGGGAAACGGAATTATGCGCCACGAAAAGATAATCCAGCGGAAAACCGAGATCGGCATATTCATTCGCGCCGCGTTGACTGTAGGCGATCAGCGCGTCGAACTGCCGCAGGAAGTTGACCCGTCCGCGCTCACGGGATTTGCTCACAGGCGGCGCGCCCAATCCCCAACCGATGACAGGCTTGCCGCGTTCATGCATCCACTTTACAGCCGCGGGTGTGGAAAGATAACGCGGGTTGGCTTCCATGATGAGCGCATCAGGATCCCACTCTTCGAGCCAGTCGATCAAGCCGCGTTGATAGCACAGGTACAGACCGCCGCCGAACAGATGGATGTTCCGCCCCAGCCTGTACTCTGCAACTTGCAACTCATCCGCTGTTGCGATCCCCTCCACAGGACGCGGCAGTCCCGTGAACAGACTCATCCCATCGTCACAGACGGAGGCGAGCAAATCAAAGAACGGGACGCGGTACCTGGGTAGGACGCGCTGCTGCAAGCCGAGCTTGCCGTGAAAACGGTTCATGTTGGGATATGTGGAGCCTGCCACGCGGGCGATTTATGCACGTGAACCACCTTCCACACACCTTCGTGTTTTACCATCACGCGGCTTTCGTTATGGGATGCAACCTTCACGCCATCGGGCGTGGCTGTACTGATGAGGAGTGTATAACTGGCAATGGCGGTATCGCCGTAGTGTTGAATGTGCAAATTGGCAAGGTCAAAACGTGCCGGAGATTTTTCCTTTCCCTCCGCGCCGAAAACCGTCCCGCGCTCGGCGTTGGATGCCATCATGAATTCATGGAAGGGCAGCCCGTCGATGCGGTGCGGCGTGATCCACCATTCGTAGAGGGTCAGGTCTTCCGTGCAGGTTTCGTTGTAGGTCTGTGTATCGTTATCCTGAATGGCTTGCAAATGCTTCTTTAGAAATATGATGATCTCGTCGTTGGACATTTTGCCTCCTAGCCTAATAGAACTGCCAGATATTTTTCCACCATAACATCCAGACCCAGGTTCTTCTCCGCCCCTTCCCGCGCAGACCTCCTGAAGCGCGGTTGATCCCGCAGGATTTCCACCGCCGCTTCCGCCAACGCAGGGACGTCCGGTGGATCGATCTTCCAGGGGTCGCCTCCGTAAGGGACAACGCGCCCCGAATCTCCGGGTACCAGTTCCTTCAACGCGCCGGTATCGAACGCCAGCACGGGAAGTCCGCACGCCAGGGCTTCGATCACGGAGTTGGGACAGGCTGCATTCAAATCTGCTGAAAAAAGCAGATGGGCGGAACGGTCTATTTCAGGGATGCGTTCGCGCGGCACACTGCCCATCCAGTTGATCAGGATATTCGTTTTTGACTCAACACGTTGGCGATGTTCGTCGGTGATCTTTCCAACGACCACAAGCTCGATGGGAAGATTATGTTTCTCGTGAAGGATCTCAGACAGACGAACGGCGTTATCGAGTCCCATATCATAGCCGCCGCCGAGACTGCCCTCAACGATCAAAAATTTGTAAGGAGGATAAGGCGGGATACTATCTTGTCCCGTTGAATATGCATTCAAATCCACGCCGTTATGGATCACAGCCGAAGGGACGCGCGTCCTGTCGTACCAGGCCTCCCACCAATCACGCGAGAACTCAGATTGGTAAACGATCCTCGTGGCAATGCGCGAGCGGATGAACGACAGGATAAAATTTCCATACTCCGCGCGCAGGTAATGTTTGAGTCCCGTGTTGCGTTTTTTGTGAACCCAGTTGATACCGTCGAGTCGCTGTACGATCCTCTGTCCGCGTGAACGCGCTCTCCATAACGGCAGCAGGTGCCGGGTCCCTGCGAGAACGAGGATCGCATCCGATGGTGCGGAAAGGTCGTGGGTTACGTCCACACCGCGGGCGCGCAATCCGTCCTCGAATTTCAATCGAAAGGAGGCGACCCCGGCGAGTCCGTCCACACGCGGCATGATGCAAATTTTGGGCATGCAGTTATTATAAGCGTTTGTATTCAAAGGCATATCTGTGGTTAAATTAAAGCGGAGAGATAAATGACCAGACCCGACCCCGAACTTGTAGCATTTCTCAAGGCTTACCCTGCATATCCAACCACGCACATTATCGATGACCTGCGTTCCGTTGAATATGCCCGCCTCGATGCCGGCGGACACATCTATCTGGATTACACCGGCGGCGGTCTGTATGCCGAATCGCAGTTGCGCCGTCACAGCCGTTTGCTTTCGGAGCATGTGTTCGGCAATCCGCATTCAAGCAATCCATCCTCGCTGGCGGCAACGCAACTCGTCGAACACGCGCGCGAATACGTTTTGAAATTCTTCAATGCCGATCCCGATGAATACCTGGCGATCTTCACGCCGAATGCAAGCGGCGCGTTGAAACTGGTCGGCGAGTCCTATCCCTTTCCGAACGGACGTTATCTTTTAACGTTCGACAACCATAACTCCGTCAATGGGATCCGGGAATTCGCGCACGCGCGCGGTGCGGATGTGAAGTACATCCCGGTCGCGCTGCCCGATATGCGCGTGGACGAATCACAACTGGACCGGGAACTGGCTCAGCCTTCCCAAAACGGATACAACCTTTTTGCCTATCCCGCACAATCCAATTTCTCCTCCGTAAAGCATCCACTGGAATGGATCGAGAAGGCGCACGCACACGGCTGGGATGTTTTGCTCGATGCCGCGGCGTTCGTGCCGACAAGTCAGCTCGATCTGGGCAAGGTCAAACCGGATTTCGTTCCGATCTCGTTCTATAAGATGTTCGGTTATCCCACCGGCATCGGCGCGTTGATCGCCCGCAGGGAGGCGCTGGCAAAATTGCATCGCCCGTGGTTTGCGGGCGGGACGATCACAGTGGCTTCGGTGCAGGGCGGCAAATATTACCTGGCTGATGGCGCGTCTGCGTTCGAGGACGGGACCATCGATTATCTCAACATCCCGGCGGTGGAGATCGGACTCAAGCACATCGAGTCGATCGGCTATGACGTGATCCAGGAGCGGGTCCACGCCCTGACCGGCTGGCTGCTGGAAAATCTCACCGCGATGAGGCACAGCAATGGCGTGCAGCTTGCACGCGTCTATGGACCGACCAAAACGGAGGGGCGCGGCGGCGCGGTGACGGTCAATTTTTATGACAGGGAAAACAACGCCTTCGACCATCGTTTCATCGAGCAGAAAGCGAACGAAGTCAACATCTCCCTGCGGACGGGCTGCTTCTGTAACCCCGGCGCAGGGGAGGTGGCGCTTGGCATCTCGCGCGTGGAACTGGATGTCTGCTTCACCCAGCCCGGTCACGAAGACCGCCTGTCCATCGATGACTTCCGCCTGTGCATCGACGGCAAATCCAGCGGCGCGGTCCGCATTTCGGTTGGGATGGTGACAAATTTCAAGGATGTGCAGGAACTTTTGGCTTTTGCAAGAAGCCTGCTGTCTTAAAAAGTGCACTTTCTAACGGGAATTTAACAGAATCCGCTTGACTCCCGCTTCATTCCGCGTATAATCAACCTGTTGGATGAAATTAAACGAGTAAAACACCGCAAGCGCTTGAGAAAAACTCTCGAAGCGCTTGCCTTTGTTTGTCTCTTGGATAAGACGACTATACGCTGTTCAGGGATTTACTCGTAGGAACCCATTTTTCTTCAAGGAGAGGATCCAGTGGAAACCAAAGGACTGACCGCACTCCGCATCAGCCTCGCATCGCCCCAAACCATTCTGTCATGGTCTTACGGTGAGGTGCTCAAACCGGAAACCATCAACTACCGTCGTCTGCGCCCCGAAAAGGATGGCTTGTTCTGTGAAGCCATATTCGGACCGCAGCGCGACTGGCAATGTTATTGCGGCAAATACAAAAACCCCCGTTATAAAGGCATCATCTGTGACAAATGCGGCGTGGAAGTGACCCGTTCCGCCGTGCGCCGCGAACGCATGGGACACATCGCCCTCGCCACGCCGGTCGCCCACATCTGGTACACCCGCCGCATCCCATCCTACCTCGGCATGTTGCTGGATATCTCCCGCCGCAACCTGGACCGTGTGCTTTATTTCGCGCAATACATCGTCACCTACGTTGACGAGGAGGCCCGCAACAAGGCCCTCAAGCGCATCGAAGATGAGATCTCCGTCTCCGAACGGGAGCAGGCAGCAGATATCAATGCCAAGATCGCCGAGATCAAGACCAAGCGCGATCACACCCTCACCGAGATCAAGCAAAAGAGTACCAGCCTCGAACAGGGCTATGACGAGGTCATTGCCGAAAAACTCGACCCGGTCATCAAGGAAGGTCAGAAGCTTGAGAAGCAGATTCAGGAGCAGATGGGCGAACCCGCCAAGAAAGCCATCGTTTTCGAACTGACCGATGAAAAGATCCTTGATGCCGGCGACAAGGTCACGGCCAAGCACATCACCCAGGTGCAGAAGATCGTCCAGAAGAAACTCGAATCGCTCGAGAATGAACTGAAGGATCAGCGTGCCAGGGAACTCGAAGACCTCAAGATGGAATCAGGTCGCGTCAAAGCCGATGCCGATATGCAGATGGAAGCCCTGCGATCACAGCTCGAGGAGCAGACGTCCGCCTCATCGAACCAAAGTTCACGCCAGCGCGATGAACTGCTGGAGTTACGCCCCTTCACTTTCCTGAGCGAGATCCGCTATCGCGAACTCAAGCAGCGCTGGGGGCAGGTCTTCCGCGCAGACATGGGCGCTGAAGCGTTCTATGACATCCTCGAACGTCTTGATCTCGACAAACTTGCTGAGGAGCTCTGGCACGAGGTCAAGACCACCAAGTCCAAGCAGAAGCGCAAGAAAGCCACCACCCGCCTGAAGGTTGTGGAAGCCTTCCGCCGCTCGGGCAATCGTCCCGAATGGATGATCCTGACCGTCCTGCCGGTGATCCCGCCCGATCTGCGCCCGATGGTGCAGTTGGATGGCGGCCGCTTCGCAACATCCGACCTCAATGACCTGTACCGCCGCGTGATCAACCGTAACAACCGCCTGAAGAGACTGCTCGAACTCGGCGCGCCGGATGTCATCATCCGCAACGAAAAGCGCATGTTGCAGGAGGCGGTTGACAGCCTCATCGATAACTCACAGCGCGGCAAGGCGCTTTCCCGCCGCGGACGCCGCGAACTCAAATCTTTGAGCGACATGCTCAAAGGCAAGAAGGGACGCTTCCGCCGCAATCTGCTCGGCAAACGCGTGGACTACTCCGGACGTTCCGTGATCGTGGTGGGGCCGCAGTTGAAGTTGAACCAGTGCGGTCTGCCAAAGAGCATGGCGCTGGAACTCTATCGTCCGTTCGTGATCGCGCGTCTCGTGCAGAACAACTACGCGGCGAACGTGAAGGGCGCACGTCGCCTGATCGAACGCAACCGTCCCGAAGTATGGGAGGCGCTGGAAAGCGTCATCGGGGAACGCCCCGTTTTGCTCAACCGCGCTCCCACGCTGCACCGTCTGGGGATCCAGGCATTCGAACCGATCCTGATCGAAGGTTCGGCGATCCAATTGCATCCCCTCGTCACCACCGCTTTCAACGCGGACTTCGATGGCGACCAGATGGCTGTCCATGTTCCGCTTTCACAGAAGGCGGTGCAGGAAGCGCGCGAACTCATGCTCGCCTCGCGCAACCTGCTCAAGCCTGCTGATGGCGAACCGATCATCTCCCCGTCCAAGGATATGGTGCTGGGTGTGTATTATCTGACCATGGCGCAGAAAGCCGCCCACAAGGGCGACGGACGCGCTTTCGCGGATATGGATGAAGTGGTGATGGCATACGAGTTGGGACAGTTGCAGGTCCACTCCGAGATCAAACTTCGCATGAAGACCTGGTACAACGACAAAGGCGACCGCCTGCCTGAACCGGAAACACGCGTCATCGACACGACCGTCGGGCGCGTGCTCTTCAACCGCGTTCTCCCCGAAGAGATCCAATTCGTCAACGAAAAACTCGACAAAGGCGGCGTGAAAGACCTGATCGCAGATGTGTATGAAATTTGCGGACAGGAAAAGACCACCGATGTTGCCGACAAGGTCAAGGCGATCGGTTTTGAATACGCGATGAAATCCGGCACAACGCTCGCCGTGGCGGATATTTCCATCCCACCGGAACGCAGGACCATCATCGAAGAATCGCTCAAACAGGTGGAACTGGTCCAGCGCGACTTCCGCCGCGGTCTGCTCACCGAACAGGAAAAGAACGAGCGCGAGATCGAGATCTGGCAGCAGACGACCGACAAGGTGGCGGATGCCGTGAAGAAACACATGGACCCGGATGGCAATCTTTCCACGATGGCAACCTCCGGCGCGACCAAAGGCGGTTTCTCCACCATCTCGCAGTTGGCGGGCATGCGCGGACTCATGGCTGACCCATCCGGGCGCATCATCCCGATGCCCATCCGTTCGAACTTCCGCGAGGGGCTTACCGCGCAGGAATATTTCATCTCCACGCACGGCGCGCGCAAGGGTCTGGCGGATACCGCCCTCCGCACAGCGGATGCCGGTTACCTGACCCGCCGCCTCGTGGATATCGCGCAGGACATCATCATCAACGAACACGATTGCGGCACGACCGACGGCGTCTGGATCCGTAAGCGTGACGATGTAGCCGGTCAATCCATGAGCAGCCGTCTCTTCAGCCGACTGCTGGCGCAAAATGTCATCGATCCGAACACCGGCGAGGTGATCGCGGAAGCCAACGACGTCATCAACCAGGAACTGGCGCGCAAGATCGCCGCTTCCGGCGTGCCGGAGGTCAAGGTCCGCTCGCCCATGACCTGCGAACTCCAGCACGGAATTTGTTCCAAGTGCTACGGCATCGATCTGGGACGCGGCACGATGGTGGAACTCGGTTCCGCGGTCGGCATTGTGGCGGCACAGTCCATCGGTGAGCCGGGCACACAGTTGACACTCCGTACGTTCCACACAGGCGGTGTTGCCGCCGGCGGCGCGGACATTACTACCGGTCTCCCGCGCGTGGAGGAACTCTTCGAAGCCCGCAAACAGCCGAAGGGTGAAGCCATCATCGCCGAGATCAGTGGAACTCTGCACGTGGATCAGTCTGAAAAATATGCCGACCTGCGCGAAGTGACCGTCGAGCGCAGCGAGCTCGTCAGCGACGAATACAGCCTCCCCGAGGAATGGAAGTTCGGGGTCAAGGACGAGGAGGAGGTCAAGGCTGGTGATGTGCTGGCAACTTTGGACGACGCGAAGATCGTCGCTCAGCATGGCGGGCGTGTCCGGGTTGAAAAGAAGGAACGCAAGATCGTCGTTTCCTATGATCAAAAGGAATCCGTCACTTACGACATCCCGACCACCTCACGCCTGCTCATCAAGAACAATGAAAAGGTCGAGGCTGGGCAGCCGCTTACGGAAGGTTCGCTCAACCCGCACCGCGTGTTGAAGATCCAGGGACGCGAAGCCTGCCAGATGTATCTGATGACAGAAGTGCAGAAGGTGTACCGCTCGCAGGGTCAGAACATCCACGACAAACACTTTGAAGTCATCATCCGCAAGATGCTGAGCAAGGTGCAGGTCACCCGACCCGGCGATGCGAAATATCTGCCCGGCGATACCGTGGACCGTCTCGAGATCCGCAAGATCAATGAGCAGTTGCTGGCGGAAGGCAAACAGCCTGCCAAATTCTCTGAGGTCCTGCTCGGCGTGACGAAAGCCTCGCTCAGCACCGACTCGTTCCTCTCAGCATCATCCTTTCAGCACACCATCAAGGTGCTGGCAGGCGCGGCGATCGGCTCCACAACCGACCCGCTGCTTGGCTTGAAGGAAAACGTGATCATCGGCAAGTTGATCCCTGCAGGTACGGGCTTCACGCACGGACGCTTCACCACAGGTGAGGACGCACCCGCGGATGACGATGCCGAACAATTGTCACAACTGCCGGATGCAGAAGCCGGCGACTGATCAAAACCCCCATGGGGGCAGGTCTGAGACCTGCCCCCATTTTGTTCCATGCCGCACACACGCAGTTCAAAAAAACCACAGGGACATCCCACCCGCGGGAAGACCGCTTCGAACCGACTCCGGCGCGTCGACAACTTCACCCTGCTCTACGAGCCTTCGCTTCTCACGCGGACCAATGGCTTGTTCGCCGATTCGATGTTCGTTGACCTCGGCTACGGCTCCGACGCGCGTACCACGCTCGAAAGCGCCTCGCGTTTCAGGCGTATCAATCCAGATCTGAAGATCCTTGGTGTCGAGATCGACAAGGAAAGAGTCGATGCCGCACTGCCTTATGCTGACGACAGGACATTCTTTCGTTTGGGCGGATTCAACCTGCCGCTGAGAGAGGGCGAAACCGTGCGATTGATCCGCGCGTTCAATGTGCTGCGTCAGTACGAGGAAAAGGATTTTGCTTCCGCGTATGAAAGGCTGGCGCAATACGTCCTGCCCGGCGGGCTGTTGATCGAAGGGACCTCATCGCCATACGGTCAATTATGGTCGGCGAATCTTGCGCGTAAACTGGAAAGTGGAAAGCCTGCCCTCTCAAAAGAGCATCAGGATCTTGGGAGCAAGGTCGAAGGATGGAGGATGGAGGCCCTCGCTTTCAGCACCAACTTCCGGCTTGGATTCGAACCGGAGGAGTTCCAGACCATCCTGCCGAAGAACCTGATCCACCGCGTCCTGCCGGGTGAACCGATCCATGATTTTTTCGAGGCATGGAAGACATCCGCCGCCGAA
>DIDP01000079.1:0-36272 GCA_002418205.1 Anaerolineales bacterium UBA5797 | reverse complement strand
TCCGCCGCCGAACGTCTGGCGGAAAAAGGCTATGACATCGCGACCCAGCGCAAATGGCTGTCCAGGGGATTCCTGATCTGGAAACCGGGCTGAATCTCCGGAACAAATACCCGGGGAAATCCGTCACAAAAAAGAGACAGCCATGTAATTTGGTATTATGATTGCGTCCATGGACGGAAAGGAGCAACCATGTTTAAGCTGAATCCCATTCTGTTATTGGTTGCCGTTTTGCTGATCGCATCACTGGCTTGCGCCCTGCCAGGCGTCCCTGTTTCCACACCGGACCCCAACACCATTAACACCTCGGTCGCAGGGACCATCATGGTCAGGCTGACACAATCCGCCCAGCCGCTGATCCCCGATACCGGCATGGGAACACCCACATTCACCTTTACGCCCGAACCTCCCACATTCACCCCAACAGCCACGTTATCGCCGACACCGGTGTTTACCTCCACACCGCTGATCCCGTTGATCAGTGTTTCGGTTCCCACGAACTGTCGTGTGGGTCCCGGCAAGGTCTATGACCGGGTGGGTGCCCTGCTGGTGGGCGAAGTGACCGAAGTCTATGGCCGCGACGTAACGGGCAGCTACTGGTACGTCCGCAACCCGGATGACCCGGGGGAATTCTGCTGGCTGTGGGGGGAATATGCCACACTGAGCGGCAACACACTGGTTCTGCCGATCTTTACGCCTCCGCCCACGCCAACGCCAATCCCCGCCTTCGAAGCGGACTATTCGGGGTTGGACAGTTGTGTCGGCTGGTGGGTCGAGATCAGGCTGGTGAATATCGGAACCGTCCCGTTCGAATCCATGTCGTTGACGGTGCGCGATACCGACACCGACATTGTCCTCTCCCAGGATTCGAACAAGTTCACGAACATCAACGGCTGCCTCACAACCGATGAAAAGGAAAGCCTGACGGCAGGTGCAAAGACGATCATCAGTTCCCCCGTCTTCGCCTATGACCCAACCGGTCATAAACTCCGAGCCACCGTCACGTTATGCACGGGGTCCTCGCAGACCGGCATGTGTGTATCACAAGTGATCAACTTCACCCCATGAACACGGGAAGGGCAGGTTTTCGAGCCTGCCCTTCTTTTATTCATTGCAAAAGGGGATACAATAAGCCCTGACAACAGCCGGGTGGAATTGGCTGGACTGGGAGAATGCAATGACATCGAACATCCTTTTATTCATTACAGGGCTGATCATCCTCATCCTTGGGGCGGACCTGCTCGTGCGCGGAGCGTCGAAACTTGCCGCGGCGGCGGGCATCCCTCCCCTCGTGATCGGATTGACCATCGTCGCGATCGGGACCGCTTCACCTGAGATCGCGGTCTCGCTGCAAGCCGCTTCTCTCGGACAGGGCAGCCTGACCCTGGGCAATGTGCTTGGATCCAACATCTTTAACATTCTCTTCGTGCTCGGTGTGACTGCGCTCGTCGCGCCGATTGTGATCGCGGAACAACTCATCCGCCTTGACGCGCCGATCATGGTGGGCGTCTCGGTGCTGACGTTCCTGCTCGCCCTGGATGGAAAACTGGGGGTGCTCGACGGCATCCTTTTGATCTTCGGGCTTTTGGGATATACAGTCTTTGCCTTGCGCCAATCCCGCAGGGAGAGCGCAAAGGTGCACAAGGAATACGCCCGTGAATTCGCCGATATAGAGAAACACACCGCCTGGAACACGACCAAAAATATTTTGTTAATGAGCATTGGTCTTGGACTGCTCGTTTTTGGCGCGCGCTGGCTGGTGGATTCCGCCACGAGCATTGCAAAGACCTTCGGCATCAGCGAGCTTGTCATCGGTCTGACCATCGTGGCGGTTGGCACATCCCTGCCCGAAGTAGCCACGTCCATCATCGCGGCCCTCAAAGGCGAAAGCGACATTGCGGTGGGCAACGCCGTCGGCAGCAACATCTTCAACCTGCTGGGCGTGTTGGGGCTTTCCGGCGTGCTGGCTCCTGAGGGGATCACGGTTGCCAGCCGCGTGCTGAGCCTCGATTTCCTTGTGATGGTCTTCGTGGCGCTGGTCTGCCTGCCTGTCTTCTATGTGGACAACAAGGTCTCGCGCGGTGAAGGGGTCCTGTTCCTTTCGTATTATGTCCTGTACACCTCCTACCTCATCCTCGAGGCCTCCAGGAGCTCGATCCTGCCTGCCCTGACGTTGTTCATCTTGTTCTACGTTCCGTTGACCTTCATCGCGCTGATCATGGTCACGGTCAGGGCGAGGCGGATAAAAAGGCAAAGACGAAATCCGACGACTTGACGCATCGTCTCTTTCCCCGTAAGATTGTCCCCGTTTATAGAACAAAAATTCATTCACCACCAAGGTCACGAAGGAGCACAAAGGGTTAAATTGTTTTCCTTTGTGTCACTTTGTGCCCTTTGTGGTTAAGATGGTTTTGGAGTCAACATGGATCTTGGAACAATACGCAAAATAGACATCGACAATGAAATGCAGCAGTCCTACCTCGATTATGCGATGAGCGTGATCGTGGCGCGCGCCCTGCCCGACGCGCGCGATGGACTCAAACCAGTACAGCGCCGTATCCTCTACGCGATGTACGACATGGGCATCCGCGCGGACTCGGCTTACAAGAAGTCCGCTCGTATCGTGGGTGAAGTGCTCGGTAAATATCACCCGCACGGCGACTCGGCGGTGTACGAAGCGATGGCGCGCATGGCGCAGGATTTCTCGATGCGCACGCTGCTTGTGGATGGACAGGGCAACTTCGGTTCGGTGGATGGCGATCCGCCTGCTGCGATGCGTTATACCGAAGCGCGTCTCACCAACGCCGCGCTCGATATTCTTTTCGATCTCAACAAGAACACGGTCAACTTCAATCCCAACTTCGACGACACGCTGACCGAGCCGGGCGTCCTGCCTGCCGCGCTGCCGAACCTCCTGGTCAACGGCGCGACGGGTATCGCGGTCGGCATGGCGACCTCCATCCCGCCGCACAACCTCGGCGAAGTGATCGATGCCATCGTGTACATGCTCGAGAAATGGGAGAAACTCGACGACATCGACGTTGAAACGTTGATGAAATTCGTGCAGGGACCGGACTTCCCCACGGGTGGGCTGATCGTGCTCGATAACAAGGAGGAGAATCCCATCGAGTCTGCCTATGGCTCGGGGCGCGGACGCATCACCGTGCGCGCGAAAGCCCACGTTGAGGAGATGGACAGAGGCCGCAGCCGCATCATCGTGACCGAGTTGCCGTATGCAGTCAACAAGTCCAGTTTGATCGAGCGTATTGCCGACCTGGCGCGCGATGGCCACTTCGACGGGCTGTCTGATCTGCGCGATGAGTCGGACCGTCAGGGCATGCGCATCGTCCTCGAACTTTCGAAGAACGCCGACCCCGACCTCATCCTGCGCGACCTCTACAAACGCACACCCATGCAGACCACCTTCAGCATCAACCTGCTGGCGCTGGTGGACGGCGAGCCGCGCACACTCACCCTCAAGCAGGCATTACGCGTCTATATCGAGCACAGGCTGACGGTCATAAAAAGACGCGCTGAATTCGATCTGGAAAAAGCCAAAGCGCGGGCGCACATCCTGGAGGGATATCTGGTCGCGTTGAAGAATCTGGACGAGATCATCAACCTGATCCGCAACTCTTCGGACGTTGAAACTGCGCGCGCCAAACTGATGAAACGCTACAAGCTGACGGAGATCCAGGCGACCGCGATCCTCGACATGCAGTTGCGCAGGCTGGCGGCGTTGGAACGCAAGAAGATCGAAACCGAATACAAGGAGGTCAGCGCGCTCATCAAGGAACTGACCAAGCTATTGAAGTCACCGAAGTTGATGCGCGGCGTGGTGGCGGAGGAACTGCTGAAGGTGAAGGCGCAGTACGCGGACCGGCGCCGCACGCAGATCATCGACCTTTCGAAGAATGGCAAGGCGGCCAAGTCGATGACCGCTTCGGATATTCTGCCGCAGCAACAGATCTGGATCGGCGTGACCGAGGACGGACTGGTCTCGCGCACAGCAGATGAAAAGGAACCGAAACATTCAGGCAACGACGCGCCGCGCTGGCTTGTGAAAGCCTCCACCTCGGACACGGTCTATTTCGTGGCAAAGTCGGGCCGTGCCGCGGCGGTGGCAGTTCACGTCATCCCGCAGGCCGAGAAATTGACTCAAGGCTCGATGTTCCACCGCGTTTCGCCGTTGCAGGAAACGGACTCGCTGGCGGCGGTGTTCGCATTGCCTTCGAGGAAATCTGCTTTGCCCGAGGAGACGTGCGTCATAACGACCACGCGCTTCGGCATGATCAAGAAGAGTCTCATCAGCGAACTGCCCGGTCCTTCGGCGCAGACGTTCACGCTGGTGAAGGTCAACGAAGGCGACCGCCTGATCGAAGTGGGTCTGACGGATAACAAGATGAAGGAGATCCTGCTCGTCACCGCGGGCGGCATGGCGATCCGCTTCAAGGAGGATGATGTGCGCCCGATGGGGCTGGTCGCGGCGGGCGTCAACGGCATGAAACTGGACGAGAAGGACGAGGTGGTGGGCATGGAGATCCTGCCCGCGGCGGGCGAGTTCTTCCTGCTCACGAATGACGGCAAAGCCAAACGCGTGGCGGAGAAGGACTTCCCGAGGCAGGGACGCTACGGCAAGGGCGTCATCGCCTGGGAACTGGGTGCAAAGGAAAAACTCGTTGGCGTGGTCAGCGACAAGCCGAACCATCTGGCGACGGTCCACTTGAGCAAGGGCGCGCCCAAGTCCACGCGGCTGGATGCGGCGGGACTGCGTAAACGCGCCGCCACGAAGGGCGATGTTGTGGTTGACGTGAAACCCGGCGAGGAAGCCGTCTCCGTCAATGTGGCGTGGACTGCCGAGAAGTTTGTGGAAGCGGTGAAAACATCGTTCCCGAAGGGGAAAAAAGCAGGTAAGACATCAGCGCCGAAGAAGGCAGCGAAGGCGAAAGCGCCTGCGAAGACAAAGTCCCCGAAGGGGAAAAGGACTGTCGCAAAGAAACCGGCAACAAAAACGAAGACAAAAAAGAAAAAATAGCTTTACGGGATCAACGCAGGGACACAGCGAGACGATAGATCGTCAAGGTCCTTTAATGACTCGCTGTGTCCCTGCTTGACGGAAGAATGTTCGGGGAGTATGATGTAGTCACAAAGGTGACCACATGAAGAAGAAACCGCCCAAAACAGGAGAGATCGGCATCCGTGAGTTGAAGAGCCGCGCTTCGGAAGTCGTCCGCGCAGTGAAGGAGGAACGCGCCCGTTACGTTGTCACGCAGCGCGGGAAACCCGTCGCGGTGATCGTCCCACTGGATGCTATGCCGCCCGAAAAGGATGAGAAGGATGGCTGGGAAAATTTATTGGCCATCCGGGAAAAACTAAGCAGGGAGAAAGGGAATAAAAAGAGTTCCCTCGAAATCCTTTCGGAGATGCGCCGATGAATGCACCTGTCACCGTGGATGCAAGCGTTTTTGTCAACGCGCTGAGTCCTGATGAGGATGGAAGTGATAAGAGTGCGAATTTTATTTCACGATTGAAGGAGGAAGGCGTTGCACTCATTCAGCCGGCGTTGTTGATCCCCGAAGTGGTCGCATCCATTGCCCGTAAACAGGGTGGCAAACAGATCGCTTTGGAAGTTCTACAAGAACTCAAGAAAATTTCCAACCTGACGCTGGTTGATCTTGATGATGACTTTGCCGATTTCGCAAGCGAAGTTGCCGCGAACAACCGTCTGCGTGGCAGTGATGCGGTCTATGCCGCGGTCGCCTTGCGATTTGGAACAGAATTGATCACGCTGGATAAGGAACAATTGGAGCGTTTGCCCAAGGTAATCGCTGTGCGAAAGCCGAAGTGAAACCCGGCGAGAAAGCCTCTCCGTCAATATGGCGTGGACTGCCGATAAGTTTGTGGAAGAGGTGAAAACATCGTCCCCGAAGAGGGAAAAGTAGCTTTACGGAATCAACGCAGGGACACAGCGGGACGATAGATCGTCGGAGTCCTTTAATGACTCGGTGTGTCCCTACCTTTTCGAATGAGGGAACTCCAACGGGGGTGGCAAGCGTCTACCTGTATAATACAAGCCAGCAAGGAGATATCCTCTTGAAACGATTCTCAATTCCCTTTCAAATACTCGTCATCACACTGATCGTCAGTGCATGCGGCGCACCGCAGTCTACGCCCACAATCGACCCGGTCGACCTGCAAAGCACGGTCGCCGCGGCTGCCTTCACAGTGCTGGCGGAGACCCAGGCTGCCATCCCGACCGCCACGCCGCTCCCGCCAACGGCAACCCCCACGAACACACCGGCATTTACAGCCACCCTCCCTCCCCTGCCCACCCTCGGAGCGACGTTCACACCGAGCCCCGTTGTGAGTTCCAATGCCAATGATCCGTGCGTCAATCAGGTCCTGCCCGATTCCCTGACCGGGAAACCGATCAAGATCCGCATCGACAATCCCGTCAAAGCAACGATCAATCTTACGGTCTATCTACAGAGCGGCAACCCGCAGGGTGTCTGCGGCTACCGCGCCTATGTTCTCGCTGCAGGCGATTCTCTCGTCATTAATGACCTGGTGGAAGGTTGTTACACCCTTTGGGCGTGGAACCCCGAGCCGAAGGACTATTTCATTGTGACGAACGGGACCAGCTGCCTTGATGGTTCCAAAAGTTGGACGTTCGATATTACGCCCAACGGCATCAAACTGAGATGATAAACACTATCGACGGCAAACGGACAACATCCGGAGGAAAATCGTTCGCCTCTTTGACTACCATCAGGCTGGGCACTGGTTCAGGAACTTAATCCCAACGCCCTGAGCAGTTTCTCCTCTTTCATAAACATCACCCTGTTCTTCTTTTTGGAAGGTTCCAGCCCTGTTTCCTTTTCCAGCTTATCAGCAAGCTCATAGACATCCGCCTCGTATTTATCGAGCGGCGTGGAGATCATGACCGTCTCCGTATCAATGTGGATTCCCAGCCGCGATTGCAGTCTGGCGAAACCTGTTGAGCCGTCGAAGATCGGGAAGCCCTCGTAAAACCCCAGCAATGTGGAAGGTGCCAACATGCGCCTCAACAGTTCTTCAGGCAGTGGAAGCCTTTGCGGATTTGACGTGATGAAGTCCACGGCCCGGCGGATGACCGGCTCGCGCTCGGTGTAATCCAATTCATCGGTGGAGTAGCGGTTGTAGAACGCAGCCAGTTGGGATGGCTTCCAATAAAAGGTAATGTCGTTTTGGGATTCGACCACAGGCCGTTCGTCAAAGTATGATGCGTAGGGAATCCCCAACGCTCGCAACGCGGGGATCAACGCGCTCGTGTTCGTGGACATCTGCATCTCGACAACATCGCTCCTTATGTCACGGGTCTTGTCGTAGATCAGCACCCCGTCCCTGCCGGAGAGATAATCCACGCCGTTGATGCGTAACCCATGCAGGTCTGAGTCAAAGATCAAACGTTTGGGTCCGAGTGTAATTTCAAATCGCATACTGCATTTTACCAAGATGGTCAAATATCGTTACAAGGCAATGAAGGTCTGCCCGAAGCAATCTCCTGTTAAGTGAGAGTTTATTTCTTACAGGGGATTGTTTCGTCGCCTGGCGGCTCCTCGCAATGAAATAACCTTTGCTACCTCCACCCACTGGCACTAAACAATACTTGAAAGAACTCGCTTGCCTCTTCCGTTGTCATTGGGCGGGAGCGGGCATAATCCACGAACTCGATGGGGAGCAGCTCCGTGCTGATGTAATGACCATCATAAAAGACATGCAAATCGATCGTTGCCTGGCGGCAGGCGTCGCAATAGCTGTATTGATCGAAGAACAGATTGCCAAGTCCATAGTGGATAAAGGAGCCGTTCAGGAACTCCATGCCCTGCGGCTGGTGTGCCTGGCTCCCGCTGACGATGTCCGCGCCCGCCTGTGCCATCTGGCGGAAATCCTCCTGCTGGTCTGGTTGTGCAAAGTAGGTGTAATATTCCAAATGCTGGAATGTGGCGATGGCGAGATACCCATCCGTCTTGAGGCGCATGATCTCGCCCGCCATCCAGTCCATGTCACAGACTGCCGCGCCCGGCTGTGTGTCGCTGGCCTGGGCGAACGAACCTCCCTTCGCATTACAGCCGATGAACGCGATCCGATTGCCGTTGTTTTCGAGGGTTAAAGCCTTTCGTCCCTCGGCGAGATTTGCCCCGCCGCCGTAATAGGACCAGCCGCGTTCCCTGTACATGTCCAGTGTGTGAACCATCGCATCCGTGCCCCAATCGGAGAAATGATCGCCGGTCAATTCGACAACATCCGTGCCGACATCCTCCAACAACTGGATGTATTTATCCGCGCTGCAAAAGCGGATCTCCTCCTGCGTTGGGTTCGGGTACGGGCAATCGACCGCGAACGGCACCTCGTTGCTGATATGTGTGATATCCGCGTCGACCAGCCAGTCACGGATGTCTTGTGCGGGATAGAGTACGCCGCGCTTTTCCATGGTCGCGGCAGTGGCGCGCACCAACGCTGTGACTCCGGTCATGGCGACAATGGACATCTTTGATGGATCGTAATTCGATGACGGGATCAGGAAATTGCTCCGGATCAACGCGACCCGTTCCGGGTCACTGATCAACGAAATGGGAATCTTCAGCCGATATTTATCCAGATCAAAATCCCTGCGGATGGGCGAGAGTCCATCCACAGGCAAAACCTTCCAGCGTGGATTCAGATCTTCAAAGGGAACAATTGCCAGCGCGGGTTGATGCGTCCATGCGTAATCGGTTAACTGATCCTTCGCGATGACTTGTACATTCGTCCCTGCCGTTCCCCACAGGGCAGTGAACATGTCATGAGTATTTTGATCCACGAACAGGGACGTCCCGGTGTTGACTCCCTGCCAGCGTGAAAGCAGTTCATCCCCGGAGATTCCCTGCAAAGCAGAGGGAAAGGGAGTCACCAACGCATAGATCCACTGGCTGACCATATTCTGGTCCCCCACTTCCAATTTGATATTCGCCGTTGACTCACTGCTCGCGAACAGTCCGCGCAATGAATCATCCAGGGCTTCGCCCATCGTCTCAGCAAGATACGGAGGCAACCAAACGGCCACGTCAATGACCTCTGCATTTGGCATGTATGTTGCAGTGGGACTGATCGAGGATGATGAAGGTGCAACCAGTCCGGTTTGCGGCTTGGGAATGTCAACAACAGCCATGAATTGCGGAGTTGAGGTCGCCGTCTGCCCGGCATTGTCGGATGCGCAACCGGACAACAACAACGCACACAGGCTCAGAACGAAGAAACCTCGGAGACAAAGGTTCACAGGCTTATCCAGGATACGGATTTGTATAATACTTCAGCATCTTTATTTTATTGCAAAAATCGGGTATATATTCCGCAATGTGTTCATCGATCATTGAAAGCCTTTATTTATACTGGAGGACCCCATGGATTTCTCCATTGAACTCTTGCAAGACCCGCCGATCATCAATGTGACTGTCGCAGGTCAATGGGATTCCAAAACGGACAACGACATGGCGCTCGACATCATGAAAAAGGTAAGTGAAACAAAAGTGGACAAAGTGTTGGTCGATCTGCGCGAACTGCAGTTTGAAATACCCGTGGTGGATATCTTCCAGCGCGCCAAGGATCTCAGGGAACAGCGCCGCGGGTTCGCACCCGTCAGCGCCAAAGTGGCACTCGTATATCGACCTGTAGATCAAAAGATGGAGGAAGATTTCATCTTCTTCGAAAACACATCGCAAAACCGCGGCCTTCCCTATCGGGTCTTTCAAAGAATGGAATCGGCGCTCGCCTGGCTGACGAAATAAACATGGGCGTAGGATCCTCCGCCCATGTAAATTCAAGGCTTTGGGATGTTCCCTTCCAGGTCCAATTCGGGCGCGATGCGGCGCATG
This sequence comes from Anaerolineales bacterium UBA5797, assembly GCA_002418205.1. Taxonomy (GTDB): domain Bacteria; phylum Chloroflexota; class Anaerolineae; order Anaerolineales; family Villigracilaceae; genus Defluviilinea. The sequence continues at coordinate 26,382 of DIDP01000079.1, read as the reverse complement.
GCCTGGATCACATTCCCCACATGCTCCCATAACTCCACGCCGAATTCCTTTGCGGCGTGTTCCATTTCAGGGCGGGAGGTGCCAGCGGCAAAGGCTTTGTCCTTCCACTTCTTTTTAACGGACGAAGGTTCGAGGTCATAGAGCGAACGGGAGGGCCGCACCAGCGCGACCGCGGTGATCAACCCTGTGATCTCGTCGCAGGCGCAGATCGCTTTGCGCACCAGCGTATCGCGCGGCATGTTCAAATGGTCGGCGTGACTCAAAATATCCTGAATGATGTCTTCGGGGACGCCGCGTTCGCGCAGGATCGGCGCGCCTTCCTGCGGGTGCTGCTCAAGCGTGGGATGGATCTCCCAATCGAAATCATGGAGCAGACCGATCAATCCCCAGCGTTTCGCGTCCTCCCCATACTTTTCGGCATAGAAACGCATCGCGGCTTCCACCGACAACATGTGCCGGACCAATCCTTCGTTTTTTACATATTCACGCACTAGGGCTAAAGCTTCATCGCGGGTCATATGTTCCTTTCATGTCGTTGCAAGGAGCGTTGTTTTGCGAAGAAGCAACCCTCCTTTTATCAGGAGATTGCTTCGGGCTGGCGCCCTCGCAATGACATTTATATGCTTGTCGAAGTCTCCAATCCATATTGTTCCGCCAGTTCATCAAGCAGGGCTTCCACTTCATCGAGGAAACTGTCAAGCGCCTCCACACGCTCCTCGATCCCAGCCGACACAAACCCAAGCTGGCCGCACACCGCACGCCACGAGGTCACCGCCAGGTCCGGCAATACCTCCACGGCAAGGGTCCACGTTTGCAGAAGGGACCACAGCGCGGCACGCGGCTTCTCGCTTTCGAGCATTGCCTCAATCGCCTTCTCGTAATAATTCAGGCGCGTGAGATGGATGCGCGGGTCCACGCGGCTGCTCTCCGCGGCGGATTCGAACGCCAGTTTCCATTCGGGGATCCAGGCTTGGAGCGTGGATGTCTCCAAGCCAGAGGCGCCCAACAGACCGACGAGCGCCGCGTCCATGCCGGGATGTCCGGCTGTTTCCGCTCGAGCGGCAAATTCCAGCATCAGGCGTCTTTCCTGCAACGGCGGGCCCGACAGTTCCGCCACCGCATTGACCGCGTGATACAGCGACTTCATGTACTGCGCCACATCCTTCGGCGTGACCGAATCGCTGATCTCGAGCAGATCGCGCCAGATCTGGCGACCGTGTGAAAGCAGGGAACGCGAACGCTGCAGCGCGGGCGCGGGGGCGTTGAACTCGAATCCCGCCCGCAAGCCAGCCTGCACAAACTCGAAGAACTTTTCGCGTTCGTACAGCAGCATCGGATCATACATCTCCCAGCCCAACCAGGGATCGAGCCGCAGCTCGCGCGGGCGCTTGAACTCGGTTTTGGCGCGGTGGCTGATATCCACGTGGAAATCGGGCGTCAGCTTGACGAACTCGCGCCGGTGCTTCGGCTCGGCCGCGTGGACGAAGATGATGTCGATGTCTGCGGTGCCGCCAAGCATGGGATCAAGCTCATCGTTCACGAGCGAACCTGTCAGGTACGCGGCGATGATGTCCTTGTCATTGAAGGCGCGTTCCTGCGCGGTCTCCTTGGCAATTCGGATGAGTGATTCGCGTGTGACTCGCATAATGATTATCCTCTCGCCCTTGGCGGATCCGCATGTACTTGCGGCGCAATCGAAGGGCGGAACTCAAGAAAAGCCCTCATGTCAGATGCGATTCGACTTCGCTCCCCTAAAGGGGACCATCGTCAGCGCGATGTTTCGGGCAACGGCAGAGCCTGTTGAAACGGTGGCAGGCTCAGGCTTTGTCTGATGCGGTTTTCCACCAGTTTCAAATGTTCAGGGTTCTGGACGATGTTCAGGTCGTTGGTGTCAATGGTCAATACGGGCGTATGGTCGAACGGCTTTGAAAAGAATTTCTCGTACGCCAGGTTGAGGTCGTTGATGTACGAGCGTTCCATCTGGCGTTCATACGGACGGTCACGCAGGGCAATGCGCTGCATGAGGGTGTCGGTATCGGCTTGCAGGTAAACAAGCAGGTCGGGCCTCTGGATCTTTTCGGCAAGCGCTTCATGCACCTTGTAATACATGTCGAGTTCGTCGCCCTTGAGGTTGATCTGCGCGAAGAGGGCATCCTTGGCGAAGGTGTAATCGGCGAAAAGGTTTTTTCCCGTGGCCAGCATTTCGTGCACCGTGCGGCGCTGTTGGTGGTAACGGCTCAACAGAAAGAAAATCTGTGTTTGAAAGGCGTAACGTTCACGGTCCGAATAAAAATCGGAAAGGAACGGGTTCTCTTCGAAGACTTCCAAAAGAATTTCGGCGTCGAACGCCGATTGAAGCAGTCGGGCAAGGGTGGTCTTACCAACTCCGATGACCCCTTCGATGGCTACATACATACAATGCACTCCATTGGGTAAGTTGGTGCAAGGATACCATAATTGGAGGTTCAGGTGGTGAAAAAAGACTCCTGCCTTGCGGGCAGGAGTCTTCCTACGCATGGGTTGCTTGTTAATCCGCCGGGACCGCCACCGGTTCCTGAACGGGTCTGTTTTCGAACTGGCTGTTGTGCAGTTCCGCGTAAAAGCCGCTTTTGGCAAGCAATTCCTTGTGCGTGCCCTGTTCTACAATGTCGCCGTGGTTCATGACGAGGATCAGGTCCGCGTTGCGGATGGTGGAGAGGCGATGGGCGATGACAAAGCTGGTGCGGTTCTTCATCAAATTGTCCATGGCGCGCTGGATCAGGATCTCGGTTCGGGTATCGACCGAGCTGGTTGCCTCGTCGAGGATCAGGATCTTCGGGTCAGCCAGGAACGCGCGCGCGATGGTCAGCAGCTGCATCTGTCCCTGCGAGATGTTGGTTGTCTCTTCGTTCAGCACCATGTGGTAGCCATCCGGCAGGGTGTGGACGAAGTGGTCCACGTGTGCCATCTGCGCCGCGTGGATCACTTCATCATCGGTCGCATCCGGACGTCCGTAACGGATGTTTTCCATGATGGAGCCGTTATAGAGCCACGTGTCCTGCAAGACCATGCCAAACATCTTGCGCAGGTCGTGGCGGGTGTAGTTGCGGATGTCGTGTCCATCCACGAGGATGGAGCCGCTGTTCACATCATAGAAGCGCATGAGCAGCTTGACCATGGTGGTCTTGCCCGCGCCGGTCGGCCCCACAATGGCGACCTTCTGACCGGGTTTTGCCTCGGCAGAGAAATCGTTGATGATGATCTTGTCTTCCATGTAACCGAAGTGGACATCCTTGAATTCGACGTGTCCCTGCACCTCTGAGAGCTTGATCGGATCTTCGGTCTCGGCGACTTCCTCCGATTCTTCAAGGAACTCGAATACGCGCTCTGCCGCAGCCGCAGTCTGCTGCAACACATTGGAAATGTTCGCCAGTGCCGAGATCGGCTGGTTGAACGAGCGCACGTACTGGATGAACGCCTGAATGTCACCGACGGTGATGGTCTGCCGGATGGCGAGGTAACCGCCAAGGACAGCGACCGCCACGTAGCCAAGGTTGCCGATGAATAACATGATCGGCATCATCATGCCCGAGAGGAACTGCGACTTCCATGCCACATCGTGCAGCATGTTGTTCGATACATCGAACTTCTTGATGCTCTCCTCTTCGCCGTTGAAGGCTTTCATGACGATGTGACCGCCATACATTTCCTCAACATGTCCGTTGACGTGACCGAGGTAATCCTGCTGCTGTTTGAAGTACTTCTGCGACTGGCGGACGATCAACATGACGGTGCCCATCGAAAGCGGGATGATGATCAAAGCCACGAGGGTCATCAGCCAGCTGATGGAGAGCATCATCACCAGCACGCCGATCACGGTCACCAGCGAGGTGATGATCTGGGTCATGCTCTGGCTGAGGGTCTGGTTGACCGTGTCCACATCGTTGGTGATGCGCGAGAGCACCTCACCCTGTGTGTGTTCAGCACCGTCAAAATAGCGCAGCGGCATGCGGTTCATCTTCTCTGAGATGTCGCGGCGGAAGCGATAGGCAATGTTCGTGGAGACGTCTGCCATGATCCAGCCCTGGATGTAGGCAAAAAGCGCTGAAACAATATACAGGCTGAGGGTGATGAGAATGATGCGTCCAATGGCATTGAAGTCGATCGAGCCGGTTCCGCCGATCTGCGCCATCACGCCTTCGAACAGTTTGGTGGTCGCTTCACCGAGGATCTTCGGTCCGGCGATGTTGGCAGCTGTCGAAGCGATGGCAAAGATAAAGACGATGATGATCGCTTTCCGATAGGTGCCAAGATAGGCGACCAGTTTTTTCATTGTGCCCATAAAGTCCTGGGCTTTTGCACCGGGAGCGCCCATCATATGACCCATGGGTCCGCCGCCCATCGGGCCGCGTCGTTGCTGTTGACCTCCGGATCTGTTTTGCATCATCATGCCAGTTCCTCCTGAGTGAGTTGCGACGTGGCAATCTCTCGATACGTTTCACAAGTTTCCAATAATTCTTTGTGCGTGCCCTTGCCAACGATGCGACCTTCATCGAGCACGATGATCTGCTCGGCGTTCATGATGGTGGAGACGCGCTGGGTAACGATAAGTAATGTGCTGTCGGCTGCCTGCTCCTTGAAGGCGCGGCGCAGTGCGGCGTCGGTCTTGAAGTCGAGGGCAGAGAAGCTGTCGTCGAGGATATAGATCGGGGGACGCTTGACAATTGCCCGGGCGATCGAGAGGCGTTGTTTTTGTCCGCCAGAGACGTTCTTGCCGCCCTGGGAAATCTCAGTTGCCATTCCTTCTGCGGTGGAGGAAACGAACTCCTTCGCCTGTGCGATCACAACCGCGTCCTCCAGCATTTGCGGGGTGGCGTTCTTGTCGGCATACAGCAGGTTGCTCTCGATGGTGCCGGAGAACAGAACGCCTTTCTGCGGGACATAACCGATCTTGTCGCGCAGTTCGTGCTGGGTCACTTCACGGATGTCCACATCGTCGACCAGGACGGCGCCCTTGGTCACTTCGTAGAAGCGCGGCAGCAGACTGATGATCGTGGACTTGCCGGAACCGGTCGAGCCGATAAACGCCGTGGTCTGACCGGGCTTGGCGATGAAGCTGATATCGTGCAGGACATCCTCATCCGCACCGGGATAGCGGAACGACACATTGCGGAATTCCACCTTGCCTTTGAACGGCGCCAGGAATTGTTTCGGCTCTTTCGGATCGTGGATATGGATCTCGGTTTCGAGGACATCGGCAATACGTTCAGCAGATACGGAGGCGCGCGGCAGGATGATGAACAGCATGGACATCATCAGGAACGCGAACATGATCTGCATGCCGTACTGCATGAAGGCGATCATGTCACCGACCTGCATGTTGGAGTCGGCAACCTGCCTTGCCCCGAACCAGATGACTCCCACCATGACGATATTCATGATGAACATCATCATCGGCATCATCACCACCATCAGGCGGTTGATGAACAGGGAGACGGCAGTCAGGTCGATGTTTGCTTTGTCGAAGCGCTTCTCTTCAAAGTTCTGCATGTTGAAGGCGCGGATGACCATCATGCCCGAGAGGTTCTCGCGTGCCACCAGGTTGACACGGTCGGTCAAATTCTGGATGATCCTGAACTTGGGCATGGCGATCGAAACCACGATGATGATCAGGCTGATCAGCATCAGCACACCCACAACGATCAGCCAGGCAAGCGGGGAATCCTTGGAGAGGACCTTGATGACGCCGCCGATACCCATCATGGGCGCATAGAAGATCATGCGGATCATGATCATGGTGACCATCTGGATCTGGGTGATGTCGTTGGTCGTACGCGTGATCAGGGAGGCGGTGGAGAAATGCTCGAACTCGGTGCTGGAGAAGTTTTCCACTTTCTGGAAGGTGTCACGGCGGACATCGCGCGCCACACCGGCAGCGATGCGGGCGGAGAGATAACCCACTATGATGGTACAGGTCGCCGAGGCAAGGGTGATCAACAGCATCCATGCGCCAACGCTCATGATGTAGTTGTTCTGCAGTTTGTCTGTGTTCATGCCAAGGGCTTGATACTCCGCCTTGACCGCTCCGACCGAAGCCTGCACGATCATGCTGTCGCCCATGGCTGCGAACCGGGCGTCAACGCCATCCTTGATCTGTGTCAACTGTGAGGCAGGGAGCTGTTTCAGCATGGCAAACACATCCGTACCGGGAGGCAGGTTGCTCAGGTCAAAGTTGCCAAAACCACCCATCTGCGATGCCTTGGACGGGTCAGCAATGACCTGCTCGATGCCGGAAACGGTCAACAGCGCCCTGCCCATGATCGGGTTGAGACGGTTGATCTCTGCCTGGTCAATATCCTTCAAAACATATATGGGACCATCTGCAAGCGTAGGATATTGCTCGAGATATTTTTCATAGTCGGGGGAATTGCTGTCCACAAGGGTGTAATCCGCGAGGACAGAATCCTTTTCGGACGCGTCGATGAAGATCAACACGCGGTCCATCTCACTCTGACGGATGGCAACCGGCACGGCGTTTTCCACGCCGCCCTGCTGGATGCCGGTGTTGACGATGCGTGAGAGGTAATCCGGTAATGCCAGATCCAGATTTGCCTGCGCAAATAAAAGCAGGATGGATGTAATGAGCATCAACGAATAAGGTTTTATGTATTTGGCCAATCGGGTCATGGCTGTTCCTTTCTAAACAAACTGCAATAATGAGGATATTGTTTTTCCATGAATTGGATGTGAAGGAATCGGGGAGATAAATGCCTATTGGACGGGCTCAGCTTCCAGGTCGGTTGCGACGCGGGTCATGATATCCAGCGCTTCGCTGATCTGGGCACGTTCCTCTTCGGTCAACTTTTGGGTAAGTTCGTCCACCCAGCGATAGCGTTCTTCCATACCCTGATGGATAAGTTTCCTGCCCCGGTCGGTCAGGTTCAACAATTTGGCGCGGCGGTCATTCGGGTCTTCCTCGCGCTGGATGTATCCGCTCTGCACAAGCTTGTCCACAAGCTGACTCGCCGCAGCAGGCGTGACGTTGAACCGTTCACTGATCTCGGACATGCCGCACGCACCGCGATAATTCAACTGCATCATGAGACTGACCTGATGAATCGAAAGCCCCGTGGATTTGGCGTATCGGCCCCAGCCGCGCATGGAACGGTGCATAAAAACATCCATCCACGAACGGATGGACTTTGTGAATTGGACAGAATTTGTCATTGTTAAGCCTTCTTTTTAGTTAAGCGGGCTTAAATTTATATGCAAGTTAAGAATCCGTCAAGGAACTGGAAATAAGAGATTGGTTAGAGATTTAAGCAGTTGGGATGCCTTCCCGCGCCTCATCACATTCTTCGTCCACCCCCTTTGGGTGAAGAAAGATCGTTTCGTTTTTTCTCAATCGTTCTGTCACCACTTCCACAATATCCTGCGAGCGGAAGAGTCGCGCATCGGCGTTCCCCACTTTTCCGCGCTTTTGCAGCCCCAATTCATCGAGCCAGGCGTCAGCGAGGGAAAATTTCTGACAACAGTGATCGATCTCACGATATTCAAACCGTGTTGGTCTTCCATTTCCAATAATGGTGATGTACTTCGCGCGTCGATACCGGACTCCAGCCATGTTTTCGCACAGATGCAGGGTCGTGTTCGAGGTATGATCGACACCCAGTAAAAGGATCTGTCCATCCAATCCATGGATTCTGCCAACGGGACTATCGAGTCCATGCGGGATATCGACAGGGTGCGGCGCAAGGATTCTTTCGGCAAGTGGACCAATCGCCGCGAAGGCGTGGTTATTGTCACTGCGTAAAACACCGGGCTGCCGCCAGAAAGTATCGGCTACGATTCCCATTTCCATGCAGTGGCTTTTCGTTTTATCGAAGACATGCTCATCATCGTAGCTCATGCTGGGCATGACGAGCGTGCCATCCATACCCAAAACTGTACGCAGTGCCGAGATCAATCCCAACGGTCCGCCCTCCACCGGTTTTACTTTGGAGAAGGATGTGTGAACCAGCAACACTCCGCCGGGTTGTATACCGAGGGCAAGGAGTTGTTGGGTCAAAGTCTCAGCAGGGATCATGTTCATTGGAGCGGATCCAACCCAGGGTTCGGGCAGATGCGTCTTTTCATCCACAAATAAAAAAAACGGAGTCACTTTTTCGTGACTCCGTCATTATACAATCTGCAACCCTACATCGAAATATATTCCCGCAGGTTGTGCTCCACCGCATAGGCGGCGGCTTCAGCGCGGTTGTTCACGCCCAGTTTCGAAAGGATGCTCGAAACATAATTACGAACCGTGCCCTCGCCCAAAAACAACTGCTTGGCGATCTCACGGTTCGTCTTGCCTTCTGAAACAAGCAACAATACGTGCTTTTCCTGCTGGCTCAAATGCGCAAAAGCGGAGGCTTCCTCCTCCTTCACGGCACGCCGCACCTCCTGGAAGACGCGCTGGGTTACAGCCGGGTCGAGCAACGCCTCCCCGCGCGAGACCGCTTCGAGCGCCTTCACCAGATCATCGCTCCCGATCTGTTTGAGGATATATCCCGAAGCCCCGGCGCGGATGGCGGAGAATAACATCTCATCCTCCGCATAGGAGGTTAGCATGATCACTTTGATGTTCGGATGATTGTTGACGATCTGTTCGCAGGCTTCGATGCCGGATGTGCCCGGCAGGCGGATGTCCATCACCACCACATCGGGCTTGAGCTGGTCGGTTTTCTCGATCGCCTCCCGCGCCGATGAAGCCTCACCAATGACATCGAACTGCGGATGGCGTTCCAATAAAGACTTCAATCCCAACCGGACGACCTCATGGTCATCCACCAGGATAATGCGTTGTTTGGCGGGTTGCTTTGGCATGGGACGAATTTTACCCCAAATTGCCTGTTTTTCGCCAAAAACGCGATTGCCTGACAACTTGCCGCCTCCTTCCAAAGCCGGGAGTTGATACCAGTTTCATGCCTTTTCCCCGCCTTAAACACATATGGGCGGGCTTTTCAGCCCGCCCATACCGTATTAGAGATTATTTTGCCTTGACGGTGATCGTCCTGGGTTTGACCTCATCCGCTTTCGGCAGAGTAACGGTCAGAATGCCGTTTTCGAACTCAGCCTTTGCCTTGTCAGCGACCACATCGGTCGGCAATATGACCGAGCGCTCGAACGAACCCCAGCGCTGTTCGCGGATATGCCAGGCTTTTTCCTTCTTTTCTTCCTCGTTCTTTACCTCACCCTTGAGGGTCAGTATTTCGCCGGTGACGTTAATCTGCACTTCATCGGCTTTGATGCCCGGCAATGCAGCCTTCACGACGATCTCGTCATCGGTCTGGTACATGTCGATCGCAGGACCAGACCAGCCGTCCCTGATGGAGAGCGGGCGCGTGAACGCGTCGTCAAAAAGACGGTCCATTGCCTCTCGCAGGGACATCATCTCACGAGCAGGCTCCCAACGAATTAAATTAGACATAGCGACCTCCTTTTGGTTTGCTATAGTTTATGCCTTTAATATAAAAAGCCTGCGTTAAAAAAACGCAAGCTTTACGTAAAAAGTTCGTATGAAGTTTTGGGTCTGTTGAATACCGATCAGGGCTTCTGTCGCTTGTAATCCACAAAGCGGTATCCCACGCCGCGTTCGGTGAGGATGTATTTCGGGTTGGCGGGATCCTTCTCAAGTTTCTGGCGCAGGTAATTGATATAGAGACGCACGTAATGGGGCTCATCGCGATATTCGTAGCCCCAGACCTTGATAAGGATCTGATCGTGGGTCATCACCCAGCCGGCGTTCTGCACGAGGTGATAGAGCAGGCGGTATTCCGTGGGGCGCAGTTTGACGAGTTTCCCCTCCAGCCAGACTTCGCGGCGGTCGAAATCGATCTTGAGACGATCATCCACTTCGATGATGTCGTGCATCGAACCGCCTCCACCCTCGGTGCGGCGGATGACGGCTTTCACGCGGCTGACCATCTCGCGCGGGCTGAACGGTTTTGTGATGTAATCGTCCGCGCCCAGTTCGAGCCCGCGGACGCGATCGTCCTCTTCGCCCTTGGCCGTCAGCATGATCACGGGGACGGTGCTTGCTTCACGGATGGTCTCGAGCACTTCGAAGCCATCGATGTCGGGCATCATCACATCGAGCAGGATCAGGTCGGGGTTGACATCGCGCAGTTTTTGGATCGCCTGCCTGCCATTGAATGCTTCGACGACCTGGAAGCCATCATGCTCCAGGTTCATGCGGATGAAGCGCACCATGCGCTCCTCGTCATCCACCACCAATATGCGACGCCGTTCAAATTCTTCCGGCATTATCATTCCCTCACAAAGCCAATGATGTTCTCTTCCTCTTCGCTTTCAAGGACCTCGATCAACGTTATCTTGGAAAGGGGCCAGATCACCTTGACCACATTCGGCTCGATGTAATGGACATCCTTCCCATCGCGCAAGCGCGGGTTGCTGACCGTGATAATGGTATCAGTGCTTTTGGGGAGATCTTCAACCTCGCCAACGATGGACGGTTCCCCCGAGATGTGAATGATTAAGGAATACGCCATGCCAATACCTTTCCCGGGGAAAAATCAATTGATGCGCAGCAGGACCTGGATCTTGAGTTTCCCCAGCGCGATCACATCGCCGTGTTTGATCTCCTCCTCCATGTGCGGGTTGATGCGTCGCCCGTTGAGATAGGTACCATTGGACGAACCAAGGTCCATGACAACGACACGTTCGGCTTCGCGTTTGACAACGGCATGCAGGCGGGAAACTCCGGAGGCATACGCCTGATAGGGAGTCAGGTCGATATCAGGCATGATGGGTTGTCCCTCGCTGAGCCGCCCCAGCGTGAACTCGTTACGAGTGCCAAGCGGAAGGATCTTGCCGCTATCCATCAGATGCAGGGATATCCAGCTGTTGATCGGCGAGGATGGAGGCTCGGGCCTCTTCTTTTTAAGATCGTCCGAGATCTGGTCCTGCGTGATCGCCTGTGTCGTCAGAGTTTCGATCCCATCCAGCTTTGTGCCGCATTCAACACAAAACACAGTGCCCGACACATTTTCGTGCTGACAATTTGAACAAATGATCATGTAGGCAACTCCTTCTTTGGCGCTGAAAGGAACAAAGCGCGTGTTCCATATTTGATTTTTTTGCTACCTTCATCAGAAAGTCCCTGTTCTTCCCTGATATGGTTCACTTCGAGCATTATAGTCTGCGCCAGACTGCGCTCGCCCTGTGACAACAGGTTTGCCGCGAGGGCTTGCAATTGACGTGTCCCGGTATCGATATTTCCTTTTTCGATCTCCTTGCGAGCCCGTTCCTGCATTCGATATAACATCAGCCTGGACAGCGCCTGCACAATTTCCGGCGGCGGCGGCTCCCCTTCGGGCGAGTCGACCACGGGGCGCTGGAGGCGCAACCCCAGGGCAGGGACCGGGAAGGGACTGGAGGAAATCGAGACTTTTAACCTGCCATTCAGCACGTCGATCACATCCGATTTTACCGCTGTTGGGAGTATTATATACTCGAAAACCACACGAGTGGAAGCATCTTGCAATATTGGTCCCAGTCTCAGGGCGGATCCATCCATCAACAAGGGAACCGGGTCGGGTTGGAGGCGAAAAGCATAAGTCAAATCGATCCCATCCAGAGGCCTGGTCTCCAGAACAACATCCTCCGCATACACCTGCGCCAGTGCATCGAATTTTTCCAGCAACAGGCGTTTGATATCCTGCGGCTCGGCGATGTAGGCGCTGCTTCCACCCGTGCGGGTTGCAAGCACGTCCAGGAAGATGTCATTCCATTCCTTGCCGATCCCCATGGCGCTGACCCCGATTCCGTGTTCTGCCAGCCTGGATGCCAGCGCGAGACATTCCTGCTCATCGCCATAGGTTTGCCCATCTGTGAGCAGGACGATGTGATTGATCCGCTTCGCATCCAGGCTTCGCATGACCTCTTTTGCACCCGCCTCAAGCCCTTGAAAGATCTCGGTCCCGCCGGACGGCTGGATCATTTGAATGCGCGCCTCCAGTTTGGGTCGGTCCAGCTGGTAGGACGCGGGAATGATCACCTCCGCGCGGTCGCTGAACGTTACAACACTGAGGATATCCTGAGATCTGAGGTTGCGCAAAACCTGGATGGCTGTAGCCTTGACCATATCCATTTTTTCACCCTGCATGGATGTGGAACGATCCAGCACGAGACAGACATTCAATGGAGACGAAGGCGCGCGGCGCGCCTCCGGTGGCGGCTGAAGATCCAGAATGATATACAACATCTGCGATTCCCCGAACCGGATGAGATTGGGACGGCTGTAAATCAGCCGGTATTCATAGGGAAGTGAGACTTTTTGTTCGGGCGGAAGGGTGGCATCATATTGTGCGCGGCGGGTCGGGTTTGAAAGTGTTTCGTATGCCTGTTGAACATCCAAAAACAACTCGGTTTCACCGGCTGCGGTGTTTTTATCAGGGTGCAATTTCTGAGCCGCCGCAAAATATGCGCGTTTGATGTCCTCCTGTGAGGCACCCCTGGTTAAACCAAGAAGAGAATAGTAATCCTGCTTCCCTGCGGACATCACTATCCGATCAATTGAGCAAGCACCACACTGATATTATCGGGTCCCCCCGCAAGATTTGCAGCGGTGACTAAATTCTGGCAGGCGCGTTGCAGGCTTGGCGCCTCGTTGACGGAGCGGATGATATCCTGTTCGGCAACAACGCCCCACAGGCCATCACTACAGATCATTAACGTTCCCGGTTGTGGAAATGCAAGCGTAAAAATTTCCGGGTCAAGGATGTCGCCCTGCCCCAGCGCCTTGTACAGCACATTGCGGTGAGGATAGTTCTCCGCCTCTTCTGCCGTAATGTGTCCCAGTTCCTGGAGGCGCTGCACCAGTGAATGATCGCGCGTGATGGTTTCGATCCTCCCGTCAGGATAGATAAAATAAGCGCGGCTGTCGCCAACATGTGCGATCGTGATCTGCTGTCCGACGACCAGCGCCGCCGTCAGGGTGGTCCCGCTTCCCGGCGCCTCACGCTGGATGATCCGTTGGGATTCGTTGATCGCCGCCAGCATGATCTCCTGAAACGACTCATCCATCGAATCAGTCTTGACCTGGAACAAATACGGATGGAATTTCCTGATGACATAACCGGCAAAGGTCCGGATGGCGGCGTTGCTGGCGACTTCTCCAAATTGATGCCCCCCCATGCCATCCGCCACGATGTAAAGTCCAAAAGGCAGGTTTCCGGAATTGCCTGCCATGGTGGAGGTAAGGGCAAGCAGACTATCCTCGTTCAGTTCCCGTTGTTTGCCAACAGATTGCCCTCCAGCCGAGACCAATTGCTGAAGATCGAAGTGAGGGTTCTGGTTGGCGACAATGGCCTGCAATTGCTGTTCCGTGAGAGGCGCAGTGTTTGCGGTATCCAATGTTTTGGTCGGGGCTGCCCGTTTGCCGAACAACCAGCTGAAAAATTTATCCACAATGACTCCTTCTCACGCAAGTAACGCGTACACCTTATGATCGGTGGAACCGATGTAAACGACATCGTCATTAACCAATGGCGTGCCTGTAATGGCTCCATCCGTGCTGAATTTCCATCGTAATCTGCCCGTGCGGTATTCGAGGCAATAGAGATTGCCATCCACCGAACCGCAATACAGCGAATCCTTGTATATGACCGGCGAACCGTTCACCTGATGCTCCGTCCGGAAACGCCAGACTTCCTTTGCACTCCTGGCTTCGACCGCGTAAATAAAGCCGTCCGCCGCGCCCACAAAGACCAGGTCATCCACAACACATGGCGAACTGATGGAAGCCTTCCCCATACGGAAGCGCCATAATACCCAGCCATTGCGGGGGTCGAGCGCATAGAGCGCACTGTCCACAGACGAAAAATAGATTGCCTGCCCCATGCCAACCGTGGAGGACGTGATCGCCCGTTTGGCGCGAAACCGCCATTTCATTTCCCCGCGGAAATTAATCGCATAATAATCCCCGGATTCGCATCCCACGTAAACAAGTTCATTCATCACGAACGGCGTCGAACGGATCGCATCCGGCATCTCGAAACGCCATGCCAGCCGTCCCGTTGTGAGATTGACCGCATGTAAATGATTATCGTCCGAGCCGATGAAGATGTGTCCCTCCGCTATCCGGGGGGAGGAACGGATCGGACCATCCGTATAGTAGGTCCACACCACCTTGCCAGAGCGCGCAGATACAACGTGCAGGCGTTTGTCCTCGGAACCGAAATAAACGTTCCCATCCGTCAGTACAGGACGGGAAACGATACCGCCATCGGCCGGATACTTCCACTGGAATTTCCCCTCCGCTGCATCCAACGCATACAGATTGTTGTCATAGGAGCCAATATACAGGATGCCCTGTGAAATGGCGGGCGTGCCGCGGATCTCATCCTCGCATTTGAACGACCAAAGCGGTTTGATTCCATCCGATTTGAGGACAGGGCCTGTCTGGTTCGCCATGCGTGAAAGCATCCCTGTCTTTCGGGCGGCGCTGATCAGTGCATCCTTCATCTCGGCGGCGCTCTTGAACCGGTTCGCGGGCTCATATTCCAGCGCCCGGTTTACAATCGTCTCCAGTTCGGCGGATACCGAGGGGTTGATGCGCCGGATCGGACGTTCTGCAAACGAAAAAGGCGGCTCAAGGCGCGGGTCGCGCCGCGTCAACGCGTGATGGATGGTGGCTCCCAGGGAATAAATATCAGCCAACGGGGTGGCTTCGCCGCGATATTGTTCGGGAGGAGAATATCCCTCTGTACCGATCATCGTGCCTTTGCTGCCGGATTGGAATGCCTTGGCGATCCCGAAATCCACGAGTATGACTTCACCGTTCAAATTGATCATCACATTCGAAGGTTTCATATCACGGAAAATGATCGGATCGGGCTTGTGTTTATGCAGATAATCCAGCACATCGCATAGTTCGATCGCCCAGCTCAGCACCAGTTCCTCGAGCAGAAAGCCGCTTGCATCATTGATGATGGCTTCGATGTCCTTTCCATGAATGAACTCCAGCACCAGATAGGAACGGCTCTCCAACGAAAAATAATCGTAAATCTTGGGGATGGCGGGATGATGAAGCGTTGCCAGCAGATTGGCTTCCCGCTCAAAATTCTGCACAATGGTCTGACGGACAAGCGGGTCCAGCGCGGTGTTGATCATTTCCTTGACAGCCACCAGCTTCGTCACGTTCGGGAAATGCAGATCACGGGCGCGATACACAGACCCCATGCCACCAAGCCCTACAACCTCCTGAATCAAATACCGGTTGGCAAGTGTTACACCAGCTTGCAGTTGAGCCTTGGTGGACGAATCACCCCCATTTTCATCATCACCGTTCAGTTCGGGAAAAATTCTCGTTTCCAGGATTCTTCTCCTAATTCTGAAGAATTATAGTTTGCACTTCATTGTTTGACAACCACATACATGGAATTATCCGTACATTTTCGTCAACTTAGTCCGCGGAACAGACCCGAAAACCTTGCCGGGAACCCTTTTCTACGGCAAAATATTCAAACCGTGAAAATCCTGGCACTCAGCGATGAAGTTGTCGAACGCCTGTACAGCCTCTGTGAAGTCGGTCATTTCAGCGACATTGAACTGATCCTCGGGTGCGGCGACCTTCCATACCCCTATCTGGAGAACCTTGTCACCTTCCTGAACGTGCCTCTCTATTACGTGCCCGGGAACCATGACCCAAGATTCAACCCGCAGGATATCAAGTCTTATGCAGAAGGCGGCTCAAACCTGGACCTGAGAATCGTGCGCGTGAAAACCTTCCTGATCGGCGGCCTGGGCGGTTCCATCCTCTATCGTCCCGACGGGACGAATCAATACACCCAGACGGATGCCTATCTTCGTGCCTTCCGGCTCCTGCCACGGTTGTTGTTGAACCGCATTAATTACGGGCGTGCCCTCGATATCCTCATCACACATTCTCCTCCCTTCGGCATCCACGATGACGACACCGAGGCGCATCGAGGACTCAAAGCCGTCAACTGGCTCATCCAGTTCGCCAGACCGCGGTATCATTTTCACGGGCATACCCATTTTTACCGGCGGAATCTCTCCGCATCGGAATCGAATTACAGAAGCACCAAAGTCATCAACGTGCATCCCTACAAAATAATCGATGTTTACCATTAATAAAATATCATGTCAGATTCCATTTCCGAACAAGCCCGCGCTGATTTTCAGAAGGCGCGCTTCAAAGCATTCTTAAACCGCGTCTGGGCTTCCATTTCCGGTCAGCCCTCCACCCTGCTCTCCTACGACGAGATCAAGGGGAAACTGCGCGTTGGCGGTCCCATTTATCGGGGGGTACAGACCGTTCGTGTGGATCAGATCGCGGGGAGTCTGAACCGTTACCACGAATTCGACCGGGTCTTCCTGCCGGCGTCCGACAAACTCGCGGAACGCTGGCAAAGCGTCAACCGCGCCTTCTACGAGGATATCAGCCTGCCGCCTGTCGTTCTATATAAAGTGGGCCAGGTCTATTTCGTCGTGGATGGGCACCATCGCGTTTCGGTGGCGCGCGAGCAGGGACAGATCTATATCGAAGCCGAGGTGCGCGAATGTTACACGCGTGTGAACATCACGCCAGATATCAGACCAGAAGACCTCGAGATCCTGGAAGACAAGGTCCATTTTCTCGAACGCACCTCGCTGGATGCGATCCGGCCCGAAGCCAATATCAAACTGACGATCCCCGATGGCTTCGACCGCATGCTGGAGCACATCGCAGTCCATCGTTATTTCATGGGTCTTGACCTGAAACGCGACATTTCCGAGCAGGAGGCAATCGCCGACTGGTATGACCATGTGTACATTCCCATCATCCATGTGATTCGCGAAACGGGAATCTTAAAGGAATTCCCCGGCAAGACCGAGGGAGACCTCTACCTGTGGGTGCTGGACCGCCAACACTATCTTGTGGCTGAAGAAGGGGCTGCGCTTCAACCGCCAACTGATGCCGCCCGCAACTTTCTGGAGAACAAAAGTAAAAAGCCCCCTCGCAAAAAGAAGTCTGCAAAATCAAAGAACAATTCAAAAAGATCGGAGAAAAAATGATAACCGGACATCCCCTTGCCGGAGTATACGCCGCGGTGGTCACTCCACTGAAAAACGATTCAACCCTGGACCTTGAATCTGTTCCCGTTCTATTGAGTTTCCTCGCATCCCGGGGCTGTCACGGCGCGTTGTTCTTCGGCACGACTGGAGAGGGACCTTCGTTCTCCCCCTCCGAACGCGAGGTGTTGTTACGGTCCGTGTGTGCCTACCGTCAGCTTGTACCCGGCTTCCGCCTGCTTGCGGGCACCGGCACACCGAGCCTCGCAGAGACCATCGACCTGACCAAACTCGCCTTCGATCTTGGCTATGATGGTGTGGTGGTATTGCCGCCCTATTACTTCCGCAAAGCCACCGACGATGGGCTGTTCAACTGGTTCAGCGAAGTGATCAAAAAAGCCGTCCCTTCGGACAAGTATCTGCTCGGCTATCACTTCCCAAACGTTGCCGGGATCGGATTCTCCGTTGAATTGCTGGCACGGTTAAAGGACGCCTTCCCGACACAATTCGCGGGCATCAAAGACTCATCGCATGATCCCGCGCTGGCAAGCACGCTCGGCAAGAAATTCGGTTCCGATTTCGTCGCCCTCACCGGCACGGATTCGTATTTGCAGCTCGCCCTGCAAAACAAAGCCGCCGGATGCATCACCGCCCCTGCAAATTTAATCTCTCCAGATCTGCGCGAAGTATGGGACCTGATGAACGAGGGGAAAGACGCATCCGAAGTGCAGGCACGCGTAACAAAACAAAGGCATATCCTAGAAAAATATCCGCCCTTCCCGCCAACCTTGAAAGCGCTGATGCATCGCATGCACGAACTACCGCGCTGGTCGGTCAAGCCGCCGCTGGAAGATTTACCGGATGAGCTTGTGAAAATCGCCGAATCAGAACTACAAAATTCATAGATAAAAAATCTCCCGTCAGACGGGAGATTTTTGTTATTCCTTCCTTCCAATTCGGAAGTGCAAGTTCCAGCGGATCAATCGTTTCTCTGTTTCATCCTTCCAATCGTTCGTGAGTTCCTCCCAGATTTCCTCCAACGGATGTATTCCTGTCCGTTCACGATATCTCTGCGTGGCAGACCAGCTATCCAGGAATCCCGCCAATTGACGCAAATCCCAACTGGTCTCCATCACAAAAGCGGATGGCGAGATCTCGGCAAATGGAAATGGCAGAGTCTGGTAACGCTCCTCCAAATAACGGATGCGGTCGGGCCAATCATCCGCCAGAACCTCGGAATAAAATCTTAACAATGCCCTGTCAATCCGTGGAGTGATCTCGGGCAGATGATACGTCCAGACGGCGATCACACCACCAGGCTTAAGGACGCGTTTTACTTCGGCATGGAACTTATCGAAATCGAACCAGTGCACCGCCTGCGCCACCGTGACCAGATCCACACTATCCGCTTCAAGGCTGATATGTTCAGCGCTTTCAACATGGTATTCGACCCTTGGATGAGTATGGGCATGTGCAATTTGATCTGCGCTGGCATCTGTTGCATATACCCGCTCGAAGAAATCCGCCAGACCGACCGCCGCCTGGCCATTGCCGGTCCCGCAATCCCAGACCAGGGAACGCGCAGGCGCAAGGGACGCCAGATAAGCGTACAATGCGCCGGGATATTTGGGACGGTATTGGGCGTACTGACTGGACTGGGCAGAAAAATGATCCTCGAATTTCATTTGAGTTCCACATCGGATCTTTCAATAAGCCCGGATAACATCCCGGGAATGAATACCAGCGCCTGAGGGACAAGAAACAACCTGGACTCCGCCACCAGCGAAGCAAAGAAATGCACCCCAAACCATATCGGCACCACCAACCAGAAAATAATCTTCAAAGGTCTTGGCCATGATCCAAAGGCAAAAATTGCCAGAAATGGAACGAGTCCCAAAGTGATCAATAATTGTTCCCAACTGATCCAGCGGGTCAAATTCAATATCAACAGCCCCACACCAGGATAATATCCATCCGCCGTCAGGAATTTCTGCTCGCCGTAATAGGAACGCAAGCCCCAAAATATGACCACGAAGATGACCGCACTGATAATCGCATAGATCGAAGCTGATTTTGCACTTTTCGATTCACCGGTATCGTCAAAATACGGGAACACGAACAACATCAAAGGGATCAATGCGCTCGTCTCCCTGTTAAACGCAGCCGGCACCATCAATAATGGAATCCAGACATATTTCTTGTTCAGGATAAGAATGGTTGCAAGAAGATAAAAAGCGATATCAAAGAATACGTTCAACGAAAGGTCGCTGTTATACAGGGAATGCGACATCCCCCATGCAAGTATGGATAAACCAACGAGATTGACGTAAAGCGGCAGCCCCAACTTTCTGTAATACATTCCGGCAAGCAGAAAAATCAACAGGCATTGGACAAAACGAAAACCAATAAAAGCAGCAGATAACGGAACTTCGATCCACAGGCCCGTTATAAACCTGAACACGTACGCGATCATCCAATCGGCAAGTATTCGATATTGCCACGGATTTCCCGCAACGCCGTCCAGCATTTGAACATGCACCTTTTCCTGCTGGACCTTTATAAAGCGCAGGGTCACATCATCCACCTGCGCATACGTGGTGGAGACGCTCAACAATATTGCCGCTGCCACCAATATCGACCAAAAAAGAGTCTTGCTAACAGGCTTGTTTTTCATGAAAACTTGAATGATTATATCAGCCGCCCGGCTTTGCCCGTTATTGAATTAAAATACATCCATGACTGTGTGGCGACTTCTCATCACTCCCCCTGCGCGCGGCGCGTGGAACATGGCGCTCGATGAGGCGATCCTCGAACAAATCGGACGCGGCGAATCGCTCCCGACCTTGCGGCTGTACGCGTGGGACCCGGCCTGTCTCTCACTCGGACATGCCCAGCCATTTTCTGATGTGGATGTGACGCGTCTCAAACAACGCGGCTGGGAGGTCGTCCGCCGGGCGACAGGTGGGCGCGCAATCTTGCATACGGACGAGCTGACCTACTCTGTCATTGCCCCGGCAAATGAGCCGCGTGTGGAAGGCAGTGTGCTGGAAAGTTACAACCGGCTGGCGCAAGCCCTGCTGCTTGCAGTGAAAAACCTGGAACTGTCCGTTGAAATGAAAGAGGGAAAATCGAACGACAATGCAACACCCAACCCGGTTTGTTTTGAAGTACCATCCACATATGAGATCACAGTGGACGGAAAAAAGTTGATCGGTTCGGCGCAGGCTCGCAAAAAGGAGGGTGTGCTCCAGCACGGATCGCTTCCATTGACCGGGGACCTGACGCGCATCTGCCAGGTGCTGGTCTTCGAGGATGAATCGGCGCGGGAGGCAGCGTCGAAACGGCTATTGGCGCGGGCAACGACGGTCGAATCCGCTTTGGGGCGGGAAATCGGCTGGGAAACGGCCGCGCAGGCTTTCGTCCACGCGTTCGAAGCGCAGTTGGGTTTAAGTCTGATGCAGGGAGGGTTGTCTGAATCCGAATCCAAAAGGACGGATGAACTTGTCAAGGAAAAATACGATCATCCATCCTGGACGGAACGGGTCTAGCCAAGGTCACCCACAAAGATCACGTTTGGAAAACCGAGCGCCGCAAAAAACTTGAGGAGATATGCCTCGGCATTCGTCTGAGCCTGCTCGAGGATGCCATCTTCGAGCGCGGCTTTGAGGATCTCCTCCTCAGCCCGCTGGCGCACAAGAGTTTCAAGGTTTGGGTCCGGCTTGGTGAGCAGTCCTGTATCACGATCATAAACGTAGGACTTCTCGTTATTGAGCGCGGCAATAAAGATTTCCGCGGGAGGCAGCTGCACTGTGAGCACACCGTTTTCAAAGCGCATATCCTCAGGCCGCAGTTTTTCCATGTCGATCCCTGCGATCACGGTGCCGTGCCCGACGAACAGGATCTTGTCACCGAACAGGGCATCGAACGTCCCTCCGCCGGTCTGACCTGTGATCACTTTTTCGATGCTGTATTGGATCGTTTCCAAACGCGCCAGGGCGCGGATCTCATTGATGTATGTCACCGGATCTGGGATGATCGTCGGTGTCGGGTTCAAAAGATTGGCAACCTGGGTCTGCAATGAGCGGTTCGCCTCATTCACCTGCTGGAACGGCGCGGTCGCGGCTTGTGAAGCATCACGGACGGTTTGAACGATAAAATAGGCCGCGACGCCGATCACGATCAGGATCAATAAAGAAAGCAGGTTATTGTTTTTCATGGACGTATTATAATCTTAAAGAATTTCACATGGATCGCGCCCGCCGGCTCTTCGTTGTTCTGCTCTGCGTATTCGCCCTTGCGAATTGCAACCTGCCGCGCGTCACGATCACGACCGGGGAGACAGCCACACCTATCCCCGTCACTCCAACGGAGTCAGCCACGCCGACTCCCACCACAGCGGAACTTGGTCTCGCTGAAAACCCGCTGATCCTCGCCCTGCCCCCCTCCGCCAACACGAACGAACAGATCAATGCCGCCAAGGAGATCGCCTCTCAACTAACAGAACGGACAGGCTATGTTTTTGTTACGGTCATCCCGGATTCTTATGCCGACCTTGTGGATGCGTTCGAGAAAGGGAATGCGCACATTGCCTTGCTCGACCCGTTATCCTACGCGCTGGCTTATGAAAAGGATCTTGTACGGGCGACTTATGCATCGCTCAATGAAGAAGGTAGAGATCAATATGGCGCCCAGTTCATCGCCACGCGCAAGGGCGGCTTCAAATCCTATTTCGATCCGGGAACAGGAACGAACACGGCTGATGCCAGCGTCGCGCTTGCACAATTCAACGATAGGAAGCCGTGCTGGAGCGAAGAAACATCGCCATCAGGTTTTGTCGTTCCGCTGGGTTTCCTGAACAAGAACAATGTGTTCACAAGACCGGCCGCGTTCGTGGGAGGGCATCCAACCGTTGTGCGTTCGTTGTACCTGGGCGGCATTTGTGATTTCGGCGCGACCTACATCGACGCGCGAAAATTTCCCTCGCTTGAAGATCAATATCCCGATCTCATGGAACAGGTCATCGTTGTCTGGCAGACCCCGGAGATCATCCCTTATGGAATTTTTGCCTTCTCGACAGAAATGCCTTCGCCCATGCGCGATCTGATTTCGGGATTCATCCCCGCCATCCTGCAGACCGATGATGGCAATGCGGCTTTTAAGATCGCCTACGGACATGGGGTCGATGAATGGAAGCCGATCAATGATGGCGATCTGAAGGATTTTCTTGCTTATGTGAGGGAATCAAGGGTCGATATCAAGGGACTCTTGAAGTAAGAAAAAGAATACACCATTTTTTAATCAAAAGTCACTTGTTTAAATCAAAAATCGGAAGTATTATCTTTTCCGTAAGGGAACCCTTCCCTAATCCAAATGAACGAGAGGAGAAGAATATGAAGAAATCGCTGTATCTGTTCTTTGCCGTGGTGACGGTCTTTGCACTGGCAATCACTGCTTGTGCCCCCGCCACCCCGGCTCCCACCGAGGAACCGGCCGCCCCTCCGCCGACTGCTGTTCCTCCAACAGAAGTCCCACCCACCCCGACTGAAGAACCCATGCCCGCCGTCGGCTCGCCCGAACACCCCATTAAAGTTTTGTTCGTGCCCTCCGTGGATGCCAACGTGATCGTGAGCGGTGGTGAGATTCTGTCTCAGGCGTTGAACGAAGCCACTGGTTTGACATTTGAAGTCAGCGTACCGACCTCCTACGCCGCGACAATCGAAGAGATGTGCGCTTCACCTTCAGACACCATGGCATTCATCCCTGCCTTCGGTTATGTTCTTGCCAATGACCTCTGTGGTGTGGATGTGTCCTTTAGGGCTGTCCGCCGCGGTTGGGGCGTCTATTGGACCATGATCGTGGTCGCCCGCGACAGCGACATCCAGTCCATCGCCGATCTGGAAGGCAAGAAGTGGGCCTACCCCGATGCCGGTTCGACCTCCGGTTATCTGGTCCCCACAGTCATGTTCAAGGAAGCGGGCATCACCCCTGGTGAAACCCTCGAAGCCGGTGGTCATCCGCAGGCGGTCCGCGCAGTTTATACTGGCGAGGCTGACTTTGGTACCGCCTTCTACAGCCCATGGGCTGCTCCAGAAGGCGCGGATAAATGGGCAAGAGGTGATGATCCCGAAGTCCCAGTCGATGTTAATACTTGTGCTCTGAACGAAGACAAGAGCCAGCTGTTGTGCGAAGGTTATCGTGTCCTGGATGCCCGTGCCAACATCCGCGAAGAGTTCCCCGATGTTGTGCAGAAGGTCCGCATCCTTGCGCTCTCTCCGGATATCCCGAATGACACCATGTCGTTCGGACCCGAATTCCCGGCTGACCTGCGCGCCCAGATCGAGCAAGCACTGGCTGCCTTCGCCCAGACCGAGGCTTGGGGCACTTCGATCGGCAGTGAGGACTTCTACGGCTGGTCTGGTCTTGAACCCGCCACGGATGCAGATTATGACTTCATCCGCCTGATGGTGGCCGAGTCCGGAACAACGATTGAGTCGCTCAAGTAATCGCATTTTGCAAGAACAATATTTCGGGCAGGGACCGCGGTCTCTGCCCGAAATTGTCCTTATTAAAAATCTTTTTCTTTTTTATAATGGGGGGAAGGAAATCTCCGATCGACCAAACTAAAATCACACAACGACCGAGAGAAACGACCATGCTCCAAGTAAAAAACCTTACAAAAATATACGAAGGCGGTGTCAAAGCACTTGACAACGTCAGTTTCGAAGTGCCAAAGGGACAATTTCTGGCTGTTATCGGCTTGAGCGGTTCCGGCAAGTCAACGCTCCTGCGCTGCATCAACCGCCTGATCGAACCCACTGATGGGCAGATCCTCTGGGATGGTGAGGATATCACAGCCGCCTCCCCTGAGGAGATGCGCCGCATCCGGCGAAAGATCGGAATGGTGTTCCAACACTTCAACCTTGTTCATCGTTCCCGCGTAGTGACCAATGTTCTCGCAGGGCGGTTGGGGTATGTGAATCCTGCCTGGAGCCTGGTAAACCGTTTTCCAAAAGAGGATATCGACAAAGCCATCCAGCAACTGGAACGCGTGGGGATCGCCGATAAGGCAAACGACCGCGCAGATGCACTGAGCGGCGGTCAACAGCAACGCGTGGGCATCGCCCGTGCGCTCATGCAGGACCCTGAGATGATCCTGGCCGATGAGCCGGTAGCCAGCCTCGACCCTGTGCTGGCACACAGTATCATGAAACATCTCGAGGATATTAACGATAAGGATGGCGTCACAGTGTTATGCAGCCTGCACTTCCTTGATCTCGTTCACCGCTATGCGGACCGGGTCATTGCCTTGAACCAGGGGCAACTGGTGTTTGAGGGTCTGCCAAAGGAAATTGACGACAAAAAGTTTAAAGATATTTATGGCCGCGATGCCGAACGGGTCGGGTGAGTCAAATGAAAAATTCGAAAGCATCTCCCTGGAAATCGCTTAAGGTTGGTCTGGCCGCTCTCGCTGTCATGGTCGTATTCGCCTATGGTTTCGAGATCACACAGGTCAATTTGCAGGAACTGCGCAGCCCGCAGAGACAGGAAAGTCTGGTACGCGTTACCCGTGCCCTGGCACGCCCGGATATCCTTGAATACGAGCAGGAGTCGGAATCCTTCAACGCACCCGTCTATGTGACCTGCCCGGCTGATGGCACAATACCATCCGTGTCAGTACAGGAAACTTCCGGGCCTTATATGATGGTCTCTCCTGCTTGTGCTGAGCCAGGTGAAAAGGTGACCGTTGAAGGTTTCAATTTTTACCCAAACGCTCAAGGTCCACTTCGTTTCGTTCCCGGCAGTGATCCGGCAAACCCCGTCACTTTGGGCAACGAAGAGATCAAAACGGATGCCGATGGCCATTTCATTGCCGAACTGGAACTTCCCAGGCGTCCCAGCGAGGATGTGCAATACATCCGTGCAACGGTTCGGCGAAATATCGGAGCGCCGATGTTCACGAAGACCGCTCACGATACCTGGAACAAAATCGTTGAGACGGTATTTTTGGCATTGCTGGCAACCACCCTGGGCACCATTCTTGCCATCCCATTAAGTTTCATCGCCGCCCGCAACCTTATGAAGCCTGTAAAAAGCCCATTGGCAAGCATCTCCTTGTCCATCATCGGCTGGCCGGTTGGCATTGCAATTGGCTATTTGGTTGTGAACTGGGTGGGGGGAGTGAGCGCTCCCTTCGCATCGAATGTGCTGGTCAACCTGGCAAGCGTGACGGTTTCACCTGTTGCCATCTGGGTTGCGATCCGTTGGTCGTTACCTCAAGAGGAACTCAAGACACCCACCACATTGATGCGTATTCTACGTGTTTTGGTTTTGTTCCTGGCGTTGCTGATTGGGTTCTATGGGTTATTCCAATTGGCGGCTCTCGTCAGCAACGTTGGAAAGAGTCTGGCTGGCGTGCTGGGATCATTTGGCTTCCTTGGAAATTTCATGTTCCAGCTCAGCGACATCCTCCGTCTCATAACTCCCGCTCTGGGTGCCCTGGCAGCCGGCGGCGCCGTGAGCAGCTTCCTTGGCAAAATTGGTCAGCGCAGCGCCGAGAAATTTCCTGCCGGGAGTGTAAAAATTATAAATTTGATCCTTGCCGCCACAGCTGGTGCAACGCTTTTGGGAATTATTGGCTGGCTGATCGAATGGTTGTATCAAATTGGCCGCCCCGAATACACACTTTGGGGTCCCATTATCGCCGGTGCATTGATTGGATTCCTATTGGCTGCCTTTACAGGTTCCAAGAGTACCCTGCCAATAGGCATGGCAATTTACTATGTGACACGTACATTCCTGAATACGCTGCGTTCCGTCGAAGCGCTGGTGATGGCGATCGTTTTCGTGATCGCAGTAGGTATCGGACCCTTTGCAGGAGTAATGGCGCTGGGATTGCACACCATCGTCAGCCTCGCCAAGTTGTATTCCGAACAGGTCGAAAGCATTCTGCCCGGTCCGTTGGAGGCAGTCCAGGCGACAGGCGCAAACCGCCTGCAGACCATCATTTATGCTGTTGTCCCACAGATTATTCCACCATACATTTCCTACACCATGTATCGCTGGGACATCAATGTTCGCATGTCAACCATCATCGGGTTCGTCGGGGGTGGAGGTATCGGCTTCCTGCTTCAGCAGAACATCAACCTGTTGAACTACCGCGCCGCAAGCGCCCAGATGCTTGCAATCGCTGTTGTTGTAGCGACCATGGATTATGTCTCATCCGTGCTTCGAGAGAAGTATGTATAACCCCGGACGCATAAATCGAGTAGAGGGCGGTGACTAGCCGCCCCCTCTCACACTGTATTGTTTACCCACATCGAC
>DIDP01000009.1:31343-61914 GCA_002418205.1 Anaerolineales bacterium UBA5797 | reverse complement strand
GCCCAGATGGCGGTCTTCCTGCTCAAAGGGGTGCACGGTTCCTCCTACAGCCCTCCTGCAGTTGGATCAGGCACTGGCTTTGCCGATGTTCCCACCTCCTACTGGGCGGCCCCCTGGATCAAGCAGCTTGCCGCTGAAGGCATCACGGGTGGCTGCGGCGGCGGCAACTTCTGCCCTGACACCCCGGTCACGCGCGCCCAGATGGCCGTCTTCCTGTTGAAATCCAAGCATGGCGTGTCCTACGTGCCGCCTGCCGCCACCGGGGTATTTGCGGATGTGCCGGTCGGGTATTGGGCGGACAAGTGGATCGAGCAGTTGGCAGCCGAAGGCATCACCGGTGGTTGTGGCGGCGGCAACTACTGCCCCGACACCCCCGTCACCCGTGCCCAGATGGCCGTCTTCCTGGTCAAGACGTTCAATCTGCCGTAACACTAAATTTGATACTTAACCAATTCCTGAATTGGAATGACAGGACCAGCATAATTTGCTGGTCCTGTCATATTTGCGAACGGTTACTTCCGTATTCGAACTTCGAGATAAAGTGTTGTATTCAATTCGCGAAATTGCTACAATATCGTCAACGGGAATGCTTTTTGTTCAGATTGGAGGATTTATGAACATTTTGGAGTCTCATAAATTTTATATGGCATTATGGCGGTTATCTATCGCGTTATGTCTCATAGTCCTGAGTTTAGTTCCACAATTTAACCGAGCCGATGCAGCAAACTCTCCCGGATATCCAAATTCACCATATAGCCAGACCTTCCCTTATACTCTCATTCTTGTGGATGATTTCAAACCACAACCCTATCAAGGGGATGCGATTTATTATTACAACCGTCTGAACGGTGATCGCGGGGCACTTAACAACAGCTCCATGGAATGGGGAAGCGGTTTCGCTAAAGCAACTGTTGCTACGGGCAGTACCTGGGGCGGTTTTTGGGAAAGCCTGAACCATCCCATACGGGAAGGCCGGACCGTAAATTTTTCTGCCATTTTGCCGGATGCAATTTCTTTTGAATATCAAAGCCGCATCACTGAGATCAATATCCTGATCACAGACGGAACACCCGGTAGAACCTTTCGATTGGAACTCAAGGATAATTCAAACAATCTAAAAGGATATCGTGAGATCAGTCTGAATGGGGGACCGCAAAAACTGGAATATGCCATCCAGTCTCAGGAATATGCGAGTCTGGAAAGCGTAAATCAACTCGTCCTGGTTTTGGATCATGCCGCCCCTGGGGACTTTGTGACGGTCGAACGGATAAGCTTCATCGTAACTGTTCCAACAAAGCTTATCAACGATCCTGCGACCTCCGCCTTTGTATGGAGCTATGGGATGCTGTTGAACAATTGGAATCCTGTTACTGGTTTGGTGCGTGATAAATCCAAGGATGCCAGCGGCGAATTTGATGCGATCCAGGCTACAGGCAGCCTGGCGGCAGCCACAGCTCTTGCCCACCAGCTGGGAATAGTCAACCGGGTCGATGCGGAGGCGGTTGTCTCCAAAATCGGCAATACCCTGCTGAACAATGTGCCACGGTATCATGGTCTCTGGCCTCATTGGGTTAAGGTTTCGAATGGACTGATTATTATCAAGGAAGACACAGAATGGTCATCAGTGGATACAGTGATCGCCGCCATTGGCCTCCTTGACGCACAATATGCGTTGGGACTGGACACATCGGCTACCGGGCAGATGCTCAAGGATATTGACTGGTCGGATCTAACGGACCTGGACCATAACCCATCGACCCCACCAAGCGCAATCTCTCATGGCTATGATTATGCAGGGAATTTGATTCCCTATACCTGGGACACCTTTGGAGGTGAAAGCTGGCTTGCCGAAATCGCCTATGCTTCAGCAACTGGTCAGGTTGCTCCTCTCCCTTACGCGTCCCCGCCAACTGCCAACGGGTCTGGGTTCATAGATGAGTTAGCCTGGCTTTTTATTCAACCTCCTTCTGCATTGGACATCTGGGGCACAAATTGGAACGAATATCGTAACAGTGCAACGGATGCCCAGATTTCATATTATCCGGGTAATTACACCAACTCCTGTTTCAGCCAGATCGGATTATTTGGATTATCTGCGGCTGAGGTTCCTGACCCATCACTTGTACCCAAGAGCGCCATATATCAACCATTTGGAGTAGGAGGGCGGTTCGGGCCCCCCAATGATGGTTCGATGCTCATGGGCGCACCGGTCATTGTTCCTCATTATGCAGCCATGGTTGCATCGCTCCGCCCGCAAGAAAGCGGTCAAGTGTGGACCTGGTTGATGAATAACGGATATTTTTCACCTCTCAATAACATCGAAAGCCTGATGTATGACCCCGCCTCTTCCAACTGTGAGTACGAGGCAGTATTTAATGAATTGAGAGGTTCATGGAACCTTTCATTACAAACCCTTGGATGGGGAATATATCTCGCTCGGCAGGCAGGCGAGATTCCAGCTCCCTGGCAAGCCACCACTCAGAACATGTTTCTCCGTAATGGTTTTCTGCTGCTGGTGCCGGGTCCCAGTGTGCTTTCTATTAATCGTTCAGTTCCAAATCCCACGAATGCTTCGAGTGTGAATTTCACTGTGGCATTCTCCGAATCTGTGACTGGTGTGGACACAAGTGACTTTACCCTCACCACCACTGGCGTGACTGGGGCATCCATCACAAGCGTCAATGGTTCTGGCAAGACCTATACCGTCACCGCAAATACAGGGGGCGGCAACGGCACCATCCGTTTAGACGTCATTGACGATAACACCATTATCAATCAAGCCAGCAATCCATTGGGTGGCAATGCCCTCGGCGATGGAAATTTCAATTTGGGTGAGACCTATACCGTTACAAAGGTGACCACCTTTGGTGATGTCCCCGATTCTTATTGGGCATGGAGTTACATTGAGCGTTTATATAACGCTGGCATCACCAGCGGTTGCAATACCAGCCCGCTTCAATACTGCCCCGATGCAACTGTCACGCGAGCCCAGATGGCAGTTTTCCTTTTGAAAGGCATCCATAGCTTAGTCTACCCTCTGCCTTTAGTCGGTGACTCAACTGGCTTCAATGATGTTCCGACTGACCACTGGGCAGCTGCCTGGATCAAGCAACTAGCCAGCGAAGGCATCACATCAGGTTGTGGAAATGGTAATTATTGTCCCGATGACCCAGTGACACGTGCCCAAATGGCAGTTTTCCTGCTGAAATCCAAGCATGGATCAAAATACTCGCCTCCAAATGCGACTGGGGTATTCGCGGATGTGCCGGTCGGATATTGGGCGGACAAGTGGATCGAGCAGTTGGCGGCCGAGGGCATCACGGGCGGTTGTGGCGGCGGCAACTACTGTCCCGACACTCCGGTCACGCGTGCCCAGATGGCGGTCTTCCTGGTCAAGACGTTCAATCTGCCATAATTACAAGCAATCTGGGAAATGGACAAGGAAAGCCTTGATCAAGCGTCTGATCAGGGCTTTCTTCTTTGATTTCCCGTTTATTGCTGCTGCGTTGGACAAGGCAGGTAAAAGAGACAATGATTTATTGCAGCCGCGACCTTGGCCGGGATCTATTCGTAACAGGACTGGGCCACAATCTGGCCATCCATATCTCTGAGTGTCGCACAATCCTGACCGTTCCCCCAAATCGCCTGGGAACTTTCATAACTGAATCCACACCACTCTGGATGATATTCGTTTGTATAAATGCGACAGATCCTTCCAGGTTCCATTAAATATTGGGGAAATATAAATTCATGCCCCGATTTATCGCTCAAACTCCAACCTTCCAACTGGATCGTTACGGCGCCTTCATTCTTTATCTCCACATACTCGTCTGGTTCCTGTGGCCCCTTTTCCCCGTTGTAGAAAATATCAACGATTACCACCTTGTTATCCACATCCTCATCATCCTTGAAAAATCCCGGAGGTGGTGTATCGGAAAAAGGATTGCCATATACTTCCACGCCGCTGCCACAAAAGCCGCTATCCCGTTCACAGGCCGCCATGTACATATTAATAAAATCATCAATACATGAGCAATCGCCATCGGGGGCGGCATATCCGCTTGATACCAGTGCATGGTTTACGAAGGTATCCTCCACAAAGACATACCTCAATAAAAGCGCATCTTCCCCAGTTACTTTCGGGTCCGCCACCAGGGTAACGATTTTGCCCAAAACAAGTTCCCTGTTGATTTCCACCGATCGCTTATAAAGCGGCTGACCTTTAACAATCGTTGCAATCCCCAAATACTGTACGCGTACAATCAGCCCATCATTCCGTTCCACCTCAATGGTCCGTCCGTCGATCACATCGACCACCTGCCCGGTCTCCCGGGGGGCATCCCTTGGGATGCAATCCAGATCGTCATAGTCTGGAGGCAGTGTCGGTGTTGGGGGCGGGGAGACATTTCCCTTTGAACATGGCAATTGGTAGATGAGCTGGTCTTTGATGTCATGGAGGTAGGCTGTGTCTTCCTTATTGTTCCAGATAGGCTGGGACTTGCCAAAATACAGGTCCGTATTCGTATTCATGCCGGCTTTGGTCCACAGGGTCACGCTGGAGTTCGGCTGCAGGGTAAAGTCCCCGAATTCATAACAGTGATTATTCTGATAATCACACAGGGTCCAACCGGTCAGATCTATCTTTTTGCCGCTCAGGTTCTGCAGGGTTACATATTCCCCATCAATATCATCACCGGGAGGGTTGCAAACCAATGCTGAAATCACGATGTCGACACAGGTCCTGGATGGAACAGCGGCAGCATAGGATCCCAAAAAGACAGTGGCTGAAAAGCCAAGAACGAGCAGGATCCAGCCAAAAAACTTTGATATTCTTTGCCTCCTGGTCAGGGGCACCATATCAGATTCTTTCCAGTTTGCGGGTTGAAAAAATCGGCGAACCAGGTTCTTGATGTCATCCTTCAACACGCCTGTCATGCTGGCGAAAATGATTCCCCCAAGGGCGGCCAGGGCGCCGAGAAGCAACCGGGATGAATCGCAAATGGGCTCCAACATGCTTCTTCCTTCCCTAATACCCTTCCATCTGTGGCTGTGAAGAACAATCGC
Source organism: Anaerolineales bacterium UBA5797 (assembly GCA_002418205.1). Taxonomy (GTDB): domain Bacteria; phylum Chloroflexota; class Anaerolineae; order Anaerolineales; family Villigracilaceae; genus Defluviilinea. The sequence continues at coordinate 56,850 of DIDP01000009.1, read as the reverse complement.
TCGATACAGATCCATCAACAGAAGGGATAATGATCAATTCCACGATAGCATGGAAGGAAGGTCATTGTCATCTGTCATTTGTCATAATTCCATGGAATCCGGTGAATTAATCCTGCAGATCGTGCTGCATGGTTGGATGCATTAATTGACAGGGAGAATCATCCCCGGATTGGTCAGATTACGGGCACACGAGGCCATTAATTTGTAAACGATCCTGATTTGATATAAACTATATCTGGGATGATTGTGACAAATGGTTTTACCTGGATCTGCTGGAGGGCAAGATGAAAAACACAAAATTAACCCTTGTGATCAGATTTTTCTCTATCGCGATTTTGATATTCGTTTCAATGCCATCGCCGGTTGCAGGCGCAGGGGCCTGTGGCACGGGAACATGGACTCCCGGCAACCTGGAGATCCATCATATCAACATCGGCCAGGGGGATGCGACCCTGATTGTTGGTCCTGGCGGCAAATCCCTGCTCTTTGATGCGGGGGAATCCAATTGGAATTCCAGCGCCAAGGCGCAGATCATTGCTTCTTATATGGAGACAGTATTGGGATGCACATCCCTCGACTATGTCGTCATCTCTCATTTCCATCTTGATCACATAGGATACGTTGGTTATGGTGGGCTCTGGTATCTTGTGGAAAAACAGGGCTTTAGCGTGGGAACCACCCTGGTGCGGGATTACAACAGCTACCTCGGAGATGTTAGCGGCACATTCACCAACTGGAAGGGCTATCTCGAAGGTGCAGGCAATGCCAGGCTCAATCCGGTTACCGCTGTGGATGGCGCCGGTCAGGTTGACCTGGGGTCGGGAGTCACCTTTAATATTGTCGCTCACGATGGAAATGGCGCAATCATTGCCGGAAGATTTAACGGGGACGCCAGTCCTCCCTCGGAGAACGATTACAGCATCGGCGCTGTGCTCAGTTATGGCGCCTTCGATGAATGGATCGGCGGTGACCTGGACGGGCAGTATGAAATAGGAGGCTTCGGCTACACCTATCACGATATCGAGCTGAGTGCTGCCCCCGAAGTTGGTGATGTGGATGTCTACAAAGTTAACCACCACGCCAGCACTCATTCCAGCAGCAACACCTTTGTCAACCAGCTCGATCCTGAAGTATCCATTGTGACGGTGGGGGACAATAATCCCTATGGACATCCAACGCAACCGGTCATGGATCGTCTTCTGGCCACATCCACAGTCTATATGACAGAGCGCGGCAACACCAGCACCAACATTGGATCTGCCATTGTAGCCGGGAATATTGTCATCAAAACATCGGATGGGGCTACATACACCGTCAACGGCACCCCCTATGCGGCCACAGAACCGGTGCGCACCGACGTCGATGGCGACGGCTATTTTGCAGAGGTGGATATAGACGATAATGATCCTGACTCGATCCCCGCCCCAAATGGCGGATGTGGACCTGTATACCAGACCTGCTCCGTTTATTGCCAGGCCACTGCTGGTCAGGTCCTCATAAATGAAATCCTGCCCGCGCCTTCATCCGGTGGTTCGGAATGGGTGGAACTGTATAACACTACCAACAGCACGATCAATATTGGCTATTGCTATATCGATGACATCGCTGGAGGCAGTGCCGCCTACCAGATCCCTCCGGCAACGCTCATCCCCTCACACGGATTCTGGACGCTCGATCGAACCAATTATTTCAACAATACGGGGGATGAAGCCCGCTTTCTCAAGGAAAACGCCAGTACCATATTGGATCTGTACGCTTTTGGCAATACCGGTCAGGATTTGTCATGGTATCGTCTTCCGGATGGCGGAACCTGGGCAGCATCCCCCACCGCATCGCCCACCAAGGGAGCAAGGAACGCGCCTGCCTTTGCAGATGTTCCATTAACCTACTGGGCGGAGAGTTATATCGAACGCCTGTATAACGCAGGCGTCACAGGTGGGTGTTTATCCAATCCATTAAGCTATTGTCCGGAGAACCAGGTCACCCGGGCACAGATGGCTGTCTTTCTCCTAAAAGGGATCCACGGATCATCTTTTGCGCCGCCCGATGTGGGAATCAGCACCGGCTTTGCCGATGTGCCCGCCTCCTACTGGGCGGCACCCTGGATCAAGCAACTCGCCGCGGAAGGCATCACCGGTGGATGCGGCGATGGAAAGTATTGTCCGGATTCCCCGGTCACGCGGGCTCAGATGGCCGTCTTCCTGCTGAAATCCAAAAATGGCGTGGTTTTCACACCACCAGCCGCGATTGGGAATTTTTATGATGTGCCGGTCGGTTATTGGGCAGACAAATGGATCGAAGAGCTTGCCAGGGAAGGCATCACCGGCGGTTGTGGCGGCGGCAACTACTGTCCGGACGCCCCCGTCACCCGTGCACAAATGGCGGTGTTCCTGGTGAAGACGTTCAATCTGCCATAATGGACACACTGTTTCTTCAAGTTTGGTGCACTATTAACCGTATGGTGATGTTTTATCCAGAGGCATTATCCGTACAAGTCAGACGAGTAGATTTTCCAATCCGGAGATCTATTGGGTTTCACCTGCGAGGCTGACAAGTTCCGACATCAAGAAACACGGAAGGTCAGAAATTAATGCAGGGCAATTTCCTGGCAAGTGATCTTCCATATCAAGTTTTGATACCGGTGCGAATAACAGAGGCACGCGAATTTCGCATTTTCCAAGCGAATTCAAAAATTTCTGAGGGATCGCAAATCGCGGTCTTTTGATTATTTCATCAATACGATATAATGACTTCCAACCAGGAATTACTGCTCGCCACTAGGCCGATGATTGTTACAGCTTGGTATTCTCTTTTATTTTTGGGCGGAAGTAGATTCCAGAGTATCATGGTTTTGGAATATCGATCAGAAGATGCGCCAAGATATTCGAACTGTATCCGTTAAGGTAACCGACCCCAGACCCAGCGGGATCCATGTGTCCTTGCTTGATCACAAAAAGCAAAGAGGCTTCATCCGCCCACGGGAGATTTCCTGGGAACGGCGGATTAGTGTGCCTTTATCCCTGCCAGAGGAAGGGGCAATTCTGCAAGCGGTTGTATTGGAAGAGGAAGACCACCATGAGAACATGGTTTTCCTAAGCCTGCGCAGAGTGACGAATCCCTGGAAGGCCGCGATCGAGGCGCATAAATATCGGGTGGGTCAGATAGTAAATGGTGAGGTGGTTAACGTGCGGAACTCGGGGGTCTATGTTCAGTTGGAACCGGGCATCGATGCACTGATCGTGCCGAAGGATGTTCCCATGTTGAGAGGTCAATCCATCGAGGATGTGTTATGGCTTGGTGATCTGGTATCGGGCACGATCGCATCCATTGACAAGGTAAACCACCACATTCACCTGAACCTGGTCCGGCGGCTTCAAGGATTGCCTGCGGATCTGGATGAGAGACAAAAACAGCTGTTGGAATATTTTGGCGCAGACAATCATCCCGGTCAGGTCGAGTTTTCCGCCTCGGTGGATTTTATATCCGATACCCGATCCAGAAGACCCTTTGTTCAATCCAGTATGGGAAAGTTGCATCGGGTACTGATCGTGGATGATGAAGAGGAGTGGTTGAATTTCATCGGCGGGGAAATGGAAAGGGAATACAAAGTCAGTGTGGAAACAGCAACCAATGGAGGGGAAGGGATCGCCAAGCTTCTGGATGGCCCGCCTTACAGTCTAATCCTTATTGACCTGAACCTTAAAGAAGAGAAGGGGACCGAGGTTGCCCGCAGGATCAGGCGGGAGAATATCAATATTCCCATTGTAATCATGAGCGTTGCAGAATTTGATGAGAATGGGCGATACGCTATTGAAGAGGAGTTTCCGTTCTGTCACAAAAGCACGGAGGCACTAATCGATAAGATAGACGAATTACGTCATGGGTACTGGCTGGTGACACCGGAAACGACCATCGACAGAAACCATCATTTCATGCAGCACCTTGAAATGCAGACCTTCTCCAATCAGGAACCCGGGCAGATCTATTCGGGAATTCTAAACAGCCTGTACAAGCAGACCGAAGCCTCCCATTGTCTTCTCCTTGAGTATGACAAGTCCCTGCAGTCAATCTCGATCATCGGTTCATACCCCGCGTTGTCCGGCAACGATTTAAAACTGGCCCAGGACGGGTTGTACTACAGCCCGGCCCGACAGGTGATCGAGGAGGAGCGGGAGTTGTATCTTAATGACATAGATTTCGACAATGACCAGCGTTTTAAGAATTTCTTTATAAATCTTGATTTTCAATCCTTTCTGGGCATTCCGGTCCACCTTCCTGAACGCCCGACACGCCATGGTCTTTTTCTATTGAGCCAGGACCCTTTTGGCTTTATGAAAGGGGACGGAAAGAGCGATGAACGATTCGTTCATGCCCGGATCGCCGGCTCCTTTCTGACCGTCACGATTGAACGCCTGATGCTGATCGAATACATGTGGCGGTATGAGGAAAAATATTCGCTCGGTCAATTGTTGAGCGACATGGTGCATGAGGTCAACAATAAACTCACAGCCATGGATGGCAGCTTGGGACGACTCAACAATCTGCGGCAGTCACGACCGATGCCCAGCGAGCCTGTCTTGCTTGGGGAATGGTGGGATAAGATCGACAGGGAAATTCAGCTAACCACCAGATTGCAATCCGGTTTGAAAGAACTCGTGCTCTCCTACAGCCGCCAGGTTCGCAACGATTACGATGTGCTGGACGTCAACCACCTGGTCGAGGATGTGGGCCGACAATTAGCCCGCCGGGCGAAACAGACCGGGGTGACCATTTACCTGGACCTGGCCGATAAACTTCCCCCTGTCCATGCAATTCAGTCCCAGTTGCAACAGATCATCATGAATTTGGCACTCAACGCAATCCAGATGATGGCAGAGCAGCGAGATCGAATGAAAATCATCGGTGACCAGTCCCGGAAGTACATCCCCGCCCTGCAAATGGGCGTAATGATCATTCAGACCCGTTTGCGAACGGAAGGCAATTCATTGCCGGTTGAGGTACGGATTATTGACAACGGCCCAGGTATTCATTGGCGTGATCGCGATCGAATCTTTTCGCCCGGGTTTTCAAGACGCGGGGGAGCCGGCCTGGGCCTGTTTATCAGCCGGAATCTTGCAGAGAGGATGGGAGGCAGATTGAGCCTTCTTGGGAGCACCATGTTCCTGGGAAGCGCATTTGCCCTGGAACTCGCTTCGCAACGTCCCTGATTGGAGGATACATGGCAACAAGAATTCTGGTCGTCGAAGACGATCGCGACGTGCTCGACAGCCTGGCAACAGACCTGTCCAATATTGGATATGAGGTGGAAGCCTGTGCCAGCAGCCAGCAAGCGGTTGATCGATTGAGCCGTCAGGATGGCGATTATCAAATCATCCTGCTGGATTGGATGCTCGAATCCCCGGAAGGTAGCAGCCGGGTCATTGAGAAGGCGCGCGGGATCAGCCAGGATTTTCCAGTGATCGTCTTCACAGGTGATCCGAATGAGAATAGCCCCGGCGCCATTCTGAAAGGCGCTTCCTGGTATATACGCAAACCGTTCGATCCGGCGGAATTAAATGAAATCATCCAGCACTTCACTGAACAGGATGCAAATCTCCATTCCATTGCCAGGACTGCGAGGGAGATCACCGAGCTGGATCAGGTATTGATCTGGCGTTTCTCTGATCCCAGGCGCCACTTGAAGCTGGCAGCCTGGGCAGATTCATCCAGCATAAGCACCCAGGACAGGGCCGTGGTTATCGAGGCCGGTAACCGGTCTTTACTCAGGATGCTCCAAAATGACACCCCGATCGTTTTAGAAAATATCCGGGGAACATCCAAGTATCATACCCCGATCTTCGCTGCCCGACACGACTGGAATCATGTCATTGGAATTCCTTTGAGGTATTTGGGCAGGGAATTTGGTTTTTTGGAGGGATTTTCAAAGGAAGGATGGAAATCCAACCCGGATCGACAGCCTGCCATCGAGAAGAACTTGCAGGCCTTTGCCCGTCAGGCATCTGAATCGATCAACCATATAGAACTCGCTCGCAAAAATCGGTCCCTGATCAATGGTATCAGCAACCTGACGGCAGAACAGCCCAGGCTTGAACTGTTTACTGAGGCGATCTTAAAGATCGGCATCGACCTGGTGGTGGCGGATGCTGGATGGTTTTTCCTGGTTGATTTTGAGAATGGCATGTTACGGCAACTCACTCCATCCAGTTCGCAGAAGGCGATGCCCGCCAGGTATTATCCTCTCCGGGAGGATAATTTGCTGTGTAGCGCGGCCCGCGACGGTTCCGTCAAGGTCGTCAGCGACATTAACAACCTGGAGCGGTATGGCGGTCTCAAACCGCTCAAGCTTCAGAAATATCGCTCCCAGGTCATCATTCCCCTCAAACGTGGTGATCTGACCATTGGCGTAGTGGTTTTGGCAGGCAGGATCCCAGGAGCGTTCCAAAAGGGCGACCTGGAGGTCCTGCGCTCCTATGCATCCCTGGCTGGCTCGGCACTGGATCAGGCGAAATTAAGGTATCACCTCCAGCTTATAAGCCAGGCGGTCATGAAGGGGCACGGCTTTCTCCAAGACGCGGTCATTCATGCGATCCTGGAATTGCTCGGAAAATCGGTAGCACTCTGGCTATGGGATGAAGACAAGCAGGTGTTTGCGGTGCCCGCCGCACTGGGGGTCAGCGAAAATTTCAAACAGAAGGCGCACATTGGATATACCGGACGCGATGATTCATTGCTGGCCCATGCCTTTCTTACAAAACAACCCGTCAATTGCGGCGACCTGGAGAACCCCCCGGCTGGATTGGTGGTAAAACTCGACAACCTGCTTAGGAAAGAGAAATGGATGTCCACGCTGCTGGTTCCGATTTTTGATCCCCAGGAAAAGCCGATCGGCGCCATCGCAATCAAGCGCGATGTTAAGGGTGCATTCAGTCAATTCGAGGTGGAGTTCCTGAGTAATTTTGCCAGCCAGGTGGCCATTGCCTTCGAGAATCATCGACGCCGGGTGAACCTTTCCCGGCAGTTGGAATCGTTTCAGGAGATCATTCGCACCGTGGGAGTTACAGGCAGTGACCCGTTGCCCGTGATCCTGGAGAAGGCAGCCCGGCTTTTGAAGGCCGATCATGGTTCATTTGCCCTGGTGGACAGGGCAAACAATCGACTTGCCTACCGGGCCATATGGGAGGAAGGCAAAATCCTCACGGGAGAGCAGATACCGGAAAGACACCGCTTCCAGGATCTGGGCAAGGGGATTGCGGGATTTGTAGCCAGCGGTCAGGCGGAAATCTATTATGTGCCGGATCTGACCATGGGGGACTCACATTACCTGCAATGGTATGAGGGCACTCTGTCTGAGTTCACCGTACCTCTGAAAGATGACCAGGGAAATATCATGGGTGTCTTGAATCTGGAGAGCAATCTACAAGATGCATTCAGTCTGCCACAACGGGAACTCTGCCAGAGTCTGGCGACAATTGCCGCGGACGTTGTGGAGAAATCGGAATTGTTTGACCGGATGGAAAAACTGAATCGCCAGATCCAGATCCTCCATGACATAGCCCAGGAAAGTGATTTGGAGTCGATATTGAAGCAGGTACTTTACGGCATTGTGGAGTTGTATGGATCCCAAACCTGTTCATCCAGCATCACTTTATACGATGATAATAAGCAACACTTTCTTGAAACAATTGTGGCCGTGGGTCCCATCGCAAATCAGCTCAGCTTTCCACCACGCGAGGCGGGAGGCCTGGGAGGCTTTGTAGTCCAGACCCGGGAGCCAATCTACATAGAGACCAGGCAGCAACTGCCTCCCGAGATCAAGGGGTTTAACCCCGGGCTGTTGAAGGCCGGCATTGTTTCTTCCGCAGCGCTTCCCCTGAAACGGCAGGGACAGAATCGTCTTTTGGGGGTGCTCTTCATCCACGAGAAACAACAGACAAACTATTCTCAGGATCTGAGACGCATTCTGCAGATCTATTCGAACCAGGCAGCCATTACCATCGAGAACGCGCTGGCCTTCGACCAGCGCAAACGTGACCTGGAGGCCTTGCGGGACGTGGTGAATGTGATAGGCACCACTGATCCGCTGCCTCTCGTGCTGGAAAAAGCCATCCAGATCCTGGAAGCCGATCACGGTCACATCTCTGTGGTGGACGAGGAACTGCTGGTGCATGTTGCCTTCTGGCAGGAGGGCGCGGTGGTTTCCGGCGGGAAAATCCCGCCCAACATGCGCAGCCTGGAAAAGCACAAGGGCATTTCCGGCCATGTGGTCAAAACGGGAAGAATGTATTATGCTCCCGATCTAAACCATGACCGCGAGTATTATCTGCAGTATTTTGAGGACACCCGCTCGGAATTGACCCTTCCACTCATGGATGAGGATGGGGATGTAATTGGTGTATTGAACCTCGAAAGTCATCACGTGAACGGGTTCCCGCCTCAAAAGCAATCGTTGGCGGAAAGTCTGGCCCAGATTGCAGGGGATGTCTTAAGCAAGGAGAGACTCTCCCGGCGTCTGGATGTCCTGAACCAACAATTGGACAGCCTGCATGGGGTTACCCAGGGTACCACCATTGAAGATGTCGCCATCAGCATTCTGAGCAGCGTCAATAATATTCTCGGACCTGAAACCACCTCATCCAGCATATTGTTGTATGACCAGGCCAAGAACGACTTTACTCTGTGCAGGGCTGCCGGGCCCTTGAGGGAACATCTTGAAAAACCTCCGCGTGGCAAGGGAGGCAAGGCCCGGTTTATGCTTGAGCACCGCAGACCGTTATTTGAATCCGATGCCAGCACGCCACCGGATGGCGCGCCTCGTTTGCGCCGGGAATCCCTTAAACTGGGCATCAAATCCAGCGCGATCCTGCCGCTGATGCGCGGCACCCGCCTGACAGGAATTTTATTCATCCACACGAACCGGCCGTTCCAGTTTGATGACCAAATTCAGAATTTGCTGATCCGGTTTGCAGACCAGGCGGCTGTGGTCATCGAGGTCAACCAGGTGTTTGCACAGCAGGTGGATTATCTGGGAACCCTTCAAGAGATCAACGCAGCTATTGGAAAGGAACCAGTGGGGGCTGTTTATCAAAAGATCGTTGAAAAGATCCGGGAATTGACGGGCGGGACAGCCAGTTCGCTTTGGATCTTGAACCGGCTGGAGAACCGTCTGGATATTGGGGCAGCCTCCGGTCCCAATCCCAGGAAAAAGTCCCTGCCATTGGACCACTCAAGCATTAATGGACACGTGGCCATAACGCGGCGGCCATACCTGTGTCCGGATGTGAGCAAGGACCAATATTACCTGAGCTGGTATCCCAAAATCCGGTCCAGCCTAACCATCCCGATGATGTATGGCGCCCAGCTCATCGGCACATTGGATGTCGAGAGTACAGGATTGAACGCATTCAACGAGGACCAGCGGGATCTGCTCCAGGCATTGGGGAACCTGGCTGCAATCGCCCTGACCAATGCACGCAGCTACGAGAGCCGCGTAAACGATATCGTTGCATTAAGCGAGATCAATGCCGCCGTGGGCGAGAGATCGCCGCGGGAAATTCAAAGACTGGTCGTTTCAAGGGCTGTCGAATTGACCGATGCGGATTACGGTGTTTTGTGGCAACTGGATAAGGCAAACGGTAAGTTGAATTTGCTGGCCATCGAGGGACGCAAACCGGTTGAGCTGAGCCTGCCATTGGGAATGGATACCGTTCATGGAAAGGTCGTCGGGGAGAAAAAGGGCAGAATTGTCGCTGAATCCGATCCGGATTACCGCGGCTGGTACGCGGATATCAAGTCCCATATGCAAGTGCCGATGTTTGCCGGGGATAATTTGGTTGGCACCCTGCAGGTGGAAAGTGTTGAGAAAGATGCCTTTACATCTGACCAAATGAATGTTTTGCAGGCATTGGCAAACCAGGCTGCCGTTGCCCTGGAAAAGGACCGTTGGCTGAAAGGGTTGACGAAATTGAATGAAGCTGGAAGGGCGATATCCAACATCGCCTCCTCACCGCCTGACGACTCGGAGCATGCCCAACCGGGCGCGAAGGCAGACCCAAACATCAATTTGGTTGCCGTTTTGCGACGAACATCGCAGGAGACCATCGAGTTGCTGGACACGAACGCCACTTCAATCTGGCTCTACGATTCACCATCCGGTGATCTGGTTTGCGAATTTGCGACCCCGGATCGAGGCGGAGAATTGGTTGTGGGTAAAAGGCTGAAACCGGGGGAGGGCCTGGCTGGTTGGTGCTTTAGGAATAACAAAAACCTTCTCGCGGCGGACGCATTTCAGGATGAACGCCACTTCAGAAGGATCGAGGAGGAGACGCACGCTGGATTGCATTCCGTCCTCAGCGTTCCCTTGCGTTCCGAGAACAGGGTGATTGGTGTGCTGCAGGCTTTGCATGAACAGGTCGGCTACTTCCAAACCGAGCATATTGCCTTGCTGGAGCCGTTGGCGGCTTTTACGGCGAATGCGATCGAAAGCGTCCGGCAGATTGAGCGGCTGCGGTTCATCAATGATCTGGGCAAGGAACTGACATCCATTCGAAGCGAGGCCGAGCTTTATGAGCGCATCCGTAATCGGGCCCGTGAAATCATGGCTGCCACAAATATGTTTATTGCTCTATTCGATTCAAAGAGGAATGAAATCACATTTCCAATGGCATACATTGATGGTGTTTCCATAAATCAAGAGGTCCTTTCCACATGGAAACGACCTTTTGGAAAAGGTTTAACTGAGGAAGTTATCAGCAAACGCCAGCCTTTGCTGATGAGAACAAAGGCAGAGCAGGAAAAATGGTATCAACTACAGGGCATAAACTATATCCAGAAGACCTTTGCATCCTGGTTGGGTTTACCAATTTTATACTCGAACAGGGTGTTAGGGATTATTGCCGCCTATTCTTCCACTGAAGAGTATAAATTTAGTGAGGATGATACACAGATATTAACCCTGATTGCTGGGCAAATGGCGGCGGCTCTTGTGACTCTGCGTGAAGTTAACGCTCTCCAGACGCTCAGCGACAACCTGCTCAAGGAAACCACCTCCCTTTGGGGGCAGGAAACATCCTTATATAACCAGGAGTCAGCATGACCCAGTTGGTGCCCTGGACTGTAGAGAAAGTTGGTCAAAGTTTTGTGGATCATTATGCCCAGCTTGGTTATAAAGAAATACCAGGCAGTTCATTGCGGACACCGGCATTGCCAATGACTTTTGTGATGAGTGCCGGAATGGTGCAATTTGAAAAACTGGCACCCACTGCCCAGGCTGGTGACCGATATGTTCTAATCCAGAACTGCTTTCGGCATGTGGATATTGAGCAGGTGGACAAAAGTTCGTTTCACATCAGTCTTTTCCAAATGCCAGGAGCCTTTTCCTTTGGGCAAATCGACCACCAAACTTGTATAGAACAGATTTGGACGCTGCTGGTCGAAGCCTATGGTTTCGACCCACAAAACTTATTTGTCACATATTTCATTGGAGGACAGCTCGGTGGACATGAGCTGCCAGCAGATAATGCGACTGCCTCAGCATGGCTTTCGGTTGGATTGTCGGCATCTCATTTGATCGGCTTGGGCTCTCAGGATAATTTTTGGCAACAAAGCCATCGAATGGTGGGTTTGGTCAACAGCCGCAAATGTGGTCCCAATACAGAGGTCTTTTTTGATCGCGGCGAACAGTTTGGTTGTGGCGGACCAGGATGCAGGCCGGGATGCAGATGTGGGAGGTTCGTTGAGTTTCTCAACCTGTTATTCATCTGTATGCGTATCACAGATGAGGGAGGAATCGTTTCTTTAGAGAATGCCTTTACCGAAGTTGTAATCGGACGCGAACGGGTTACCGCGCTGTTGAATCATCTATCATCAATATATGAAGTGAACACCCTCCGACCTTTGATCCAGCATGTTAATGCATTTGCCAGCAATGTTTCTGGAGACAATCAGCACATTCGGTATCAACGTATTTTGGTAGATCATCTGCGAGCCCTCCTGTTTCTTGTACAGGATGGCGCACCAAAGCCCGGTAGAGGCGGTCAGGCGAGATTAATGCGCATCTTATCACGAGAGCTTCTTGCCAGCCTGCAATTGTTGGGGATTTCCGACCGCGGGTTTCTTCGCTCGTTGACAATGCTGGCACTAGAACTATATCCACACCTCACAAACGGGACCCAAGAGCGGTTGCTTGGAATGCTCGTGGAAGAGCAATCACATCTTGATCGAACTCTGCAAAAAGGATTTACCAAGCTGGATCTTCTTCTCAGTGAAGGTCGGGAAATTAAACCGCGGGATTTGGTGAGCCTTTACAAAAATTCCGGGATCCCCATTGAATTATTGAGTTACATTCTTTGGCAGAAAAATATTCCTATAGACTGGCCAAGCTATCAAATCGAACTTGATGCCTTTCTGCAAGCCATCAGATCCGATTCTGGCTAACAGGAAAGTGAGATGATATGCTGATCAGGCAACCGGACATCATACATTCCACCACTGAATCGGTGGAGAGAAAATTTTTGGAATTCTTTCAATTTATGGGTTATACCATTTTGCCTGAAAGTCCACTGGTAGATGAAAATATAAAAATGTCCTTTGTAATGAGCGCTGGCCTGCGCCAAGTGGAAAAGGCGATGAAACCCTTCAGCAATATGAGTAGTGCCAAATTGGTTCTTATTCAGACCTGCTTCAGGCATTTCGATCTGGTCAAAAATCTGGGGTACAGTCCATATCATCTTAGCCTCTTCCGCATGGCTGGAGCGTTCCAATTTGGACATATTGACCGGCATGCCCGGATTGCTGAGATATGGAAATTATTGTCAGAGGCCTATGATATACAATCCAAATCCATTTGGGTGACCTATTACAATGGTGGTAACACATTCGGTTACTTCCCAGATCCTGATCTTCGCACGTATCAAGGTTGGCTGGATGTGGGCATACCTGAGCATCGGATTATTGGTTTAAAAGAAAATATCTGGAAACAAAGCCAGTTAATTGATCCATTGAACCCAACAAAGATGGGTCTGAGTAGTGAGGTCTTTTTTGATTTGGGAGCGCATCTGGCTTGTGGCCCAGGTTGCCTACCTGGCTGTAATTGTGGGCGATTCGTGGAATTTTTGAACACCCTGTTCATTGAAATTGAGCAAGACCCTGATGGTGAGAGCAGCCCAATTCCCCTATCACAGCCCTTTGTGGAAGTAGTGATTGGAGTGGAGCGCTTGGCGATGATCCTGCAAGGTGCCAATTCAGTCTTCGATGTGGATAGCCTGTCCCTCGTCTGCAAACTGCTGGAGGAAGCTGCCGGAAGAGACACCGCTAAAGGTGCATCTCACAAACATCAAATCCGTTTGATGGCCGATCATTTGCGTGCCCTGCTCTTCCTGGTGGCTGATGGAGCTCCTCAGCCGGGTCGCGGGGGGCGCGCGTACATAATGAGAAAATTGGCACGCAACCTTCTCACTGCTCAGATGCTGTTGGAACTCCCGGTGGGTCACGGGGAAAGGCTATCCCCAGTTATCTCAAATACTCTGGATCTGCTAGTTGATTTTCATTTAAGAGAGCGCGCGCTCCCGGGCCAGAGCATTTCACGCATGTTAGGCCCGGATCGGGATTTGCTGTCTGCCTCTATGACACTATTGAAATATCTTGAAGTAGAGGCAGGCATCTTCGAAGAAACCATTCATCGAGCGCTGAACAAAATTGATCAGATGGTTAAGCGCCGTTCGGTACGCTTCTTTAGTGGAGCAGAACTTCTCAAACTGGTCACATCAAACGGGATTCCAGAAACATACTTGCCTCATATCTTGGATGAAAAACGAATAGGTTATTCATGGGATGAATATATGAATGCACGAAGAGTATGGCAGAAAAATATTGGCTCCTAAAAAAACGATCCTGGAGGATTATATGAGTGATTCCCAGTTACGCAATATATTTATCCATGTTCAAGAAGCTGTCAGCACTTTGATTGAGGTGGATCGCTTTTACGCAGCATTGCTCTACCTTGATCAGGATCAAATGAGGTTTCCCTATGCATGGATGAACGGATCGGAACTGCCGATCGATCATGCACCCTGGACACAACGGAAACTAAATGAGCGTTGGTCACTGGATAAAGAGATGAAGCAGGGCGGTCGATTATCGCTGCTATCGGAGGGTAAATACTGGCCGCCGGGAGGAAAAAAACCAAAATCATGTCTGGGTATACCGGTCAATATTGATGAAAACACGGTGCTTGGATTGGTGGTGGAGAACTGGCGTATCGAGAATGCATATGACGATAACGATGTACGCATTCTGGAGACGATCACAAGACAGTCTGCCCTTTCGATCCGCAATGCCCAGCTTGTTCGCGAGTGGCAGGAGTCTGAGAAGAAGCGCCGTGCTGCAGAAAGATTTATGGCTGTGAACAAGGTCGCCGGTGAGTTCGCCCATTCCATGAACAATGTCGCAGGCACCATTCCGATCCGGATAAAACTTGCACGCAGGAATCTCAATCCAAAAGACCACAAACAGGCACAAGTTCTTGACCATCTGGAGCATATCGATTTTGCCACCAGACGGCTGCTGGAGAAGGCACGCGAGGTTAAAGAAGCCACCCAGTTGCGGGCCAGGGAATCCGTTGAGGTCAATGCCCTGGTTGACAATGCCATAAAAAGGGCGATTGCGTCACAACCCAATGCCACCAGGCGCATCAAGGTGAAGAAGGAATTGGGAAAGGGATTGCCAAAGATCGAGGTGGAACGCGATATTTTCATCGATACCCTGACAAGTATCGTTAGAAACGGATTGGAAGCGATGCCGGAACGCGGCACTTTATCAGTATCAACCCGGCATATCAAAAAGACCGGCACTCCGACCATTGAGATTATCGTGTCGGATAATGGAGTGGGGATACCGAAGAAGGATCTGAATAAGATCTTTGACCCGTTCTTTACAACCAAGGAGACGGGGATGGGCTTTGGATTATGGAGAGACAAGACGGTTATTGAGGAGCTTGGCGGACGCATTGATGTCGACAGCGAGCCATCCAAGGGAACCACCTTTAGTATCCGTTTGCCGGTTAAATAATGGTGCTGAACAAAATGGTCCCCATTCAAGGAGAAATAATGGCTGAACGAAATAGAATGTCCATATTGGTGGTTGATGATGACGACAGCTGGCGCCCCTTGATGACCTCACTTTTACAGGATGAGTTTGAAGTTGAGGACGCGGCCACCTATGAGGACGCCATCTCAAAGATATTGGCCCGAAAAATTCCGTATCACGTGGTTGTGACCGACATTCGGTATAAGGATACCGAGAGGGAAAACGAAGACGGATTGCGTCTGGTTGAGCAGTTAAACCGTTTGGGGGAATTTACCAAATATGTCGTCATTACGGGATATCCATCCATTGACACTGCCAAGCGGGCCATCGGCAGGCTGGCAGCATACGATTATCTGGAAAAGTATCCTCCCAACGGGGACTTTGGGATAGAGGAATTTCAATCCACGGTGCGCAAGGCAGCCGAAGAGGCGGAACGCCAGCGTCCACATGGATTGGTGCTTTCAAATCTGCGGATATTGCTCATTGAGCCCAACAGGACTCAGCGAAAAAAAATTCTGGACATCCTGAGAGACGGTCCCTATCAGGTGGATGAAGTTGAAAGTTTTGAGAAACTCACCAGGACGCTCGTCAAATCCTCGAGGGATTACCGCCTTATCATCTTTAATGAATCGATTCCAAAGCAATCGCCTGCCTTCTTCGATATTCTTCAAGCTAAATTGCCGGAAGCCAAAAAGATTATGCTTACCGGAACTGACATCGGCAAAATCATCAAGACAGTCCAGGAAAACAACATCATGAATGTCTTTGCCATGAATGAGGCAGAGGTCGGTTTTGATCCACGCGATTTTCAAGAGACAGTCCACAGCGCCTTTGCGGCGGATGCAACCAAATACGTCACACTACAAATCGGTGTACCTGAGGAAACTGGCCATGATTTTATTGAGTTGCAGGAATTATCTGTTGAAACCCCATATTATCTTGTACTCCGCATACAGAATGACCGCCAGGCCAGTGCAACTCCCATCTGGCTGGCACCGCGACCGGAGAAAAGAGGCCGGATCCGCCTGGAGACGTTCATTTACGCCCCAAAATCCAAGTTGGATCCTGGTACAGAGGGGTATTGGGACATATACCTTTCAGGGCTATCCCAGCCACTGGTGACAGAACTCATCCCGAAGCAGAGCGGGAGATTGAAAGTCTCAGTGGAATTGAAATATGATAAAAAATGGCTGGGGACGATTACAAAGGAAATCGATGTCCTCGATGTTTAACCCATCCAAAGGACCTAATTATAACAACTATGCCCAACAACGCAGATTATAGAACCGGTCCAGATATTTATGGGAGCGCCCCTTTTCGGAAGTCCATCCTGCTGGTGGAGGATGACCAGGACTGGCAGGAAACCTTCACAGATATTTTGGCGCGCCATGGTAATTACGAGGTAACTTACGCCTCGAACCTGCAAGAAGCGCGAGATCGGATCCAGATCGCCGCGGCTCCTTTTCATGTTGCCATCATAGATGTAAACCTGGATGAGGCCGATTACGACAACCAGGATGGTTTCCTGCTGCTGGAGGAATTGAACGCGACCCAATATCCCGCGCGCACCGTTGTGGTGGATCATCACAAGGATGCAATTGACAGGCTCAAGCAGGCTACAAAAGAGTTGCGGGCAATCGATTACTTCGAGAAAATCCCGCCCGGTAAACCTTTTGATGAACACAGTTTCATGGCTGCTGTCCACAAGGCCGAAGAGTTGACAGGGGTAGTGGACGTGTTTGTTGCCATGCCCTTCGCTCCGAAATATCGGTCCTTTTATGAAAGTGCCATACGCACCCCATTGGAAGATTTGGGACTCACCTGCAAACGCGCCGATGAACTTGTCTCCCATCGAATTATCATAGAGGATATCGTTAGATACATCCGCCATGCCAAGTTCATTGTAACAGACCTGAGCGAGAACAATCTGAACGTGCTTTTCGAGGCAGGCCTGGCGCTGGCGATACAAAAGCCGACTGTTCATCTTGTCAGAAAAATCAAGGATGTTCCCTGGATGATCCAGGACAACTTTCAGGTATACCAGTACGGCGTCTCTCTGGCCGCTGTGGACAAGCTTGGCAAACACCTTTTGCAGGCGGTCGGGAAAATCGAGGTGGAATACCAGGACCCTCTCTTTGTGGACCCTCCACCTGCTCCCCAGGATGGATTTTGCCTTGGGGTGGTGCCCAAGTACCGATCCTCGAGCAATGACGCTTATACCCACATCATCCGACATGTTGCAGAGGATTTGGGTTTGACAATAAAACGTCTGGGGGAGATTTATGGCCCGGGGTCGGGGATCAGGAACGGTTGGGAGAATGTTAATAGGTCGCACATCATCCTTTCCGATCTAACCGGACATGATCATGGTGTTTTTTACTGGTCCGGGGTGGCATATGGGCTTCGAAAGAAAATGGTCACTCTTGCCAGGAAGGGCGAGCAGATCCCGTTTGATCTGAGGGGTGTTCATAGGGTTGAATATCAAATGGGATTTGCGGCAGGCGCAAAAGCCAGGAAAAGCTTGAAGGATGTCATGACAACATTACTCCAGCAGGGTGCAGGATCCAAATCCGAGAAGGCGAAGAAAACGGGTCGCAGAAAAAAAACCGGAGCTTCGAAAACAGGCAGGCGGACGATGGTTCCCGGAAACGTTGCGCTCAAGGCAGAGGGACAACAGCCTGTCGATGTTGTGATCCTGACAGTTTTGGAGGAGGAATACCTAGCCGTCTGCCGCCAACTTCAGAAGCCACAGTTATTGCCAGGAACCAGGACCGAGCCCAATCTGTATGCCTGGCAGGCGGGGACGGTGTTTTCGAAGGCTTACAATAGCACCTATCGGGTGGTGGTCGGGATGACTGTTAAGGCAGGCAATACTCAGAGTTCCATGGCTGCGCTTGAAGCAGTGGCCCGCTGGGACCCTCGTTACCTTTTCTTTTCCGGGATAGCCGGAGGCTTGATGAATTTCCAAAAGGCGGCCAAGGATCCAAAATTCAAGCCCGATATCCACCTGGGCGACGTAGTAATTGCCAGCATGATACATGGATATGAGTATGGCAAGATCGAGACCGACTTCAATCCCCGCGATGATTGGACCTATCAGCCTGACCAGGGCCTGTTAGCCATGGCAATCGCCTTCAAGACCAGCCCGGTCTGGAGGAATCGGATCAAGAAGTCCCCCCCGCGAAGATACAGACCAACCATACTGGATGGTCAAATTGTCTCCGGTGACAAGGTGGTCGATGATCCAAGTAATGCATTCTTTTCCGCAGTGCATAAAAAATGGCCCAAAGCCAGGGCGGTGGAAATGGAAGGTGCAGGTGTTGGAGCTGCCATTAATCAAGCCCGTGATCGCGGCAGGGTTGTGGGGTTCCTGATGATCCGGGGGATTTCCGATCTTCCGCGGCCGCCCAAGTCCGCAAAATTGCTCAAGAAATGGGAGGGGTCACGAGGAACCGACGAGCGAGATAATTGGAAGCCATACGCCGCGGATGTTGCTGCTGCTGTCACGGTTGGCTTGATTGCGGAAGGACTGCCGGTCCCACCCAGAAAAATGAAATAGTCGACATCCATGATTTCTTGAAACTGGTAATTTGACCTGTACAACTGTTGAAGTTGAATTTTTTTGTGGTTCCAAGGAAAGGATCATACTCTAAACCCACCGCATATCAGCCAATTTATCCATTGGAAAAGAACCAAGAGGAAATCGGGACGGTCGACAATCGAATTTGACTTTTGGTGTTCAACAATTCGTCACATCCTATCTATACACCCACTTTATCCATGGATGGCAGCATCGGGATTTGCGCCATAAACAATTATAACGACCACTTTGGCGCGACAGCCGAACCCGAGGGGCGGGCTCAATTGGTAATATGATCCCAGTTACCCACTTGTCAAGAACCGCTGTCGCTAATTTTCAAACGACACTTTCCACATACCCACCTCCAATTCGCCATATGATCAACAACCATGCTCTGGTTGTTCATTTTTATTCTCGCCATCAGTCTGTATGACTTGCGAACGAGGCGAATCCCCAATTGGTATTCACTTCCACTCCTGATTGCAGGACTCATCGCGCATTTCCCCGGCACCCCGGATCTGTGGTTTGCCAGCCTGTTTCTGTTCTTCGCATGGGCAAAGGGCGGCATGGGAGCGGGTGACGTAAAGCTGTGGATTGCATTGTTATGGGCCTTGCCCCCTGAGTATTCCCTGCAAGCCTTTCCCCTGATATTCCTGACCTTCCTCTTCACCGGTCTTGGGCAAATCCTTTGGCGAGCCATAAGAAAACAATCGCTCACCCAATCATTGACTTCCGGCGCATGGCGCACGATACCTTTTCTGCTGATGTGCTGGTATGTACACTGATCTTTTTCTTGCCCTGCTCAATCGTCACAACGCCCGTGGTCATCCAATCCTGTCTGCGCTTGTGTACGCCTTTTGTCCAATGGCAGCCCACTGGTGGCTGGCAGGAGCCGACCCGGTCCCGCCCTTCGATCCGGTCTGGAAATCGCTTGAGGATCTGGCATCCGGTGAAACCCTCATGGAATATCTTGTCCGATACGGCTTCGATGGACTTATCGAAGAGATCCGCACCTACATCCGCGAAGTGGAGACGTACCGCATCCAGCACCCCATTCAAGCACCGGAGCTCATGCCGCTCTTTCGCGGAGGAAAGATCCCTGCAGGCCGCCGCTTTGGATCAGGGAATGCGATCAACAACCTGGGCGGTGACTGGCGCAATCTATTCGTTTACATTCGTACCTGGGCTTTTTTGTCGCAGGATTGGCGAATCGGAATGCAAATCCCGCGCGACTCCAATTACACAATGACCGGCGAGAGAGTTCTTCTCAATCTGCCGCTTGCCCGTTTGCCTGTCCAGTTTAATGTCTGGGTCTGGAAGGTCCCTGTCGGTCATGTGAGGGAAACGAAGATCGGCCTGCTTGGCTCGGATCAAAACCAGAATCAACTGCTCCTTTCCCTGATGAAGCGCTGTAATCCATCGGGGGATCAACCCTGGCCCAATACGCCAACCCTCTTTACATTGGACCGTGAGACGGGTGAGGCAAGCCACTTCGATCAGACTCTATCGGACAAAGACCTGGAAAAAATGGTTCAGTCCCTGGCGAACCTGGCAAGGAATGGCCCATATCCACCCCTGAATGCATTACGACAGCCATCCATCTGCAAGGGTTGTGGATACCGGCACCTGTGCTTCGATAAACACTTCCTTTCCCCTCATGCAATGGCAGCCTTATGAAAAAAGCCAGTCCATTCATCCTGCTTTCCCTGTTTCTCTTCCTGATGTCACTGGGTAATCTGGCAATGACCAGTGGGCCTGTGCAGGCAGCCGCCCCAGCCTATGACATCACCCCTGTGCCGCCTCCCACGCCGCCTCCGCCTGAACCTCCCAGTGGGGGGACTTCCGTAATTACCAGCGTCTCGCAGATCTTCCATCATCTGGTCTTCCCAGCCGAAACCATTTCCGAGGCGCTGGCAAACATCTTCAACAAAGCCGCCAAAAAGGAAGTGCGCGCCATGAGCAATGAAGTGGCACGCTGGACGGAGGTGATCGGTGAGATCGTGCAGGCTCCCAGTCAGGGCGATTACAGCAAGGTCGCCCAGGCCAGCCTGCCGGTTGCGGCAGCCCTGGCACCTGCCTTGTTCCTCTTGCGTCTTGCCTTGTATCACTGGGGAAGACTCCTCGGCGAGGATGACAGCGGTTTGCGCGTGGTTGGAGATTGGGTGACAGCAGGTGCGCTGGCGGTTGCATCCGGTCCCTTCCTGGATCTGATCATTCGTCTGGGATGGTGGATGGTCGGGAAAGTGATCGGAGAAGCAGGTGGTCTGGCAATCCATTTTGTATCCTCCACAACCGCCACATCGGTGGTGCTGGGACTTGCCAACCTGACCTTCCTGGGTGGATTGATCTCGATCAGCCTGTCCATCGGTTCCCTGCTTGCCATAGGCGGGATGTTGTTTGCCTTTGCCTCAGCCAATGCAGTGCTTTTCATATTGGCAGTACTTGCTCCGCCGGTTGCGATTGCCAGTGTGCTTCCACAGGTGCGCTGGCTGCGTTCGCTGTGGATCAAGGCTGTTCTGCTGATTGCCCTGCTTCCGATTGTTGCAGGTGGTGTCTTCAAGGCCGGACTTGCAGCCAGTTATCTGTTCGATAAACAGGGATTATTGTCAGCCATCATTCGTGTGATCTGGTTATTCGGTGCAACCGGCATCCTGCTTTCCCTGGCAGGGATTCTTGGTCGGATGACCATCACGACAGCTGCCGATGCCCTGGGTCAGATGGTCAAGGCGGTGCAGCAGATTGCCGCGATTGGTGCCTTGGCAGCCAGTGGTGTTGGGGCGGCTGGAGGGTCCGGGATATCTGGTGCTGCTGGTTTGGGTGGAACGGCATCACAGCTCGGTGGGGCTGAGGGCGGGATGAGCGGCATAGAGGCGGCAATGGGACATCTCAATACTGCACAGCAATTGAACCAGCGTGCGGGGACACTGGATGCAATGGGACTTCATGCACCGGCAGCCTACAACCGTTCACTGGCACATGGTCACGAACTGGCAGCGCGGCAGGCGGAATTGGGTGAAAGGATGGGGCGTTTTGGCGGTGCCCAAACAGGTGGACAGGACTTTGGTTTCTCTCCCACTGTGAATGCCTCGATTGGGTCCAATTTCAAGGGAACGCCGGAGGAGTTCCAGAGCGGCTTTCAGGCATTGTCCCCACATATTTCGGGACGTGGGCTCAATCCCAATGTGCTTGCCACCCAGTATCCGGAAGACACTGCCCACATGGTACAGGCATATTTGAATCATTCTGACGAGATCATGAAGGCAAGTGATCCGTTATATCGTGCATCTGAGCTTGGAAATGCCAAACAGGTGATGGGTATGTTGACCTTCATGCCGACGAACAAGGAGGAACGAGAAAAGCGCACATGACCCTGACCGAATCCTTTGCGCTCCTTTCCTTCACCATATTCAGCATCGCTGATCTGCGATACCGCCTTGTGCCCGGCATCGAATTGTTCTTTCTGGGAACGATCCTGTTGACCCTGCCTGCGACACCACTCCAGACTGTTGTTGTTTTACTTGGGTGTGCCTGGGGAATATTTCGCAACCTATCCGGCTGGTTTACCCTGCCGCTGCTTTTCTCTCCACCTGCCTGGCCGGTCCTGTTAACCGGTTATGGGTATCACAAAGGTATGGTCGGTCGTGCGGACCTGCTGGCGATCAGCGGGCTTGCCTGTTTATTCCCTCTGCCTGCCGTTCTGCTTTCCCTGCTTGGATTGGAATTGTGGCGCAGGTTTTGGATACGAAGAAAGACGGGCTTGATCCCGGCCCTGCCCGGTTTGCTGTTGGGGTTGCTTACATATCTTTTTCTGCAATTGGTCCTGCCCAGATCCTAGCGACACAAAACATCATCCCCCTACCTGCATTGAATATGATGACGACATGCCGCGCTCTGGAACCCTGGGCAATTCCCAACCTTACACATCCTTCGGTGTCTTTGCTGGCCTGCCTTTCTGGAGCGGTGGCTTGACTCTACTTGCCGCAGCGCCAGGGATTGGCAAGACCTCCTGGCTGCTGCGGATGTTATTCGAGTCCGCCTCAGTTCATTTTCCATCGGTGATTGGATGCTACGAACATACACCGGAGGAATTGAGATACCGCCTCTTCCTGCAGGTGGAGGCGATGACCAGCGGTCCTCACAAAGAGGCGCCACAGGAAATGGTGGAGCGCGCCCTGGCGCGAGCGAGTGAAGCTGTATTGCTGTATCTCAATTCCCGCGAAGATACCGTGCGTGCCCTGGAAGATACCCTCATTCACGATTATGCCTTTCCCGTCAATGGCGCAGCACTTGTGGCAGTGGACTATCTCAATCGTGTGCCGGTGGTTGGTTTGACCGGCATGATGAACGAGGAAGGTAGAAGCGGTGAAGCCGCCGCAGCCTTGCGCGAGATCGCACGCCATCATGGGTGGGCGGTCATTGCCGCAGCCGCATTGAAGTCGGAGCATTTTACAGATGGCGATGATCTCTCCGCATTGCTGGGCGATGAACGCGTTCCGTATGAAGCGGATCGTGTTTTGATCGTCCAGAGAAGCGGGGAGGTCCGTGATTGCGGCTGTGCCCCACTGGAGGTCATCACCCTCAAGGACCGCACCGGACCACCGCGCCGTTATCCCATGCAGTTTTGGGGCGAGCGTTTTTATCCGGCGCTGGAGAATGAATTTCATCGGCACGATGAGGAAGCCTCATGAGCGAGGCCACCTCCTTCCTGTTGACTTTTTTACGCGAGGCCTGGATTGCACTGGCAGGTGCATTTCTGGCGTTCGCACTGCTGGCAGGCATTGCCCAAATCCTGCGCGTGAGTTCCGCAGGCCTCATTGGCGCGAACCTGTGGGTATGGGAGTCTGTATCCGCACTGGCAGCCATCATCCTGCTGGGATTGTTTGCCTACCTGGGAGTCCCACAGATCGTGGGCGCATTGGGATCTGCGTTACCGAATGGAGGCGGATGCGGACCCATTAGTGAACTGGGAACACTTGCCTCCGGATTGATCGGAGGACTGGCAGCCCTGCGCATGCTCAAGGCAACATTCACATCCATACTGTCCGCCTCGCTGGGCGGCGCTTCCACCTTTGCGAATGCCTTGACCGAATGCGGTGAGGCGCTCTTCGGCATGATTCTGGCAGGCGCGGCGATCCCGCTGGCTGCCTTCTTCCTTGGCACTTGTTGAACCTCGAAAGGAGTACTTGTTTATGTTTCAACCCATTATGGATCAAATCCTGACCATTGCCCGCGATGCCTGGGCATTTCTGGCAGGTCTATTGATCGTTGTCGCACTGCTCGGCGGTTTGTATTACGTTTTGCAGGGAACGGCGGGCGCAGCCTTCGGCGGCAGCCGCATGACCTCGATGGCGATCATCGGCGCCGTCGGATTGGTGATCCTGGTGTTATTTGCCTTCCTGTTTTTGCCGCAGGTGGGTGAAATGTTGAAGAGCTTTCAGCCCAAGCCGCCTTTTTAGATCCAAATGTTCAACAATCGCGATCTGTACATTCTTGGCGGCGGCGCATTACTGGCTGTGTTGTGTTTGTTCCTTCCGCTATCTTTTGCCGGAAAGGTGGTGATCGGATTTCTGGTACTGGTCGTTTTTCTGGTGCTGGCGCTTCTTCGCCTTGGACCCGACCGCGTACCACCCGAGGTCTGGATGATGCGGCGTTTTCGTTATGCCATGCAGACCAGGCGGTATGTCAACCAACAGGGAACCTCCCGAAGGGGCGGAGATGAGAACACATCGAAGAAAGATTCAAGAGTCCCATCTTTTGGACATGCAGCCTCATCCATCATTCAGCCGATTGACTTGGCATGGAGTGAAGTGGGAGTTTATCCACTGTTGACTGTCCTACTTGGAGTGGTTGGGGTTTACTTTTCCGTCTGGCTGGCAAACGGCGGGGCGGAGGAATTATCCATCTGGTTTCGTTAGGAGTTTTTATGGTCACTTTGATCTCACTGATTGCCGCGCTTGCCCTGGCTGCCATCCCCATTACACTGGGCTGGCGGCGCACGGTGGATGAAGCGGGCATGGCGCGCGCGATGGGCATTGCCCAACCGAAGAAGAAATTCGATCCGGAAAAGTTTGCACGTCAAACCGGGACGGGTCTTGCCTTCAACCAGATTGCGTATGGGATTCTGGCCTGGGTGGGCGGCGGGTTGGCAGGCGGCATGTTCCTTGGATTATTTCCAGCCATTTTGTTTGGAGTGGCAGGTGGTCTGTTGTATGCAGGCACACTTTCCGATAAACGCCAGGAATTTCGCTTAAAGCAGGCCAGGGATATCCTGCGTGGCTTGGGTGTGGTCGAGACTCTGCTGTCACAGGGCAGGCCCCTGGGTGATGCGCTGGATGACGCGGCACAGGCGGTCGGTCCGGATGGCAGAATGGTGCTGGGCGATCTGGTTGTACGCCTGCGCACTGCTCCCGCCGATGAGGCCGCACTGGCCGTGCGTGAATGGACGACTGCCTGGGATAATCCTGCCATAGATATTGTCGCCACATCACTGCTTGCCTCCATCGAGGGACGCATCGAGATCGGTCCCTTGGTGGCATCCCTGCGCAAGACTCTTGGCACTGTCGTGGAAGTGCTCTCGCGCGCCCGTGCTGCGGCAAAAGGTGTGGAATGGCAGGCACGTTTCCTGGCGCTCTTTCCACCCGCCGTTTTGGTCTTGATCGCCATTACCACACCGGAAGTTGGCAGGTTGTATTCCGGCAATCCCTTGTTTCTGTCGCCTGTCATCCTCGGTTCAGGCATTTCCTACTGGCTTTCGATGCGCATGATCCGCAATGGCCTGTCCATCGAAGCCTCGATGGGCTTGCAGTCCGGTGGGCAGGGTGAGATCCGCCTGGATCGTCTGGGGCG
>DIDP01000009.1:0-31275 GCA_002418205.1 Anaerolineales bacterium UBA5797 | reverse complement strand
TCCTGTGCGGGGCGGCTTTGGTTGTGGGGTATGTCATCCTGGTTGTGCTGACCATCCCACAGCTGCCAGCCTGGGCCAGACCGGGCGTGACAAAGTGGCTGTTCGATGTTCCCCAGCACAGTGAGACCAGTGACAATGGTTCCTACAACGACTGGTCAGCGCCTGCTGGTTTGAGTGCTGTGCCCTGGGAGGATTACGTCGGTCCTGAGTCGGATATTTATGGCCTGCCGCTCGTCGGTCCCATCCAGCATTGGAGCGACTGGTATGACAGTCCCCTGCTTGGCTGCACCTTCCACGACCCATATTATGACTCGCATACCGGGGATGACTTTCCAGTCAATGAAGGTACAGCGATTCATGCAACGATGGGTGGAAAGGTGGTCTGGGCTGGATCAAACGGTCCGTGGGGAAATCTGGTGGTGGTGGAAAACAGTGGCTACCAGGTTTGGCTGGCACACCTGAGCAGTATTGAAGTATCCCAGGGTGATATTCTGCATTATGGGGATGTGGTGGGATTGAGCGGCAACACCGGCAACAGCACCGGTGCGCACCTGCATTATGGGATCAAGCATAAGACCGCCGAAAAGAGTTATGTGTGGTTGAACCCGCGTTCCTTCTTTGCGGATGACGAGTTCATCAATATTGGTTGTTCGGATTGACCCATGACCGTTCGCATTGGCGATGTGACTTTTTCCGATTGGACCAGCCTGCAGTATCCGGATGGCTGGACGGATACCTTTATTTTTGGCATTGATGTGAAAGCTTGCATTCCACCCTTCAATTATGCGCCATTGATCAGGCGGCTGGTTGCCCATGTGGTCAACAAACGTTCCTGCGCATCGATCTGGGTCCAGGTGGATTCCCCCGGTGAATGGTTTGTCGCCGAAGTTCGGAAATCCCTGCGGGGATTGAAATTGCCATTTGCCGTAACTCGAACAGGTGCCAGGCCTGGGGTCCTTGAATTTTCCCGTAGACCTCAAATGTTCAACAGCCCTCCACCAAAGCCGCCCGCTGTTGATAAGAATCTACCAATCGTTTCCCCTGAAGAATTACGATGCCTGCAGGCTCTGGCAAGGATAGACAAGGGGCTCGAGAGTGAAATCTCGTCGCTGACGGGTTTAACCCGGGAGGCCACCACGAACTGCCTAAGAGGCCTTGCCGATCGGAGTTTTTTGGCTCACGAGATGCTGCTAAAAATTCCACCTGTTAAATCAAAACCAAAACAGATTTCATTCCTGCCGTATTGGCGTGTCAAGCGCCAGGGGCTGGATCTGGCACTGCGGGGCTGGGGAGCGCCGCGCGGTATTGTATTTCCTAAAAGGAAGGAAGCCCACCTCTGGCAGATCGGAACGGATCACAGACATATTTCACGCTTGTGGTCAGACTGGTTGAAATCTGCCTGGCCGGAGACAGAGATCTGGACGGGCTGGAGTGAAGTTCGCCTTCCGGAGTCACGTGTGGTGCCAGATGGGTTGGCTTGGGGAAGAGTGCAAGGATATGAGTCTCTATTTTGGCTGGAGGTGGGGGACGGGCACAGGTCGGAAGACAGGATTTTGAAAATAACCAGGAAGCGGCTGGTGCATGCGCGGAAATTGTGCCAGAGAACGGGCGCGAGGCTGGTATACACCCAGTTAAGCACAAGCTGGGTCCACAATGTGGTACGTTGGGCGTGTGTGGATTTGACCCGCGAAGAGGCGGTGGTGATGGGGAATATGAGGCAGTTTGGTGAGCTGCCAGTGCTGGAGTGGGGAACAATCAGCATTAAAGAATGAGGGGAGATGTTTTCATCTTTCCAGGAGCAGACGGATCATCAGCCTTTTCTGGCAATAATGCGTTCGCGTTCGTATAGCTTGATGGCGATGATGGATAATCCGGCAACAGACACAAGTGTCATTCCCGTCGATATGATTATGTTCATGGTCTCGACAGGTTCCATGCGGATCAATTGGTTGATCAGGATTTGTTGTCCGAAGGTGGGGATGAGCATTGTCCAAAGGGCGGGTTTTACCGGGAAAAATGCGATTGCCAGGCCAGGCAGGGAGGGGATCAAAGCGATGAAGGGCAGATAAGTTCCAGCTTCTTTTGTCGTGTTGGTAAAGGAAGCCACCACCATCTGGATCGCACCCGCCAGCAAGGAGATCGGCAGGCAGATCAGGAAGATAAAAAACAGGGTGAATACATCGAATGAGATGCGAACTCCGAGAAACTCATCAACAGGCAGGACATTGAACACAGTGACAAAGCCGAGCAGCGTGACCCCCAGGCTGGCCGCGGAAAATGGGAAGGCCGACAACATTTTCCCCATTACAAAGTTGCGGCGCGGAACCGGATTGATCAAAAGAGGCTCAAGGGATTGACGTTCGCGCTCTCCGGCTGTTGCATCTGTGACGATCGGAGCGGCGCCATTAAACATCGCAAAGATCAGGAAGTAAGGCAGGAATGTGATCAGCGATGTGGCCCGGCTCTGGGGAGAGGCTACATCCACATCCTTCACAATTACCACATCAACGATCTGCGGGTCGACCCCCCGAACGATCAAGCGCAATGTAGCAAGGCGTGTGTTGTAGCCCTCCAGTAAATTTTCGACCCGGTTTACTTCGATCGCCGCCATTTGCCTTGTGCTATCCGTGATCAACTGAACGGTTGCCGATTCTCCGCGCGAAAAATCATCGGCATACCCCTTCGTAATCACCAACACAACATTGACGTCCCCGTTCCTCACAGCCGCTTCCGGATCCCCAGGGGCATCCTCCACGATTACATCATGTTGCTCCAGGAACTGCATCAAATCGGGCGCGTATGCTTGATTTTGAACAGGCAAGTGTAGAGTTTTTTCAACATCCTCCCTGACAGAGGAGCCGATCATGATCAACATTCCGCCCATCATCAGCGGACCGAAGAGCGCCCAGAACAATCCCGTACCCCAGCTGCGATAATCCCGCATGCTGTCCATGGTTTCCTTTTTGAGGACGATCCAGATGCTTTTCATGACAGACCCTCCTCGGTGCCAATGATGTCAATGAATGCATCCTCCAAATTGTCCCGCCCTGTATGATGGAGCAGTTCGGCTGATGTACCCTGCGCGGCAACCATGCCATTGGAAATGATGACGATTTGATCGCATAGCGCGGCTACCTCCTGCATGATGTGACTGGTGAACAGGATACATTTGCCCTCCTCCTTCAGGCGGCGAATGAATTCACGCATGGTACGGGTGCTTTTCACATCCAGGCCATTGGTAGGTTCGTCCAGCAGGATATTGTCTGGGTCATGAACGAGTGCGCGTGCAATTGCGACTTTGAGCCGCTCTCCGGTGGAAAACCCTGCTGTACGGCGGTCTGCAATCGGTTTCATTTCCAGCATGGTCATTAGGGAATCGATGCGGCCTTCAAGTTCCTCAACTTCCAGCCCGTGCAATTGTCCGAAGTAGCGGATGTTTTCCCGTGCCGTCAGCCGCGGATACAGACCCTGGGCGTCCGATAAAACCCCAATGCGCGACTGAACTTCGATTGGCGAGCTGGAGATGTCATAACCATCCACGTAGGCTGTTCCACTGTCCGGCTTTAGAAGCGTATACAGCATGCGCAATGTTGTACTCTTGCCGGCGCCGTTCGGACCGAGCAAACCAGTGATCTGCCCGTTCCTCGCAGAGAAGGAAACATTTTGGACAGCCTTAACCTTTTTTCCGAAGGTCTTGGAAAGACCCTGAACATCGATCATGTCAAATCCCTCATGTCAAGGCTGTGGCCCGCTGAAATCCACAAAGAACTGTGGCGGTTTAACGGTTTCCACGCAGCCCGTGTCCAGATCTTTGGTGGATGGGTTTTCGATGAAACTGGCAACGATTTTTGCGCCGCATTGATTACTGGCATTGCCATGTCCCATGCCTGTGAAGATCAAATGAGCCTCATTGCTTAACTGTTCGGCAAGCAGGTCCGCATGCCAGGGAGGTGTGATTGGATCGGCCTCGCCGGACAGGAGAAGGACAGGCTTATCCGACGAGACCGGTGCATGAACCACTGGTGACGCCTTACCTTTGGGCCAGACGGAACAGATATCCTTGAAGACCTGCTCATTTCTGCCAAACAATCCGGCATCTGAAATGTCAGAAGACAGGAATTGTGCATCCTCTGTACAGGCTACTGCATAGAACATGCCATCGTAGATTCCCGTGTCTGCAAGGAATGACAGTGTGATCAACGGGGAAAAATTATCATCGACATATGCCTGATGAATCGCCAGCGGCAGCGTGGCAAGCAGTTCCGGGGTATAGAGGGTGCTGAAAACGGTGTTTGCCAGCGTGGATGAAGTAATCGTCACCTCCAGCGGCCTGCCCATGGTTGGGTGGGGAAGAACCGTGGTGACCGGTGTCTCCTGAAGCCTCTGCAAAAGGGCGTCAAATTCCACCTCCAGGTCAGGGTAGGCGGAGTGGCAAAACTCATCGGCTTCACAACGCTCAAAGAACAGTTCCAACGCCCTCTCTCCATCCTGTGCGACATCCTGATAGATGACAAAGGCTGGATCCACCACGGCATCCAATACCATGCTTCGGACACGTTCGGGATACATTTTTAGATACACTAATGCAGCCCGGGTGCCATACGAAACGCCATACAGATTGACACGTTCATATCCGAGCGCCGCACGTATCGCATCCAGATCCTGCATGGCAATGTCCGTCGTGTAATATCGGAGATCCGCATCCAATTTCCGTGGGCAGGACTTGAGCAGGGCGATCGCCCGGGCATCGTCCAGGATTTTATCTTCCGGTTCCAGACATCGCAGCGGGTTGGATTTCCCGGTCCCACGCTGATCCACCAGTACAATATCCCGCGCCTGATGAACACGAAAAAGGGTGGCGTACATCACAGGAAACAATTCAACAGCAGCCTGCCCGGGACCACCAACCAAAACCACCAAAGGGTCAGGCTCAGAGGCGCGTTTGATCGCGGGAACAACAGCAATGTTGAGGGGAATCTGCCTGCCTTGTGGCTGCGATGGATTTTCTGGAACGGGCAGGGTACCGCATCTGGCATCCACCTGATATTCAACCCCTTGAAAACTCAACACGCAATCGGTCAACAACAAGGTCGGTTTAGTTGACGATGCTTGAGGGACCGGGGCACAGGACGCGATACCATACAGGACAACGATGAAGCAGAGAACATATCGCCGCATGAATTTCAATCACCAACCTTTCCATGACAATTATAACGATGGTTGGGCCATCAGCGTAGCGTGCACGTGTTTCGACAAGGGCGGCTCGCGGGAGGTGATTGTCTGGATCAACGCAATTGGATGACAGGTATCTTGTACTGCCTGAATTTATCCTCGTGGTTGATCCAGTCGTTAGGCACTGTTTCAGACGACAGCCAATGACGCATTATCCTTCATGCTTCTTCCCTCAATCTCCATTCCAGGGCTGTAAAACGTTGCGCCACCTTGTTATTCCGTACTGCCATGCCAATGGCGCGTCGGCTACCTGCCAGGACACACAATTTCCTTGCCCGTGTGACGGCAGTGTAAAAGAGATTACGTTGCAGCATCATGTAATGCTGGGTCATGACCGGCAGCACTACCGCCGGAAATTCCGAACCCTGCGCCTTGTGCACCGAGACAGCATAGGCAAGGGTGAGCTGGTCCGCCTCACTCCATTCAAAGGTCACATTGCGTCCATCGAAATCCACGCGGAGCGTTTGCTCGATCATATCCATCCCCTGGACGAACCCAATGTCCCCGTTATAGACATCCTTGTCATAATTGTTCTGGATCTGCATGACCTTGTCCCCCAGACGAAAAACGGTGCCAAACAACCTGCGTTCCGGTTTGTCCTTTGTGGACGGGTTGAGCCTCTCCTGGAGGCGGTCATTCAACGCGATCACACCGGCCGGTCCCCGGTAGATGGGTGAGAGCACCTGGATATCACGCACCGCATCCAGGCTGAACTTTTGGGGAATCCTTTCGGTGACGATCCGGAGGATCCAGTCCGCAGTTGCCATTGCGTCTTCGGCGGGAAACAGGAAGAAGTCCCCTTCACCGCCTGAGAAGACCGGGAATTTGCCCTGATTGATCAAATGGGCATTGGTGATGATCTTCGAATTGGCTGCCTGGCGAAAGATGGCGTTCAAACGTGTGACCGGTGCGACGCCACTGGCGATCAGATCCCGCAGCACGTCACCTGCTCCAACGGAGGGAAGTTGGTCCACATCTCCAACCAATAGAACATGTGTGCCAGGGCGCACAGCTTTGAGCAGATTGTTCGTCAGGATCAGATCCAGCATGGAAGCTTCATCCACCACCAGAAAGTCCAGATCGAGCGGCTGCTTCTCATTGCGCTTGAAACCCTCCAGTGGAGAGAATTCCAGAAGCCGGTGAATGGTTTTGGCGGATCGTCCTGTCGCTTCTGAGAGACGTTTGGCGGCGCGTCCGGTGGGGGAGGCAAGTGCGTATTTCCGGTGTTGGGCTTCCAGGGCATCGATCAAGGCTTTCAGGCAGGTGGTCTTGCCGGTTCCCGGACCACCGGTCAGAATGCTGAGTGGGTGGGAGAGTGCCATGTCGATGGCAGCCTGCTGTTCAGCGGACAGATCATCAGCCGGGAAAAGATTGCGGTTCATGGATTTGCCAGCAGGGGCGGCACTGCCCAACCTCTTTACGTGTTTTGCCACGCCCTTCTCTCCAAAATAAAGCGGGGTCAGGTAAATCACAGGTGCACCGTACATTTCCCGGGATTCGGCCACCACCTGCTCTTCCTCTTCGTCCCCTTTATACTTTATTGGCAGCAATTCGGCTCGAATACGATCCTGTTCGTTCAGACGTTCCAGGGCAGGTGGAACCAGCTCGGATGGCACCTCCAATAACGCTGTGGCCCGCTGTGCCAGCAAATCCCGCGGTACATAGACATGACCGTCATTGGTCATCTCATTCAAGGCGAATACGATTCCCGTTTCAATCCGGGATGGATGGTCGGCTGGCAGACCAAGAGCCTGGGCGATGCGGTCTGCGGTTTTGAAGCCGACCCCGTAGATGTCGCGTTCGAGTTGGTAGGGATCCTGTTGGACTGTTTCCAGGGCTTTGTCGCCATAGGTCTTGTAGATCTTGATCGCCAGGTTGGTGCTGACGCCATGACCGTGCAGGAAGACCATGATCTCCTTGATCCGTTTTTGCTCCTGCCAGGCCCCTGTGATGCGGTTGGCGCGATCCAATCCGATGCCGGGCACTTCCAGCAAACGATCCGGATTTTGCTCAATGATGTCGAAGGTGTCTTCCTTGAACTGTGCAACGATCCGCTCGGCGAGTTTGGGGCCGATGCCCTTGATCATGCCCGAGCCGAGATAGCCCTGGATCCCGACAACGGTGGCGGGGAGAGTCTGTTCGCAGATTTCGACCTTGAACTGTTGTCCATGCTTGGGATGCCTGTCCCAGTGACCCTGCAGACGCAGGTGTTCTCCAGGCGAGACCTCGGGTAAATTTCCCACTATGGTCGCCAGGCCATCGAAACTCAGGCTGGATTTTGGGGGCGCCTGGATTCCCTTCTGGTGTTCGGGACGCAGACGCAGAACCGTGTATCCGTTTTCAGGATTGTAGAAGGTAATGCGTTCCACGGAACCCACCAGGCTTTCCATGTCTGCAAGTATACCCGGATGATCACCCAGCTCGTTTAGTGACCAGGCGGGAAGTCGACAAGCAAGATTTTTATTCCTTTAGGGTGGCAGACGGTGGGATCGGGATGTTGAGGAGGCAGTACAATACCCTTATGTGGAAGGTGCAATCATGGAAGATATAAAAGAGAAGCTTGTTATCGAACCGGAGCAGGTATGTCATCAGATCACAAACCTGCTCTCAGAGAAACTGGAAGCGCTGGGTAAGGATGGAATGTTGATCGGTCTCAGTGGCGGGCTCGATTCGGCGGTCGTTGCCTATCTGGCTGAACGCAGCGTGGGCGCCGGGAAACTTACCTTGCTTAATATGCCGGACCGCGATAGCAAAAGGAAACACCGTCAGCACGCCGAACTGATCGCCAAAGAACTGGGGCAACCCTTGAAAGTCCAGAGCTTGACGCCCGCACTGAGGGCTGCCGGAGTCTATCGAAGTCTCCCGATTGGACTCGTACCAGGAGAAAGACTCAAGCGCAGTCTGGTGGAGTGGGGAAGAAAGGCATCCGGCCTGGAAGCCAGCGAGAACCTTCTGGCGGAACGCTTGCACCCCAAGGCTGATTCGTTGGTTGCCAGAGGCAATGCCTATGCCACTTTCAAACACCGCATGCGGATGGTTTTCCTCTACCACCACGCTCAGATCCATAATCTCATGGTTGTGGGAGCCGCCAATAAGACCGAACTTTTAACGGGCACCTTTTCCCAGTGGGGCTGTGACCAATGTGCCGATGTCATGCCCATCGTGCATCTTTATCGCAGTCAGCTTTCCCCCCTGGCTGAATATCTTGGACTTCCGGAAGTCGTGCGCAAAAAGGCCGCAGACCCGGATGTGCTCCCGGGTGTGGATGACAAGGGCGAATTGCTGGGGAGTTTCGAACTTGCCGACCAAATTTTGTGGGGACTTGAACATGGAATTCCAGAGGAGCGATTGATCGACTCGTTTGGGCAGGAATTGTTCCTTCGCATCAAGACCCTGTATGAACTATCGAGGCCCATGCGGGAGGTCCCCTACATGCTGGATTGAACCATAAGCGAAACGTATTCGAGCCGTGTCATGCCTTCGTTGATAATGGATCGGATCAAGCGATCTGTGGAGTTACCCCGTTTCAGTGGACAATACCGAAATTCTCACGATCCTGCGAAAAATTGGAGCACGTGTCGCGCCTAACTCGCAATTGATTTTGGATCCCGGTTGGGCCACTGTTTTTGGCGATCTGATTTACCATCTTCAGGACAATCACGTGGACATGGACGTATTCGAACGCGTCCTCAAGGAGACCTTGCCCCCACACCCGCAAACATGACTTCAACCACGACATTCTCGAACACTTGCAGGAACTCAAAACCGTTTAGGTTAATGTCCCTGCCTCCAACCTTCAATTCACATAGATCGGCGGCTTTTCAACAGGGTAGGGAAACATGGATAATGCTCAAATGAGCATCATCCATGTTTTGTACAAGGCTAACGCGCCTCTTCCAATTTCTTGACTGCGCCCTGGTTGAAGCCCTTCACGATCATCCAGATGGCAAAGACCATTTCTTGAATGGCAGTTGGTACCAATAATTGCCCAATTCCCACGCCGATCTCCGGGGTCAAGTGCAGCGGACTAAGCATGCCTGCAAGTTTGGCGATGACGTACAACACTGCGCCGATCAGACCCCAGCCTGACAGCCAGCGGGGAATGAGCCGGGTTTGATAAAACAGGGCGAAGATCATCAGCGTGCCAACGCTGAATACGATGCCCCCGATCATTTGGATCCACTCTCCTGCAGCGATGAGCGTCGAACCCAGAGCTTGAACATCTGTTGCCCCGGTCTTTCCGTAAATCTCGCTAACGGTCAGCAGCAGGAGCATGCTGATCACCAGCGCCATTTCGCAAATCGCTTCAAGGACTCCCCTGAACAGCACTGACCCGAACGCCAGGATTTCATTGTACGTTCTAAAGATCGGGTACAACAACACTGGAACCATGGCGAGGGATAATCCCATCAGCAGGACAAGGAGTGTTCCGATAATCCATACGGTTTCGCCTGCATTTATATTGAGTGGATAATTCGCCCCTTCCCTGATCGGAGCGGTCATAACGCCGCTCAAAACGCCGGAAACCGTTCCGATGATGAACAAAATCCCAATGACGATCGCGGTTTTTCTATTTGTCCCAAGGGGACTTCCTTCGGTCGTGTTCATTGCTTCTCTTTCCTTATTGAATAGCGGCATGTGCCAATGCTGAAGGTGCGCGGCAGCCAACGATTGCAGGGGCTTCGTGGATGAGCGCTTCGTTCTTGAGAGCCTCGACCATGAACATGGCATAATCCACGCGGCGGGTGAGGTTGCTGGTGAGAACAGGATCGCCTACATGCCGACTCCATACCGGCAAACCCTGACTTTCGCCCTCTTCGAGATCGCTTCCCCGCACGACCGTCCAGCGGGTGGCGCTGGCGAAAATCCGACGGCACGCCTCCACCTGGTCATCAAGGTCAATGAAGGGAATGATCCGCGTGAGCCAGCGGGTGATCTTCTCCTCCCATTGCAGGGACGGCGGGTTCATATCCCTGCCATCCCGTGTGATATGCCAGCCGCAGGAGAAGATGAGGCGTGCACCCTGCGGCGCAAAGTCAAGCACGGCCTGGGCTGTGCCAGTCGAGTGATGCTGATTACCCCAGGGAACAAGCACGGTAAGGACTCCGTCACATCCAGCGACTGCCTGCTTGACAACCTCGCGGTCGTTCGTCGCGCCGGGGATGATGGTGATGCGTCCTCTGAAGGCATTGAGTTTGCCCACGCTGCGCTCCCGACAAACGCCGACCACTTCATAACCTCGATCCAGCGCGTGTTGGATCATGTACCTGCCGAGTTTTCCAGAGGCTCCAATGATGCATACTTTCATTGTTTTCTCCTTTTTGACTGACTCTCTTGGGCGAACTCAACTGGTTTTTAAGCTGTCGCCCAACAGCACGATTCCCAGCCAGAGGAACCACACGATATGGAGCAGTCCGAAGACGATGCCCGCATCTGCAAGCGATGGAACAACAGAGATGAGGCCCGCAAAAGCGATCACAAATCCGAGCCAGTTAAGCGGTTTGGGAAGCGCATTGGTTCGAGAAGCGGACCAACTCACCAGCAAGACCCACAACCCGCCCAGGAGTTCCCCACCGGCTCCACCCAGGCCCTGGGCCACCGTTTCAAGAACCTGCCAGACCCACACGGCTTGAGGCGGATCAATGGCATACAATGCAACGACCGCTTCCATGCCATAGTTGAACACCATGCTGCTTGCCAAAAGAAGACAGGCCCAGATGAGGGCGATGGCAGTTGCGACCTGGGCCATCAGCGGTGCGTCAACTTTCAAGCGATGGTAAAGAGCCAGTCCCAACACAACCAGACCAAGCGCAACAAACTCATAGACAATCACGTGCATCGTGAACATGCTCGTGTAGTTAGCCTTTAGTAAGATGACCTTCTCGGTCGGATCAACAACAGCGGGGTAGTTAACTACGACAAGGAAGTAGGGTATTGCCACAATGTAGGCCACGGCCATATACAGCGCGGCGATACCGCCGAATTTTTGCAGAGTTTTCATTGTCATCTCCTTGTATCTTGAATGATCAGGCTTCTTCGTTGTGCCATTTCCAGGCAAACCAAATGACGAGCAGGAGACAGAGTGTCTCGACGCTGGCGATGAAGATGTAGTGGGGATAGGACGCCATGCCGCCCCAGATATAGGCGATGGTGACGATGCCCGCGACGATATTGACCCGGCGGTTGATGACGTGCTTCAACACACGCGACAAAACAATCATGGCAATGCCAATTTGCCCCATAACCGCGCCGACCAGCATCAATTGGGAGATCGAAGCTCCAGCGCTGGCTGCTGTCCTGGCCGCTTCTTCCGCCGCGCCGGGGATGAACAGCGAGAGGATGTCCGCCTTCAGCATGTTGATCATGACCGCGATCCACAGGGTGGAGAGGAGGGTTTTCGTTTCGATCTTTTTTGCGGGGGGTGTGCCTGGATTCATTTTTTCTCCTTGTTCAGAAAGGTTGGCCTGGACTGGAACAACCGAGACGAGGGGCATACCGATATCCCGCACCTTTTTGAGCAATCCGTGCAGGGCGGCTTGGTCCCCCACAGGACCGGAAAGAAGGGTGTTGCCGTTCTCTTCCGGCGTGATGGTCAGGCCGTCGAACCATGTCGTCCACTGGGTGTCCAGATGTCCCTTGAGGCGGATTTCATAGAACTGATCATTTGAGGGTGGCTTGTCAATCATCGTTTCCTCTCGGTTATTCCGCCCATACGATACTGCTGGACGTGGTGAGATGTCATCACCACATGATGTGATTGACGTGGTGATGGAGGGAAACAAAAACTCCAGCGGGAGACTGGAGTTGGGTTGGAGAGATTTCAGTCAACTAGAACAGATCGAGTTCTTCCGCACGGCGGACGGCCGCTCGACGATTGTTGACCCCCAGTTTGTTGTAGATGTTTTTGGTGTGGGTGCGCAAGGTGTTGAGCGATACGATCAGCCGTTCGGCAATTTCGGGTCCGCTCAATTCACTGCGGAGGAGTTTTAGAACTTCCAACTCGCGTTCGCTTAAAGGCTCAACCAAGGGCTGAATGATGAAGGATGAGGGCTTGCCCTGGGCAACATCGGAGGGAAGAAAATCTTCTGTATCTCCAAAAGCAGCAAGCAATTTATGAACATACTCCTTCATGCGGGGTGTTCCGTTTTTTTGGTTAATCCCTGCCAACAATTCTGCCATTGGCCTGCCTTCATCCACGAAAATGCGAATGTACCCCTCAGGTCCCGCCAGAGTCAAGGCATGTTCCAACGCGGCAATCGCTTGGGGTTGATCGCCTTGTGCGTGATGAAGCAAAGCCTGGGTCAACAGGATTTCGATTACGCTTCCCATCCGCTTTTGGGATTCTGCCAACGCCAGCAGACGTTCCAGCAGTTGATTGACTCCCTCAAACGAACGTTCCGCCAGACGGATCCGCGCCAGCGTGAGATGTTCATACTCGCCCAGATAATTCACCTCATCCCCAACTGAGAGGCCGCGCGCCCTTGCCCAGGCTTGAGCCATGTCGAGCCGCTCTTGTTTCAGATAAATTCGCGCCTTGCGGGCTTCGACGGGTTGCAGCATCGGAATCGGATTTTTGACATAGCCCTGGTGCGCTTCATCCAAAAACCGGAGCGCCTCATCCCACGCCCCGGCAGATTCCTTTAGCCGAGCCTGAGCCAACCCCCAACGGTGTGCCCAATCTATCAGCGTGGAGCGCTGCCCCAGTTCAGCGACCAATTGCAGGCGTTGCGTTACCGCCGCATTATCGCCGCGTTCGTGGGCGAGCATTGCCAATCCCAGATGATGATGGGCGGTGACATTTTCCGCTTCCCGTCCATATGCCACTGCCTTCGCTATGGTTTGTTGAAGCGCCTTCTCCGCTTTGCCAAGATTACCCAATGTCACGTGCATATCCGCCACAACAAACGCGCTGGCAATCGCATACATTTGATTGCCCAATTTTTGCATGTCATCCATCCATGTTAGCATGGCGTTCAGCGATTCCTCCACATTGCCAACGGCCCACTGGGTAAAGCCCAATGTGATGGCAGCTTGAGCGCGGATCAAAGAATCGTCTTTGGGTGCGAGGTGAAGCGATAGCTCGGTGTATCTGACGGTTTCGCTCAAATTGCCTGCGATCTGGGCGTTGCCTCCACGGATCAATGCAATGGTCGCCGGGATGGACTTGAATTCCTCTTGATCCTTTACACCTGTCAGTGCACTCTCGCCTTTTTGCAGATATTTTTCACTCGGCTCCATCTCACCGACATCTGAATAAGCCCACCCAATCTGAACGCACAACCAGGGGCGCGAACGAATCACCGCATCGGGCAGTTGCTTTATCCAGCCAAGCCATGCAAGCGTCTGGAAGTTGCGTTCCATGCCTTGCCAGGCCGTTTCAGCGAGACGCGCTGCCTGATCGAAATTTCCAGCCAATTGGGCGTGATGAAATGCCTCGAATATCAGCCCGTTCTGCTCGTGCCATTCACTGGCGCGGATGTGCAATTCGGCAATGTCCTTTTGCGCGAGATTCTTTCCCAAGCGCTGGCGGAGTAAATCTCCAAAGAGATGGTGATAGCGATACCAGTGTCTCTCGCCATCCAGTGGAACGATGAACAGGTTGGCATGTTCAAGGTGTTCAAGAGTCTCCTGTGCGGAAACCAGCGAGTCAGGTAGAACGGCATCACAAAGAGAACCACACATCCGACCGAGGATGGAGGTGCGCAGGAGAAAGGTCTGGATGCTTTCATTCTGGTGCCCGAGAACCTCTTCCACCAGATAGTCCAGCACGAAATGGTGGCTGCCGGTGAACGCCTTGATAAAGCTGGCAGTATCTTGATGCCCCTGCATGGAAAGCGCGGCCAACTGCAAACCGGCGATCCAGCCTTCGGTGCGTGTTTCCAAGGCGGTGATGTTTTCGGCGGAAAGATTCAATCCCATCACCCGGTTGAGGAAGTCGGCGGCTTCGGCGGGGGTGAAACGCAAATCGGCGGCGCGGAGTTCGGTTAACTGTCCGCGGGCGCGCAAACGGGGGAGGGGAAGCAGCGGGTCTTCGCGGGTTGCAATGACCAGATGCATTTGCGGTGGCTGGTGTTCAATCAAAAAGGCAACAGCTTCATCCACTTGTGTGGACTCGATCAAGTGATAGTCATCAAGAACGAGAATAAAGCCATCCGGGGTTGTGGCGATTTCGTTGAGCAGAGGCGTTAAAAGGGATTCAACTTCATATGTCTGCAGGGATTGAAGTGTGGTCAATAACCGATCGCCAAGTCCCGCCTTGATGGTTTGCAATGCCGCTATCAGGTACGAAACGAAGCGCATTGGGTCATTATCCCCATCGTCCAAAGACAACCATGCAATCGGCCTTCCGCAACTCCCGGTCCATTCACTGGCCAATGTGGTCTTCCCAAAACCTGCAGGCGCAGAGATGAGGGTTAGTTTGCGTCTCATCGTCATCCCATCATTTAGCCGGCCGACCAACGATGGCCGGGGGACAACTTTGGGCAGAGGCGGGGGGATATAAAGCTTCGTAGCTAAAATCGGTACAGCCACAAATCAATTATAACCATGTATACAAAACCTGCCTCATGAGACGCCCATCGGATGCACTGTTAGTTGGCAGGCCGTTAAAAAGGAAATTGATGTAATGGTTCAGCATATCCTGGCAGGTAATTTTATGTGGCAATATGTTGGGAAAATGTTCGGACAATAAGCTTTCCCACTAAAGCCCTTTGCTCCAAATAGAATCCGGCGGTTCGTTCGATCGGGTTTTGCCAATGTTATATTGTGACGGCTTGTTTTGGTACGAGCGACCGCGGTTACTATGAAAGCAGTCTCACTGGAGCCGTCCCGCTTCAATAGATATATGAAGACTTTCCGGAAATGGGACACGAGCGTACAGAGCCCTGGAGTTTTTGATGCCCTGTGCCCTGTGGAGTTTCCCGTACCCGCTCATCTCGGCTGCCAAAACTGCCAGGGCCGCCACGCGATTGACCTGGTGGTTAGCCGCCAGTACCGGGAAGATCATAGATGTAATCCGCGCCAACGATTGAAATTTGAGCACATCCCTGTATGTGTGTGAAAACGGTGTGAGCGAAACATTCTGGGTACGCGAGGGTCTGTTCATGAGTGTTATCCCCGATGAATTCCTGCAAGGGTGTCGTCATGGTCTTCCCTTTTATTGTCCGGATCTTTCAGATTCAATTTCCTGACCGAGATTAAAGCTAGATTCAGGTCTCGAATTTTTGCCAGCAAACCGTGCAATGCGGGTTGATCCGCAAGGGGGCCAATGATGAGTGTACATTCCTGACCGGTTTCGCCGTTTGTCACCTTGCCCAGTTCCATTCCCTCGAACCATTGTTTCCAATGCTCGTCAAGATGTCCCTGTATTTTGATCTCGTACACCCCGCCGTTTTCCATGGAATCGGACTGGAATCGTTTTAAAGTGCTTTGTTTTTTGGTCGTCATGGCATCTTCTCCAGATCAATGCCCAATCCACTGGATGCTTTTAGGTTATTTCACCTGTGAGAGGGAAGTCAATAGCAAGACCAGGACGCCAGCAATTGCCATGCCGTTGCTATATAGTCGAAATCGATCCATCGCCTGTGCTGAGCGCGTGTTGGAAGACAGCATGAGTCCGACACGCAGGATGGCATTGAACCCAAAGCCGGCAGCGATCATCCCCAGGATCAAAAAATGCTTGATCAGCATCAGGAGACTCCAAAGGTTGCCGAAATTTCCAACGCCTAAATAGTTTGGATCAACCAGCATGAGATGGATTCCGGTGACCATGAAAATGAGCAACGCGGCGTACATCCAAAGCCTGCTTCGCTTCGAAATCGCGCCGAGTACTGAACCGGCTCCAATGTCGGGTATGTCTTTCAGTGCTGGTAAACAGATCAGAGCCAGTAGTACAAAGTACCCGATGAAGATCACGGTTGCCAGGGTATGGAGCCAGGTGGAAGTGGCGATCAAAATTTCTAACATGGTTGCATCCTTTCTATTTGTGCGACGGAATGGCAGCCTCGGATTCATATCGTGTCACTACCGGATGGCAGGGGAGGCGCAATCCCAGTCCGGAGGTCAATGCAAGCACCCATGCCAGTCCGGCGGAAATCAGGAACACAACCTGCGGACCCATGAAAGGTGTAAACAACACCAGCAGTGCAGGTCCCAGCAGATTTCCGAGTGACCCGACCGTGCTCTTGATTCCCATGACGCGGGCTTTGTGTTCCGGTGGGGTAATATCAAGGATATGTGCACTCAAAGCGGGGTCGTAGATGGCGTTTCCCAGGCCAGCCAGAATAAAGCTGACAACAATCCAGGATACATCACGGAAGATGGCCAGGCCAATAAATTGGGCGGAGAAAAATGCCAACCCAAGTACCAGCACCGGTTTTCGTCCGAAGCGGTCGCTCAGGTGGCTGAGGGTAAATTCGCCGCACATGAAAGCCACCCCGTACGTGCTCATGATCAGTCCCAATTGCGAAGAAGTCCAGCCCAGGTTGTCGTACGCATAGTACATGAATTGCGGCTCGATGAATGCCCAGGCGAACATGACCCCAAAGCTGATGAACATGAGCAGTAGAAATGTCGGCTGGGAGGCGAACGCTTTTATATCGCCCATTCGGACCATGTGGATCTGACCGGGATGGATCAACGGTGTATGGGTTTCGGGGATCTGGAACACCGCCAGGAGCAGGGCACCAACCGCCATTGCGATTGCGGTGGCAAACGGAACGGCATAGCCGAAACGATCGTACAACAAGCCTCCGAATAACGGACCGATAATCCATCCCGCGGACGCACCGCCGTTGACAATGCCAATCCATTGGGCGCGGTGATTCTCGGAAGCCAGATCACCGACTGTGCTGAGAATGGCTGGGATCAGCCCGGCTGTGAAGACTCCAGCCAGGCCGCGAAGCAGGATCATCAGCCAGGCGGATGATGCGAAGAGGTATCCGCTGAATGCCAGGACATATGCTGAGAGGGAAAGCAGGATGATCGGGCGTCTTCCGAAGCGGTCAGCAAGCATCCCGATGAATGGTGCCGCGACCGTGCTGGTGAGGGCATACGCCATGGCGCTGATTCCGAGGGCTTCCACGCCAGCCCCGAAACCCTCGAAGCGGCGGGCAAACAGCGGGAGAATCATGACAAAGCCGGTCATTTGCAGCCCCATGCAAAGCGCGAGGCCGGCCAAAATCCTGATGGGCGTCTGCCGGACGGTCCGAGAATTCATTTAACGGCCTTTTCTCCGAGTCTTCCGATGGAATTATCCTTCCGGCGACCATCAGAGACTTTCAGGTACACTCGCGGCAGCCATAAAGTCCCTGACTGTCTGGATGACCTCAGTGGATTGCTCATCGTGCGGATTATGACCCGCGCGCCCGATCAACACCAGGCGTGCATTGGGGATCCTGGCGGCAAGTTCCTTCTGGTGTTCAGCCGGATAGACAAAGTCTTCGGCGCCCGCCATTACCAGGGTCGGCACGGTGATCTCGCCAAGGCGATCCATGACCGTCCAATTCTTGAGGAAGT
The DNA here is from genome assembly GCA_002418205.1 of Anaerolineales bacterium UBA5797. Lineage (GTDB taxonomy): Bacteria > Chloroflexota > Anaerolineae > Anaerolineales > Villigracilaceae > Defluviilinea. The sequence goes on along the minus strand of DIDP01000009.1, from coordinate 13,527 downwards.
GGTTCGCGCTGTAGATCAATGCCTCGGGCCGCAGTTTGGTCTGCATGCCCCAGAACAGCATGTGAGGCAGCTGCCACAGGCTGGTGTGGGGGTTGTACGCTTTCCCTAATTTCATCAGATTGGAGAACATCTCGTCAGGCTCGAACTGTCCATTGAAGTGACGGCGGGAAAGGTTCCCGATCTCCGGGCCGAACCCGCGCCTGGCCAGCACCTCCGGGGACCTCTCTGCCGGCCAATGATAGTCACCGCCCGAATTGACCAGCAGCAAGTGAGAAAGTCTTTGGGGGTAGCGTAAGGCATATTCCAGGGCTACATTCCCGCCGAAGGAATGTCCCAACACCGCCCACTTTTCGAAACCAAGCGCCTGACGCAATGCATCGGCGTCCGCGGTCAGGTTCTCAAAGTTCATGGACTCGACCGGCGCCCCAGTGGAACGGCCATTGCCGCGGTGGTCATAGAAGACCAGTGTGAAGCGATCCGCCAGAGGCCGGAATGACATCAGGGTGTAGAGATCGGCGCCCGGACCACCATGCATGAGTACCAGAGGATATCCATGTCCGATGATTTTCACAAAAAGTGAAACATCGCGAATTTTCATTGTTGTCATAGCTGTCTCCTTGTTATTTGTGTTCGGACAATACGCCACGACCACACACACTGCACGGGCCGCGCCGCCGGTAGTAGTAGCCTAACGTCGCCACCGCAAGCGCCAGGCCCCAAACCGGGAACAGCAGGGTGGGACCGAGCTGGAAGATGATTTCTCCGATAAGTCCCGTCCCCTCCGCTCCGGCTGCCGCCGCATTCGCGATCATCTGAGGTAAGCCAGACCAAATCCCGATGCCGCCCACCACAAGCAATACCGATGTGAGCGAAGCCGGGACCACTGCCAGCGCGATGGGAACCCGGCGCCCGGATAGACCAATCATCCAGCGCGGGAACACTTCACCCCAGCGCTGTACCAGGCCGAGCATGAGGGCAGCTCCCGCCAGCATGAAATTGCCAAAGAAGAGCGCTCCAAAAAGCCACTTCCCACTCTCCTGGCCAAGACGAAACAGTTCCTCGTTCATCCCCAGCGGGAATCCCAGCGCCCAGACATACCGGGTGAGGGCGTAGAAGACCGGCGCCACCACCCCCACATGGACTGCGATCCGGCCCCAGCGGGCGGCCTGGTCTGGGCTCGTCCACCCCTGCGGTCCGTCGCGGCGGCCGCAATACAGGCAGGCATCCCGGCTTAGGCGCGCGTAGCAAGCGGTAGCCGCCAGCCAGAGAAATCCGCCGAGAAGACAGAGCAATTGGTGGATCGTCCCCCATTGAGTCCATGACCCCAGGATTTTCCTGCCGATCTCGGGGTCAGTGAAGAGGCTGAGCACGGCATAAAGGGAATAACCGAACTTGACCAGCAGGTCGAGACTGGTCATGAGCAGCAGCAGCAGGCCGGCGAGCAGTCCTCCGGCAGCAAGGAAGAGAGTCCGGAGCGCTCTGCCACGCACCCCGCGCAGCATCGTTATTCCCATAACCGCCGCGGGGATCCCTGCCATCGACACAACGATCCATGCCACGCTGGAGCCGAGCCGTCCAAGCAGCGGACCCAAATCGCCAGAGGCGGATTCGGGGCCGTAAGGGAACCCGCGCCCGCCTGCCATCCAGTAAACACCCAGCGCGGCATAGATTAATGACCATGCCACCGCCGCGTACGGCGCCCAGCGCTGCCAGTCGCGAACCGCTCCACTGCGAGCAGGCACAACACGAGCCATCCCGCGCCCTTTTCCTGTTAGAATTTTGCTCACGGTTCCTCCTGTTGTGACATGGCAAAATTAGACTGCAGTTTTCGATCTATCGCCGGAGTCTGATCCTGGTCCAGCCCATATCCGCTCTCAATCAACTCGATCAGTCGCCGTGTAAAGCGGGCAGCTGGAGCCCCGTCAATGACATCATGGTCGAAAATGATGGTCAGGCTGAGGATGTCGCGTGGCTCGATCCGCTCATCCACTTCCGACATTTTCCTGGCAGTTCCACCCGCGATCAGGTCCAGCGAGTGGGAGCCGCTGGAAATCCCCCAGCCGGAGTGACCCTTGCCAAACATCCCCACAGAGGAAATCCCCACTGTACCAGCCATCGAGGTAACAATCGTCGGATCGCGGTGCTCGATCATACGGAAGAGAGACTTGAACAGGCCCGACAGCGGCCATGGAAGCAGCATGGCGGAACGAAACCAGGAGTCCTTCTCCGCGTCCGAGAGCATCCGGCTGGATTGCACCGCACGGATCTCCTGGTTGATCTCCCAGAAGGTCTTGCAGTTGGCCGCCCGGATGACACGTCCCGTCAGGAAGCGCTTTTCCCCTTTCTTCATTTCGATCATGAAGCCAACGTCCACATCATCAAATATGACCAGTTGTTTGCTGCCCTTCCTGTAGGACTGCACTGTCTTGTCCTCATCCACCGCGCGGGCAAGGCAGGAGATCAAGTAACCGGTGAAGGACAGTTGCTCACCGGTCTTCGCCTTGTAGTCCTCGATGAATTTTCGTATGACCGTGACATCCACTTCAAGCAAGGCGTACATGCAATGCCTCCCCGCTTTAAGTTCCTGGAAGGCTGCCATGCCGCGGCGCTCCGGCGGAAAATCAACGACATGATAGGGGGTGGTTTTATGGTTCATGGTTCCTCGGTCTGCAACTGAAAGATGTGCTCGTCTCACCACACACCCTGTGCTCTGAGCTCCTCCATCGCGGCTTTATGGATCTCGATCAGTTGTGTGATGTCCTCATTGGCATGCTCGGCACACATGAAGCCGTGATTCGGCGGGATGTGCAGCCCATTCTTGCGATAGAGAAGCCTCAAGCCTGGACTCACGAAGCGGACCGCCTGACGCACATCCCGGATGTTGTTGATCGGTCCGCGCAAGGCGTGCATCCAAAATATGGATCCAGCCCCGGTTGCCATGGCTGGATAATCCTCCTCCTGTGCAAACTTGTTGATCTCGTTCCGAAAGCGGTCGCCCATGGCGTTCATTCGCGCATAGAGTTGCGGTTCTTTACGGAGACGCTGGAGAACGGCGGTTCCGGCCGCGGTGACAATCGGGCTGCCGTTGAACGTCCCGGCCATGAGGATCGAACCCGGCTCGGAATCAAATTCCATGAGGCGCATTGCCTCTGCTGTTCCTCCCACCGCGCCGAAGGGGAGCCCTCCACCTGCTATCTTGCCGAACGCGCTCACATCCGGGATGATGTCGTAATATTCCTGCGCCCCGCCTGGAGCCAGGCGAAAACCGGTGATCACTTCATCGAAGATAAGGAAGGCTCCGGTCTCGCGTGTGATCCGGCGCAACTCCAGGAGGAATTCCCTGTCGGCCGGAATCGCGCCCGCCGCGCCCTGCACCGGCTCGATGATCACACCAGCCAGCTGGTCGGCATGGCGGCGGATCTTGTCGAAAGCCGCCGGGTGATTGAAAGGCAGGACGATCGTGTTCCTCCATGCTCCTTCAGCCAACCCCGGGCTCTCAGGGACTGTTGCCGGATCCTCGATCGCTCCGCACTGATCGGCAGTTGGCCCGGGACGGCCGAAGCTGACAGACAGTAGATCATGAGTCCCGTGATAGCCGCCTTCGAATTTTGCAATCAGGGGGCGTCCTGTCGCGGCGCGCGCCAGGCGGAGTGTGTACATCGTCGCTTCGGTGCCCGAGTTGCAGAAGGTCACCTTTTCAACGCCTGGCACCATGTCGCAGAATAACTTTGCGAACTCATACTCGTGCTCATGACATTGTCCATAATGTGTCCCGTGCGACAACGCCTCCCTGATCGCTTCTTGAACCACCTGCGGTGTGTTACCGAGAATCATGACCGAGAAGCCCAGCATGAAATCCAGATATTCATTGTCATCCGCGTCCCAGACCCGTACGCCTTTCGCCTTTTTTACGACCATCGGAAACGGGTCCGCCAGCCGGAAGAGACTTCCCACCCCGGCCGGCATGACCGTGCGATTCTGCTGCCAGATGGCAAGCGAATTTGGACTTTTTGCCCGTATCTCGTCACGATAGACGTCGAGCAGTTCAGTGATGTTATCCTTGACGATCATTGTAGACTCTCCTTTTGGAATTTCAGGCGCGAGGCTTTCGCAGGGCCTGAAGGATCAGCCCGGTACGCAGGAAAGCCCATATCCCTGCGAAGGTGCCGCTGAGGCGCGCAACCCAGGCCAGGTCGGGCATGAAGAGATTCAGAAAACGGATCAAGCCGCTCGACCGCAGATATGCCAGAAGAGCCGCGAGCGAGAGATTCGGAATCAGCGGAAGGAGAAGCTGTCCCTGCCAGATCAGGTTGCGGGTCCGGCGAAGCGGCGGGTCGTTCCTCCCGGGGCGCAATTTCCGCAGTGTGGAGAGGACTCCCGCGATTTGTAGAATCGGGATCAGCAGCAGGAGGCGCATGATCCACTGGATGAAGTCCAGTTGGATCGGTGGGGGCTGTTGGCGGGCGAGAAGCGCGGCCGCACCCGTCCCGACTTCATCCGTAATAAAGGGCAAGCCGCATGGATCAGCATTGAAAAGAAGGATCACACCTTTCTTGTGCTCTGGTAAAAGCGCCATATAGGCTGAGAAATCGGGGACATTACCACCATGTGAAATAATTTCCGTGCCGCCCATATTTGTGTCGAACCAGCCCATGCCGTAATAGCCGCCCGATAATTTCCCCATTTTTAATTCTTTCACTCCGCGGTGCATCTCTTCGATGCCAGCGCCGGACAGGATTTGCCCGTCGCCGTAGCGGCCTCCGTTGAGGTGGGCGATCAGATAGTGTGCCATGTCTTCCGCACACGAGATCAGTTGGCCTGATGGAAGCGATCCGTGTGGAACGGGCCAATTGGGCACAGGCAGGGGAAGACTGAACCATTGGCGATATCCGACAGCCAAACCATCCTTCCGCGCATCCGGCTTGGAAGTGTAACTGTGACGCATCTCCAGCGGACCAAAGATATGGTTCTGAACATAATCGGCGTAGGATTCACCGCTGACTCTCTCGACGATCAGTCCCAATACGTTGTAATTGAAATTGCTGTACTCGACCTCGGAGCCGGCCGGACGGTTGATCTTGAGCGTGGACAAAGCCTGCACCTGACGCTCGATTGCATCCGGGCGATCATCGAAATCAGCGAGGGCTATTTCGGAGAGGAGGAATGGCATGCCGCTGGTCTGGTTGAGCAGGTGACGTATCGTCATCTCGGCGGATATTTGCGGATCAGCGACGCGGAACCAGGGCAGGCAGCTCTGCACCGGTGCATCCAGTCCGATTTTCCCGGCTTCGACGAGTTGCATCACCGCCAGCGCAGTGATGGATTTCGTAATCGAGCCAATGAAGAAGGGCGTCTGCGGGGTTGGCGCTTCACCGCCCGGTCGGGCCCTGCCAAAGCCTCGCAGGTGAACAATCTTGTCGCCTTCGATAATGGCGAGCGACGCGCCGGGAATGTGCAGCCGTTGCATTTGCGCCTTGATATAAGCGTCGATGACATCATAGGAATTATCGTTGACCGATATTAACGTGCTGGTTGTCCTGAAGAGTTTACGGGTCAGAGTCAGGCCAGCTCCAACTGCCAGTGATCCAACCAGGAGTTTCCTTGTTTTCATGCTTTCACTTGTTCAGCCAGGTATTTCTGATACGCCTTCCAGCCGGGACACCAGCCGGTGTGCCATTTCCACAGCCGCGCCATAAACGATTTGGGATTGGCTTCCGCCTTTTTCCGCGTGGGACAGGTCTCACAGGCGAAGGTCTTTTCCGAAGAGGGCTTAATGTTGGTATTCATGGTTATTTCCTTTCTGTTCGAAGTTTTCGTCATTCCGGAGTTACCTGGTCGGGGTGATCAAGCGAGGCCTCTCACCACCCAAAGTTTTGGAGTGCGTGACGACCATCACACCCAGAACTGACAGAAGAATCATGAAGAATGCAAGTCCAATGGCAATGTAAGCCTCCGGCGCGAGCAGCAGGGTCAGCAGCACGGCTGACCCGATAACAAGCAGGGGTCCCCACCAGTTTTTGCCGAAGCTGAGGAAGCCGAGCATGCTGATGCCGGCGGCGAGAAACGCGGCCAGTCCAGCCTGAATATCATGGCTCATCAACAGCGCAGGCAGTGTCGCCACAACAGGCAGCGCCAGCCAAAACCGGCTTCGTCGATTGATCACAAACAAAACGGCAACAATAATCCCGGCAGAGATCCAGCCAATCTGTGCGATTACCGTGAGCTCAGCAGGTGCGTCCGGGCGGCCCTCTGCGCGGGCTTTGAGCCCGAGCAACATGCGCCGTTCCATGGTGAAGACGATGGGATCCACGATCATCGCCGTCAAAAAGTTCGACGAACCCGATTCGCCGCGCACGATCAGCCGCGTCGATCCCTCGTCGATCGGCAGCAGGACATGAGCCCCGAACATCTCGAGCACGAGCACGCGGCCTGGCTCGATGAGCAGCGCTGGACTTACCGCGTCTTTTCCCAGATCCCCGAGGTAGTCCGGCGGAACCGTCCGCCAGCCATCCCCGACCGTCAGATGCTGCCACTCCGGGTGGATTTCATCCGCGCTATGGATATTCGCCCCGGTGAGGTTCGCGAGCCAGTCGTACGAGTAGAAGCCGGCGCGTCCCTGTCCAATCTGGACCAGCCACTGCCAGACGATGTCCGGAGGTGCATGGATAGTAATTGCTTTGGTGGATTTCCCGTTGCCGACTGGGATCAGGTCGTCGCCGGGTAGGATCATCTGTCGTTCCGCCTCTGTGGAGCCCCAGTTTGCCATCCATGAGTGGATGCCGAACCAGTAGACAGCAACCAGTAGCAGGACAAACGGAACCGCGTAGCGAAGACGTAGCGCCTTCAAAACATTGGAGAGATTCGTGTATATCATGGTGACCTCCTCTCAAGAGGTTCGAAAAAGTGTGCGGCTGTTCATCTTGATCTACTCACAGCATACTCCCCCAGCGTTACGGAAGCGTTACAGGCCGCGTAAGGCCCGAACTTCATGGACTCATCACAAATAACGCCCGCAACGAAATCGTTACGGGCGTTTTGAATGGGTAAATTCAGCAAACACTTTTCAGCTTGAAGCGAGAGCCTCCAGCAATCGGTTTACATAGTCTTTTAATTGGGGAGTCAATTTTGATGTTTTTAACCGCTTTAGCAGTTTGATCATCGGCTTGCCCTCATCCAGAAAGATCCGCATATACCCTTCGGGTTCGGCCAATGAGAGACCTTTTGTCAAGGTGATGGCTGCCTGGTCGGTATCCCCCATTGTTTGCATTGCCAATGCCTTCAGGATCAGGATTTCGATGAGTTTGCCCATCCTCCCGCCTGACCTGGCAATTTCCACCAAAGAAGACAATAACCTGATGGATTCATTGGGTTTATTCTGGGCAAGCAATACCCGCGCCTGGGCGATCTGAGTCACTTCATGCTCAAACGCAAAGGGATTTTCCGGGCCAAAGCGTTCCCGAAGAGATGCAGCCCAGCGGCTTGCTGACCGGATATCACCGAGAGCCAGCCATAATTTCACCTGAGCAGGTTCCACTGCCCTGCGGGCTTCCGGAAAAACACCGGTCGTTTGAATGATATCAAGCGCCTTCTGCATGGCTTCCGTTGCACCCCGCCTGTTTGATCGAGCCAATTCGATTCGCGTCACAGTGATATACGCCAGTACCAGGTCGTCTGCCTTCCCCCACAAGGGGAGCAGGTCCAGACCCTTGTTCGCATGAATCAATGCCGCCTCCAATTTATTCCGTTCACATAACACATCCGCCAGGCCTATTTCGATTAAGCTTGATGCGCCAAGATGCTGCCCTCCTGTCTCCTGGACCCATTCTGAAGCTCGATGATATAACTCGTTTGATTGGTTCAATTTCCCCTGGATAAAAAACAATCTGGCCAGAATACAGTATCCAGCCACGGTATTCAGCACAGCGCCGACGGATCTGCCCAATCGAATCGTTTCATTCAGGAACTGACTGGCTTGAGAATAGTCGCCATTCAGAAAATGCAAATATCCGAGCGTGATGCCAAGATCTAATTCGAGCGCCAGATTGCCGAGGGGCAGAAATTCACGAGCTGCAAGATTAAGCTCAATAGCCCGAGAGAGGTCCCCGCGCATGGCAACGACCCGGCATTTTATGTAGTTCATATGTCCCAGCATTGCATTCCTGTCAGCGAGCCGATTGTCGGATTGAATGCACTTCTCGGCCGCCCTCAGGAATGCATCAGCCTGGTCCAGTTCTCCAAACCACGCATGGCTGTATGCCTCGTAAATGCTCAACCATGGCTTTCGATACACCAGTTCCCTGCTTAAAGTGCCTTTCCAGTACCTCAGCCAGGATTGTTCCCCGCGACTCACCAATTCCAAATAGTTCTGTTCGATGAGCCGCTCGAGCCTCCCATCGTCCGCTGCCAGCGATGCGTGATGAATCGCTTCCAATGTTGAGCCGTTTTGTCCATGCCAGTCAGCGGCGCGGATGTGCAGTTGAGCAATGCCTTGCGCATCAAGCGATGTCGGAAGTCGCACGCGCAATAGATCGGCGAACAAATGATGATAGCGATACCAGACCCGTTCATCGTCCAATGAAATCAAGAACAGATTACCCCGTTCCAGATACTCGAGAATTGCCTGGCTAGTCTCTCCCGACTGCTTCCAATCCTCACTCATCAAGGCATTGCACAATGGGCCGCTCAACTTTTCCAAAACGGAGGTATGCAGCAGAAAGTTTTGAACATGAACAGGCTGGCGTTTTAACACTTCCTCCACCAGGTAATCCAGCACATAGCGATTACTGCCTGAAAAGGCATGGATGAACTCGCCCGCATTCTCGCGCCCCTTCAATGATAAGGCTGCCATCTTCAGACCCACCACCCAGCCTTCGGTGCGCATCTCCAGCGTTTCGATCTCCTCCACCGAAAGCCCGAGCCGCATCACGGTATTCAGGAATTCCGTTGCTTCCTCAGGAGTAAAGCGTAAATCATGTGTGCGCAATTCCAGCATCTGGTCATTCGCACGCAGGCGTCCCAACTGCAGAGGCGGGTCAGCGCGCGTGGAAATGACCAGGTGCATATTGGAAGGGATGTGATCCAACATGTAAGCCATTGTCTCATGCACGGCTTGTTCGGTGATGAACTGGTAATCGTCCAGCACCAATACAAAAGGCCCGGTCACCTTGCCGAGATCATTCATCAACGAGGCCAGAATAATGTGAGGCGCCGTAAATTGAGGAGACTGCATGATTCGTCTGGCTTCAACACCGATGCCTTCATTAATGCTTTCCAGGGCAGAAATCAGATAAGACAGAAAGCGATACGGATCGTTGTCGCCTTTATCCAGGGAAAGCCAGGCAATCGGCAGGGAGGTCTGTGCGATCCACTCCGCAAGCAATGTTGTTTTGCCAAAGCCGGCGGGCGCAGAGATGACGGTCAGTGCTTTCTTTTTCACCTCGCCCAAACACTCAACCAGGCGCGAGCGGACCACTCTGGAAACAGGGGCAGTATGAATATACAATTTCGTCTTCAGGAGCGGAAATGATACCGGCTGTTCAGGCGACCCCGCATCCCGCTTTGCATCATTCCGCCCCTTTATCTGCTCATACAGTCGACGCGTCTCCGCCTCTGGTGCCAGTCCCGTCTGTTCCTTGAGTAAACGCGCCAACTCCTCATATTGATGCAATGCCGCCGCCCACTGACCGGAGCGCGCGTACAAATCCATCAATGCGCGGCAGGCAGACTCATTCAAACGATCCAGCACCATCCAGCGGCGGGCGAAAAGAATTGCCCGGTCCCGTTGACCCAATTTCGAGTATCCGGAGGTGAGGCGCTGTAACACATCCGCAAATTCCTGGCGCAGGCCATCCCGCTGAAAGAGCTGCCATTCATCGAAAGAGGGGGAGTCGCCCAGGTTAAGGCCATCCAGGAAATCGCCGCGATAAAGTTCGACCGCCTTATCAAGGATCGAAAGACAGTCCTCACAGGTTTCTTTTTCAGAATGGCCATGTTGATTGGGTTGCGAAAACACCTGCTCAAAGTCTTCCACATCCATCCACAACCTGCCGTTGCGTTTCAGTGAGATTGTCTCGCGGTTTGCCTCGATCCACCCGGGCAGGCTGTTATTCAGTGACGAGAGCGTCCGGCGCAGATTCGCCAGGGCCTTATGTTGATTGCCCTCCTGCCAGAACATCGTTGCCAAACCCTCCCTTTGGCATTCCCCCGGATTGAGGCTCAGGTAAACCAATAGAGCCGCGGCTTTGCGCGTCTCCAGTTTGACAGGTTTTCCTTTCAATTCGACGAGCGGGTGTCCCAGCCAGTGTAACCTTAACGTTTCCACGAGCCATCCCTTTCTCCAACGTTCGTGGAAAATCATGCAATTACATTGTACTCATTTTGTGAAGTTTTACGCAAATCAGTTTTCACATTCCCCGGAAAATATGAATCGTTTCTTTCACCCCGGCTTATCCCCAGTCACGCAGACAAGGCAAATCTCCGAGGGCATCCGGGATGCCTTGCCGAGTCTTTTCACGTCCTCCCTGAGGGTCGAGAGCCCTTTCTGGTAATCGGCGTCTGGAATCACCATGAGTTGCGAGGTGCGGTGACGCTCGGAAGCATACTTCAAAAAATCGCCCAGGTTCTCCTCATTCCGGCTGTGTTTGTATTTCGCATCGATATTCCAGAAACCCAGCCTTTGCATGAGAGCCATGAGTTGATCCACAGGGAGGAAATCAGCCAGGTCGCGTCCTCGTGATGCAGGAAAGTATGTATAAACAATCCAGCCGGACATTGACCAGGGATCGAGATTCGTAATGACAAAGCGGCCACCTGGTCTGAGAATGCGGAAGGTGGATTCGATCATTCTCTTCTTGTCCTGAACATGGTGATAGGAAAATTGGTTGCTGATGTAATCAAAGGTGTTGCCGGCTAAAGGTGGGTTGGCGCTGTCAGCCTGCAGCCAGTGAACCTCCATACAGCGTTTGCGCGCCTGCAACAACATTCCATGAAACAGGTCAAGCCCCACAGCCTGCCTGTCAGGAAATTTATCGTGGTTGGCGGCAAGCTGTTTTCCTGTGCCGCATCCCATATCCAGGATCCGACAGAGAGAAGGTTTGTCTCGGGCCTTTTCATTGAGAAATTCGACCAAATTTGTGTCTGCATCAAAGTCACGTCCCGGCTCATCATACAGATGCGCTATCCGATCGTAGTCCACGCGTTGGCTTGACGATATCATCTGAAATTGTCCAATTTCTTCCATTTCAGGCTTTTATCCTGCCCCAGTATAAAACCTGACCGCAAAATCAACGTTACAAGGATGGTCACGTTCGGGATATTGTCGGTCTTGAAGCGAGGCCCAAATACTGTGCCAGGAACTGGAGACCCGGCTTCCTGGTATATCAAAGGGTAAACCATATCAATCCGTGGCAGCCCCCAAAAGCCAGGTCCATCCCGATGCCATCCATCAGGCCTGCGTATGATTCATGCTTCTCAGGCCGGCTTTGCCCAGGCCGGGTATTCGTTGTTGAAGTTGTAGTACACGGCCTGTTTTGGCAGGCGGAAATCGGTCACATCCCTGCCAACCGATTCGGGATTCTCCCCTTCCACCAGAACCCGCGCGATGAAACCGGCAATGGTTTCCATGTCCTGTTCGTTCATTCCCAGGCGGGTGACCTCGATGGTACCCAGCCGCAATCCGCTCGGCTGATCCCAGTCTTCCGGCTTATCCTCCGGAAGCAGATTCTTGTTCGTGATGATGTTCGCATCCGCCAGACGATGCGCAAGCTCCAGCCCGCTGCCGAATTGCCTGACACGGGCGATGATCTGATGCGACTGGCTGTATCCCTTGTGTGCGCACAGGATCGGGATGCCGCGTTCGTGCAGCGCTTTTCCCAAAGCCTTCGAGTTCCTGACGATCTGCGCCATGTAGAATTTTCCATACTCGATCATCTCCGCCGCGGAGACCGCCAGAGCGGCCACGCGATTGACCTGGTGGGTGGCCGCCAGCACAGGGAAGATCGTGTCGGTAATGGGTTTGGTTAATTGCGGGTCGTTCCACATGATCATCCCACTCTGCGGTCCGCTGAAGGTCTTGCCGGCGGACCCGGTCAGGATGACCGCGCCCTCGTTCAACGGGTCCTGGAATTGTCCTCCCGCAATCAGACCGGCTTGATGCGCTCCGTCGAAGATGAACTGCCCGCCCCATTCGGCAATGATCCGGCTCATCTCCCCGACAGGCAAAGGGAACAGGGTCATGGACATGCCCATCACCACCAACTTCGGTCTGTGCTGCCGGGCTGTTCTTGCGAACCCCTCCATATCCACTTCGAGTTCCTCCCTGTCAAATGGAACGTCGAAGATCTTCAGTCCGCGCATGCCCGCCGGTCCGTCGTAGCGGTTGCTGGAATGTCCGCCCACCGGCTGGGGCGCCGACATGACGGCCTCGCCGGGTTGAGTGAGCGCGTGATAGACCGCCATGTTTCCCAGCATGCTGCCCATCAGGCGATGATCCGCGTAGTTGCAGCGAAAGGCGACCTTCAATAATTCCACGCACAACGCCTCGACCTCATCGATGTATTGTGTGCCGGCAAACCAGCGGTTGACCCGGCCGATATTGCCCTCCGCGGCGCGTGTCCCGATTTCAGAGGAGAGCAGGGCACGCACCATCGGACTGGTCGGCGCCTCGGGGGCCAGCAAATTGATGCAGCGCTGGCCGCGCCATTCGTCGTTTTTCCGGACCGCCTCGACAACCGCCTGTGCCCACATACGCGGGGACTCCGTCGCGCCGATGATGGATTTTGCCTTCGCAAGCACTTCCCGGTCATGGACTTCGAATTGTTGGGACTCCGAGTCGCTCATGGTAATCGCTCCTGTTGATGCCTAATTGAATCCTGCTGCTCACGCTCTGTTGGCAAGCAGGCCTTTCCGCTATTCCTCCCAGGCTAACTCCGCCCAGTGGACCGGGTGATCGGTCGCCGAGTCGGGCGGCAGGAGGTAGACCGGGTCATGGGCGACCAGGTTGGGGGAGAGGAAAATGTGATCGATCCGATTCCTCCCGGACATGTCGGTTCCGTCCGCGCCGATCTTGGAGGGGTAGACGCTGGTCCAGGCGTTGGTGTAAACGTGGGCAATCAGCTGAAAAGCCTGTTCGTCATCCCGGAGGTTATAGTCCCCCAGTGCGATCACGTAGGCTTTATCACGCGACCTTTCCAGGAGCACCCGGGCAAATGTCAGCATGGCGGCATCCGAACCATCCGGGTGGACGTTATATATGTTGAACGTCCGGCCGCCCACCGTGATCTCCGCTTCTGCAATGCCGATCTCGTCCGTATCGCTGAAGGTGAATATGGCGCGTGGATTTTCCAGGGGATACTTCGAAAGGATGGCCGTGCCGAACGTGCCGGTAACCGTGGTCGGACCGTAATAGGTGTGGTAGCCCAATTTTGCGGCATAGTAACGGACATAGTCGTTGTTGTTCAGCGAAATGCGGGCCGAGTCGGATTCCTGCAATGCCAGGATATCCGGCGAGACCTGTTGGATCAGCGCCAA
>DIDP01000077.1 GCA_002418205.1 Anaerolineales bacterium UBA5797 | reverse complement strand
AAGGAGATACAAATGAGTCAACTTACTGATACCGGACGCGTCAGATCATCCACCGGCAGGACCTCTGAGGTGCAAGTCCTCACCCCCAATCAGGAGACCCTGCGGCGGGTCATCGGGCTCATCCAGTTGGGCTTCGGCGTGCTGGATGGTCTCATCGGTCTGCGCTTCCTGCTCAAACTGATGGCAGCCAACCCCGCCAACCCGTTTGCCAGCATGATCTACTTCATCACCTCCCCGTTCCTTTGGATGTTCCAGGGTCTCACCAACACGCCCTCCTTCGAGGGCATCGAGATCGAGTTCTTCTCGCTGATCGCCATCGTGGTCTATTCCCTGCTGGGCTGGATCATCGTGCAACTGTTGTGGGTGCTGTTCGCCCGCATGAAGTGACAACCGCGGTCCCTCTGAGGGACGAAAGGAACACAACATGAGACAGATGACCGATTCGAGACGCCTGGGACCGGTCGATGGCGTTCCGTCCGTCAACCGCGAGATCCAACAGCGGGTCAGCGGATTGATCGAACTGGGCGTCAGCCTGCTCAACATCCTGCTCATCCTGCGTTTCTTCCTGGACCTGTGGGATGCCAGCCCGTCCCATCCGTTCGCCGGGCTGATCTACAGCACCTCCGAACCGTTCCTCTCCGCCTTTCAGGGACTGGTCCGTTCGCCGCTCTTCCGGGAGGTCACGCCGGAGTTGAATACCCTGATGGCGGTCACCGCCTACAGCCTGCTCGGCTGGACCGCCATAAAACTGGTCCGGCTCCTGTTCGCCGGTCAAAGGTGATCACTACAACCGACCCCGCCGCACGGCGGGGTTTTTGGTTGGGCATTAATCCACACTGGGCATATAATCGAACCCAACCAAAGGAGAGAGCATGGACCACATCCAGACCAACACATCGGATGAGGCGCTTGTGGCGTCCATCCGCCTGAATATGTGCGACTTCTTCCGGTATTTGGGCAAATTCCTCCCGGAGAGCAGTTTCGAGAACCACAAGTTCGTGCGCTGGCATACGCCTTTGCCGCATCCGTGGTTCAACGGCGTGCTGGCTACAGCCGTCAATGATCATGACGAAGGGGACAATGCCTTCATCGAGGAGACCATCCGCTATTATCGCTCGCGGGGAGTCGATGTATTCACGTGGTGGCTGGAACCGCCCGTCACACCTTCGAATTGGAAACAAGCGCTTTCGGAACACGGCTTTGGCTTCCTGGACGACACGCCCGGCATGGCGGTCGATCTTCAGGCGCTGGACGAGTCCCCGAAAATGGTGGACGGACTCGAGGTCCGTGTTGCAGCGGATGAAGAGTCCCTGCGGACGTGGGTAAAGGTGTTCGTCCAGGGATATGGTCTGCCGCCCGAATGGGAATCCCCGATGCATGATCTGTGGCTGAAACTGGGACCGGACCTGCCGATGCGCAACTATCTGGGATACTGGCACGGCGAGCCGGTTTCCAATTCCACGCTTTTTCTCGGCGGAGGCGCGGCGGGCATCTACTGCGTGGCGACCCTGCGCGAGGCGCGCGGCAAGGGCATTGGCGCGGCGCTTACGCTCCAGCCTCTGCTGGAGGCGCGCGACATGGGATACCGCATCGGCGTCCTGCAATCCTCCGAGATGGGCTTCAATGTGTACAAACGGATGGGGTTCCGGCATCTCTGCCAGATCGAAAACTTTTACATGTCCTTGAAGTGATCTCTGTACTTCCTCCGTACTTCCTTGACATTCGCCCAAGCCGTTGGTAAACTACCGACAGATATTTACTTCACAGAAAGGAGACGCGTTTTATGTTCAAATCAGCATCGGTACCTGTTCGCTATACCCGCATGGGCGCGTCTCTGCATTGCAGTTAAGCCAGGTCTTCTGATTCAACCCGACAACTGCCGCGGACGTCCCCATGTCCGTGGCGTTTTTATTTAACCGGAACAGCCGCGCCTCCCTGCACACATCCCTGCGCAGGGACGCCTGTCCTTTGGACGACCTCCCACCAGCCACGGATTCATCCCTGGCTGGTTTTTGTTTGATCACATCGCCATGTCATTCTGAGCGAAGCGAAGAGCAGTCTATGGACGTACACCTGCAACCACCGCCAGTCAAAATACTCAGGTTACTTGTTGGTTTCGATACAGCGGCTATCGCCGCCTACTCAACCAACGGATAAACAGGAAAGGAGCGAAGTTTTATGTCAGCACAAGTCCCTCACACCAACGGAATGTCACCCGCCCGCGCAAGCCAGGACGGGCGTTTATCGCACCGCTTCATTTTTACGACAATTACAGGAAACCCTGACAATGCATACCGAAAATCCAGACGACACAGGCGTCGTCTTTCGCAAGACACTCGGACATTACACCGTCCGCGCCAACGGGCGAGACATCGATTGCGTACTCTCGTCCCTCATACGTAAACAACTGATCTATCCCATTGCCGATCCCACCTCCCTGCGGCACCGGGTCATGGAGGTGCGTGAGATCGAGCACGTGGACCCCATCGCCATCGGCGACCGCGTCCGCTTTACGGATGCCGGAGGAGAGCGCGGCGTCATTAACGAGATCCTGCCTCGCAATTCCAAGCTCTCGCGTCCCGCACCCGTCCCCGGTCAACGCGTGTTCGAGCAGGTGATCGTCGCCAACGCGGACCTGGTCATCCCTGTGTTCGCCGTGGCGGAGCCCACGCCCAAATGGGGCCTGCTCGACCGCTACCTCGTCACGGCGGAAGCGGCAGACCTGCCAGCCCTGATCGTCATCACCAAACTCGACCTGGCATGGAAGAACAAAGCGCTCGAGACAGACCTCGAGATCTACCGCCGTGCCGGGTACCCGGTCCAAACCGTCAGCGCAAAGACGGGCGAAGGAATGGAGGCACTCAAGTCCCTTCTGCAAGATAAGAACTCCGTGCTGATCGGCAAATCGGGCGTGGGCAAGACCTCCCTGCTGAACGCCATCCAGCCGGGGCTGGGCCTGCGCGTCAAGGAGGTAAGCCAGGGCGGGCAGGGCAAGGGACGTCATACCACCACGCACCTCGAAATGTTCGAACTCGAATTCGGCGGCGCCATCGTGGATACTCCCGGCATGCGCGAGTTCGGTCTGTGGAATATCTCCATCGATGACCTCGCCTATCTCTTCCCCGAGATGGCGGAGCATGCAGGCGGATGCAAATTCGGCTTGAGCTGCCGTCACGACCGCGAACCGGGCTGCGCCATCCGCAAGGCAGTGATGGACGGTCTCGTCAGTCCGCACCGTTACAAGAGTTACATGAACCTGCGGGGCGAGCTATGAAAACCCATGCCGCTTCCTTCGGTGATTTCCGGTGCGGGCATTGCCGCAACCTCGTTTCTGCCGCGCACCTGCTTTCCGGCGTCAACAACCGCAACCACTGCCCGTATTGTCTGTGGTCGTGTCATCTCGATCTGTTCGCGGCGGGAGACCGCCTGTCCGCGTGCAAGGGGCAGATGAAGCCCGTCGGGTTGACCATGAAAAAGGGCAGGAACAAGTACCGGCTTGGGTCGGGAGGCGAGTTGATGTTGATCCACCAATGCGTGGAGTGCGGGACTCTATCGATCAACCGCATCGCCGCGGACGATGATCCTGATTCCATTATGGATGTCTTCCATGCCTCCCGCACCCTGGACCGTCAGATCCGCATTCGATGCGGAGAGCAGGGCATCGTGCTGTTGGGGGATGTTGAGATCGTCCACGCCCAACTCTATGGTCAATTCGCGGAAATCCCCCTCCTCGAACGCTTCTGACTTAGAAAATGTTACAAATCGAAGACCCCGTCATCCGACGGGGTTTTTGGTTCTATAATTGAGCATCGATTGGTTGACAGGCACGGGAGGCCCCGATGGTAGAGTTCGATTCGCCCAACCCATTCTTCCAGGTCGACCTGTTGACGGGGAGCAGCAACCTGGTCAGTTTCTCGAAGGCGCTCGATAACAACTTCGAGAACGATATGCTCGAGGTGGTCTCGCTCATCGCGGTGGATGTATATCAGCTGCGCGATATCAACCAGATCAAGGGGTTCGATTACGGAGACAGTCTCCTGCGCTGGCTGGGGATCGCCATCAAGGATGAGACCGGAGCGAACGTATACCGCATTTCGGGGGATAATTTCGTGGCAGTGCTCATCGGTGGCAAACACAGGAAACACGAAGCCGCCGCCCGAAAACTGTTCGACCGTTTGAACAGCGAGGCCCAGCAACTCGAACTGGACCTGCCCGTTGTACGCATGGTCGTCCTGCATTTTCCCGATGGCACCCCGCTCAATCCTTCCGTCGTGTGGAAAAACCTTAACGAAAAAATCGAAGTGACCAGCCGGGAGGAACCGTTCAAGGTGTTTGATGCGGATACGTCCGAGGCGGATACAGCCACCTTAAAGGCGATCGAGCTGATGGCGAAGCGCATCGAGACCCTCGGCGGGACACTGCAATACACGTTCAAGCTCGCCTACACCGACCCGGTCAGCGGCGCGCCGAACATGCTCGCCATCCAGCGCCGCCTGGACCTGCTGCTCAGCGAGGCGATCCTTGAGAGCAAACAACTCAGCCTGTTCCTGATCGACGGCGATAATCTCAAACAATACAACAACAACGGATATGAAGCGGGGGATGATGTCATCCGCAAGATCACGCAGACCCTGGGCGCCGCCCTGCGACCCGGAGATTTTCTGGGCCGCTGGCGCATGGGCGATGAGTTCATCATCATCCTGCCCGCCACCACCGCGGACCAGGCTGGCATGGTGGCCGAACGGCTGCGGACAACCGTCGAGCAGGCCTCCTACGGTTGGCTGTACCCGACCTCGATCTCGATCGGGATTGCCTACTACCCCAAGCACGGATATACCGCAGGGCAATTGCTCGAAGCCGCGCAGAAGGCGCTCGCCTCCGCAAAAATGACCGGCAAGAACCGGGTCGTTGTGGCGCGGTAGACATTCAGCCTGACTTTTATAGAAATTGACAGTATTCCTGTAGACTCTGAGAGTCTCTTTTCGGTATGGTGGGGATATATTCCATAAGGAGGTGCCGTGATGAAAACCCTTTCGATCCTTCTGGCTTTGGTCAATTCCCTGTTCGCAGGCGTGATCCTGCTCGCCAGCCTGACCAACAGTGAGATCCGGGATGCGATCCTGCTGTGGACGTTTATCAAGGTCGTTGCCGCGCTGGGCGTGATCCTGATCGGCGGATTGACCTGGCTGGGAAATGTGATCAGCATCCGGTCCGGCTTGATCGCCCTGGGCAGTCTGGCGCTCGTCGCATTGGGCGCGGCGACCATCGTGTGGACATACCACCTGGCTGTCGTCCGCGGCGACATGGAGTATTACATGATCGCATATGGCGGCAGTCTGATGATGCAGGGCATGGCATCGCTTCTCGGGATTGCCGACGGGACCCGAAACATGACTACATCCTGAACAAAATATTTTTGACTTGACAAGCCCGGTAAGAATCGTAAAATGATTTTCATCAGTACACTATGAAGATATCAATCTTAAACCATTGCGCGTGTCGAAGGTGGGGACCGTAACCACTGCCTGAGATCATTTCCCCTGCCGATAAGCAGTCAACAAACCGGGACAGTGGCACGCCCCCGCCATGGGTCGCTCACGAATGGTCTACTGTTCCATCCTCCGGTCCGTTGGCTGCTTTTTATTTGGAGAACGCATAAACTCACGATCACAAATCATTAATGGAAGGAAACCATGACATACGCACACCCCGAATACCTTGTGGAAACGGAATGGGTTGCCGCCCATTCGGAGGATCCCAAAGTCCGGATCCTTGAATCAGATGAGGACCCCCTGCTGTACTCGATCGGTCACATCCCCGGCGCTTTACAGGTGGACTGGTTCTCGACGTTGCAACACCCGCTGCGCCGCGATTTCCTGACCCGGGAACAGTTCGAAGAACTGGCTTCCGAACTCGGGATCAGCAACGAAACCACGGTCGTCTTCTATGGCGACAAGTCCAATTGGTTCGCCTGCTACGCCCTGTGGCTGTTCCAATATTACGGCCACCAAAACCTGAAGATCATGAACGGCGGGCGCCTCAAATGGGAAAAGGAAAACCGCCCACTCGTCAAGGAAGTCCCGTCGTACCAGAAGACAACCTATCGCGCGAAGGAACCGGACAAGTCCATCCGCGCCTTCCGCGATGAAGTACTCAGACACAGCAATGATCGAAAACCGCTGGTGGACGTCCGCTCGCCAAAAGAATACACCGGCGAACTCCTGCACATGCCGAACTATCCGCAGGAGGGCGCGACGCGCGGCGGTCACATCCCCGGCGCGGTCAACATCCCGTGGGCGATGGCGGTCAATGAAGCGGACAGCACGTTCAAATCCGCCGATGAATTGCGCACGCTCTACGAAGACAGGGATATCAAACCCGACGGGGATGTCGTCGCGTATTGCCGCATCGGCGAACGCTCATCATTGACCTGGTTCGTATTGAAATATCTGCTGGGTTACCCCAACGTCAGAAACTACGACGGCTCGTGGACCGAATGGGGCAACCTTGTGGACGCACCGATAGAAAAGTGACCATGTCCCTGCCTGCAAAACTTCAAGAGATCGTGGACGATTTCGCCAGCATGACGCGCGAAGACAAACTGGATACGTTGATCGCGTATGCAGAGACCTTTCCGCCCCTGCCCGACTGGCTCAAGGATAAACGCGACAGGATGGAACCCGTACCCGAGTGCATGACTCCCGTGTTCCTGTTCGGAGAGAAACAGCCGGATGGCGGCATCCATTTTTACTTCGACATCCCGCCTCAATCGCCAACCGTGCGCGGGCTTGCCACCATCCTTGCCAATGGGTTGAACGGCAGCACCCCTGAAGAGGTGTTGTCCGTGCCCGCGGATTTCTACCAGCCCATGAACCTTCAGGAAGCGGTTTCATCCCAGCGTCTCAACGGTTTTCACGGCGTGCTCGCCCACATGAAACAGGAGGCCGTCAGACTGCTTGAAAAGCCCTCGGAGTAAATTTACATTGGAACTTTTGGGGGATTTTTTAAGAGAAAATGACGTTGCATTTTTCAGCAACACGTGCTAAACTATGAACAGTTCACCCCGACCTGCCCCCCTCAGGCCGGGGTGAACTATTTTTCACTTAAGTGAAAGCAAGTACAATCCAAACATGCGACAAATAAGATTATTCTTTTCCATCGTTGTGTTCCTGGCAACATTTGCCTGCAACATGACCGGGCAGGATCGGACACCCGCTTCAGCCACGCCGCTGCCTGGCTCCACCCCAACCGGCATTCCCGCCACCGAAACGTTTACCGCCATCCCCACGCTGACGTTTACCCTCGCACCGACCGAACCTCCAACCCCCACACCCATCCCCACCGTGGAAAGTCTAAAAGCCAGGGTCATCGCCGAGAAGTTGAGTTGTCGCTATGGTCCCGGCGCGGAATATCTTTATCTTTATGCCCTGAATCAAACCGCCAACATCAAACTCATCGGCCGCACCGACGCGAACAACTGGGTCTGGGTGGATGGCAAAAATAAATGCTGGGTCAACGCAATATTCCTGGAGATCGAAGGCGATCCCAAAAGTCTCCCGATCGTATATCACGGGTTGAAACTTCCGGTTTCGCCCTATTATCCGGGTCCGGGCTGGGCAAAAGCCACTCGAGACGGAAACAGCGTCGAGATCACGTGGGAGGCGGTCCCCATCAGCCCCGGGAAATATGAAAGCGAGTCCATGCACCAGTACATCGTCGAAGTCTGGCGCTGCGAAAATGGAGAGATGGTCTTCGAAACCCTCGGCACGAACTTCCCCTTCATCACCGTTGAGAACGACGAGCCGGGATGTGCAGTCCCATCCCACGGTCTCGTCTATGTGCAGGAAAAGCATGGCTATGGCGGTCCTGTCGAGGTCCCCTGGCCCCCGCACGAATAGAACTCAGATCATCACAGAACACAAGAAAGCCAATATGAACGCCACACAGACAAAACCATCAGCGCTTCCCTATATCGCCACAACGGCTTACTACCTGTCCTTCATCATTCTGGGACTCACCACCGCCGCCAGCGGACCCAGCCTGCTCAAACTTGCCGAACATACATCCAGTGCGATCGATCGCATCAGCCTGATCTTTGTATTCAGCTCACTGGGATATTTGATCGGCTCCTTTCTGGGCGGACGCGCTTACGATCGTTTCTCAAGCCACAGGTTGATGTCCACCACACTGGCGATCATGGGAATCACCTGTGTGCTGATCCCGATCGCGCGCACCCTCGAGGTTCTTTTGCTTGCCATGTTCCTCAATGGATTGGCGGCGGGCATCCTCGACGTGGGCTGCAACACGTTGCTCATGTGGACACACGGCAAAAAAGCAGGTCCCTTCCTGAACGGACTCCATTTCTTCTTTGGTGTCGGTTCCCTGCTCGCGCCATTGCTGCTTGCTCAGGTCTTATTAAGAACAAACGATATCCACTGGCTGTATTGGTCATTTGCGATCGTCAGCCTACCGATCATGATCTGGCTTTGGTCCCTACCGGAGCCCGGGCACCGCGGCGCAAATGACACTGGAAACGCATCGTTCCCCATCCTCCCTGTTTTGGTGATGGTGATTCTATTCTTTCTATACGTCGGGCTGGAACTTGGTTTCGGGAATTGGATCTACGCCTACGCCCTCACCCTCAAACTTGAGAACGATATCACCGCCGCTTATCTGACTTCCGCGTTCTGGGGATCGTTCACATTCGGCAGATTGCTTGGCGTCTGGATCTCAACCCGCCTGCGTTCAAAGACCATCCTCTTCATGGACATTTTCGGCTGTGCGATCAGTATTGCCATTATTATGGTATGGAAGGATTCCAGCCTGGCGCTGCGGGTCGGCACAATAGGACTCGGCATTTCGATGGCTTCCATTTTCCCCACTTTCATTATGCTCGCCGGGGAACGGATGCAGATCACCGGCGCGATCACCGGCTGGTTCCTGGTCGGCTCGGGGGCGGGGAGCATGTTGCTGCCCTGGCTCATCGGTCAGGTCTTTGTGATCACGGGTCCGCAAGCCATGACGACCGTCCTATCGGTCGCTCTCGTGAGTTTGTTGTTGGCGCTTCTATTCTTTATCAGTATAAAAACGAATCCCCTGCCGGAACCAACCCCAAGCGCAGATTAATACAAGAATGCAAATCCTGCCCCAAAAGCAGGATTTTTTGTTCAAATTCTTGAAACTGACCTTAAAAATTCAAAAGCAGGTATTGACAATCAGTAATAAAAGTTGTAATATATGAAAAATTATATAACAAAAATATAAATTTATTCAATGAAACTTACCGTTTCTTGAAGTTGACCTTAAAAAGGAGAATTCTCATGTCCGACTTTGCTGTTGAAGCCCGCCAACTTATCAAAAAGTTCCCTGCCCGCCCAGGGACAGGTGACAAACCCATCGAAGGCGGATCAGCTTCAAGTCCAAAAAAGAAGCGCTGGCAATTTTGGAAGAAGGAACCCAAAGCCATGTTCACAGCCGTGAACGGCGTCGACCTCCAGATCCAGCGCGGTGAGATCTTCGGGCTGCTGGGTCCGAACGGCGCCGGTAAATCCACAACGATCCGCATGTTGTGTACATTGCTCGAGCCCACAAGCGGCACGGCGCACGTCAACGGCTACGATATCGTCAGGCAGGCGAACGATGTACGGCGCAGTCTCGGCACGGTGCTGGCGGGCGAACGCAGCATTTACTGGAAACTGACCGGGCGAGAGAACCTTGAATATTTCGCGGCGTTATATCACATCCCCACGGCAGTCGCAAAGAAGCGCGTGGACGAGCTGATCGAACGCATGGAACTCAAGGACCGCGCCAACGAACTCGTCGAAAAATATTCGACCGGGATGCGCCAGCGCGTTGCCATTGCCAAAGCCCTGCTTGCCCGACCGCCCATCCTTTTACTGGACGAACCCACGCTCGGGCTGGACCCGCAGGCTGCCCGCCGTTTAAGAGAGTTGATCGCTGAACTCAAGCAGGAGGGACACACCATCCTGCTGACGACCCACTACATGGAGGAAGCGGACCAGCTCTCCGACCGGATCGGCATCATCGACACCGGCAGGATCATCGCGCTCGATACGCCCGAGGGACTCAAGCGCCGTATCAACCAGAAGGAGATCATCCGTCTGGAGGTCAGCGGCTGGCAGGAATACATTGCTGAAAATCTTCGCGCCATGCAGGAAGTGGAAAACCTTGTCGCGCGCCGCCAGGCGGAAACCGATCTGTGGGAAGTGAACATGCAGGCGAGCAACAGCCGCGCTGTGTTACCCAGGCTCGTTGAGAGCATCAGCCAGAACGGGACGCGGCTCGTCAACATGAATATCGTCAAGCCTTCGCTGGAGGATGTGTTCATCCATTTGACCGGCAAGGCGCTGCGCGACTAGGAGCTGACCATGGAAACGACCATCACTCCCCGCTCGCTCGGTCAACCGGGCTTCGCTTCGGATGCGCGTGCATTTATGGCAGTCATCCGCCGCGAATGGACGATCTTTACACGCTATCCAAGCTGGATCATCGCATTGTTGATCTGGCCCCTGATCTTCCCGATGCTGTACATCTTGACAGCGCGCGCATTGGCAGGTCCCGATGGAAGCGGACTGGCCGTCTTTATGCAAACCACAGGCGCAACCGACTACATCGGCTACATCATCGTCGGCACCACGGTCTGGATGTGGCAGAACATCGTGCTTTGGGATGTCGGCTTCGCGCTCCGCAATGAACAGATGCGCGGCACACTCGAATCCAACTGGCTCTCCCCCACCTGGAGATTCTCCTACCTGCTCGGACACACTGGTCCGCAGATCGTTTCAATGTTCATGTTCATCGCGATTACAGCCCTGGAGTTTGGATTGATATTCGGCGTCCGTTTGAACGGCAGTGTGTGGATGCTGGCACTGATGATGCTGGCAGCGATCCCGTCCATTTATGGATTGGGCTTCGCATTTGCAAGCCTGGTGATCACCCTCAAGGAAGCCAACGCCTTCGTATTCCTTGTCCGTGGACTGGTGATGATCTTCTGCGGCATTACCTTCCCGGTTGCGATCCTGCCCGGCTGGATGCAATCCTTTTCAAAGTGGCTCCCGCAAACTTATTTGATCCACGGGATGCGCGCTGCGGCATTCTCCAATGCCAGCGTTACAGAACTTTTGCCAGACCTGATCCCCCTGCTTGGTTTTGGCACTTTCTGGCTTGTCCTTGGCTACTTTACCTTCCTATGGATGGAACGCCGCGCCCGCAAAACCGGCGCGATCGGACAATATTAACTGCTCGCGCTGAGCGGAGTGCAATGAAGACGAAGCGCACTTCTCACAAGCGCCCCTCGATCCTCCGCTCAGGACGAATGGAAAAGATCATGCAACTAACCACCCTTTCACAACCCAGCTTTAAAACGGTATTACGAGCTTTATTTGTCATCGCCCGTAAAGATTGGAAGATCTTCTGGCGCTATCCATTGAATGCGGTTTCCAGCGTTTTCCAACCTCTCATCTGGATCACCCCTGTATATTTTATGGGCAAGGCTTTCAGCACCAATGGACATGCCTCGGGTTTCGCGGCGTATAGCGGAAGCGGCGATTACATGTCCTATATTCTGCTTGGCACGGTGTTGACCAATTTCATCATGACCGTGTTCTGGGGCATGGGCTATGCCTTGAAAGAGGATATGGATGCAGGCGTACTCGAGTCAAACTGGCTGACACCCATTTCCCGTTTGCATATCCTGATCGGTCGTACATTGACCAGCATGTTAACGACCACGATCACGTCCACAGTCATGCTCATCCTCGGAGCCACATTATTTGGGTTCAAACCTACGGGAAATACTGTTGCGGCACTCCTGACAGCCGTACCCATGCTGGTTGGTCTGTATGGATTTGGCTTTGCCTTTGCAGGTATCGTCCTTTTGATGCGCGAGGCAAATACCATGGTGGACGTGGGCAGTTTCCTCGTGCAAGGGTTCACAGGCACCACCTTCCCGGTCAAATCCCTGCCCTATTGGCTGATCCCCGTTTCGCTCATGCTCCCGCTGACGTATGGACTTGACGCCGTCCGTGGATTTCTCTTGAAGACTCAGACACTCCTGCCCATCAATGTGGAGATCATCATCCTGATCGCTTTCATGTTCGTGATGCTGTGGCTTGGGGCACAGTTCTTTTACCGGGTCGAACGGAGGGTCAGGACTCTGGGAACACTGGGACAGCACTAGGGTCCGATGCGAAGCGTTGTAATCCAACGTCCCGAAGGGCACGATCCTTCGGGACGGTTTGCGTGAGCAGGAAAACGATACCTCAAAATCAGAACGTCTGTGCTATAATTGATATCCCACTCGAAAGGACTTGAATGCTCAACCGTCTCCAAAAAATTTATCATGAGTTCCCGCGCCTGTTCTGGGTTGTGGTCGGTGTCAGTTTTATTGACCGTATCGGCGGCACGCTGCTTTTCCCGTTCTTTGCTCTTTACATCACGCAGAAGTTCAACGTCGGCATGACGCAGGCGGGCATCCTGCTTGGGTTGTCGTCCCTGTTCGGGTTGATCGGATCAACCGTCGGCGGCGCGCTGACCGACAAGTTCGGGCGCAAACAGCTCATCCTGTTCGGGCTGGTCTTCTCCGCCATCAGCACGCTGACGTTCGGCCTGGTCAACGATCTCAATGCCCTGTATCCGCTGATGGTTGTCGTCGGCTTGCTGTCGAGCGTTGCTCATCCCGCCCACGACGCGATGATCGCCGACATCCTGCCCGAAAAGCAACGGCAGGAGGGCTTCGGCATCCTGCGCGTGGTCGCCAACCTTTCGTGGATCATCGGACCAACCATCGGTGGTTTTATCGCGAACATCAACTTCTTCTATCTCTTCGTGATCGATGCGGTCGTCAGTTGTATCGTGGCAATCATCATCTTCCGCGTCATCCCTGAGACGAAACCCGAAGCCCAGGCACACGAAGAAGGCGAATCGCTCCTGCAAACCGTGCTCGGTTATCGCGTCGTCCTGAAGGATCTCGCTTTCATGGCATTCATGGTGGCGGGCATGTTGATGATGGTTGTCTACCTGCAAATGTATGGCACGTTATCCGTCTATCTGCGCGACAACCACGGCATCAACCCGAGCGGTTACGGTTTCCTGATGACCACCAGCGCCATCACGGTTGTGATCTTCCAATTCTGGGTTTCGCGCCTCATCAAGCTGCGTCCTCCATTCCTGATGATGGCATTCGGCACGCTTTTCTACATGATCGGGTTCGCGTTGTTCGGGGTGGTCACTGCCTACGTTCTGTTCGCCCTCAACATTGTCATCATCACCATCGGCGAAATGATCATCATGCCTACCAGCCAGGCGCTCGCGGCGAACTTTGCCCCCGATGTCATGCGCGGACGTTACATGGCGATCTTCGGACTCTCCTGGGCGATCCCCTCGACGATCGGACCCGGCGCGGCTGGTTACATTCTGGATAATTACAACCCGAACCTGCTCTGGTTCATCGGCGGAGCGTTGTGTGCGCTGTCTGCCATTGCCTTCTACGCTCTTCACCTCCGCCTTGGCACGAGACCGCAATTTGCTCCCGCCAAAAAAGAGGGACAGCCCCTCCCGGCCACATCCGATTAACAAACAGTCCCGCCAAATGGCGGGACTGTTTCATTCTTCTCACCCGTAGCGGGGTGAAGGGAATTCTAGTGATGATGTCCGCCCTGATGGACATGTCCGTGTTCGAGTTCTTCAGAGGTCGGTTCGCGCAGGCTCACAACCTTCACATTGAAATGCAGTTCGTCGCCCGCCAGCGGATGATTGAAGTTCAGGCGCACCGTTTCACCCTCGACAGATTCGATCCGCGCATACCGAGCCTGCCCTGAATCGTCGCGCACGGTCAACTCCAGCCCCTCCTCCACTTTCATATCCTTCGGGAACTGTTGGCTCGGCACATCTAGGTATGCCTCTTCATCGTATTCGCCATATCCATCTGCGGGTACAACCACTACATCCTTGCTCTCACCAACCTTCATACCGATCATTTCGCGTTCCAAGCCAGAGATGATATTGCCATGGCCCGTGAGGAATTCCAACGGATCCTGTCCCTGGGAGGAATCGATCACTTCACCGTCGATCTTTAACGTATATTCCATCGCGACCACAACGCCGGTTTGTACTGAATCTTTACTCATTCCATTTCCTTTCATCCTGTCAGCATGAATATGGGACGCCGGCAGGTCCCAACATTTTACCCGCTTTCCCAGTGAATTCCCGAAACCTTCACGTATAATTAATTTCATGCATTATGATCTTTGCCTTCCATGGTATTGGGAATACGATATCGATTTCGTCCGTTTCGTCGAAACCGACTGCGGTAAGCAGGGATTGACCTTCTGGCAGATCACGCCCGATAACCTGCTTGAGTCCATCACTGCATTATATAAGGGTGAGCATTCGTTCAACACGCTCCTCGACCGTTCCCAGGGCGATGACCGCTTCCTGCCCATCAACAACTGGGCGAAGGAATACCACAAGCGACGCGTCAATCCGCCTGAACTTTCAAAGTGGTCCGAAGATAAGGCCACCATGCACCTCGAACTCATCAGCGCAGGCATTCATACACCTCATACCATCCTGCTCCCACCTTTTCTTGAACAACCCGCTCTTTCCAATTTGGATCTGACCCCACTTGGAGACCATTTCGTCATCAAGCCATCCAACGAGGGAGCCAGTGCAGGCGTGATCCTGGGCGCATCCTCCCTCGACCAGATCCTGCGCGCCCGCATGGAATTTCCTCACGAGAAATATCTGGTCCAAGCCACGGTCACACCTCGCACCATTCAGGGACGCCCTGCCTGGTTCCGCGTCTTCTTTGCGGCCGGTGAGACCTATCCCTGCTGGTGGCATCCGTTGACTCATGTCTTTGCCAGTGTGACCTCTTCCGAGGAGAACAAATACGACCTCACCCCTCTTCACGAGATCACCCGACGCATCGCCTCGATCTGCCGCCTCGATTGGTTCACCACCGAAATCGCCTTGACTCACGAGGAATTTGTCGTCGTGGATTACGTCAACGACCAGATCGATACCCGCATCCAATCCAAAGCCGTGGACGGCGCGCCGGACGAGGTGATTCGAAATGTTGCGGGGAGGTTGGTGAGGCTGGTGAAGGAAAATCAGTAAAAGACCTTGAGATTGTCATCTCGACGAGCGGAGCAAAGAGAATTCTTGCACCATATCGGTTAAAGATTTCTCGCTAACGCTCGAAACGACAACACACATAAAACAGGAGACCTCCATGCAGAAACCCCGCGCCCGGGACCTCGGCATCCCCTTCGAAGGCAGGATCGGAAAACACAACGCCATCACGGATGTGGACGGTATTACTGTCGGTTACTCCACCATCATCGAAGATGACTCCGCACGGACAGGCGTCACCATCATCCACCCGCGAGGCAAGGAGGATCACGATCCCGTCTTTGCAGGTTGGTTCCCGTTCAACGGCAACGGCGAGATGACGGGTTCTGCCTGGGTCGAGGAAGGCGGCTTTCTTGAAGGACCGATCGGGATCACGAACACACATTCGGTGGGGGTGGTACGCGATACGATCATCCAATGGCAGGCGGAGCAGGATAAGATCTTTCAGGGTTGGTCCTGTCCGCTTGTGGCAGAGACCGCCGATGGCTGGCTCAACGATATGAACGCGTTCTTCGTCAAGCCTGAACATGTAAGGGAAGCCCTGGAGAACGCTGAATCAGGTCCGGTCAGGGAAGGAAACGTTGGCGGCGGGACCGGCATGTTGTGTTACGAGTTCAAAGGCGGCAGCGGGACTTCATCCAGAAAACTTCCTGAAAAACTCGGCGGCTGGACCGTTGGCGCGTTCGCACAGACAAACTTCGGAAGAAGGTATCAACTCACGATTGCAGGTGTCCCTGTTGGCGAACATCTCATAGATGACGCCCCCATGACAAGCGGGGAAAATCCGTTCAAACAGGATGACGGCTCGTTGATCGTCGTCATCGCCACCGACGCGCCGCTTTTGCCGCACCAACTCAAACGTCTGGCGCGACGCGCTTCGCTCGGCATGGCACGGACAGGGTCGCTGGGCGGCAATGGTTCGGGCGACATCTTTCTCGCCTTTTCGACAGCCAATCCCAACGCCGCACGTGGAAATGAAAAAGGACTGGCGCCGATCCAATCGTTGAGCAACAACTTCATCGATCCGTTGCTCGCCGCTTCTGCGTATGCGACCGAGGAGGCCATCCTCAATTCGATGATCGCGGCTGAGGACATGACGGGGCGGAATGGCTTGTCGGTCAGGGCATTGCCGCATGACAGGTTAAGGGAGATAATGAGCCAATACAACCGATTGCAATAGGCGGGACCAACCGATATTGAAGCCGGAGACACAGCCGGTGATTGATGAGATGAGGTTGAAATGATCCGAAAAAACCTTGCCTTCAGCCTGATGTTCATTCTGGCAGCCTGCGGAACACAGCCAACGCCTCGACCCACATCCACACCTTTCCCGGGTACGCCGCGTCCCCTCATCATTGACACCGACATGGCGGGGGACGATTGGATGGCGATCCTGTATCTGCTCAACCGTCCTGATATCAGCATCGAAGCCATCACCGTAACGGGCACAGGGGAGGCGCATTGCGAGCCGGGTATCAGAAATGCCATGAAACTCGCCGCCCTGGCAGGACAGCCGGATATTCCAGTCAGTTGCGGGCGTGAGACACCCCTGCAGGGGGACCATGCCTTTCCAGATGCCTGGCGCGAGAGGGTGGATGCGTTAGCCGGACTTACTCTTCCAGATACCCCCGCTTCTCCCTCGCCTCAATCTGCTGTGGATCTGATCACCGCTGCGATTCAATCTTCACCCGACAAAATGACGATCCTTGCCCTGGGTCCGCTGACCAATCTGGCTGAGGCCTTACAGACTGCTCCCGGGCTCAAGGATAAAATCGAGATGATCTACATCATGGGCGGCGCGGTGGATGTGCCCGGAAACGTGGGATATTCCCATGCCGGCATCGACAATCCTTTTGCCGAGTGGAACATCTACGTGGACCCTCACGCGGCCGCACTTGTCTTTCGATCCGGCGCTCCGGTCACCCTGGTTCCATTGGACGCCACCAACCACGCTCCGGTGACGGAGGCTTTTGTCAAACGCATCAAGAACGATCGCCAGACACCGGAAGCGAGGTTCGTCTTCGATTTGCTGACAAGGACAGAGTATCATGACTTCATCCGGATGGGCGGTTACTATTTTTGGGATACGCTCTCGGCTGCCATCCTGACCGATAACTCGCTGGCAGATTTCGAAACCAAAATGCTCATCGTTGTCGAGGAAGAAGGCAGCGACAGCGGGCGAACCCAGGTGAGCGGGGACGGCGCGTCCATCCGTGTGGCAGTCAGTGCTGATGGCGAGCGCTTTGAACAGTTATTTTTGGATACGCTGAACATGCCTGAGTAAACCATCCTCAACCCATGAACGCCGCGCAGGATACGGCAGGGAACAAGCATCTTGGCTCGGGGGCAGGTATACTGATATCCTGCCCATGCTGCAACACAATAACCTTTCGCCAGGCAACACGGGAGAGGAGTAGAAAATATTTTTCATCCCACCCTAAAACAGCAATAGTAATTTTCTTATGACCTTCATACTCAAACTTTTGATTGATTGAGATATACATCTTTCACGTGATGACATCCGAATAAAAGTACTCTACACTTCAGTTATCCAAATCAATTTATCATGGAGGAAGAAAATGAACACAAACAATAACAGTGGCGAACACAACAGAGGACGATCATCCACCATCTGGATCGGGCTCATCTTTATCGGCGGCGGAGTTATTGTCCTGCTTAACCAAATGGCTGTCTTGTCCTTCGAATTGAATTGGTGGGCGCTCTTCATCCTGTTCCCCGCCTTTGGCGCACTTACTGGCGCATACAACCGCTACCGTTCCACGAATGATTTATTTGAAATGGGTGTGATGGTACCCACGTTGGTCGGCCTGTTCATGCTTCTGCTGTCAGTGAGCCTGCTTCTTGGCGATGCGATCAATCTCAACTTGAGGGTGTACTGGCCCATCATCCTCATTGTCCTCGGCCTGGGCTTGATCCTTGGACGCGGGCGAAGATCGTAAGCACAAATTTTGCGGGAGCGATTTATGATATCCATTCTCGAGGTAAGAGGCCTCAAAAAGAATTACGGTGATTTTGCCGCCGTCAAAGGCATCACCTTCGATATCAAAGAGGGCGAGATCTTCAGCCTGCTTGGTCCGAACGGCGCCGGCAAGACCACCACCATTTCGATGCTCTCCACCCTCTACGCACCCACCTCCGGCGATGCGACCATCGGCGGGCATTCCATCACCAAAGACCCGATGGCGGTCAAGCAGGTGATCGGGGTCGTGCCACAGGAAATTGCACTCTACGAAGACCTGACCGCGCGCGAGAACCTGCTTTTCTGGGGGCAGATGTACGGCTTGAGCGGCAAGTCCCTCAACAGCCGCGTGGACGAGGTGTTGGAGCAGATCGGTTTGGTGGATAAAGCCAAAAACCGGGTCAAAACCTATTCTGGAGGCATGAAGCGCCGCGTCAACATCGGCGTGGGATTGCTCCACAAGCCGCGCCTGCTCTTCATGGACGAACCCACCGTCGGCATCGACCCGCAATCACGCCGTGCCATCCTCGATACGGTCAAGGACCTGAACAAGCAGGGCATGACCGTGCTCTACACCACTCATTACATGGAAGAGGCCCAGGAACTTTCGGATCGCGTCGGCATCATCGATCACGGCGAACTGATCGCACTTGGCACACAGAAGGAACTCACACTACAGGTCGGCGAGACCGATACGCTCATCCTGCATATCGGCGAGCATGACGATCCCGAAGCGCTGGCGAATTCGCTTGACGGCGTGCCAGACGTGCTCGAAGCCATCGCCACCGACGGTGAGGTCTCGGTTGTGGCGCGTGAAGCCGAGGAGGTGCTCGCGGCGGTTGTCACCAAAGCCAACGACCGCGGCATCAAGATCCGCTCGATCGATATCCGCGAGCCGAACCTCGAAGCGGTGTTCCTACACCTCACGGGCAGGGCGTTGCGCGACTAATGTCATTGCGAGGAGCGTTCGTTGCGACGAAGCAATCCCCTCATAACAGGAGATTGCTTCGCAACGTGCGCTCGCAATGACATGTAGGAAATATCATGAAAAAATTATTCCTCATCGGCATCAAAGACCTTAAACTTATGTTCCGCGACCGCGCTGCGCTGACGTTCATGCTGCTCGCGCCGTTCCTGCTCACCATCGGCATGGGCTTCGTCACGGGGCGCTTCAGCGGCGGCTCGACAGGCATCTCGGATATCCCCGTCGTCATTGTCAATCTGGATAACAACCAGTTGGGAAACGCGTTGGTGGATCTATTCAACTCGGAAGACCTGGCTGAGTTAATGGAACCCACCGCTTCGTCCGACCCCGAGGCGGCTCGCCAGTTAATAGACAGTGACCAGGCCTCAGCCGCGGTCATCATCCCGGAAGGCTTCACTCGTTCTATCATCCCCGCCGAAGGGACCATGTTTGACCCGAACGCCGTCACACCCGAGGCCGTCAAGATCGAAGTGTACGCCAATCCCTCCCGTCCCACCGGCGCGGGCATCGTCAAAGCCATCGTGGACGAGTTCGTTTCACGCGTAGAGGAAGGACGCATGAGAGGGATGACCTCCATCGTGGGCTTGATGCAGAGCGGACTGCTGAATCCACAAAATGCGGAAGCCGAAGCGCGCGCCTTGTTCGAGAATGTGGACCAGATCGAATCAACCGTCATCACGCTAAAAACGGACACGCAAGGCGCCGAGGCGGTCGAGTTCGATCTGCTTGCCTACTTTGCACCTGGCATGGCACTGATGTTCCTGATGTACACTGTCTCCTACGGTGGACGTTCCATCCTTGCTGAACGCGCCCAGGGAACACTGCCCCGCCTGATGATCTCGCCCACGCAGTCGGTGCAAATATTAGGCGGCAAGGTGCTCGGCATCTTTTTCATGGGCGTTGCCCAGGTCGGGATATTGATTCTCGCTTCAGCCATGTTCTTCCAGGTAAAGTGGGGTGATGCTCCGGGGATCCTTGCCCTGATCCTTGCAGCGGTCTTTGGTGCGACAGGCTGGGGTATGTTGATCACAGCCTTTGCCCATACACCTGCACAGGTTGCCAATACAGGTACCGTTGTCATGTTGATCTTCAGCATATTGGGCGGCAGTTTCATCAATCTTGAGAATTTCCCGCCGTTCATTCAAACCATCAGCAAGATCACACCCAACGCCTGGGGTCTGGATGGTTTCACAACGTTGGCCCTCGGCGGTACTTTGAAGAATCTAACAGAACCCATCACTGCCCTGCTCGTTATGGGAACCGTCTTGTTTGGAGTTGCAGTTGTGATATTCAACCGGAATGGGTTGGTGCAGAAATGAAAAAAATTTTCGCCATCGCATGGAAAGACGCCATTATAAAATTTTCAAGCAAATCAGAGTGGTTATTCTTCGTCATATTACCCATCACCTTCACTTTCCTGATCGCAGGTGGGGTCCCGTCAGGCGATGACGATAACCGCATCCGATTACTGGTCGTGGATGAAGCACAAACATCCATTTCACAGCAGATCATTTCTGAGCTTGAAAACTCGACCGCCGTAAACCCCGAGGTGGTTGCGCTGGGGGAGGCGCAGAGGCAGTTCGATGACCGCCGCGCTTCGGTTGTGTTCATCATCCCTGCGGGGATCGACATCGAATCGCTGCTAAACGGCTCAGCACAGGTCGAATTGCTTCAACAGCCAAACAACCTGAATGCCACCATCGCCGAGCGGGCCGTGCTGACAGCGATCCGAAGGGTGAGCAGTTCCATCTCTGCGGCGCAGAACGCGGTCAATGTGCGTGAAGCAAAACAAGCTTTTGCATCTGATGCAGAGAAACAAACTTTTTTTGAGGAATCGTTGGAAATGGCACAGTCCATTCAAGCGGATGCGCCTGAACGTGTGACCGTGATCGAAGGTACAACGCCAGACGAGATCGATTATGACCCGCGTACCAATACGTCTGCCGGGCAATTGATCACGTGGGTGTTCATACCACTGTTCGGAATCTCGGCGTTGTTCGCGTCCGAACGCGAGGAAGGGACGTTGCGCCGCCTGCTAACGACCCCTTCCCGCAAGGCAACATTTTTATTCGGTACGATCGCAGGTCAGGTGGGAATGGCGTTGATTCAAATGTTTCTGCTGGTGGGATTCGGCATCCTTGTGATGAAACTCAATTGGGGACGTGAACCCCTGGCCCTGTTCGTTCTGTTATTCGCATCCGCAGTTGCGGCGGCAGCGTTCGGCACCACATTGGGAACGTTCATCAAGACCGCAGGGCAGGCTGTCGGATTGAGCATCATGTTCGGCATGCTTTTCGCCCTGCTGGGCGGATGTATGTATCCACTGGAGTTGTTCCCACCTGCGATACAGAATGCTGTAAGGATCCTCCCCACCACCTGGGCGATGGAAGGCATGTTGGACCTGGGCTTGCGCAGCGGAGGCATGATGGAAATTCTGCCCGAGGCGGGAGTCCTGCTCGGGTTTGCGGCAGTCTTCTTCACCGTGGGCGTGATGAGATTCCGCTACGAGTGAGGCAGAGACAAATCGAACGGAGGCAGACATAAGTCCCGCGATGAGGCGGGGCTTTTTTATTCCGCAGGACGCAGTGCGGGTTGAGGTCTTTCGCGGGCGGTGGCGAAAAATCCACTGGGCAGTTCGATGGGTGTCAACGGCTGTCCTGATTGCAGGTCTGAGAAGGATACGTAATACAGTTCGATGACATTGCTGCCAAATCTTTGGTAGACAAAGAAGATGTATTTCCCATCCGGGCTCAGGCGCGCATCGCGGTAACAGCATTCGCCATTGATCGGGTTCAGTTTTGTGGCTTCCCTGGTGTTGCTGTCATACAGGTAGAGGTTGCCAAAGCCGTCATTGCGGATGAAATCGTTCAGCAAAAACAGGTGTTCACCATCCCAATCGAAACTGCCAATGCGTTTGGTGCTTTCACCCACGTATTCAATCCGCCCGCCCGGGATCCGGTCGAGGCGCACGGGTCCCACAGTGTCGCAGTTTGGGATATCCACGTTCAGGTAAAAGATCTGATCGGAATTCACCAATCGGGTATCGATGACACGCGCGGCAAGGTGTGTGCCATCCTTCGACCAGAGCACCTCCCTGAACGGGTATTGATTGTAGAAGCAGTTATCCTGCATTTTGAGGAGATCGAACCTTGAATCCACCTCCTTGAGCACGTCAATATTAAAGGGCAGGATGTTCAGGGTCTTCTGGATGCTGATGGCGACATATTTTCCATCCGGTGAGACGTGGAAACTTTCAAGCAGTTCACCGGCGTTGAAGCAGGAAAGCGGCTGGGTCTGTTTTGTGTTTCCGTCCATGAGGTAGGCGCAATTCCGCGACATGTAAACCAGCCTGTTGCCGGTGATCCATTGCAGGTTCGACTTTGAGGCGTTATCCGTTCGCACCTGGACCAGATTACTGCCATCGGTGTTCATGAGGTAGAGGTCATTGCCAGAGACCAAAGCGACCAGGTCCGCGCTGCCGGGGTAGGGATTGACCGTCGGCAGGGGCGTTGACACTGTCGGCTCAATGGTCGCGGTGAAGGCGGGCGCGGGGGAGGCTGTGGCGGTGGAGGCTGAGGCTGTATATGATGGAGTCAGGCTTGCGGTCGGGAGGGAGGCGGGTGAGAGAAACGGCAATTGATTCCGAAAGGCGAACAGACCGATCAAGCCCAGGATCACGATTCCGCCAGCCAGCCAGCGCAGGCGGGAGCGCGTCGAAGCCATAAATCCGGGGCGGTCCAGGATCGTCGAGGGGGCGTTCAGTATCCGGTCTTCCCCGAACGCCACCTTGTTCAAAGCCCGCGCCAGGTCAATGGCTGATGCATAACGGTCCTCCTTGTTCTTCGCCATGGCGGTCTTGATGATCGTATCCACTTCCTGCGGCATATTCGGGGCATCCCGCAGGATTTCGGGGAGCGGTTCGGTGAGATGTTTGATGACCGCCGAGATGGGCGCGTCGGTCTTGTGATGATATGGCTTTTTCCCGCTCAACATTTGATAGATGATCGCGCCCAGACCATAGATGTCACTGCGCCCGTCCACCGACTTGTTATAAGCCTGTTCCGGACTCATATAGCCCGGTGTGCCGATCATCCTGCCCTCCTGCGTGGAGGAATAACCGGACTCGGTCAGTTTGGCAACGCCGAAATCGGAAATGTAGGGATTGTCGTTGGCATCGAATAGGATGTTATCGGGCTTCATGTCCCGATGGATGATGCCGCGTTTGTGGGCATGGTCAAGGGCGAGGGCAACGCGTTCGATGATCCGTGCGGTATCCTGAAGTGAAAAACGTCCCTGTTCGATCAAGGTCGCAAGCGAACCGCCAGCCATGTAACGCATGACAAAGAACGGTTGTCCGTTCACCTCCCCTACATCATAGACGGGGACGATGGCAGGGTGTTCGAGGGAGGCGATGGTCTTGAGTTCGCGCTTGAAACGGGCGCGAAAATTCAGGTTTTGTGAAAGTTCAAGCGGAAGAACCTTCACGGCCACTTCACGGTTGAAGCCCGTATCGAATGCACGATAGACGGTGGAGATACCACGTCCGATCTCTCCCTTGATCTCATATCTGCCAATGCGTTTCAAAGTCACCTGCCAAGTATAACCACGGCAGGGACGCCGCGCAAGCATGGATTGATTCAGAATGGTTATAAAATTCGGGTTTTCAGCGGTTTCCGTAGGCTTTTGTAGGCAGGGACTCCAGATACGCCCATACCGCCCGCAGTTCATCGTCGTTCATGTGCTGGAAGGATGTCCACGGCATGTACTCGCCGCGTAGTTCAATTCCGTCAGGCGTTACCCCGGTCCGCAGGGTGTTCATGAAACCTGATTCGTCCCAGTTGGGGAGGGCGCTTCCTTCGCCCCACGTCAGATTGGGAGCAGGGGGCCAACTGGCAGGGAACCCCGGGATCTTCCCGCCGGACATGGTCAATCCGTGACAGACCTTGCACGAGTAGCTCAGGTATTCGCCATACTCCGGTGTAACACCCACCGCCGGAGCAACCGGTCGTTCGGCTTCATGCGGGATCAGTTCCGCAGGGATGAATGTGATCTGCGGGACCAGTGTCATGACCACGCGTCCTGCAAAGGAGACCTGACTCTTTGGAAGCACGTTGTCCACCGGAGGCGCGCTTTTGACATAGGCAATTACATCCCCCAGATCTTCATCGCTCAAATAATAAAACTCCGTGGACGGCATGAACAACAACGGCGTTCCATCCATGCGGACTCCGTGCCGGATCGCCCTGACCCAACCCGCGTCCGTGTACCCGCCTCCGACTCCGCCCGCGCCTGTTGTCAGGTTCGACGCAACGACTCTACCGATGGCCGGATCATCCAGGTAAATACTTCCCTCCATCAATGGCACATCCTGCGACGGTGGATTCAAATGTGATTGCATGCCCGGTCCGGTGGAGGCGGAGGCATACGCCTCCCCGCCCGCGCTGTGACACGCCTCACACCCACGGAACTTGAAGATGTGCCCTCCGCGCTCCACGGATTCATCATCTGCGGGAATCAAAACATTTTCCTCCGAAATTTCATATATCCGTTTCAATCGCGTCTGGCTTGAAAAGTAGATCCCCAAAATCCCCAGAATGATCAACGCAAGGAATATGCCCCCAATCCACTTAAGGAGCCTCTTCATTTTTCCCTCCGCATTTGAAAATGCCCCGCCCTATTGGATAAGAGCAGGGCATCCATTTATTTGAAGGTCATTACACTACAACTTACTTATCCTGGATCTCCGCGGCGCGCAGGGTGTTTGCCATGAGCATTGCGATCGTCATGGGACCGACGCCGCCGGGTACTGGGGTAATGAAACCGGCGACTTCCTTGGCTTCGTCAAAGTTGACATCGCCGACCAGCTTCTGGCGCGGCTTGCCGGTCTTCTGGCTGATGACCGGGCTGCCGTCCTCATTCAGCATCGGGATGCCGTTGATGCCCACGTCGATAACCGCCGCGCCGGGCTTGATCCAGTCGCCCCGCACCATCTGGGCGCGACCGATCGCCGCGATGATGATATCCGCATCCCGCAGCACGGCGGGGATGTCCTTCGTCTTCGAGTGGACAACGGTCACGGTGGCGTTCTCCTTGATGAGCAGCAACGCCGCAGGCATGCCGACGATGTTCGAGCGTCCGAGAACCACCGCGTTCGCGCCTGCGATCTTCACACCGGCTTCCTTGAGCAGGTAGATGCAGCCATACGGCGTGCACGGTACGAACAACGGTTCGCGTCCCTTTTGCGCCAGGCGGCCGAGGTTGAGCGGCGAAAAGCCGTCCACATCCTTCTCGATGCTGATGAGTTGCAGCACGCGCTCCTCATCCAGGTGGTCGGGCAGGGGCAATTGCACAAGGATGCCGTTCACCTTCGGATCGGCATTCAATTCCTTGATAAGTTTTTCCAGATCTTCCTGCGAAATGTCCGCGGGGACGGGGTGATGATAGGAGGTCATCCCCAATTCGGCGCAAGCCTTCTGCTTCATGCTGACGTACGTTGCCGAGTCGATCCGGTCGCCCACGAGCACGGTCGCCAGACCCGGTTGTGACTTCCCCTCCGCGATCCGCTTTGCCACTTTCTCTTTCACTTCATCGCGCACCTTTTGCGCGATGGCAGTCCCATCGATTAATTGAGCCGTCATTTGTGTTCTCCTTTTTCGAGATATTTCATTTTACAACCCCCGCCCGATTTCCACAAAGTGACACTTATCCCTTATTCAGGATTACGCCTTTCATCCTGTCGTCTTCCACGTCCTCCAACGCAACCCGATCGATCTCGTTCCAGCGCGGCGACGGTGCAAACGCATTGACACGCAGATAGTTTCCCGTCAAACCTTCCATCTTCCAGCCCCATTCGCCCATCTCCGAAGTGGATTCCCACAACACAGACATCTTCCTGCCGATGAACTTCCGGCGATAGGATCTCGCCGATTCCTCCAGCGCGTCGCGCAGGACATGATTCCGCTTCTTTCTAAGCTCGGGCTTGACCTGCCCCTTCATCCTTGCCGCCCCTGTACCAGGACGCGGCGAATACGTAAACACGTGCCCGCCTGCAAAATTCATCTCGCGCACGAAATCCAGGCTCTCCGCAAACTCATCCTCGGTCTCGCCGGGGAAGCCTGCGATGATATCCGTTGTGATCGCCACATCGGGGATCGCTGTGCGCGCCGCAGAGACCAGCGCGCGGAAGGAATCAGGAGTGGTCTTGCGCGCCATCCGCCTCAGCGTGGATTCGCACCCGGATTGTAGAGGCAGGTGCAGGTGAGGCATGAGGCGTTTATTATCCCAGAGCGAAAAGAATCCATCGGACAAATCCCAGGGTTCGAGGGAGGAAAGCCGCAGACGAGGAACGTCGGTCTCCCGAAGAATGGCTTTGATGAGTTCGGTCAGATGCGAATCAAAATCATAACCCCATGAGCCAAGATGGACGCCTGTGAGCACGATCTCCTTGGCGCCGCCCTCCAGCGCGGACCGGATATCGAGGATGACATCGGCAATTGTGCGGCTGCGACCTTCGCCGCGCGCCACGGTCGTGATGCAGAACGTGCAGTGGTTCTCGCAGCCGTCCTGTACTTTGATGAAGGCGCGCGTGCGGCGGTGCAGGCCGGGCAGCGGAACACGGGTTAGAGGTTCGAGATCGTAAATTGGAAGGTCAAGGATATCTTCGACGAGGTGATCCTTGCTGTCGTTCGTTACCACGCGGCGGACGCCCGGCAAGTCGAGGGCTCTCCGAGGCTGGAGCGTTGTCCAGCAGCCGGTCGCAACGATCTCCTCCACGCCCGCCCGGGCAATGCGGCGGATGACCCCGCGCGAATCGGCTGCCGCGTTGGATGTGACCGCGCAGGTGTTGACCACTGCCATATCCGCCGAATCAGGAACTGCGACGATCTCATGCCCCGCTGCACGGAACTGCCGCGCCATCGTTTCGATCTCGCTTTGATTGAGTCTGCAACCTATGGTATCGAGGTAGATCTTCATAAATCATTGCGGTGGTTGAGTAGTCCGGCATGTTCTTTGCGGGACGTATCGAAACCACTATGTAAGCAGAATTGTTTTGGCAATTGTTGGTTTCGATACGGCGAACGAGCACCGCCTACTCAACCAACAAGGCATTTACGGCTGGATCACCACAAAATTCTGGAACAGCATATCCACGCCGGGTTCATCGAACGAACCAGCCAGCACGCCAACATCACCCTTCGCAAGATCGGCATCCTGCACAAGCGCAACCTGGTTGAAATTCACATAGAACGCCAGCGCGTTCCCAACGCAGTCCGCCCGCAGATGGTTCACGCCCTCCGGTTGAATGAACCCGGAGGATTGCATCTCGGCATGTCCGAGCAACAGAGCCTGCCCGCCGATGAATTTACCGACCGCGTAATAACCGTCGTTGGAGATGACAAAGAAATAATAGTTCCCGTTCTGGTAGCGGCACATCAGACCGGCGCGGTTCTCATCCGGACCGTTCAATTTGGTCACATCCGCTTCGACGCGCACATCGCCGAAGTCCTTCTCCGGCGTGGACCAGTAATTGAGTTTCGGTTCCCGCACAAGGATCCGGAACCCGCCGCTGTCGTAATCCATGATGCCGCCATCGTTTAGGACGCGGTCCCAGCCGGAGGTGTTCTCCGCAAAGGTATCCTGATAGAGGATATCACCCGGATTTGCAGAGGGCACAGTGGGAGCCGCTGGTGAAGCGGGCAGGCAGGAGGCAAGGATAAAAGCAAAAACGAATGGGATGATTTTGGTAAATTTCATGCGGGGATTTTATCAGAGTTATGTCCGTTGCTGCGGGGAGAGTTTCAATCCGGCAGAGCAATTCCGCTTCACCGCTGTCATTCCGGTCACGTCCGCTTCGACTACGCCCGGCACATAAAGATTATGGAAAATACTGTTCCAGCAAGTTCCCTGCTTCCGCACTCCCCAAATCGCGCGCCTGGATCAACTGTGCATACATTGAGTCACGATTATCCGTTTGGAAATACAACAACGCCAGATGAAAATGCGCGGATGCCAGTTGCGGGTCGAGCGCCACAGCCTGCAGCAAGATCCGCTCGGCTTCGAAATGCCTGCCGTCGAGCAGCAACAGCCAACCGAGCACATCCAGCGCCAGCGGATCCTCCGGCGCCAACTGCACGGCTTTTTGCGCGGCGGGCACGCCCACATCCCGGATGTTGATATTGTTCTGGGCGCAGTATCCTGCCAGCAGACGGTAATACTCCGCCTGTTCCGGCGCAAGTGTCACCGCATATTGATATGCCTCCAACGCCAGGATCAAATCTCCCAGCTTGGAATAAGACTCGCCGATGGAGACCATCCAGGCGGGATTCTCCGGCTCGGATCTTGCCGCGGCTTGAAATTCATCCAACGCTGCGCGGTTGTTGCCCACGCGCTGGAAGTACAGTCCGCGCAAGCCGCGCACAGTGGCTGACTCCGGATTCAAATCGAGGGCTTTTTCAAGGTGGAGGAACGCTTCATCCCCAGCCGTATGTTGTTCCGCTTCGCCAAGCCATGCCCACGCCTCGGCATTGTTCTCATCCAGTTTGACGGCTTCCTCGAACGCCGCGCGGGCAAGCTCCCACTCCTCCACCAGACCGAGTCCGCGCCCGGTAATGACGAGTCGCATCGAGGGTGAGTCGTTTAACGATGCCAGATTCAAGGCGGTGCGCAGGGTCTGCACAGCGGGATCAAACTGAGGGTCCAGTTGAGAGGCGTTGATCAGTTCGGAGAGGGCAGCATCCCGATCGGAAAGAGTCAACAGGAGTCCCAGCCGGTAACGGGCGGGGGCATCGTCCGCATGAACGAGAACGTAGTTCTGCAAAGACTGTGCGGCTTTGGAATATTGTTTGTTTTCCTGGTAGGTCTGGGCGAGGCGGGAATAGAGTTTCTCGGAGGGATTTGGCTCGTGCAGTCCCTGCTCCCAGAGTTCCGCGGCGCGTTGCGGTTTTTGATCCAGGTAATTGACATCACCCCACGCCACCCAGCCTTCCGCGGAAAGCGCGCCGCGCCGAAACGCCTTCTGATAGGCGGCATCTGCCAGCGCATACTGCTCCGCGTGATAATAAGCATGACCCGCGAGTTCGTAGAGATCGGGCCGCCAGGGGATGCGCCGCGCCGCCGCTCGATAATGCTCCGCCGCTTCAACGTAGGAGGAAACATCCCGCGCCTGCCGCAACTCGGAATAGCCCGACCAAACGACCGGCAGGGAGACTGCCAGGAAGATCAGGAACAAAACGGATGCAACGCGAAGCGGGTTACGCATGTCTCATATTATACGGGAGGCAGATTGAAATCCAATGAGTAACATTCCCCTTCATTTTTTGTCTTGAAAAGGTAACGAGCCCCAAAAGACATAATTCTACAAGTGGAAGTATAATCGCAGACACATCATGATCGCATCTCTTTATCAGGTCTTTGATTTTCTTACCGAGCCTTCGGGAAGCTTGATCTATCATCTAATACTGGTATTTTCCATCGTCAGCGCGCTGCAATCCGC
Source organism: Anaerolineales bacterium UBA5797 (assembly GCA_002418205.1). Lineage (GTDB taxonomy): Bacteria > Chloroflexota > Anaerolineae > Anaerolineales > Villigracilaceae > Defluviilinea. Next base: position 11,133 of record DIDP01000077.1, on the reverse strand, counting down.
GTTCTTTCACTGGCGTTCGAGCGGATTCCCCCAGGCGCGGCGCACCGTGTTCGGGCTTGGATTTCTTTTATTTGCACAATTCATCCTTTTCGGTCTGACCGCGATCGGGAATCAGGGGATCATCAACCTGCCGCTTTTCCTGCCGCCCATTGACCGGGCGCTGACCCTCTTTTCCCTGATCTGGATGATCTGGCTTTGGACGTTCCCCGAGCCCAGCCGCGCTTCGGATGCCGCGGCTACGCTGTTAAGTTTGCTGGTCGCCGCGGCGTTTGCATTGAGCCTGATCGCCTACTCACAGGAGCCGCTCACCCCCTACAACCTGACCACAACCGAAGGACTATGGCAGCTGGGAAGCATCGGCATGGCGGTGTTCGGATTGTTCCTGTTATTGATCCGCCGTCCGAATGGCTGGGGGAACGGCATGGCGGTATTCCTGCTTGCCTTTGCCGGGCACCTGCTTCACATGATCCTGGGCAGAGTGGATGGGAACTTTCCCGGCGCGGTGCGCATCGCGTACATGGCGGCGTATCCGCTTTTGATGACCCTGCCGCAACGCTTCCCCGCGCCGGCACGCACGCCCACCACCATCAAACCCATCGCACCGACCGAGGAACGCAGACGCTATAGCACGGACCCGAAAACCTTCCATGCGTTGCTGACGCTTGCCGCCGAATCCACCGCGGACAAGGTGAGTCAGGCGATCACGCGTGCCATTGCGCAAGCCCTGCTTGCCGACCTCGCATTCTTGATCTATCTCACGGACAACAACAGCCAGATGCAGATCGCCAGCGGCTATGATCTGATCCGTGAAGAGGGTCTCGAGGGCGGGAGCATGAACAAGACCATGATCCCCATGCTGACGAACTCGATCCAGCGCGGGCGTCCGCTGCGGCTGCCATCGAGCAGCACCTCTGCCGATATCAAAGGTCTCAGCGACCTTCTCGGTCTGGCCAGCCCCGGCCACCTGATGAGCGTACCCATCGTCACACCTGAGAAGGATCCGATCGGTGGCATCCTGGTCCTATCGCCGTATTCCAACCGGTTGTGGAGCGCGGAGGATCAGGCGTTCCTCGCCAACATTGCGTTATCACTCGTCCCCATCATCCAGCGCGGACAAAAAATGAATGCGCTCGAGAGCAAGGCAGAGCAGACGAAACAGACGCTCGAGGTTGCCGAGACGCGGATCGCCGATCTCGAACGACAGAACAACGACCTCGTCAAGCAAATGGACGCGGTCAAAGCCGACGCGCGGGAGGGACTCGCCCAGGCTGAAAACCTCGCGGCGCTGACGCAAATGCAGGAAGAGTCTCAGAAGGTTATCGAGAAGCTAAAGGCGGAGAATGAAAACCTGCGCGCCTCAAAAGGAATCAAAGGCGGCAGGGACTTGACCCAGATCGAAGGAGAATTGCGCATGACGCTCGAAGAGGTGGCGCGTCTGCAAAACCAGCTTGCAGAAGCGAACATGCGCATCATCGAAGCCGAAAAAGGCAATACCGTTGCGCGCTCGAAGGAACAGGCGGAAGTGGTTGCATCCATCGCGCAGGAACTGCGACAGCCGATGTCGTCCATCGTGGGATACACCGACCTGCTGCTCGGCGAATCGGTGGGGATCCTCGGCGCACTGCAACGCAAGTTCGTGGAACGCATCAAGTCGTCCACCGAACGCATCGATAATTTGATCAACGACATGATCCAGGTCACCACGCTCGAAACGGGACTCAACGAACTCAAACCCGAACCTGTGGACATGAACCTGATCATCGACAACGCCATGTCCTATACAAGCAGTCAGGTGCGCGAAAAGAACATCACCATGCACCTCGACCTGCCGAAGAGCATGTCACCCATCCATGCCGACCGCGAAGCCCTGCAGCAGATTTTGATCCACCTCCTCCAGAACGCGGGAGCAGCCTCCCCTGTGGAGGGGAACGTGCATCTGCGCGTCCAGATGAAAACGGAGGCGGGCGAGGAATACGTCATGCTGCAAGTCACGGATTCCGGCGGAGGCATCCCGGTGGAGGATATGCCGCGCGTGTTCACCCGTTTGTACCGGGCGGATAACGTGCTCATCCAGGGCGTGGGCGATACGGGCGTCGGGCTTTCCATCGCAAAGACCCTCACCGAAGCGCAAAAGGGACGCATCTGGGTCGAGACCGAGGCAGGCGTCGGCTCGACGTTCAGCGTATTGCTGCCCATCGCCAGAGACGCCGCGGAGAACTAGAGGATGAAGGCGTTACGTCAAATGGGCGGGGGCGTTATCATTGCCGTCATCTCGCTCCTGCTGGTGATCGGGGGCATCTCGCTCTCACTGGCGGAGACCTCGACCCCGCCACCGCCGACTCCGTCTCCCATCCCAACGACGTTCGCCGTTGAGTTCGCCTCGCCTCTCCCCGCGACCCCCACGCTCATCCCGACCGAAACCGCGACCGCGATCCCCGATACGCCAACCTCGATTCCAAACATAACTTCACTGCCGACCACATCCTGCCCGGTCCCCAACGGATGGTTCGGCATCGTCGTCGGCGCAAACGATACGCTGTATTCCATCGCACAGAGATACAACACCACCGTCGAAAACCTGAACGCGAACAACTGCCTCAATTATGTGAATCCCACGCCGGGTTCCATCCTGTACGTGCCGCCGGGACCGACTGCGGTGGTGGTGCAATGCAGTCCGCCCGCAGGCTGGGTGAAGAGACATGTGGTCCAACCGGGTGAAAACCTTTACCGCATCGCCCTCTCCTACGGCATCACCTATCCACAACTGCAAACCGGGAACTGCATGGGCTCATCCACAACGATCTTCGTCGGGCAGGTGCTTTGGGTTCCCAACGTTCCCACGCGCACGCCCACCATCCTGCCCACCAGCACGTTCAACTTCTCCACGCCCACGCGGACCTCTACGCCCACCCTCACGCCGAGTCTTACATCCACGTTCGTTGTGACATCCTCGCCTGTTCCCACAAACACGACGATCCCGTCACCGACTTCAACCTTTATCCAGACAGCCACACTCACAAGTTTCCCAACGCAAAACTCTACGCCATGAAATCCGTTTATTGGAGACTCCTCATCGCGGCGCTGCTCCTTGCCGGATGTGGAAACAACGCACCCGCCCAACAATCGAGCCTGCCCTTCGTACTGGTGACCGCCGCACCGAACGCCTCACCGACCCCGACTCCCTTTCAACCCATTCCCTGGACGCCGACCGGCACGCTTCTTTCCCAGCCGGTCACTGATCCCGCTATATCAGGCGAGACTCCCCCCGCGCCCGCTGCCGCGCAGACCGAAATCCCGACGTTCGATCCGAACCTCCTCATCAACACCGTCGCGCCGCAACCGACCATCGATATCTCCGGAAGCCAGGTGCTCAACAACGGGCAGGAAACCGTCAACTTCCTGCTCATCGGTTCCGACAAACGCTCAGGCGCATCCTTCCGCACGGACACGATGGTCGTCGCGATCCTTCGTCCCCACGAAGGACAGGTATCGCTGATCTCCATCCCGCGCGATCTATGGGTCTCCATCCCCGGCTGGGAGAACAACCGCATCAACACCGCCTACCAGCACGGCATCTCCAGCGATTACCCCGGCGGCGGTCCGGGGCTCCTGAAGGACACCATCGAATACAACCTCGGCATCCGCATCGACCATACCGCCATGGTGGATTTCGATGGCTTTCGCAAGATCATCGATACCCTCGGTGGCGTGGATGTGCCCGTCTCGTGTTCCTACACGGATTGGAAGTTGATCGATCCGGGGTACAACCCGGAGATCGAAGCCAACTGGTATTTGTACACGGTCAACCCCGGCGTCATCCACATGGACGGCGACCTCGCCCTCTGGTATGCCCGCTCCCGTCAAAAATCCAGCGACTTCGACCGCGGCCGCCGTCAACAGGAGGTATTGCGCTCCATCTTCACGCAAGCCCTGCGTGCAGGGACGCTCACCCGCATCCCGGAGTTATATAACGATGTAAAGGACTCGGTCGAAACGGATCTGGGGCTTGCCGACCTCCTGCAGCTTTCCCTGTATGCGCCCAAGATGACCAATGCCGATATCCGCAGTTACTACATCCGTCCGCCTTATGTCAGTTCGTGGATCACCAGCGGCGGCGCGTACGTCCTCTCGCCCAACCAGGAACTGCTGGCACAATTATTGACCGAAGCCCTGTCGCCTTCGGCACAAGTTGTCCAGAAGCAAACAACCATCATCGAAGTGATGAACGGCACGTCCATCCCCGGCTACGAAACGCTTGCGGCCACGCGTCTCAACTACGCGGGCTACGAGACGCGCATTGTCCCCTCCGACCGGCAGGACTACGCCTACTCGGTCCTCATCGACAAATCCCCGGCGCAGGACCTCTCCATCAGCGATGCCATCCTGAACGTGATGGGCATGCAGCCGGGCAGTCTGATCCCCTCACCGGAGCAGAACAGCACCGCACAATACCTTTTGATTTTGGGATACGACTACCAGCCCTGCTTCAGACCGGAAAGTTTGAGCCAATAAACCAGTTGACATCGCCCCTCTTTTTCGCTAAACTATACGAAAGAGAAAAGAACAGGAGATGTCATGCCTGAGAATAAGCAAACCGCCCATCTGAACCAGAACACGCCGCTCACCTCCGCCATCAGCTCGTGGGAAATGTACCTCGCGGACCAGGGTCGCTCGCCGAACACGATCAAAGCCTTCCTCTCGGACGTGCGCCTGCTTACCACCTTCCTGCCCGAGGACATCACCCTCGGCAAGGTCACCACCAGGGACCTCAACCGCTACTTCGAATGGATGGAAAAGGAACGCGGCGTGCCCTGCAGTCCCAAGACTCTGGCGCGGCGCATCACGGCGACCAAATCCCTGTTCAGGTGGCTGCATCAGTACGGCGTCCTCACGGTTGACCCCGCCGAGAAGGTCGCGCAACGCTCCGCCATCAGCCCGCTCCCCACCGTGCTCACACCCAAAGAATATGATGAAGTATTGCTTGCCGCAGACCGCCACCGCCGCGCCCAAAAACCGGATGCGCGCCCGTACACGCTGGTCTATCTTTTATTGACAACCGGGATCAAAAAGAGCGAGACGTTGGGGATCAACCTCGAGCACCTCGAACTGGATTCACCCAATGGGCCGCAGGTCTTCATCAAATATCCGACTCCGGCGAATCGTTACAAAGAGAGAAAGCTGGCTCTGCCCGAGGACTGGATCCCCGCCTTTGAGGAATATCTTGCCCAATATACGCCTGAGGAGAGGCTCTTCCCCTGGTCGCCGCGGCGGCTGGAATACCTGCTCGAAGATATCAGCAACGAAGCCGGGCTGACCAAGCATCTCTCCTTCGACATGTGTCGCTGGACCTGCGCGCTGAACGACTTCCACGCCGGCGAAGAACCGGACAAGATCCGCCAGAAACTCGGCGTATCCAAGATCCAATGGCGCGAGTTATTCATCAAATTGAAACAACTGGCGGGAAATAAGGAATAATAAAATTGACGGTCATCTTGAGGGTGACCGTCAATTCGTTATCAACTGCGCGTCAATGAAAAATACAAAGCCTGCCGTGTATTCTCCGTCAAACGGACGGAATGGGCGGGACGATAACCGGGCACCCACAAGACCCTCGAACCCATGCACAACAACGGCCAGCGGTCACGCGCCCGCTTTGGCAATTTGACGTTGATGAAGAAATCGGAGATCTTCATCTCGTGACCGTCCATGCCCAGCGGCTCGAAGCGGTCGCCGTCCTGCCTGACCCGTAACTCCAGCGCGTCGGAAATCCCCCTCGCATCCAGCCACACCTGAAACGGATCATTGTTCGACCTGGCCTGCTCCATCGCAAGCGAGGCAATGTTCCAGCGTTCGCAGGTCAGCCTCCACCCGCCGGATAGCGGGATCTGCCCCGGGATCTTCAAGGGGATCGTACTGCTCTCATCGGGAATCTGGGGCCAGCGTTCCACAGGCAGGTCGGTACGGTCCGCGGCAACGTAGATCAACATTCCCTCGCGGAGCATGTGCAGCCCGCTCGTCAGGTCGATGCGCGGATGTTTCTCCGGATCATTGATGAAGCCTGCCGCGCGTTCAAGGGTGGCGAAGCTGATATCCAAATTGTCGGGGTGGATCGATTCCATCGCACGGCGGATCAGGTATCGCTGGAGTCCGAGCGGATGTTTCTCCAGCGCGGAAGCGTCAAAGGAGACGAAGTCCGAAGTCTGCTGAATGATGCTGCCCTTCCAGGCGTCATCCAAAACGTCGGCAAGGATTTCATGGTCGCCTGCCAACGCGGTTGCCGTGCGCCAGACCGCCTCACGGAAACGCGGATTGTAGGATTCGATGGTGGGGATCAAAAGGTTCCGCAAACGGTTGCGGAAGAAATCCAGCGAGTCGTTGCTCGGGTCGAAGCGCGGACGAAGACCGTTTGCAGCGCAATACACGATCGTCTCTTCGCGCCAGACATCCAGCAGGGGACGCACGACGGGAATTTCCTGATCGAAGATCTGGATGATCGTGCGGTGGGTCATGCCCTTGAGCCCCGCCAGGCCTGCGCCGCGGATGAAGTGCATGAGCACGGTTTCCACCTGATCATCCGCCGTATGACCGACCGCCACCGCCTGCGCCTCGAAACGCCGCGCCTGCGCCATGAGGAAACGATAACGCAAAATGCGCGCCGCCTCTTCAATGGAAAGTTTCTCTGTTTCGGCAAATTCTCGCACGTTCCCGCTTTCGATCACCGAAACAAAATTCAGGCGACTGGCAGCCTGTTCCACGGTATTGGCATCCGCGTCCGAATCGGGACGAAGCTTGTGGTTGTAGTGCGCGACGATGACCCGGTAACCCGTCGAACGCAGGATGTGCATCAGGCACAGGCTATCAGGACCACCTGAGACACCCGCGATGACGGGTCTATCCTTTTTCAGCCCACACTGAACGCGGAGAATGGAATCGATGTTCTCGAACATTGTGCATCATGTTGTCATTGCGAAGCAGTTCGAAGCGAAGCAATCTCCCGTTCGATGAGAGAAATCCATCGAACACTTTTCTCCTTGTAAAAGATTGATTCGTCGTGCCGTTCCTCGCAATGACATGCTAAATCTGATAGAGTTCAACCAGCACACCCGATGTGCTTTCGGGGTGGATGAAGGCGTATTTCTTTCCGTCCGCGGCGGTGCGCGGTTCATCGTTGATCAATCGGATGCCTTTTTCCTTCAACTGCACCATCATGCCTTCGATATCATCCACCTCGAGGCAGATGTGATGCATGCCCGGTCCGCGTTTGGCGAGATATTTCGCAATGCCGGAATCATCCGTTGTGGGCTGGACCAGTTCCACTTCCGAGCCGGGAAGCGGCAGGAACGCCACCTGTGATTTCTCGGCGGGCACATCGCGCAGTTCCTGCAATTCCATTCCCAGCGCATCCCGCCAGAAGGCCAGCGCCTTTTCCATATCATCGACAACAACCGCGACATGATTGATCTGTTTTACATGGGGCATGGGCATCTCCAAAAGTGACAGTCACTTCGCAAGTGACTGTCACCTGCGAAGATTGATAGATTATAGCCGCTTGTCAGGGAATTCGATAACGATTAAGATAGGTCACATGCCAACCCTGCCCATCAACGTACGCCGTGTACTGACGATCATCGGCATGTTCGTGCTGGTGTTCGTCGTGCTCGAATTCAACCGGCGGCTCGAAGAACTCACGATGCTCAACGAACAGACCGAACTGGTCCGCGCCCAGGCAACCCAGGCGGTCGAGACTTATCAAGCCCTGCAAACCGCGGTCGCTTTCGCAAATTCCACATCGGCGGTCGAGGAATGGGCGCGCACCGACGGGCATTACATCCAGGATGGCGATCTGCCGGTGGTCCCCGTCGGCGCGCCCGGTGACGCGCCCATTGAGTTCAACACCCCGGTCCCTGCCCCAACGCCGATGCAAAACTGGGAAATATGGTGGAAACTCTTCTTTGGCAACTAAACATCATTCATGGATCGCCTCGCGCTTTTTCCCCTCTCGACGAAAATCGAAAACGACAAGCTGACCATCGCTGGACATGACCTCGCCTCTCTCGCGGACCGATACGGGACTCCGTTATACATTTACGACCGCGCCACCCTGAACTTTTCCGCCAAAACCTACACGGACGCCTTGTCTGCCCACTACCCGGCTCCCTCAAAAGTGACCTACGCGGGCAAAGCCTTCCTGTGCAAAGCCATCGCTCAATGGACGCAAACGCACGCTTTCCTCGTGGATTGCACCGGTCAGGGCGAGATCGCCATTACGATCGCGGCCGGCGTGCCGCGTGAGCACATCCTTGTGCATGGGGTGAATAAATCAGTGGCTGACTTGAAAGCGGCAGTCAAACATGCGGGGACGATCGTTGTTGACAATCTCACGGAACTCCACAGGTTTGCAGGTCAAAAGTTACAGGTTGAAGGTCGCGCATCATTGTGGTTGCGGCTATTGCCCGGCGTTGCCGTCCACACGCATCATGCCCACACGCAGACTGGTCAACACGATAGCAAGTTCGGCATGACGCGCGAGGAGATATTGCAGGCGGCACAAATATGCAAATCGTCAAATTTGCCGCTTGCAGGTATTCACTTCCATCAGGGCTCCAATTTCCGCGACCCGGAGCCGTTGCTCCCCGCCATTGACCTGGCGCTCGATCTTGCCAAAGAGATCGGGTTCAGCGGCGAGTGGCATTTCTGCCCCGGCGGCGGCTGGGGTGTGGCGTATCACGAAGATGAACTGCCGAACCCCTCCATTGAAAGTTACGTGAAGGGTATCGCGGAGGCGGTCATTGCAGGCTGTCAGGCGCGCGGACTCGAACTTCCTCATTTGCATCTCGAGCCGGGGCGTAGTCTCATCGCGCTGGCTGGCGTGGCGGTCTATCGCGTGGGGGCGGTGAAGAGACGCGGTGACAAGACCTGGCTGCTTACCGACGGCGGCATGGCGGACAATCCGCGGTACGCGCTGTACGGGGCGAGGTATACCTGTTTGCCGGTATCAGGCGTCGGCGGGGAGCGAAGCGAGATCGTCTCCATCGCGGGTCCATATTGCGAGTCGGGGGATATCCTCATCGAGGATCTGCCGATGCCGAAAGTCGAGGAGGGGGAACTGATCACGATTCCCGTGGCAGGCGCGTATCATCTGAGCATGTCATCCAACTATAACGGCGCACGCAGACCTGCCGTCTTGATGCTCGACGAGGAAAATATCAGGCTGATCCAGCACAGGGAAACGGTCGAAGATCTCTTGAGACGCGATGAATAAGACAAATACCTCCCCCGATCTTCTGCTCAAACGGTTGCACACCTTCGAATTCCTGCGCGGGCTGGACGAGCAAGCCATGCGGAAGCTGGCGGAGAGCGCGGTGTGGAAGATCGTCCCGCAGGATGCCGTGGTGTTTTGGGAGGGGGATGTCGAGCCATATCTGTATTACCTGCAATACGGTTCATTGAAAGTGTTGAAGACCTCCCCCGACGGACGCGAGCAGGTGCTGCGCTTCATCGAGGCGGGCGAGGTGTTCAACGAGGTCGGCGCGCTGGCGAAGAGACCAAATCCCGCGACCGCGATGGCGCTGGAGGAATCGGGCATCTGGTTGATCCCGCACGTCGCGCTGGAGGAGGTGGTGATGGCATACCCGCAGACGGCGCTGCAGATCATCTCCAACATGGCGGACAAGATCGTCAACCTGGTCACGCTGGCGGCGGACCTGTCCTTAAAGACGGTTGAGGCGCGTTTCGTCACACTTCTGCTGGACCAGGCGGAAGGGGATGTGATCGAACGCCGCCGCTGGACGAACCAGACCGAACTCGCCGCGCATCTTGGCACTGTGCCCGATGTTTTGAGCCGCGTCATCCGCGAGTTGACGAAGGCGGGCTTGATCGAAATCGACCGTCAGCAGATCCGCATTCTTGACCGTGAGGAGCTGGCGAAGCGGGGGATGATACAGGGCGGATAGGGATCGGGGGCAAAAACCCGACAAAAGTCGGGGCGGGAAGCGGGGAATGGATGTACAGTAGAGGCATATCACGAGAGGAGCGATATGCCAGAGATTTATTTCACCGACACAAAATCCAAAGCGGTCTTTGCCGCGGACGGTCCCAAGCCGCAGTTCCTGTTCGACACGCCGCAGTTCAAGGCGCTGGTCGTGGGGCTGGAGGCGGGTGGACAGATCCCCATCCACGCAGGGGAGGCGGCGATGTACCACTTTCTCGAAGGCGAGGGACTGATGACCGTGGACGACGAGACCTTCGCCATCAAGCCCGGCGTGACGGTCATCACGCCCAGTGGGGCAAAACGGGGCATGAACGCCAGGACACGCGTCGTATTTCTCGGCTCGAAAGGGGAGAAGTAAATGACGTACGGCGCCCCCAAACGTTATCACCCGTTACAGGTTACATTTCATTGGCTGGTCGTGGCTCTGGTTTTCGCCGCATTCGTGATCGGCAAATCCATGAGCGGACAACCCAATGACGATGCAAAACTGTTGTCATTGGCAGTGCACATGGGCATTGGCATCGTTACATCGCTTGTGATCGTCATCCGTTTTGTCACACGTATGAGACTGCCCAAACCCGAACATGTCACAGCTGGAAACGCGGTCTTCGATTGGATCGGCAGATTCGTACATTACGCCCTGTACTTGCTGGTCTTTTTGATGGCGGTCAGCGGAGTGTCGCTCTCCATACAGGCAGGGTTGACATCCGTCGTCTTTGGCGGATCAGGCGCACCATTGCCCACTGATTTTTATAACTTTACCGCACGCCTGCTGCACGGATTCATCGCTCCCGCACTGGCATTGACCGTCCTGCTGCATGTCGGAGCGACGTTCTATCATCAACTTGTGCTCAGGGATAATCTTATATCCCGCATGTGGTACAGAGAGCAACTCAAATGAAAAAAATTCTATTTCTTGCAACCCTGATCTTGACGCTGACCGCCTGCGGTAAGCAAGGAAACGAATCCTTCCCTCGCATGAATGACAACGGCATGATGACGCGTCACCATGCGGAAATCCCTGCCGAATATGCGGGCTTGAAGAATCCCATCTCCGCCGATGAGGCATCCCTGGAACGCGGCGCGGCGTTGTATGCGGCGAACTGCGCCAGTTGCCACGGCGACGGCGGCATGGGCGACGG
>DIDP01000063.1:30294-87800 GCA_002418205.1 Anaerolineales bacterium UBA5797 | reverse complement strand
GCAGCTCCTCTCAAATCCCTTACGCCCACAGCGGATAGAGACCGACCTGTCTCACGACGGTCTGAACCCAGCTCGCGTACCGCTTTAACGGGCGAACAGCCCGACCCTTGGGACCTTGTCCAGCCCCAGGATGCGATGAGCCGACATCGAGGTGCCGAGCGAGGACGTCGATGTGAACTCTTGGTCCTCACCAGCCTGTTATCCCCGGGGTAGCTTTTATCCGGTAAGCCACGGCCCTTCCACTCGGTACCGTGGGATCACTAAGCCCTACTTTCGTATCTGCTCGACGCGTTGGTCTTGCAGTCAAGCTCCCTTATGCCTTTACACTCTTTGGCAGGTTTCCATTCTGCCTGAGGGAACCTTTGGGCGCCTCCGTTACCTTTTGGGAGGCGACCGCCCCAGTCAAACTGCCCACCTGGCACGGTCCCCCGCCCGGATGACGGTGCGGGGTTAGGGTCTAAGCATAATCAGGGTGGTATTTCACTGGCGGCTCCACCGAGGCTAACGCCCCAGCTTCAAAGCCTCCCACCTATGCTACACAGATCATACCCAAACACAATGCCAAGTTGCAGTAAAGCTCCACGGGGTCTTTTTGTCCTGCTGCGGGTAGGCCGCATCTTCACAGCCAATTCAACTTCACCGGGTCCCTCGTTGAGACAGTGCTCTGATCGTTACGCGGTTCGTGCGGGTCGGAACTTACCCGACAAGGAATTTCGCTCGGTTCATCTTACTCTGTTTCCAGAGAAGCCGGACTTTATCTTTCTCGTCCTCGATTCATTTCAGAAGCGATTTGGCGGATCTTTTCGATCCCGGCGGGTGTCAGATGTTCACCTTTCTGCATCATCATCAGGGTTTTCCTGAATTTCAAAAAATCAAGACGCTTTTTGGTCTTCAAAGGATGCTTCTCGAAGAACGGAATGATCCGCTCCCAGAGGTGTTCCACACCTCTTACACGATAAGCCATGCGGTCATCATGATTTTGCCGGACAACGCCACACCCAAAAAATCGTTTCAGGGCATAAAGTAGTTGTACATCTTGCTTATGTTGAACAACCGTGAATTCAGGTAAAACCTGAAACCCTGCCTTCATCTCAGGATGGGAATTGATACCGACATAAAAGCATCCTTCTCCATCTACAAACCCTACAACCCATTGCGCTTCCAACCTCGAGGAATTCGAGATCGAACGTGAAGTCTCTGAGGGTTCTTCCAATATATCATCATCCATCATGGAAGCCTTCCCTGCGGATTGTCCCCGTGTCCAGCGGATTTTTACTGCCGTATTCGATTACGACGAGTACCGCATGGCTGTTGAGGATTTTCCCGCATATAGTTCGATTTTACTAAGGCTAGCAAATGTTAACCTTAGGACCGTTATAGTTACGGCCGCCGTTCACCGGGGCTTCGGTTCAAAGCTTCGCTTGCGCTAACCTCTCCCCTTAACCTTCCGGCACTGGGCACGCGTCAGCCCCTATACATCGCCTTACGGCTTAGCAGAGACCTGTGTTTTTGTTAAACAGTCGCCAGAGCCATTTCACTGCGACCCTCCAGCGCTTTGGTTACCCGAACGCTAGAAGGTACCCCTTCTCCCGAAGTTACGGGGTCATGTTGCCTAGTTCCTTAACGAGGGTTCTCCCGTTCGCCTTGGTATACTCTACCCATCTACCAGTGTCGGATTGCGGTACGGGCACTCAGAAATCAACGTTTAGAGGCTTTTCTTGGCAGCAAGGCTCAACCACTTATGCCTTACGGCTCGCTCTCGCCTCAGCTCAGCTGGCGGATTTACCTACCAGCCTCAACACCTAGACGGATCGCACCACCACAACCAATCGGTGGCTGGCCTACCTCGCTGCGTCCCCCCATCACTCATTCTGAGCGGTTCCGGAATGTTGACCGGATGTCCATCACCTACGCCTTTCGGCCTCGGCTAAGGACCCGACTAACCCGACGCGGAATGACCTGGCGTCGGAAACCTTAGATTTACGGCGAACACGGTTCTCACGTGTTTATACGCTACTCATGCCTGCATTCTCACTTCCATCCGCTCCAGTCGCCCTTATCGATCGACCTTCACCGCTGATGGAACGCTCCCCTACTGCCCCAGCTTGCGCTGAGACTCATAGCTTCGGTACTACACTTAGCCCCGTTAAGTTTTCCGCGCAAGGTCACTAGACCAGTAAGCTGTTACGCACTTTTTAAAGGGTGGCTGCTTCTAAGCCAACCTCCTGGTTGTTCAAGTAACCTCACCTCGTTTCCCACTTAGTGTAGATTTTGGGACCTTAGCTGATGATCTGGGCTGTTTCCCTTTCGACCACGAAACTCATCTCCCGTAGTCCGACTGCCATGCTATGGAGTACTGGCATTCCGAGTTTGATTGGGTTCAGTAAGCGGTAAGCCCCTTAGCCCATTCAGTGCTGTACCTCCAGTACTAAACGCATGACGCTAGCCCTAAAGCTATTTCGGGGAGAACCAGCTATCTCCGAGTTCGTTTGGCATATCACCTCTACCCACAGGTCATCTTCTAACTTTGCAACGTTAGTAAGTTCGGGCCTCCACGAGTGATTAGACTCGCTTCACCCTGCCCATGGGTAGCTCACCCGGTTTCGGGTCTAATCCCAGCGACTATACGCCCTGTTCAGACTCGCTTTCGCTACGGCTACGGGTGTTACTCCCTTAACCTTGCCACTGAGATTAACTCGCAGGCTCATTCTCCAAGAGGCACGCTGTCAGGCATAGCGGGGAACATCTGTATTTCTACAGCGCTCAACCCACTGTTAGCCCTCCAACTGTTTGTAGGCTCTCGGTTTCAGGTTCTATTTCACTCCCCTAACAGGGGGACTTTTCACCTTTCCCTCACGGTACTTGTTCACTATCGGTCGCCAAATGTATTTAGCCTTGGAGAGTGGACTCCCCAGATTCCTGCCGGATTAGCGTGCCCGGCAGTACTCAGGTATCTGGCGGAAGACGATCAATTTTCGCATACGGGGCTGTCACCCTCTATGGCAGGCTTTCCCACACCTTTCCGCTAACTGATCGTTTTGTAACTTCCATATGCCAGACCCTACAACCCCGCCCTTGCAAGCAAGGACGGTTTGGGCTGTTCCCCGTTCGCTCGCCACTACTAGGAGAATATTTTCTGTTCCTCCAGGTACTTAGATGTTTCAGTTCCCTGGGTGCCCCTCCTCCAGCCTATGTGTTCAGCAGGAGGATGTTGCGGGTTCGCCGCAACGAGTTTCCTCATTCGGAAATCCCCGGATCAAAGCCTGTACACGGCTCCCCGAGGCTTATCGCAGTGTCCCACGTCCTTCATCGGCACTTGGCGCCAAGGCATTCACCGAAAGCCCTTAGTAGCTTCTCCACGTGATGCGGAGAATTTATTACTCTTCGGCCTACAAATATTTCTTGCTTTAGATATTTGAGGATATTTATCTTTCAGTCAGTTACTATTCAGTTGGTAAGGTGCAAATTCACTGGTTGACCAGTGAACGATGCTCTTGACAAATTTCAAGGGCATCGCTCACCCTTCAACATGTTCGCTTGTTAGAGACAATTCGACCCGGCACACACCGCCGGGTCGCTCAACGACCTTTTATCTTATTGCGGTGCTTTCCTGTACTTTATGTCTGCTCGCCGTTTAACAAATCTTTTCTTTACTCCAAATCTTTCCTGCAAACTCAGTGGAGATGGCGGGATTTGAACCCGCGACCTTCGCCTTGCAAAGGCGCTGCTCTCCCACTGAGCTACATCCCCAGGACCTGCCTTGGGTGAGTGGGCTTGACAGGATTCGAACCTGTGACCCCTGCGTTATCAGCACAGTGCTCTAACCAACTGAGCTACAAGCCCGTCTCTCTTTAACAACTGAATAGTGACAGGAAACTCTACCTCTGTGCCCAGCGCCTCATCACCGTAAGGCACATGAAACTGAGTGGAGCAGACCTCTCGTGAGGGAGATCGCTCGAATACTCTAGAAAGGAGGTGATCCAGGCGCACCTTCCGGTACACCTACCTTGTTACGACTTCGTCCCAGTCACCAGCCCCACCTTCGACGGCGTCCTCCTTGCGGTTAGACTACCGGCTTCAGGTGTTACCAGCTCCCATGACGTGACGGGCGGTGTGTACAAGGCCCGAGAACGTATTCAACGCACTATAGCTGACGCGCGTTTACTAGCAACTCCGGCTTCATGCAGGCGAGTTGCAGCCTGCAATCTGAACTGAGGCCGGTTTTGGGGGATTGGCTCCGCCTCGCGGCTTGGCAACCCATTGTACCGACCATTGTAGCGTGTGTGTAGCCCCAGGCATAAAGGCCATGCTGACTTGACGTCATCCCCACCTTCCTCCGGCTTAATACCGGCGGTCCCGCGTGACACGTATAACACGCGGCGAGGGTTGCGCTCGTTAGCGGACTTAACCGAACATCTCACGACACGAGCTGACGACAGCCATGCAACACCTGTACAGGCTCCCTTGCGGGTCGGTCACCTTTCGGATCCCTACCACCTATATGTCAAGCCTGGGTAAGGTTCTTCGTGTAGCATCGAATTAAACCACACGCTCCGCTGCTTGTGCGGGCCCCCGTCAATTCCTTTGAGTTTTAACCTTGCGGCCGTAGTCCCCAGGCGGTGAACTTATCGCGTTTGCTTCGGCACTGATGGTGTTTAAGCCACCAACGCCAAGTTCACATCGTTTACGGCTAGGATTACCGGGGTCTCTAATCCCGTTTACTACCCTAGCTGTCGCGTCTGAGCGTCAGAAACAGACCAGAAGATCGCCTTCGCCACTGGTGTTCCTCCCGATATCTACGCATTTCACCACTACACCGGGAATTCCATCTTCCTCTTCTGCTCTCTAGCCCGGTAGTATTGGACGACCTCTCCCAGTTGAGCCGGGAGCTTTCACGCCCAACTTACCGAACCGCCTGCACGCGCTTTACGCCCAGTGAATCCGGATAACGCTCGCCTCCTACGTGTTACCGCGGCTGCTGGCACGTAGTTAGCCGAGACTTATTCCTACGATACTGTCCTTTCTCATCTCGCAGAAAAGCGCTTTACGATCCGAAGACCTTCATCGCGCACGCGGCGTTGCTGCATCAGGCTTTCGCCCATTGTGCAATATTCCCTACTGCTGCCACCCGTAGGTGTATGGACCGTGTTTCAGTTCCATTGTGGGGGGCCACCCTCTCAGGTCCCCTACCCGTCGTCGCCTTGGTAGGCCGTTACCCTACCAACTAGCTGATGGGACGCAGGTCCCTCCCAAAGCGCATTACTGCTTTAGTCACCGGTTTCTAAACCCGATGACCACATGCGGTATTAGCAATCCTTTCGGACTGTTATCCCACACTTTGGGGCAGGTCACCAACGCGTTACTCACCCGTTCGCCACTAGGATACTCCTCGTATTGCTACAAAAAGCACCTCGTTCGACTTGCATGTATTAGGCACGCCGCCAGCGTTCATCCTGAGCCAGGATCAAACTCTCCGCAAAAAATTTTCACTCTTGCGAGTGTAGTTTACGGATATTTACTGGATCGACAGAGTTGTTGCTTCCTATCACTGTTCAGTTGTTAAAGTTCTGGTATCAAAGCGGGCGGATTTTACACGCTCCGCTTTGGCCTGTCAAGACATCAACAGACGAAAACACCGATGTCATTTGTCTTTCGACATCGGCTCGTCAGACTGCAAAACCAACAGGCTTGTGTCTCTGACTAGAGACTGCTATTCAGTTTTCAATGATCTGTCAGGGGGACGAGATCGCTGTAACTACTGGCGAACGTTGATTATACGTTTTTCACGGACTTTGTCAATGGGTTATCAGACATTTAAACCTTAAAATTTCTAAAAACGACCCGTTGACTTTCAATCATCGACACCGCACATTGTACCCCATCCTCGCCTCTTATCCTTTGACCGAGAGTCTGGGCGCGCTCACGAACGACATTTGATCCCGCCTCGGCTATCGCGCGCGTTAACATCTCCACCGAAAGGTTCTTCACCGGAATTGGCCTGGGACCCACACCCAGTGCATGGACTCGCCTGCCCCAGAACGGTTGATCTGCCGTGAACGGCACAACAACATTCGGCAGCCCCGCCCGCAATCCGGCGGATGTAGTTCCTGCGCCGCCATGATGAACGATCATATTGCATTTTGGCAACAGCCAGTCATGTGGAACCGCATCGATATAAATAACGTCGTTGCCTGGTCGATCCTTGATTTCACTCCAACCCGAAAGAATGATGGCGCGTTGATCCATTTGCCTCAATGCATCATTCACGATCCTGTCAATCCGCCCTGCATTGCGATTGACCATGCTTCCAAATGAGACGCAAATCGGAGGTTCACCGGCATCCAAAAAATATCGTAACTTATCAGAAGGTTGATACGAATCAGCCGAATCAAAAAAGTAATATCCAGTAACATGGACATCCGTCGTCCAATCGCTCGAGGGCGGGAGAACGTTCGGGCTCCACGCGCACAGGATCGGGGTTGGAGAGCGAAGCGGATTTTCGCCGAACGGAAAATAAAGTTTACGTTTGGGAAGTCCTGCGCGACGACGGACTTGTTCATATCCAAACTTCGAGATCCACCATGCGATCTTTTGTGAAATGGTATGAGTCAGGCGATTCAATGAGCGCAATTTCAAATCCGGCATGGTGACATTGGGATAATCGCCCGTTGGCGTGAACATCGGAAAGGTTTGAATGTGAATGTCAGGGATGTTCATCTCGCGCGCAAATGTATGGGCGCCGATCGCATGTGAAAAAGAATGGATGATGAGATCGGCATCCTGACAGGCTGTTTCTGTTTGATGCATGACATCCAACCCGATCTCGATTGCATGATCCATCATCCCGCGAATCTGTTTGATGAAATTGAACCCCGCTTCGTTGAAGCGTCGACTCAAATCCTGCGGCTCGCCCGCCAGCGGTACGAACGGAATCCCATATCCTTCCACAAGACTTTTGAATCGAGATGGCGCCGCCAACTTGACGGAATGTCCTCTTGCCAGCAATCCAAGCGACAACGGAAGAAAAGGCTGGACATCGCCGCGTGACCCATAGGTGAGGATGGTTATATTCATGAGAATATTTTACCTTGCGCCTCATGTTATCATGGCAACTGACAAGGAGTGATCATGGCTAAAATCGGAATCCTGCATCCCGGCGAGATGGGAATTTCCATCGCGGCGTCCGCCACCAACAGCGGACATGAAGTTTATTGGGCATCAGAAAGTCGCAGCAACAAAACTCTTACCGCGCCAAAAAATATAGCTTGATTAATGTTGAATCTTTGATTCAACTTTGTAATGTCAGCGAAATCATCCTGAGTGTCTGTCCGCCTCACGCGGCGGAAGATATTGCAAAGTCTGTGATTGAGCAAGGTTTCAAGGGTTACTTTCTGGATGCCAATGCCATCTCTCCACACCGCGCCATGAAAATCGGAAAAATGATGGAATCTAAAGGCGTACGTTTCATTGACGGAAGCATCATCGGCGGACCTGCCTGGACGCCAAACGAAACCACCCTTTATTTATCGGGCAGGGATGCGAAGATCATCTCGGATTGTTTTTCAAACGGATTACTCGAAACAAGCATCATAGGGGAGGAGACCGGCAAAGCCTCAGCGTTGAAGATGTGTTATGCCGCCTACTCCAAGGGGACCACCGCCCTGCTCATTGCAATTCTGGCAACCGCAGAATCCCTTGGCGTGCGGGATAAGTTGTACGAACAGTGGAATATGGATGATTCGAGTTTTTCAGAACAGACAAATCGTCGAGCAATTCGCGTCACAGCCAAAGCATGGAGGTTCGAAGGAGAGATGCATGAAATCGCAGATACATTCCATAAGGCGGGTCTGCCAAACGGATTCCATGAAGCCGCGGCGGAGATTTATCATCGTCTCGCGGGCTTCAAGGATGCTCCTGAAAAGCCAACACTGGAAGATGTCTTGGAAGCACTACTCAAATAACAAAATCGCCCGTGATGGGCGATTTTCATTCCATATCCTGTCTGCCAGATAACGCTCGCAGCAACGTATTTTGATCTGCGTATTCCAGATCGCCGCCCATGGGTAAACCTCTGGCCAACCGGGTGACATGCACATCAAATTGCTTCAATTGTTTTTGCAGATATTGTGCCGTGGCATCCCCTTCCATGCTGGGATTGGTCGCAAGGATCACCTCCTGCACTCCCCCATTCGCAACGCGCGCAATCAATTGCTTGATTTTTAGATCATCAGGACCAATACCTTCGATGGGAGATAAGACACCCTGCAAGACGTGATACTTTCCCTGATAACCACCTGTGCGCTCCAAGGCAAGGACATCCAGCGCTTCTTCTACAACACAGATGACACTACCATCCCGCCGCGTGGACTCACACACTTCACAGCGTTCACGTCCCGCTTCAGTGATGTTGAAACATTCCTGACAAAATGCCGTGTTCTTTTTCAAATGTGCCAAAGCAAGCGCCAGATCGTCCGAGACATCGTCCGTGGCGCGGAGAAGATAGAATGCCAGCCGCGAAGCGGACTTGGGGCCGATGCCCGGCAGTCGCTCAAGGGCGTTGATGAGGGATTGAATGGATTCGGGGAGTAACATATAGTTTATTATGTCATTGCGAGGGCGTTCTTGCTCTTTGCCCGAAGCAATCTTCTTATTCGTTGTCGCTTCGCTCCTCCTCGCAATGACATGATGGTTAGAACGGCAAACCACCCGCCAGCGGACCCATCAACTTTTGTTGCAGTTCACGCGATTGATCGAGCGCCATATTCACCGCGGATAAGACCATATCCTGCAGCATTTCAGCATCCATATCCTTCAGGAATTCAGGATCGACCTCAACTGACTTGCAGACCTGATCACCCGTCATCACAACTTTGATCGCACCGCCACCCGCCGTGGCAGTGACGGTTTCCTCGGCAAGTTTCGCCTGCGCTTCTTCCATTTGCTTTTGCAGACGTTGTATTTGTTGCATCATCCCACCCTGCCCCATTTGTTGTCCTTTGTTGAATCCTTTTGCCATATTCTACCTCTTCTTATTTTGTTTTTCAGCAAATAAATAATCTATTTCATCCAATTGCGGAACTATTTCATTATTATATTTTTGAAAGTGACTGACAGGGTAATATTTTTCAGAGGTGGCATTGAAAAAACCGACAGCACCTTCCTGTCCCAGAAGAGCAAATGCAACGGAAGCAATCAATGCCATATGATGTTTTGATTTAAATAGAGTCTTAGGTGTGCGAATGCTTATCAATGCTTTGTGTTCCCTGAGCCGAGCAATTTCCTCAAAACTCCATTGCGGATAAGATGAAATCAATGTGTCGACAATTCCCCTTTGAAGAGACTCCTTTTGCAATGCCAAAATCAATTGGTGCGTTCCGCTTCCAATAATATATATATCATCCGATTTTATAATATGAAAATCCTGCTTCCATTTTTGGGATGCAACATCGAGTGTTTTCTCAATATCAAACGAAATTGATCCAGAAAATGGAAGGAAATATAAGTAATCCGACATAATCACTCTAAAGCTGGACAACAAATCGACTGGATATGGTCTTAATCCTGTGTATCAACGATCTCACCGCCGTGTTGGATGGCAGTTGCCACCATGCCGTCCTGCGCCACGTTCGCGGGGATCTTGCCTTTCGCATTCGTCACCACACAACGCACACTCACGTCCGCGCCAAACTCGTCCTTGATCAACCTTTGGATCGCTTCGATCTGGTCGGGCTTGTCTATCTTCGAAACCAGCACGTCACTCGCCAAACCCAGGATCAACATCTTACCCTTAACATCGATCATCTTGACCGAGTTCATCAACGCCGAAAGATTCGCCTGTGCTTTGGGAAGCGACGCAGACATCTGCTTCCACGCCTTGAGAACATCTCCCGCGCTGAGGGCGGATTTTTCTTGTGGATGTGAAACCGCTTCTGACTCAACTTGAGGCTGAGTCTCCGTTCTGGGAGTTGATACAGCCTGAGGCTTAGTCTGACGCGGCGTCCCCTGCGGGGATGATATGGCTCCTGTTTGAGATTCATTCGGGGCGTCCAACACTTCTGCTAAAGCAAGTTCCAGACTCAAAGAGGGCTGCCAGCCGCCGCGCAAATCCACAGCCGCATTGTTGAACGCTTTCATCATCCGCAAGACATCGCTCGTCGAAAAGGACTTGGCGTGCGCCTGCATCTGCTTCTTGACATCCGCCGTGGCTTCGACCTGATTCGCGTTGCCCATTTGAATGAGCATGAGACCGCGCAGATACTCAACGATCTGACGCGCCAGCGAACGCGGATCGGCGCCCGCATCCAGCGCCTTGTGGATGGTCTCAAGCCCATGCGCGGGATCATGATCCATGATGGACGTGAGCGTATCGAGCACGGTTTGACTCGTGGCAGTGCCGAGCACGGATTGCGCGAGAGCAAGCGTGATCTTATCGCCCGTGGACGAAAGTTGATCGAGCAGGGAGATCGCGTCGCGCATCCCGCCCGCAGACTGGCGCGCAATCTGAATCAGTGCATCATCGTCGGCCTGGATATTCTCTACCTTGATGATGTTCTTGAGGTTCGTGACGATCTCATCCACAGGCACGCGGCGAAACTCATGACGTTGACAGCGCGAGAGAACGGTTGCTGGGATTTTATGAATTTCAGTAGTGGCTAAAACGAAGATGGCATGTGGAGGCGGTTCCTCGAGAGTCTTGAGCAGAGCGTTGAACGCACCGCCCGACATCATGTGAACTTCGTCGACAATATATACCTTGTATTTTCCTTGCGATGGAGAAAAATTTATTTTGTCGCGCAAATCCCGGACATCATCGACACCATTGTTTGACGCCGCGTCGATTTCGATCAGGTCAAGAAAACGGTTCTCATTGACTGCTTTACAGGGTTCGCATTCGTTACACGGACGTTTGGTCGGATCGGGATTCGTGCAATTAACCGCCTTCGCCAAGAGACGCGCCAGCGTGGTCTTCCCGGTTCCGCGCGGACCCGCGAACAGGTAGGCATGACCGACACGATCTGCCTTGATCGCGTTCGTCAACGTGGTCACGATGTGACTTTGCCCCATCACAGCGGTCCAATCTTGAGGTCGGTATTTTCTGTAGAGGGCCTGGGTCATAATATTTTCAACAACTCATCGGTGGTCGAGTAGGGCGATAGCCTGTATCGAGACCACACATTTCAGGTTTACTTTTAATTTCTTGTTCACTTGTTATTTGTGGTCTCGATACGCCCTTCGGGCTACTCGACCACCGGGCTATTTATGGCACCGTATACACCGCACGGAGGTTTCCACTCGGGTCGAGCAACTGCGCCTCCTCACCCGATTCCCAAACCGGTCTGGTCAGACCCCAATACAGGTCAATGGCCGTGTTCGTCCCGGCAACGGTATGGACCTGCACCGCGCCCGCTGTGTTCAGCGTTAGGTTGGGAAACGTGAAGACGTTCCTGCCTGAATCCTTCAACTGCCAGCCCGAAAGGTTGATTGGTTCGCCGCCCGCATTGCGGACGATCACCCACTCGGCGTCCAGCGTCCCTGCGCCAACGATGCTCACGATCTCAACCGGGATATCCACGTTCGGGTCGAACGATGCAGCTGGCGCCCCACCCTGCACATTTGCAGGCGCCGCAGGCTGAATGGAGGACACACTTACCGAGCGATAATTCCGGTCGTACCAGAACAGGATGCCGCCCGTCACACAGGCTGAGACGAATACGTTCAGGAGCAAATACAGGATGAGTCTGCGGCGATCCATGTCCCTCGAATAATAGCACAGAAACCCTCCGATTGAAATTAAAAAATCCTGCACCCTCGCGAGTGCAGGACTCAATTTGAGCTAAAAACGTTACGGCAGTTCCGTCATCACGAAATCATCGAAGGAGACGTTTGTTGTGATCCCGGCATCCTCACCGCTCCAGACCATGACCGCCACGCGGCCTCTGGTATAGGTCGAATCGGTCACCGAAGCGATCTGTTGACCATCCACATACAGGGTCAATCTACCGTTGCCACAGTCTGCGCCGACGCGGTACGAATCCGCGTTGACGGCGATCAGATCGGAATCAGCCCATTCGTCATTGTTCGTGAGAAACAAATCCCTCTCACCCTCCCTTGCAAGGGCGATGGCATATTGTCCGGCGGGTGTCATGACCAGGTAATGGAAATCGTTTCCTGCTGTTTTATGGCAGATCAGCCCGAAGGCGGTCGTGGAATCAGTGCCGTTGTTAATCACCGTGGTTTCCATATGGATGTCCTCATAGGTCTCATTATCCGGCGTACTCCACACAAAATAATCCCTCTCGAAGACGATGAAGTTCAGCGCCCCATCCACATATTCCACTGCGCTGTCAGAATCCGTCCCTGTGCCCCAACGGGTGGAGGAAAAATCGTCCTGCAGGATGACCTTGCCTCCCGTGGTCGATGATCTCGGTTCTACGGGCTCCCCGCCTCCCATCACTGCCTGGCACGCCAGCGCCGCGAGTGCAAGAACTGCAATCGCATAAAAGACCCTGGGGGTGATCCTCATCGTTCCGATCCTGGTCCAAACCTCATGTCGAACAAACTTTTACTCTCCGAATTTGGTCACCACAAAATCGTCGAAGGACACATCGGTGCCGTTCACTTCCTCACCGCTCCAGGCAAACAGCCCAACGTTTCCGGATGTGTAGGTCGTATCATTGACCGAATCGATCTTTTGACCATCCACATACAATGTCAGGGTGCCGTTGGCGCAATCCGCGCCGATGCGATATGAGGAAGCGCCCGATGTGATCAGATCAGAATCGCCCCACTGACCGCCGTTTGTGAGAAGCACATCGTCGGTTAAAGTATACCTGCCGATGGCATATTCCCCCGCGCCGGTCACCGCAAAATAATAGGAGGTGTCGGTGATCTGCATGTTGCAAATGATCCCAAACGCCCCGGTTGAGTCGCTGGAATCATTTTTGGCGGTCACTTCAACATGGATATTTTCGTAATCTTCATCATTGGGCGTGCTCCACACAAAATAGTAATCCCGGCTGACAAAGAACTTCAACGCATCGTTCACATATTCCACGGAACTGTCGGAATCGGTGCCGGTGCCCCAGGTGGAGTCGCTGCCTGAAAAATCATCCTCGAGCAACGCGCTGCCACCCAGGGCGCTGCATGCCAGTGATGAAAGAAAAAGTGCGGCAACTGCAAGAAAAACCTTTGGCAATTTGTGATTCATTTTGCATTCTCCTTTATTAAAATTATTTGACCGATTGTATCCATTACCATTAAACCATCAATCGGACATAGGGGGGATCGATTGATAGAGACTCACCTATTCATGGACAGCGCAACCCAGTCTCCCACCTGTCTGCGCTCGCTCATCCTCAGACCGTGAGCCTGCGCGGCTTCGATGACACTTTGTTCCTGCTCTTGCAGGATCCCGCTTAAGATGATCGCGCCGCCGTCTTTGATCAGATCCGCAAGCCCCGCCTCGAACAGACGGATGATTACAGGCGCAAGGATGTTTGCCACAACCAGCGGCGCTGTTTTGAACTCAAACTTCCCAGCCAGAATTTCCTGCACGGACCCCACGCCCAGGATCAATTCATCGCCGATTCCATTCGTATCCGCATTCTCACGCGAGTTCATCACCGACTCTTCGTCGATGTCCACGCCCAAGGCTCTGCCCGCGCCCAATTTGAGCGCGGCGATGGAGAGGATTCCAGAACCGCAGCCGACATCGATGACGATATCCGATTTACGATTTTCGATTGACGATTGTTCGAAGAACTTCTCCATAAGTTCAAGACAGAGTTGAGTGGTTGGATGAGTCCCGGTGCCGAACGCCATGCCGGGATCGATTTTTATGGCTATGCGATTCGGGTCGGGGGACTCCATCCACGCAGGGAGGATGAGGAGTCGCTCTCCGATGAGGATCGGCTTGTAGTACTGCTTCCAGGCTTCCATCCAGTTTTGATCCGCTATCTGCTTGTAAACGGGAGCAGGCAGCGGACGGATCATCCCCAAATAAAAAAGGGACTCCTCCAATTGTTGCCGCGTCTCCTCCAATTGATCGTTCACCTCCAAATACGCGCGGACCGTGATCGGTCCGGTGGGCGTGCCGGCATCCTCTGCATCGTTATACTTCACACCCTGCTCGGTCATCACACCATTGGGCGCAAAACGCGCGAACACGTCTGCAACCGATTCGGCGAGTTCTCCGTCCACGGTCATGGATACTTCAAGCCAGTTCATTCTTAAATTTTCCTGCTCTCCAATTCTTTATAATTTATATCAATTCGATTTGGGTCAACAAAGTAGGCACGATATATGACCGAACCTGAAAATTCAAGCATGTTCTTCATTCTTCCATATATCGCGTCCCGTTTTATCTTCGACAAGACACTATCGCGTTCCACCCATTCTACTCGTAAACTCTCATTACTGATCTTCGGTT
This sequence comes from Anaerolineales bacterium UBA5797, assembly GCA_002418205.1. Classification (GTDB taxonomy): domain Bacteria; phylum Chloroflexota; class Anaerolineae; order Anaerolineales; family Villigracilaceae; genus Defluviilinea. Next base: position 73,372 of record DIDP01000063.1, on the reverse strand, counting down.
CACCAGAAATGTATTCACACGAAAAATCCAGATTCAGGATGGATGGTCTTCTCGTATTTGAATAAATACCTATCAACGATTTTACCTTGACAGTTATCCCCGTTTCCTCCAATATTTCCCGCTTGAGGGCTTCCGTCAAAGTTTCACCTTCTTCCACCTGTCCACCAGGGAACTCCCAATCACCGTAACGTGGACTCTCTATAAGCAAAACCTGCCCATGTGCATTCAAGACAAAGCCACCTACCGCTACTATATGCATGGGATACCTGGTTGTATTCATTGGATTCTGCTCATAGGGATAACTTCGTTCTCATTTTATCGATCAATACCTTTTCGGTCGGAAGGAGTTTCGGCAATTGGTCGAGGTTATAAAATTGTATGCGGGATATTTCGAGATTCGGTTCGAATGAACCGCTCAACACTCTGCACAAGTAGATCAGGCTGATGTGTCGAAACTCTTTGGCGCTGTCTGCATATAAAAGCTTATCCACCTGAACTTCAAACCCGGTTTCCTCCTTCACTTCCCGTTTGACGCCATCCTCCGGGTCCTCCCCGTATTCGAGACCTCCCGCAGGCAGCCCCCAGGGATGGGATTTACGGTAGGTGTGTTCACATAACAAGAGTCGATCCTGTTCGTCGAATATGAACGCGGCTATAGCCACGCGGAAACGCGGACGGATGACCCTTGCGATGAATACTTGTAGCCCGATGGGAAACTCGCGCCAAACCCGCACCAACAGTTTCATCAACACGATCACCTTCCGGCAGGTTCGAAGCGATAGACCTTGACCTGGGCTTTTTCAAGGGTCACCAACCCCGCCTTGATGGATGGCTCGATGATCTCAAGGAATTTTTCCAATTTATCCTGCACATCCACGATCTCGACAATGATGGGCATGTCCGCGGAAAGGGTATCGAAGCGGAAGGTGTGGATCTGGCGCGTATTTGCTCCATATCCCATCATGCCGCGCAGGACGGTTGCACCGGCCAGTTCGTGTTCGCGCGCCTTGAGGACGATCCATTCGTAGAGCGGCTTGCCTTCGTATCGATCCGCTTCACCGATGAAGATACGGAGCAATGAGCCTTCCTGTGGTAGTTGCATGATCACCTCCAGATCCAGTACGCAACAGCCCGCCCAAGCCAGACGAGGGACAAGCCCAATATAACATTTGCGCCGACATTTGCCAAAGCATTGAACGTTTCGCCATCGCGGAACAGATTGACCGTGTCGTTCCCAAAGGAGGAAAAGGTCGTAAAGCCTCCAAGCACACCGATGAAGACCAGCGCCCTTGATTCAGGAGTGAACGCGCCGCGTGTTTCTGCAAGTTGTGAAAGAAATCCGATAACGAAACAACCGATGAGATTGACCGTGAGCGTGCCGTAGGGGAAGTCTATGCTTTTGCTGACAGTCTGCGCCCATACGGCGAGGAGGTAGCGGGAAACGGATCCCAGCGCGCCGCCGAGGGCAACGTAGATAACGGATAAAAGTGAGGGCATGATAATCTTATTAAACGGAGGCGATCAGCGGCTTGAGATCGAAGCGTGCTCTTCGTCCAGATGAACGTGATCGTCCAGGTTGCAGTACAGCGAATCGGGGAAGCAATCCACACATTCGAGCTGGAGCGTGGCGTGGGCAATATTATAACGATGATGCACCATCTCGTTGATCTCCCGTTGAATACCCGCCCCCTCGCTGATCGACAGGTCATCCGTAAGGATGTGTGCGGACATGGTGCGCATGCCCTGGGTGATGCTCCAGATGTGCAGGTCATGAACTCCCAATACGCCGTCCACTTCGAGCATATCCTCCACCAATTTTGTCGAGTCGATATCGCGCGGCTTGGCTTCGAGGAGAATATCCACCGCGTCACGAAGAATGCCCCAGGCATTGTAGAGGATGAGGACGCCGATGAGCACACTGACCAGCGGGTCAAGCCAGTTTGCGCCCGTGAAGTATATTAGGATGCCGGCAATGACCGCCCCGACCGTGGACAGCACGTCACCCATCAGATGAACGAACGCTGAACGAAGATTGAGGTCGTGTTCACTGCCGCGATGAATGAGCAAGGCTGTCACAAGATTGATGACGACCGCCACAAGCCCAACACCGATCAGGATGCCGGACTGCACTTCAGGCGGCGAGACAAAGCGGTGCCAGGCTTCGTAAAAGATGCCCAGTGAGATCAATACGAGCGTGGTCGAATTGATGAGCGCGACAAGGATGCCCACGCGGTGATAACCGTAGGTCTTCCGTTCGTTGGCTGGGCGGGTCGTCAGCCGGATGGCAACCCAGCTCAACGCAAGCGCGATCACATCGGTCAGGTTGTGTGCCGCGTCTGTTAGCAGGGCGAGACTGTTGGCATAGATACCCGCCAGCGCTTCGACCACGACGAATGCAAGCGTGAGAAAGAGAGAGATGGATAACCGCGTTGCGGATCTCTGTGCGGCATCGCGTAAATGGGGGTGAGTGTTTGTCTGTGAAGGTTTCATAATAACAATGTCTTAGCCGTGCTCCACATGTTCAAGCCCCATACGGTAAAGCTTTTCCACATGGTCGTCATCCAGCGAGTAGTAAACCTGCCGTCCCGCCTTGCGAGCCCGCACCAGTTTCATCTGACGCAGTCCGCGTAATTGATGTGACACCGCAGATTCGGTCATGACAAGCTGCGTTGCGATCTCGCCCACGTTCATTTCCCCTTCGAGCAGAACGGAGATAATGCGCAGGCGTGTGGGATCGCTGAGGGCGCTGAACAGGTCAGCCAGGTGGGTGGAAATCGATGCTTTAAGGAGCATAATAGATATATGAATACTTGCTCAAGTATTCAGAATTATAATACAATAAGAGAGAATCGTCAAATGACGATCCTCCCGTGAAAACCTGCACTGTGAACTAAACTTATCCCCCGCCGAACGCCTCGTTCAACCAGTCCAAAAATCCCTTTTCCTGCGGCTTGACGGTGGTGCCCAGCGATTCAGCCAGTTTCTCGAACAATTCGCGCTGTTCCTTATTAAGTTTCGTCGGGATGGCGACATTGACGATCACCAACTGATTGCCGCGGTCGTTGCGGCGCAAATACGGCACACCCCTGCCTTTCATGGTAAAGACCTTGCCGGGTTGGGTCCCGGAGGGGATCTTCAATTTTTCATCGCCCTCCAGCGTCGGGACTTCGATCTCCGCGCCGAGCACTGCCTGCGCGACGTTGATATCAAGGTTAAGGATGATATCATTCTCGCGGCGTTTGAAGAATTTATGCGGCCTGACATCCAGCACCAGGAACAGGCTTCCAGTCGGTCCGCCATTGACGCCGGGTCCGCCCTCGCCTGCCAGACGGATCTGCGTGCCGCGGTCCACGCCCGCGGGGATCTGCACTTTCTTCTTTACGGTCTTGCGTTCCAAGCCACTGCCGCGACAGGTCTTGCATGGGGAAGAGATCGTTTCGCCGCGGCCGTTACAGGTCGGGCATGTGGCGGTCTGCACCATCTGTCCCAAAAAGGTCTGGCGGACCTGACGCACCTCACCCTGACCATTGCAGGTGGGACATTTCACCGGCGACGTGCCCGGCTCCGCGCCTGAACCGTTACAGCGCGAACAGGTCTCTTCACGCTGGAACTCGACCTCTTTCTCGACGCCGAAGACCGCCTCCTCGAACGTCAATGTGACCTGCATCTGCAGGTCGCGTCCGCGGCGCGGCGAACGGCGCGAACCTCGCCCGCCCATCGAGAATCCGAATCCACCAAAGATCTCCTCGAACAGATCGCTGAAGTCCATGGTGTAATCGTGGAAGCCGCCCATGTTGCCCAGACCTTCCTTGCCAAAGCGGTCGTAGCGGGCGCGTTTGTCCCGGTCCGAAAGCACACCGTAGGCTTCGTTGATCTCTTTGAACTTCTCCTCGGCGTCCGGTTCCTTGTTTACATCAGGGTGGTATTGGCGCGCAAGTTTACGGAACGCGGCTTTGATCTCATCATCGCCCGCGTTCCGCCCAACACCAAGGATCTCGTAGTAATCGCTGCTCATAATCCGACCTCGTCATTGCGAGCCCGAAGGGCGAAGCAATCTCCAAAATTATTGAGGATTGCTTCGTCGCAACGAAAACGCCTCGCAATGACGATAAATTATTCCTTCACCTCTCCATCCACCACTTCCGGTCCTTCCTCGCTGGATGAAGGACCCGCTTCGCCTCCAGCCGGTGGCGGATTCTGCTCATAGACGCTGGCACCGATCTTTTGGATCACCTGTCCAAGCGCTTCCGTCGCGGACCGGATCGCGGCAACATCCTCGCCCTCCGCGACCTTCTTCACTTCGGCGGTCTTTGCCTCGACCTCAGATTTGATTTCCGCCGGGACCTTATCGCCCAGGTCTCTCAATGCCTTTTCACCGGCGTAGACTGTGTTATCCGCATTGTTGCGTGCTTCGATCAATTCCTTGCGCTTGCGGTCTTCCTCGGCGTGCGCTTCCGCATCCTTGCGCATCTTTTCCACTTCCGTATCGGACAAACCGGAGGAAGCGGTAATTGTGATGTGCTGCGAGCGGCCCGTCGCCTTATCAGAGGCAGTCACTTTCAGGATGCCGTTGGCGTCGATATCGAACGTCACCTCGATCTGTGGAACGCCGCGCGGCGCGGGCGGGATGCCATCCAGGATGAACTTGCCCAATGACTTGTTATCCGCTGCCATCGGACGTTCGCCCTGCAACACATGGATCTCCACCTGGGTCTGACTGTCGCTGGCAGTGGAAAACACCTGACTCTTGCGGGTTGGGATGGTCGTATTGCGTTCGATCTGCGGTGTGGCAACACCGCCCAATGTCTCGATCGAAAGTGTAAGCGGGGTCACATCGAGCAGGAGAATATCTTTCACTTCCCCGCCAAGCACACCCGCCTGAATCGCCGCGCCGATGGCGACCACCTCGTCGGGGTTCACGCCCTTGTGCGGGTCCTTGCCAAAGAAGGCGCGGACGCGATCCTGAATGGCTGGCATACGCGTCATGCCGCCGACCAGCACCACTTCGTGGATGTCACCCGCGTTGAGTTGAGCGTCGGACAGGGCTTGTTTAACGGGAGCAATCGTCCGGTCGACAAGATCCGCTGTCAATTGCTCGAGTTTGGCGCGGCTGAGAGTCATCACCAGATGTTTCGGTCCGCTGGCATCCGCGGTCAAATACGGGAGGTTGATCTCGGTCTGCATGGTGGTCGAAAGTTCGATCTTCGCTTTTTCGGCAGCTTCCTTCAAACGTTGCAAAGCCTGACGGTCATTATGCAGATCAATGCCGTTATCCTTCTTGAACTGCTCGATGAGGTAATCCATGATGCGCAGATCGAAGTCGTCGCCGCCAAGGAAGGTATCGCCGCTCGTCGAACGGACCTGGAATACGCCATCGCCCACTTCCAGGATCGAAACATCGAACGTGCCGCCGCCAAGGTCGTAGACCACGATGGTTTCGTTCTTCTTCTTGTCGAGTCCGTAGGCAAGCGAGGAAGCTGTCGGCTCGTTGATGATGCGCAGCACTTCGAGACCCGCGATCTTGCCCGCATCCTTGGTGGCGTTGCGCTGCGCGTCGTTGAAATAGGCAGGCACGGTGATGACCGCCTGCGTGATCGGTTCGCCAAGATACGCTTCGGCATCCGCCTTGATCTTCCCGAGGATCATCGCGGAGATTTCAGGCGCGGAGTATTCCTTGCCGCCCAGCTCGACGCGCACATCCCCGTTGGGCGCGGCGCCCACCGCGTAAGGCACGCGCTTCCTGGTGCGTTCCACTTCGAGGTCATCCGACTTGCGTCCCATGAAACGCTTCACCGAAAAGATCGTGTTCTGCGGATTGGTGATCGCCTGGTTGCGCGCCACGCGTCCCACCAGACGTTCGTTGTTCTTGTTCATCGCCACAACGGATGGCACAAGCCGTTCGCCCTCCGCCGAAGGGATCACGATCGGCTCGCCGCCCTGCATCACCGCCGCGACGGAGTTGGTCGTACCCAGATCGATGCCAATGATTTTTGCCATTAAATAAGTTCTCCTTTATCTATATGTCATTGTGAGCGCACTTTGCGAGGCAATCTCCCTCACTTTGATGGAGATTGCCTCCCCGCTTTGCGGGTCGCAATGACATAATGGTATCTTATCGCGCCACCCTCACCAGGGCAGGCCGCAGGACTCGCTCGCCAAGCATGTAACCATTCTGCACAACCTCGATCACATGCCCGCTTGGGACATCCTCGTTCGGTTCGTGCGAGATCGCTTCGTGGAAGTTAGGATCGAACTCCGCGCCCGCGGCTTCGATCTTCTTCACGCCCTCGCTCTCGAGCGTGGTCTGAAACTTGCGGACGATCAACTCGATGCCATTTGCCCAAGATTGATCCTCGGGACGGTTTTGGAGAGCGCGTTCCAGGTCATCGAGCAGGGGCAAAATCTTCCTGACGATGTCGCCCTTCATGGTCGCGCGCATCAGATCGCTATCGCGTTCGATGCGTTTCTTGTAGTTCTGGAATTCCGCCTGAGACCGCATCCAGCTATCTTTATATTCGGATGCCTTCGCCTCGGCCTCTTCGAGTTGTTTTTTCAACGCCTCGGTCGCAGCCGACGTTTGGTCGCCGACCTCAGCCTCTGCCACAGCCTCAGCCTGGGTCTCTTCGATCTCTTCTTCGTGTTTGTGTTTCTTTTTCTCAGTCATGCACTCACTCTCAAAATTGATATTCGGTACCCATAAATTGGAATACCGTTATTTTCATTCACCGGAAATATTATCGTTGACCAGATCGCTCAACAGACCGGCGACGTACCGCACCGTGGGGATCGTCCTCGCATAGGACATGCGCATGGGACCCAGCACACCCAGCGTCCCTGTGACCATGCCGGGAACGCCGTAGCGGGCGACGATCATCGAACACTGACGAAGTTCCTCCCATCCGCCTTCGCCGCCGATCAACACCTGAAGACCGCCGACATTACTGCTTGTGCTCGTGCGGTCGAGCAGGTCCTTCAGAGTGGACGGCTCGCCGAAGATCTTCAAAGCGCGGCGGGCTTCCTCTGTCTCGGCAAATTCGGGTTCGGCAAGGACATTTGTCAAGCCGTCAGTGTACACCTCACCGGATATGCGTTTTGCATTACGGCGCATATCCTGAACGATCAAGGTCAATATATCCTGATCGAGCGCATCGGAACGGTTCGGGAGCGCCGCGATCCTGTCAACAGCGAGACCAGCCAAAAGTCCGTTAAGACGCGAGGCGGTCTGGCTGAGTCGCTCCTGTGTGACGGGTTCAGTCAGTGAAAGGATCTGCTGGCTGACCTCCCCTCCTGCCATAACGAGCACCATGAGCACCTGGCGCCCCTGGGTGGAGATCAGTTCGACATGTTTGAATTTTGCCTGTTCCACATGAGGCGCAGTGACGACCGAAATGCCCTGCGATTGATGCGCAAGAATGGATGCCGCGAGGGTCATCCATTGCTCGACGTCCGGACCGGATTGATGGAACTGGTGCGAGATCGTGCGCTGGATCGATTCAGGCAGGACCGCCTGATCCATCATCTGGCTGACGAAATAACGATACCCCTCCTCGGTTGGGACGCGCCCGGCGGAAGTATGCGGCTGACGCAGGTAGCCCATCTCGGTCAGGGCAGCCATCTCGTTGCGGATCGTTGCGGACGACAGGTTGATATGGTAATGATCCACAAGCCGCTTCGAGCCAATCGGCTGGGCGGATTCGATATGGTCGCGTATGATCAGTAAGAGGAGGGTTTTCTGTCGTTCTGATAATTCAGGCATGGTTTTCACATAGTTAGCACTCTCAACAAGAGAGTGCTAACAACTCGGGAATAATAATAACATGTAAAAAAGAGGGACGTCAATAAGAGAAGTGTAAGAAATCACAGTTTCTGCACGGAACGAACGCCATCGGAAAAATATAAGCCTTGACATTTCCCCCTTCTTATTTATAATAGTTCTAAATTTAGAATTATTCTAAATTGGGAGATAAATTGTCCAATCTAACCACACTAACTTCCGCCCTTCATAAAGCCGGGATGCGGGTCACGCCGCAACGCATCGCGATCTGCGAATTATTGACGACCAGCGATGAGCACCCCACCGCGGCGATGATCTTCGAGCAACTTAAACCGCGCTTTGCTTCATTAAGCCTTGCCACGGTCTACAACACGCTCGATGTGCTGGTGGGACTCGGCGTGGTCAATGCGTTGGGACACGCGGGAGACGACAAGGTCCATTATGACGCGGATACGGAGCCGCATGTCAACCTGGCATGCATTTCATGCTCCAGGATCATCGATATTCCCAGTGAACATGTCACACACCTGGACCAGGAGATCACGTCCGCTTCGGGCTATAAACTGCTCGGCGCCCGCGTGCTGTATTACGGATTATGCCCGACCTGCCAAAAGAAACAGAAGGGAACAACAAGGATACAATGAACTCTGAAACCGATAAGCTCCCCGAACAGGAAAACCGTTGTACTGAAATATTTTCCGATACCCTGCGCGGTTATGCAGGCATTCAGGAAGTGGATTACGACTACACTACCGGCAGTCTGCGCGCGGTATATGACCCGCGCCTGTTGAGCAATGAACGCGCCCTCGAGGTCATCAACCACGCGGGCCGCGAGGCTTCGATGCGCGTGGCGCAGTGTGAAGCAAAACGGAAACGCGGCGAGGAGGCATGCCAGCAATGCGCAGGCGACCTTGCGAGACAACTCAAGCACCAATACGAATCCGCCGCGTCCCTGCCGACCGCCAATTTCCGCAGGAACACGATCGAAGTGAAGTTCAATGCCCCTCGTCTGACGACCAGTGAAAACGTCGAGATCGAAGCGACATTTCTCGCGCCTGCCAAGGAGCAGAAAAAGCCGTCCGGCATTCCGGTTGAAAAACTGGAGATCGCATTTACGATCATCAACGCCATGACTGCTCTCACCGCCTTCCTTGGCACCGGCTGGGGGTGGAACCCCGTGCTCATCATTGGTCTGTATTTCGTTGCCTACTTCACAGGCGGGTGGTTCGGACTCCTCGCCAGCATCGAAGCGCTGAAAGAGAAAACGCTCAACGTCGACCTGCTCATGATCCTGGCAGCATTGGGCGCGGCGGCGATCGGTCAGCCTGCCGAGGGCGCCGTATTGTTGTTCCTGTTCTCGCTCTCGAACACCCTGCAAACCTATGCCATGGACCGCAGCCGCAAAGCCATCGAAAAACTGCTCGATCTGCGCCCCGCGCAGGCAACGGTGCGGCGCGGTTCCAGGCTCACGACGCTTCCCATCGAGCAACTTACATTGGGCGATGTTGTATTGGTACGCCCCGGCGAACGCTTCCCCATCGATGGTGAAGTGATCTCCGGGACATCAGATGTGGATCAAGCCACCATCACGGGCGAGTCCATGCCTGTGAACAAGCAGGCCGATGACCTCGTTTTCGCGGGCACGGTCAACGGCACAGGCTCACTTGAGATCCGCGTCACGCGCCTCGCCAAAGACACCACTCTCGCGCGCATCGTCAAAATGGTGGAAGACGCGCAAGCCACCAAAGCCAACACGCAACGCATGCTCGATACTTTCGAACAGCGCTATGCCGTCTTTGTGTTGATCGCTGCAGTGTTGTTGATCTTCGTCCCGTGGCTCGGCCTCGGTCACGAATTCCAACCCACCTTCTATCGGGCAATGACCTGGCTGGTGGTCGCTTCGCCGTGCGCGTTGGTCATCTCCACGCCCGCCAGCATCCTCTCCGCCATCGCAAACGGTGCCCGCAACGGCGTACTCTTCAAAGGGGGCGTGCATCTTGAAAAGACCGCCACACTTAAAGTCCTTGCGTTCGACAAGACCGGCACGCTGACGAGTGGGTCGCCGAACCTGACATCCATCCAATCGTTCAGTGATCTAGCGGAGGACGATATTCTGCGACTCGTCGCCGCATTGGAGTCGCGCTCCGAGCACCCGCTCGCCAAAGCCATCGTGCAGGCGGCTCACAAACGGACCTTCAGCCTGCCCCCGTCTACAGACTTCCGCGCCATCCCCGGGCAGGGCGTGGAGGGGAACGTCGAATCCCGTCATCTTTGGATCGGCAACGAACGCATGTTCCTCGAACGCGAGATCGAGATCCCCGATCAGGTTGCACAAAAAGCGTTTGATCTGCAAAACAACGGTCAGACCGCGATGTTTGTCTACTCCGCCTCCTCGAATGAGTTCCTGGGATTGATCGCCGTTGCAGACGCATTACGCGAGGATGCCATCGAGATGATCAAATCGCTCAAACAATCGGGCATCGAACACGTTGTCATGTTGACGGGGGACAATCCCAAGGTCGCGGCAAAGATCGCCGAGCGCGCCGGCGTAGATGAATTCCATGCAGACCTGCTTCCCCAGGATAAAGTCACCGTGCTGCAATCTCTCCAGCGGAAATACGGCGCGGTCGCCATGGTGGGAGATGGCGTCAATGATGCGCCGTCGCTTGCCACCGCCGATATCGGCATCGCCATGGGTGGCGCCGGAACCGATGTGGCGATCGAAACAGCGGACGTCGTGCTCATGTCCGACGACTTGCGAAAGATTCCTTTTGCGCTCGGTCTGGCGCGTCAAGCCCGCCACGTCGTCTGGCAGAATCTGACCTTCGCCCTGGCGGTGATCGTCATCCTGATCGCCAGTGCGTTCGGAGCGCAACTTCCGCTTCCGTTGGGCGTGGTCGGTCACGAAGGTAGTACCGTATTGGTGGTGTTGAACGGATTGAGATTGTTGGTATACAGGGCATAAAAAATCGAGCGCAGAGAAAACCTCTGCGCTCGATTTTTTTAATGAACCAGTGATCTCACGGTATAGGTCGCCACGAGGGATCGAAGTCTACGGAGGGATCGTTCGTCAGCCGCGTGCGGTTGCCGCCGGTTGCGGTCATGACGTAGATGTCCCGATTGCCATCGTTATCCATACCTTCGAATGTGATCCACAAACCATCCGGCGAAAATTCCACATCTTCGATCGGTCGGAGAAGATCAAGGCGGGTGGGATCCTTGGTTGCGCGGTCTTCATAACGGATGCTCATCAACCACGGACGTGACGGGCCAACATTCCTTTGACTGAACACTACCGTTTCGCCATCCGGCGCCCAGACCGGCAGGTAATCCCAAAATTGTTGGCCACTGCGGGCAATCTGATCCTTGCCCTGACCTGTATCGGACATGGCCCAGACCTGATAGGCATTGAAGCGTTTAACAGTGTACGCGATCTGGTTCCCAAAAGGCGACCAGGCAGGCTGGCTGTTTTCCTGTACATCTCCTGAAGCGGTTGTCAAACGGATCACTGCGCCCGTTTCAATGTTAAGAACATAAATGTCCTTTTTTCCATCGCGCAGGGAGGTGAATGCGATCCGGTCTCCATCCGGTGACCAGGCAGGGTCGAAGTCTGAACCAGGGATCGTGGTCAGGGGTCGTTGTCCGGTCCCATCGGCATTCATGACATACAGGCTCGAATTGTTGTAGGAGTTTTGAAAGAACTCACCGCGCTCGCGGCACGGAGAGATAAATACAAGGCGCGAACCATCCGGCGACCAGGCCGGCTGACAGGCGCCTTCCTCCATGTTGGTGAGCGGAGTCAGGTCTGTGCCATCCATATTGATGAGATAGATCTGCGGGATGCCGGAACGCGTGGAGGCAAAAGCCAGCTGCCCCGTGCCGCCGCCCGTCTGCGTGGCAACAGGGATCGGAGTTTCGTCCGGTGTAACTGTGACCTCGACCACTGGCGGCAGGGTTTGTGTGGGAGCGATGGTTGGGGTGAACGTTGGCAACAATTCGACCGTTGCAGTGGGGTCAATGCTCACTGGCGTCGCGGGGACATCTGTGGCGGTCGGGATCACAACCGGTTCGGTCGGGTTGTTCATAGCCACGAACAATGGGGGCGGAACATACGCCAGCAGTTCCGGCGGAATCAGTTCAGGGGCAAACCGCACAACCCCAACGACCGCCACCGCCAGCAACAACAGGAAAAGGAGCAGGACGCGCAGCACACGGTTTTTCTTTCGTTTTTTGCGCGGCTTATAGACCGGCGGCTAGGCGGATGAATCCGCTTCATGCGAAACCGGCGGGAGCGGTTTCGATTCCCGTTCGATCGAATCCGAGCCGTCGGATTCCAACGCATCGGGCGGGGGCGGCTGGATCACATATTCCCCCGGAAGGCGCTGGGTCTTGGATTTGGAACCGAGCAGGGCGCGCTTGAACTCCTCCGCGTTCTGGAAGCGATCGGCAGGATCGACACCCATTGCCTTTTCAATCGCCGCGGCAAGCCGGCGCGACACCTTGTTGTTCCGTTTACGCAATGGTGTGAGTTGCGTATTGTCCATCGCGCGCGCCAGACCATCCTCAGGGATGATGCCGGTCAGCGCGGCGTAGATCGTCGCGCCCAATGAGTAAATGTCCGTGCGTGGATCAGTGCGGGCTGTGCCGTATTGTTCCGGAGGCGAATAGCCGGGCGTCATGGCGCGCGCGCCGGTTGTGGTCGCCTGACTGCCATGCAGCACTTTCGCCAGACCGAAATCCACAAGGAAGATATGCCCGTCGGGCGTGATCTTGACATTGCCTGGTTTGAGATCGCGGTGCAATATCGGAGGCTTGCGCGTATGCAGATAGGTCAGCGCGTCACAGATCGCCGCGCCCAACAGGATCGCCTCATCCTCCGTGATATTGCCCTGACGCTCCATGCGCTGGCGCAGATCCTCCCCCTCGATGTAATCCATGACGAGATACTGCCCCTGATCTCCGATCACAAAATGGTCGGTGACGCGCGGCAGGTTGGGGTGGCGCAGGTTTGCAAGGATCACCGCCTCGAGGCGGAACTGACGCGCATATTCATCCGTGGTGAAAAGGTTCTCTTTAACCGCCACGTCCACACCCAGGTTTTCATCCACCGCCCGGTAAACGGATCCCATGCCGCCCTGCCCGAGGATTTCAACAATACGATATCGCTTGTGCAGTAACGCACCACGTTCAAGGGTCATTGATTCGAAGTTGCTCCCGAAAATTTATGCCGTAGATTTGGGATTATATCAGGTCATCCACCTGCATGTTGGGCTGATTTTCCATTTTGAAACGGAACGACAACAACCGGGACGATTCGCTTCACATCCGGATGTAAGATTGCCCCCGTTATGCATTGCCGAATCCAACCCTGGGAGCGGATTCCGTACATTAAACGGAGGCAGGATCGAGTCCCGCGTGAAGCGGATTTTCGTCCAACGCAAAAACCCCTCCAGAGTATTTGACGGGGCAATCGGTTGTATTGTACACTTTTGCCATGAACAAATCGTCTGGCATGCCTCGCTGGTGGGATTGGGCTGCGGTTGCGATCCTGTTTGTCCTGTTACAGACGACCGCCTCGCGCCTCGCAACCACCAACTGGACGCCCTTCCTCTTCCTCACACAGACCGTTGCCTATATCGGTTTTGTGGTTGGGATCGCGTTGGGGTATTCCAGATTTTCACGCCGCGTGTCCCGCCTTTTGTCATTCATCTACATGCTCATCATGCTCCCTCTGCAATGGACGCTGATCATCGACCAGAGTGCTTCACTGGAGGAACAGTTGATGAGCGTTGGCGGGCGTTTGTTCTTTTCATACGCAGATTTTTTCGCTCGCCGTCCCGTGGAAGACCCCATCTTCTTCATATCGCTGATGACGATTTTGTTCTGGATCATCAGCGCCTCCGCCGGATTTAATCTGGTGCGCAATCAGAACTATCTCGCGGCGGTCTTACCTTCCGCCATTGGTCTGGTGATCGTCCAAAGTTACGATAACAGCGTCCCGGGACGCATCTGGTTCCTGGCGTTTTTTGGGTTCATGGCATTGCTCCTGCTGGGTCGCCTGCACTTCCTCGAGAATAGGACATCCTGGCGCGAAAGACGCGTGTTCCTTTCCCCCGACAACAGCGTGGACCTGACCAGCACGATGGCCATCGCGGCTGGCTTGATCATCTTTATCTCATGGACCACACCCGCCTCCCTCTCCAGCCTCGATTCGGCGGTGAGAACCTGGAACAAGCTCACCAGACCCTGGCATGATTTTACGGAAAAGTTGGAGAACGCCGTCTCGGCATTGGATTCCCCGAGCGGCGGCAAACGCGGAGAATTCTTCGGTTCACAGTTGATCCTTGGGAGCGGCTTTCCGCTCTCGGACATGGTCATGTTCCGGGTGACGGTGCCAGACCTGCCGCGTGACGAAAGACCGCCCCGCTATTACTGGCGCGGCCGCACCTACGATTACTTTGTCGACGGTCAATGGTACATCACCGGCACATCGCTTGTGGATTACTCCCCCGCCGATACCATACCGGTCAGCGCAAACCCCGAAGCCTCCAGTGGACCGGCCCGTTTCATCTTCAGCACCGGCGAACTGACGTATTCCCTGGTCTATGCACCCGCGCAACCCATCTGGCTCAGCCGGCAGGGATCGACCCTCAACCTGCCCACGGATGGCAGCGAAGAGGTCGTATCGTGGTATGCCTATCCCGCGCTGCTGGCGGGGGAAACCTACCAGGTGGATGCCATCCTCAATAACCCAAACACCGGGCAGCTCAGCGAGGCTGGTACGGAATATCCCGCCTGGGTCACGGATAAATACCTGCAATTGCCCGAAGACTTTTCTTCGAAGATCAGCGAACTTGCCCTCGAGATCACAGCCGGGCTGGATAATCCATTTGACCGCGCCTCCGCGATCACGAGATACCTGCGCGAAAACATCGAATATGTGGATGCCGTCCCCCAGGCGCCGCGCAACCAGGATCCAATCGAGTGGATGCTGTTCGAGAACAAGCAGGGCTATTGCGTTTACTACGCTTCAGCCGATGTGTTGATGTTGCGTTCGATCGGCATTCCTGCGCGCCTTGCGGTGGGCTTTGCACAGGGTGAGCGCTCAGGGGACGAATTCACCGTCCGCAGATTGGATGCGCACGCCTGGCCCGAAGTGTACTTCCCCGGCATCGGCTGGGTGGAGTTCGAGCCCACGGGCAATCAGCCGACGCTCAGCAGACCACTGCCGCCGCGCGATCCGACCGAAACAAACAATCCCTTGAATCAACTCGACGCGCTGCTCCCCGATGACAGATTGAACTTTGCCTCGCGGCAGATCACACCCGAAGAGGAGATGGGCGATGTCAACCAGCCTCAGGAAGCGCCGGCGCTCACGCTGAACCGGTATCTGATCCCGTTATTGATCCTCTTCGCCGCGCTGACAATTTACTTCAGTTGGCGCTATTCCGTTCCCACGCGCATCCCGGTGGTCTTGCGGACCTCATTCGAGCGGAGCGGCGCGCAGGTGCCGGGCTGGATCATCAACTGGGAACGCTGGACCGGCCTGACCTCCATCGAGCGTTCGTTCGAAAGCGTCAACTTTGCATTGCAGTTGCTCAAGAAGAGCGTCCCCATCCACGCCACACCCATCGAACGCGCCAAGGCATTGGAAGCCATCCTTCCAAAATCGCAAGCCCAGATCGAAACCCTGCTGGACGAACATCAGACATCCCTTTATACTTCCAGAAGCGCAAATGCCTCCCGGGCTCGACGCGCGGCGTTCAACATCCGTACAAATGCTTTGATCGAACGAATCCGTTATATCTTTGAAGGTACACCGGTCCGGGAAACATAGAGATTGTCCTTTCCATGCTGAGCCATGAAAGGGCAGAGGAAAATGGCACGATGGCGACAGCAAAGACAAAACCCATCTCGATCAACGACCAGCTGATTACCGTTACACAACGCGCCGCAAAACTGCGCGAAACGCTGGCAGGCAAACACGAAGAAGAGACAGTGGAGGGGATCAGGGAACTGGAAAATTCGCTCTCCCGGATCAGCGAACTCCTGATTCCATTCGAACAAAGATACAGCCACTTGCAGGCACTGGCAGGGATCGGACAGGTCGTCAACTCCACGCTGGAGATCGACGAAGTTCTGCAGATCGTGATGGACACCATCGTACGCCTCACCGAAGCCGAGCGCGGCTTCCTCATGCTCCGCAACGAAACCGGCGAGATGGAAACCCGCATCGCCCGCAATTGGGAACAGGAATCCATCAACAAGAGCGAGTTCGCCATCAGCCGCACGATCATCCAACGCGTGATCGATGAGGGTCAGGCGGTGCTCACCACCAACGCCCGCGAAGACCCGCGTTTCGGCGGACAGGAAAGTATCATCGCCTTCAACCTGCGTTCGATCCTGTGCGTGCCGCTCATGGTCAAAACCGAATTGATCGGCGTGATCTATACGGATAACCGCATCCGCACGGGGATCTTCTCCGAATCAGACCGCGACCTGTTGATCGCTTTCGCGAACCAAGCCGCGGTCGCCATCGAGAACGCGCGTTTGTTCTCGTCTCTCAAACGCACGCTTGAAGAAGTGACCGAACTCAAGAGCCTCATGGACGATGTGTTCGCGTCCATCGTGTCAGGGGTGATCACAGCTGATGTGCAGGATCAGATCACCCTGTGTAACCGAGCCGCCGCGTCCATTTTGGGGCATGCATCGGCGGAGATCGTCGGTAGAAGGCTTGAAGACATCATCCCCACATTTGTCGATAACATCCAGCCGCATTTGGAATCGGTCCGCACCAGTGAACAGCCCATCGTGGGACTCGAATTGAGCCAGGTGCTGCCCGCGCGCGGCAACGTGGACTGGCGCTTGAATCTCTCTCCGCTCAAGGATGCAGAACAAAAGACGCAGGGCGTGGCGATCGTGCTCGATGACCTGACCGAACAAAAGAAACTCCTGGCACAGCGTCGACTCTTCGAACGCATGGTCTCCCCTGCCGTGATCCAGCAACTCGACCCGAACAGCCTGCAGCTCGGCGGCAAACGCGTGGACATCAGCGTGCTGTTCGCCGATGTGCGCGGCTTCACTTCGTTCAGCGAGTCGATGGAACCGGAAAAACTTGTTTCGATCCTGAACCGGTATCTTGCTGCAATGGCGGAGGCGGTGCTTTCGCAGGAAGGCACGATCGACAAGTTCATGGGCGACGCGATCATGGCCTGGTTCAACGCCCCCGTCCCACAACCGGACCACACACTGCGCGCCGTCAAAGCCGCGTTGGCGATTCGCGAGTCCGTGGAAAATCTTTACAAGGAACTACCCAGGGAAGCGCATCTGGCTTTCGGCGCGGGCATTCATTATGGCGACGCGGTTCTGGGTCTGATCGGTACCGAGCGCAGACTCGAATACACCGCCATCAGCGACAGCGTCAACACCGCCAAACGCCTGCAGGAAAATTCCGCCAAGAATCAGATCATCGTCAGCCGTGAGGCTTATGAGCGCGTGAAGGATCAAATCGAAGTAAAACCCATCGCCCCTATTTCTGCAAAAGGCAAAACCGCCCCGCTGGAAGTGTTCGAGGTATTTGGATTGAAGTAAGTTACGATTTACGTTTCACGTATTGCGTATTTTTATCCCCAAACATTTTCAACAAACATGATCAACTGCTCCATGCCCTGCGCAACCGGTCGGGCATGGATGAATTCGTTCTTCGTGTGCGCGCCGCCGCCGTTCGTCACGCCCAACACCAGCGCGGGATAACCCCTGCTCAACGGGATGTTCGCATCCGTGGAACCGGACGTCAGATGCGGCTCCAGCCCCTGTGCACGCAGACATTGCTCCGCAAGGCCCACAAGCGGGTGCCGCGCCGACATCTCCCCCGCGGGACGCTCACCGATCACCTCCGCCTCAATTCTGACCCCGGTCTTGTTCGCCGCTTCGATCAATTGGTCCACCCCTGAAACCAACTCCGCCAACTCAGCGCGCCCCTCCGAACGCAGGTCCAATTCCAGGCACGCCTCCGCAGGAATGACATTGATCGAAGTCCCACCCTTGATCCTGCCCACGTTCATCGTCGTGCGCGGCTGGGACGGCAGTTTGAGCGAAGATAATTGCACCACCAGTTTCGACAGTTCCAGCACCGCCGAAGGTTGACCATAATCCGACCATGAATGCCCGCCCCGGGTCCTTGCCGTGACTCGATAGCGCTTCACACCCACTGCCTTATGATAGATGTGTCCCAGCGCCATGCCCTCCAGAACAAGATACGCCAACACATCCTCGCCAAACCGATCCACCACGGCTCTCATCCCGCGCAGGTCGCCCAATCCCTCCTCGCAGACATTCGCCACGAACCAGATATCGCCTGCAACTCCTGAAGTGTGGCGTTCCTTCATCATCCAGGCCAAACCGATCAAGGCCGCGACACCCAGGGAGTTGTCACCGATCCCGATCCCGAACACCTTATCGGATTCATGCCTCACGCTCAAATCCATCTCGAACGGAAAGACCGTATCCAAATGCGCGGAAATCACCAGCGGCTTGACTTTCACCTTTTGATCATCGCCCATTGACCACCTCCCATACACATTCCCCGCCTCATCAATGGACACATCCGTCAATCCCTCTTCTACAAACAACTCCCGCACGAACTCCGCCCGCTTCTGTTCGTGAAACGTCGGCGCGGCGATCTGCTGGATCTGGACTGCAAGATCGATGATGCGTTGAATGTTGTCCTTCATAATTCTATTTTACCCTCACATTTATGCGCCTCGGCTCCGCACAGCGCAATAATCTCTTTCCACATTCTACTTCTGCCCTGAGCAAGGTCGAAGGGCTCCAATTCCCCTACACTTTTCTCACCATATCCTTCAAGGCGTTCAGGCGCGCCTCCGCCAACCCGGGCATCACCTCCAATGGATACAGCGCGCCGCCTCCCTCCAGTTTCAAAGAGGCGGAGACGTTTCCATATAACGCGCCTTCCAGCGGATCATAATTTTTGCAATACCCGGAGACAAACCCGCCGCCGAAAGCATCGCCCACACCGGTCACATCCGCGAGGCGCGCCGGGTAGGCGGGAATCTCCCACCGGCGTCTGGCATCTGCATCGTAAAGCAGTTGTCCGCGTGCGCCGCACTTGATGACCACAAACTCACACCCATACATCGAGACCGCCTCCGCCATCTCCCACAGATCGTGCGTCTCACTTTGGAACAAGTTCCGTAGTTCCTCTTCGGACGGCAGGAATGCTGTCACGCCGTTGAGCAGGGCAGGCAGTTCGCGCCGCGCGGTCGGGGTCATGGTGACAGCCGCAGGGTCCAGAATGAACGAGTGCACATGCCCGCGTTTGAGTCCGGCGATCAACTGCGTCTGCGTGACCAGGTCCATCGGGCAAAGATAGGCGGCGCGCGCCGTCAGATAATCGTTCGGAATATCCGAGACGGTCAACCTGCGCGCCTCATCCGGTTTTTTATCCTGTTGATACCCGAGCAGGGATTTGGGGAACGTCATTTCGTGCCGCGCAAAGTGCGAGACCGGATTGATGCGGTTCGCCTCGAACGATTCGTTATAGGCGATGAATTCGCGTACATCCAGATTCTGCGGCAGGATGCGGATGCCGCTCGTATCGAAACCGTACGACCTGACCTTGTCCAGCCATTCGCGCGGATAATCGTCCCCTACGCGTCCCACCAAGCCAACGCCTGATTCCCAGACCCGCAGCCCCGCCGCCGCATACAGCAGACTCCCGCCTGCCACATCGAGCCGCGGCGGACCGGAGGCGGGCAGGAGAAATTCGCGCGTCAATTGTCCGAAGACGATGAAGTGAATATCCACGCCTGTTATTATAAATTGACAGCCGCATTAAGAGCGACCGTCAATTGCCTTCAATTCTTCCTCTCGTTCGGGGATGGTAAACCGTTGGATGGTCGTACGGTCGACGAGCCGGTTGAGGTTGCGGTTCATCCAGACCGTGAACGTCCACGCCCACGGAATGATCCACATCGGGCGCGGGCGCCGGACCAGTTTCACGACCGCCTCGCCGACCTGATCGGCGGTTAACAATAAAGCTTTGGGTGTGGTTGCTTTTGTTTTGCGTTGTATGCCGGCGTGTCCCGCGAACTCCGTCACCACGCCGCCGGGATAGATCATGGATACATCGATCCCCCACGGCTTGACCTCGCGGCGCAATGCCTCGGAGAATCCGTGCACGGCATGTTTGCAGGCGGCATAAATCGTGTAGGTCGGCGTTGCGACCAGGCCCGCCATCGAGCACATGTTGATGATATGACCGGATCGCTGTTCGATCATGATCGGCAGCGCCTGGCGCGTCGTCTGGATCACCCCCATCACATTGACATCGAATTGCGCCTGAATATCGCTGACAGGATCGAGTTTCTCCAGCCAGTTGAGTCGTCCAAAGCCCGCGTTATTGACAAGCACATCGATGCGGCCGAATCTATCCATGGTTTGTCGGATCAGGGATTCGATATCCTGCAACCTGGAGAGATCAGCCTGAACGACCAGCGTTTCTGCGCTGGTGTTCAGCGCGGCGATCTCCTGTGCAAGTGATTCGAGGCGGTCGACGCGGCGGGCGGCGAGGACAACCTGCGCGCCTTCGCGTCCAAATTGACGGGCGGTTGCCTCTCCGATCCCGGATGAAGCGCCGGTGACGATAATCACTTTACCTTTAATATCCATGAGCAGCCTCCGATGGAGTAGTCCCGCAAGTTTGCGAAATGTTACACCTTCACGGTCCCCATCTTGGTTGATAATCGCAGTAATCGTTGTTAGTTAATCGTCTGAGGTCCGTACCGTCAATGCGGATGATGTAGATCTCGCAGCCATGATCGTCACCGTAGCTATCGAAGTATGCCGTGAATGCCACCCACTTGCCATCCGGCGAGAATGAGGGTCCCTGGCTGTTGCCTCCGCTGGGAGTGAGCTGTCGGGCGTTGGATCCGTCCGCGTTCATGATAAAGAGTTCCCGGTTCCATGCAGGACCGGAATACGTGACGATGTACTGTCCATCTGCGGACCAATCGCTTCTGCCGCGAATGGCAGGGAGGTCCGTGATGACTTTCATATTCTTCCCGTCCGTCCTGACCGTAAAGAGCTGCACAAGCCCCCTCTGATCGGACGCGAACAGGATTTGTTTTCCATCCGGCGACCAGGTTGGGTCCCAGCCATTGACCCCGGGAATGTTGCTTGCATTACTGCCGTTCGCGTCCATAATGTTGATTTGGAATCGCTCCGTGGTCGGATTCCAGCGGGCATAAGTGATGGACTTTCCGTCGGGTGAAAATTCGGGCGCGGTCTCGACGGCAAATGTGTTCGTGAGACGATTCACGCTGCCATCGATGATATCCAATTTATAAAGTTCATAATTGTTTGATTCGTAGAAGGCGGAGTAGAGAACGCTTCTTCCATCGGGCGCGAGGGAAGGATAGAAGTGTTGTTTTGAGTCATCTGTGGTCAATCTGCGAAAGCCGGTGCCATCTGCGTTCATGATGCAGATCTGGTTCTTTGCCTGCACCTTGAAGATCTGGCAGGTAAAAACAATGTGACCTGTCAGCCCATCTGCGGGGTAAGGCGAGGGGATGGATGTGAGATCGGAGGGGATTGCAGTTGGGGTCATGGTGGCGAAGTCGAAGTTCGGCGTGGGAGGCGTTTCGAGCGGTTCGGGTGTTGAAACCGTCAGCGGGGTGGAGGCTTGCAGCGTGGCGAACAGGTCGGGGGTCGGAGTGGAGGCGGCGGACATGTTGCATCCGGCAATGAGGAACAGGGGCAGGACAATCGTTGATACAAATCCGATTTTACTCATCATCCGCTTCAATGGATTCGACATGGAACTCCTCGCCCGACAGGATTTTTGCGCCAAAGCTCCCGCAGTGCGGGCAATGGATCGTCCGGTTTTCAGGGTGATATTTTTTGAAACAGGACATGCACTGCACTTCGGCAGTGATAAGACGGAAATGCAGTTTTGCACGTTCCAGAAGGGTATCTTTGGTGAGGGCGCGCCAGTGATCCCGGATCGCAGTTTGATCGAGTTCGGAGAGTTCACCGAGGGCAAGGGTCACTTGTTTGATATGACCCGCCTGCGAGGTTTGCGCCTGCCGGAGCACCTGATCGAATACGGCTTTGGTGGAATAAAGTTCGCGCATACAAATAAAAAAATGCCTCAGGTCCGTCTATAAGCCGCATTCTGTCCGGCGGATTGCTCCGCTTGTGCGATCATCTCTCTGGGCGGCGCGTCGCCGCACCGCTCGATGCGACCTACCCGGGACTGGCCCTCTCATCGCATGAGAGGGCACGTATGAAGACGAGCCGTCTCCCGCCATCCGCAGATGGCTTCGTCCCTGCTTGGTCTTGCTCCCGGCGGGGGTTACCTGGCCATCCGTATTACTACAGATGCCGGTGGTCTTTTACACCACCTTTTCACCATCACCCCCTCACCCCTTGCGGGGTGAGGTTGGCTGTTTGTTTCTGTGGCCCTCATCCGGCAGGTTAGCTCCTCACGGAGGGTTCCCCGCCCCGGGTGCTATCCGACGCCGTGCTCTATGGAGTGCGGACTTTCCTCGACCCCGACAACGCAGGGCCGCGATCGCCCGACCGACCTGAGGCAATTTCATCATACACGCAAGGCCGACCAGCGTCAACCGAATTGACAGTCTTGAAAACCCGGTAAATATTGGAGAATTCTACAAAAGACATTAGAATATACGAAAGAACAATTTTGCACCAGGAGTTTTTGTGAGTCACTGGCCCGGGAAATATGTCATCGGTCTGACCGGAAATATCGCAACAGGAAAAAGTGTGGTTCGACGCATGCTCGAGCACCTCGGCGCATATACCATCGATGCCGACGCGCTCTCACATCGCGTCATCTCAAAGGGCGCGCCCGGCTACCAACCCGTATTGGACCGCTTCGGCAAATGGCTGCTCGACAAGGAGGGCCAGATCGACCGCGGCAAACTGGGACGGCTTGTCTTCTCGGACGCACAGGCGCTTGCCCAACTCGAGGATATCATCCATCCCTACGTCGGTCAGGCGGTGGATATTTTGATCAAACGCGCCACGCAAAATGTGATCGTGGTGGAGGCGATCAAACTGCTCGAGTCGAACCTGCGCAGTCAGTGTGACAGCATCTGGGTGACGGATGCCCCGCAGGAGGTCCAGGTCGAACGGCTGATCCGCAAACGCGGCTTGAGCCGCGAGGACGCGCTGCAACGCATCCATTCGCAGTCTGCCCAAAAGGAAAAGCTGGTTGCGGCAGATGTCGTGATCGCCAACAAGGGATCGTATGAAGACCTGTGGAAGCAGGTCAGCGAGGCGTGGAAGCGCATCTCCCCGGACCAGGAAACTGGTCCCGCGACTTTGATCGCCGCCAGGCCTGAGGCGGGATCATTCTCCCTGCAACGCGGCAAACCGCGCGACTCACAAAAGATCGCCGGACTTGTCACGAAATTAAGCAAGGGCAAGCGCGCCATGAACAGCGATGACGTGATGGAAGCCTTCGGCGACAAAGCTTTTCTCCTGCTCCAAATGGATAGGGAACTGGTCGGTGTGGCGGGCTGGCAGGTGGAAAACCTCGTCTCGCGCACCATTGACCTGTACCTCGATCCCAGAGCCGCCGCCGACAAGGCATTGCCGCTCCTGCTCGGTGAGGTGGAACGGGCTTCCAGCGAACTGCAATGCGAGGCATCGCTCGTCTTCCCGCCGATCGAACTGGTCGGTTTCGATGCGGTATGGAAACAGGCCGGCTACGAACGCCGCACGCCCGAAACCCTGGGTGTGCAAGCCTGGACGGATGCCGCCATCGAATCCATGCCCAAAGGTTCGGCGTTGTTCTTCAAACAATTGCGCACAGACCGCGTCCTTCGCCCGATCTAGGTGTGTCATCGAATGGCAATGTAAAGCGTCGGCGATCCGGCATATCATAGGGCGGGAAGCGAAGTAAATTCAGGACGAAATTGGTTCCAACCAACTAAGGCTGAATTTAGCAAAACAAACTATACTTGTTTGCACACCGTAATGGCAAATTTTCTCAACAACGTCCTCTTCATCTTCGAAAGGCTCAACTGGCTGAGCGTACTCGACATCCTGCTCGTCACGCTCATCTTCTTCGTGGTGTTGTATTCGCTCCGCGATACGCAGGCAATGGTCTTGTTAAGGGGCGTGATCTTTCTGGTCGTCGCGCTCGTGCTGTTGACCACGCTTGTGGAACTCCCCGCCTTCTCCTGGCTTGTGCAAAGCGCCCTGCCTGCCCTGCTCCTTGCGATCCCCGTGATCTTCGCGCCCGAACTCCGCCGCGCCCTCGAGCGCCTCGGACGCGCCGGCACCTTCACCCTGCCGCTGTCGAAGGAACCCGCCCAGGAGGTTGATATCCCCAAATTGCTCCGCTCGGTGACGGAAGCCGCGGCGCGACTCTCTGCGAGACAGCATGGCGCATTGATCGTCATCCAAAGGATGGACAGCCTCGAACAATACATCGAGACCGGCGTGCAGATGCGCGCCCACGTGACCCCCGAACTGTTATTGCAGATCTTCTACCCCGATACGCCCCTGCACGACGGCGCGGTCATCATCGCGGACGGGCGCATCGTCGCCGCGGCTTGCGTAATGCCGCTATCCGCCAGCGGCGTCTTGAACCGTTCACCGGAACGTCAGATGGGACTTCGACACCGCGCTGCTCTGGGTGTGTCCGAGATCAGTGATGCAGTATCCGTTGTCGTGTCCGAACAGAGCGGCTCCATATCCATCTCACACGCCGGGCGCATGATCCGTCGCATCGATCCGGAACGGCTCGAGAACATCCTCCTGGCGTTTTTCAGACCTGACGCGACCACCCCCCAGCGCGTGTGGGTCAAACGCTTCTTCCCGTACCTCTTTACCCGGAGGGACGACTGATGCGCTGGATAGCCGCCAACATCCGCACCTTTCTGCTTGCGCTCATCCTCGGCGTATCCGTCTGGCTCTCCGCCGTTTCCTCCGCCGACCCGAACGAAGTACGGGTGTATCCGGATCCGATCCCGCTCGAGGTGGTTGGGAACGCCCCCTCCCTCGTCATCACCAGCGAAATCCCCAAGTTCGTGGAAGTCACACTGCGCGCGCCGAGTTCGGTTTGGGAACAACTGACCGCCCAGGAAAATTCCGTGCAAGCCACACTGGATTTATCGGGACTCAGCGCCGGTGAGCACACAGTGAACATCCAGATCCGCGTGCTCGTGCGACCCTATCAGATCGTTCTTGCCAACCCCGCGTCTGTTTCCGTTAAACTCGAACCGCTTGCCACCCAGACCCTGCCCCTCGAACTCTCGTTGAGCGGGCAGCCCGCCACCGGGTATCAGGCAGGCGAGGTCACGCTCGACCCCACCGAGGTTTCGATAACGGGACCCAAATCGATCGTGGACCTGGCGGTGCGCGCCCGGGTGCTCGTCAGCCTGGATGGCGTACGCGAGAACATCGATCAATCGTATCCCATTCAAATCATCGATGCGGAAAATGCAACGATCCGGGGGCTCACCGTCACACCGGATGCGGTGCGCGTGACAGTACCCGTCAGCCAGCAGGGCGGGTTCCGCGATGTGGCAGTGAAGGTCGTTGTGCAGGGACAGATCGCAAGCGGATACCGCCTCGAGGACATTTCGGTCTTTCCGCCGGTCGTCACCTTGTTCGCCACCAACCCGCAACTCATCGAGGATATTCCCGGCGTGGTGGAAACATTGCCGCTCGACCTGCAGGATGCGAAGGAAAACATCTCCACCCGGCTGGGACTCAGCCTGCCTGAAAATATCAGCATCGTCGGCGGTTCGCAAACGGTGCAGGTAACGGTGGGCATCTCCCCCATTCAAACCAGCCTGACGCTTCTAAACCAGCCGATCAATATCATTGGCCTGCCTGAGGGTTTGGATGCGCAGGTATTGCCCCAGAACCTGGATGTGATCATCTCCGGTCCATTGCCGGTGCTGGACGCGTTGACGCCGCAGGATGTGGTCGTCAATGTGGATGTTTCGGGGCTCGAACCAGGCACGCATCAATTGACCCCCAAGGTGGAAGTGTTTGTGTCCAACGTCCTGGTAGAATCCATCCTGCCCGGCACGGTGGAGGTGATCCTGTTCATCCAACAGCCTCAGACGCCGACTCCCACTCCGACGTCAAGGCCATGATCCATCCGCTTTATCTCCACTTAGCCTAAAATCGTCAATCAAAACAATCGGAAATCGTAAATGAGCAAACCCATCGTAGCGCTCGTTGGCAGACCCAACGTTGGAAAATCAACCCTGTTCAACCGCCTCGTCGGTGAACGTATGGCGATCGTGGACGATACGCCCGGCACCACGCGCGACCGTCTCTTCGGCGAATCAGAATGGAACGGACGCGCGTTTCATGTGGTGGACACCGGCGGCATCGATCCGACCCACGGCGGCAAGACTCCGCTTTCGATCGGCTCTGCGGATTTCATCGAGGAGATCAAGTCACAGGCGCAGGTGGCGATCCGTGAAGCGGACGCGATCCTCTTCGTCAATGACGGGGAGGCGGGTGTGACCGCGCCCGATCTCGAAGTGGCAAACATCCTCCGCCGGTCACAAATGAAAATGGAGGACGGATCCTTTTATCCGCCGATCTTTGTCGTGGTGAATAAATGTGAATCGAAGGAACGGCGCGACAACGCGACTCAGTTCTACGAGTTGGGACTCGGCGAGCCCATTGCAATCTCCGCTGCGCATGGGACGAACACGGGCGATCTGCTCGATATATTGGTGGCAGCCTTCCCTGAGGAGGAAGCGGAGGAGGAAGATGAGAGCATCAAGATCGCGATCGTCGGCAAGCCGAACGCGGGGAAGTCGAGTCTGCTCAACAAGTTGGTCGGCGAGGAACGCGCCATTGTAAGCCCGATCCCCGGAACGACGCGCGATGCGACCGATACGAAGATCGAAGTGAACGGCCTGGAAGTGACGTTGATCGATACGGCAGGCATCCGCAAGCGCGGCAAGATCGAACCGGGCGTGGAGCAGTTCAGCGTGCTGCGTTCGTTCAAGGCGATCGAACGAGCCGATGTTGCGTTGCTGATGATCGACGCGACGACGGGAATCACGTCGCAGGATGCGCACATCGCGGGGTTCATTCTTGAGCAATGGAAGTCGTGCGTGGTGATCGTCAATAAATGGGACGCGGTCGAAAAGGATTCGTTCACGATGGAGGAGTTCACGCGCAAGATCCGCGCCGATTTGAACTTCATGGACTACGTGCCGTTGTTGTTCATCTCTGCCAAGACCGGTCAGCGCGTGGATCAGGTGTTGCCGATGGCGCTGCGCGTGCAGGAGGAGCGGCTGGCGCGATTGACGACCTCCAGGATCAACGAAGTCATCCACAAGGCGCAGGACGCACATCCGCACCCCACCCATGCCGGACGACAATTGAAAATGTTCTATGGCACACAGGTGAGAAGCGATCCGCCCACGTTCATGATCTATGTGAATGATCCGAAGTTGATGCACTTCACATATTTGAGATATTTGGAGAATCAGATCCGCGCCGAGTATGGATTTTTGGGGACGCCGATCCGGATCGTGACGAAGGGGCGGAGGGAGAAGTAGAAAGAAGAAAGTGATTGAGAAGTGGATGATTTAGGAATTGAAGATTGTAACTGGGAAGTGACTATCACGGCGCGCAGAGTCATATCGATGCGCTGCAGGATGTATGTCCGTTTCGATAAACAAGGAATTCATCCCTCTTCTCCAAAAGTGGTATAATCGTTTTACACTTTTTGTTCGATAAGGAGAAGTAAAACAATGGAAGCGGTCACAATTTCTTCGAAGTATCAGGTTGTCATCCCGAGGGAAGTGCGGGAACAATTCAATTTAAGACCGGGGCAGAAGATCATGTTCGTCCCCTACAACAATGTGCTGCATGTCGTCATTGTCCCTTCCATCAAACAGGCGCGCGGGATGCTCAAGGGAATCGACACCGATGTGCAACGCGAAGAAGTTGATGAGGAACGATAAAAATGAACATCGTGGACTCATCGGGCTGGCTGGAATATTTCGGTGAAGGAAAAAACGCTGGTTTTTTCGCGCCGCCCATTGAAAAAACCGACCAGTTGATCGTGCCAACCATTTGTATTTTCGAAGTGTTCAAACGCCTGTCGGATCTTGTGAGCGAAGATGAAGCCTTGCAGGCAATCGGCGTCATGTCGTTGGGACAGGTCGTTGATCTCAACCGTCAACTTGCCTTGAATGCCGCAAAAATCTCGCGCGAATTCAAACTGGCACTTGCAGACAGCACCATCCTTGCCACCGCCCGCGCCAACAACGCCACGCTTTGGACACAGGACGAGCATTTCAACGGTTTGGAAGACGTGAATTACACCGAAAAGAAATATTAGGCCTGTAACTAGGCAGCCGGTAGTTTGCGGTTGACTGGCACCTTTCGTTGACAAGTCATATGACCCACATCTACGATTACATAATTATCGGCTCCGGCTTCGGGGGAAGTGTATCTGCCATGCGATTGACCGAAAAGGGATACTCCGTTCTCGTGCTCGAACGCGGCAAACGATTCGAAGATCACGACCTTCCAAAGACGAACTGGAACCTCCCCAAATTCCTCTGGCTTCCCGCACTGCGATGCTTTGGCATCTTCCAGATGACCTTCCTCAACGGTCAACTCGCGTTGCATGGAAGCGGCGTTGGTGGCGGAAGCCTCACCTATGCCAACGTGTTGATGGAGCCGGACGAACGCCTCTTTCAATCTCCCGCCTGGAAACACCTCGCAGACTGGAAGTCCCTGCTCCAGCCTCACTACGAGACCGCGCGCTGCATGTTGGGCGTCACGCCAAATCCCAGGTTGTGGTTTTCCGATGAAAAGATGCAGGACATCGCGGACGAACTCGGCAAGGGCGATACCTTTCGCCCTACCGAGGTCGGCGTCTTCTTCGGCGACCCGGAGCAGGAAGGGCAGATCGTGGCTGATCCATATTTCGGCGGCGCGGGACCCGTCCGCGCGGGGTGCAATCACTGCGGCGGATGCATGGTCGGCTGTCGGTACAACGCCAAAAATACGCTCACAAAAAATTATCTGTATTTCGCGGAAAAGAACGGCGCGCAGATCATCGGGGAAGCCAAGGTGATGGATATCAAACTGCTTCATCCCCTCACCCCAACCCCTCTCCCTGAGGGAGAGGGGCAAGAGGTGAGGGAGCGTTATGAAGTGCATTATCGTTCCTCCACCAACCCGTTTGCAAAACGACAAACCGTCCATGCCCGAAATGTCATCGTTGCCGCGGGCGCCTTGGGAACGATGGAATTGCTCTTCCGCTGCCGCGACATCACGAGATCATTGCCAAAGATTTCTGCAAAACTCGGCGACAACGTCCGCACGAACAGCGAAAACATCATGGGCGTGACGACGCGCGACAAATACATCGACCACTCGAAGGGCATCGCCATCACATCCATCTTTCAGGCGGACGAGATCACGCGCATCGAACCGGTCCGCTACCCCGATGGCTCATCCTTCATCCGCCTCCTGACCGCGCCGCACGTAAAAGGCAATTCGGCATTTGTCCGCTCTTTGAAAACGATCTGGGAGGTGCTGCGCCATCCGGTCGATTTCCTCTACGCCAAGTTCTTCTCCCGTTGGGCAAAATTTACGACCATCCTGCTCGTCATGCAGGTGGATGAAAACCTCACGCACATCCGCCTCGGACGGAACCTGTTCACGCTCTTCCGCAAGGGATTGGTTATCAAGCCCGACCTGGAGAACCCGCCGCCCAAACAGATCGCGGTCGGGAACTACGTCACCCGCAGGCTGGCGCAAAAAATGAACGGCATCCCGCAAGCCGCCTTCACCGACAGCCTCTTCAACTTCCCGACCACGGCGCACTTAATGGGCGGCGTCCCGTTTGGGAGGAACGACCACGAAGGCGTGATCGATCTAAACTTTGAAGCCTTCAACTACCCCGGCTTATACATCGTGGACGGTTCCGTCATGCCCGCCAATCCCGGTGTCAATCCATCACTGACAATCACTGCCCTGGCGGAATATGCGATGAGCAAGATACAAGGTAAGTCTGCTGGTTGAGTAGGCGGCATCGCGCTGAGCGGAGCGATAGCGAAGGGGAAGCGCAACCGCCGTATCGAAACCAGCAGGTAAGTAACAAAACATAGAACTGGGTTGAAATCTGTGGTTTCAATACGTGGCGCAACGAACAACGCCACTACTCAGCCACCGGTCCGCTCTAAAGCTTGGTGTCCTTTGTGCCCTTCGTGGTAAAAATATAATATGACCAACTTCTCCCCCTCCCTCTCCTTCGCCCAACAACTCGACTCCCAGGACCCTCTCGCCTCCTACCGCGAGGAATTCGTCATCACCGACCCGGACCTCATCTACCTCGATGGCAACTCCCTCGGTCGCATGCCCAAGGTCGCGCAAGAGAAAGCAAAACAAGTTGTAGAAGAAGAATGGGGACAAGACTTAATCCGCGGCTGGAACAAGGGCTGGTGGGAAGCGCCTGCCCGCGTCGGGGACAAGATTGGGGGACTCATCGGCGCCGCGCCAGGTCAAACGCTCGTCAGCGACACGGTCTCCCTCAACCTCTTCAAACTCGCCACATCCGCACTCACATTGCAACCAAACAGAAAAAGAATCATCACAGATACTTTCAACTTCCCATCCGATCTTTATATTCTCCAAGGTATATCTACATTACTTGATGGTCGAGACGCAGGCAGTCGAGACCATGAGATCATCCGCATCGGTGCCACCGACGATGACATCACCCCCGACATCGCCGCACTCGAATCCACCATTAATGAAAACACTGCCCTCGTCACCCTCTCGCATGTCGTCTTCAAAAGCGGCTACCTCTACGACATGCAGCGCATCACCGAACTCGCCCACGCCAAAGGCACGCTCGTCCTCTGGGACCTCAGCCACTCCGTTGGTTCCGTCCCGGTCCGCCTCGATGACTGCAACGCCGACTTCGCCATCGGCTGCACCTACAAATACCTCAATGGCGGTCCCGGCGCGCCCGGCTTCCTCTACGTCAACGAAAAGATTCAAGACAAACTGACCTCGCCCATATGGGGCTGGTGGGGGCAAAAGAATCCCTTCGACTTTGACCTCGACTACAAACCCGCGCCCGGAGCGCAAAGATTCCTCGTTGGCACACAACCGATGCTCTCCCTGCTCACAATGGAAGCCGCCCTCGAACCGACTCTCAACGTAGGCATGGACGCCATCCGCGCCAAATCCATTTTGATGACGGGCTACGCCTCTTTCTTAACCGATACCTGGCTCGCCCCATTGGGCTTTTCCCTCGGTTCCCCGCGGGACTCCGCCCAACGCGGCTCGCATATCTCCATCCGCCACGCGGATGGCTACCGCATCAATCGTGCCCTCATCGAGGAAATGAACGTCATCCCCGACTTCCGCGCACCCGATAACATCCGCCTCGGCTTTTCATCGCTCTATACTTCCTTCGTCGAGATACGAGAGGGCTTCGATAGGATCAAACGCGTGATCGAAGAAAAGCGCCAAGAGAAATACCCCAAACAAAAGTTGACTGTAACTTAAACACAAAGAGCCGGGACTTTTCATCTCCGGCTCTTTTATCGATCTATTTCCGTTCCAGCACAATCACGGAATTCCCATCCGCGGAGGTGATCTTCAAAGTATCACCTTCGAGCATAAACGCCGCGGATTTTTGCAGCACAGCCAGCGTCCCCAATTCCTGCTCGCCCACGGGACCCTCACAGAACATCATCGTCGAAACGACCTGGTCGAATGTAATCGTATCGCCATCCACTTTATACTCCCCGCCGAAGCCGTTACAGCCCACATTGCCGCTCATCCTGCCCTCGGAATCGAATTCGATCGAAGTATCAACATCCGGGACTACAGGAGTTTGATTTGAAGGGGGACCGTACGAAACCAGTCTCCAGCCTCCCTGAATGGATGCTGATGGTCCGCCAGCACAGGCGGCTAATGCCAGCAAAATCAATAATCCAGTCATAATATTTTTCATAAATATCTCCTATCTTCGCTTCTTAATGGACGCCATCGAATGTGAAATGTTCCCGATTACCTTCTGTGTGGACTCCGTAAGCGATGGTGCGATCCTCTATGAATGGGATATTATGTCGCGGCATTCCACCCCACGTGATCACCGATTGCAATGACAAAACTCTCTCTAGCACCTTTGTTCTAAAAATGATAAAATCTATTCCTTGCAGGAGAGATCATGTCACCAACCATTATTGTTGAACAATTGAGCAAAACCTACAAAGTTCCCGAACGCGAGGGCGGATTCGGCGCGGCGGTGCGCAGTTTCTTCAAACGCAGGTACAAGGATGTTAAAGCCGTGCAGGAGGTCTCCTTCAGCATCGCGCAGGGAGAGGTTGTCGGCTTCCTCGGACCCAACGGCGCAGGCAAGACTACCACGCTCAAAATGCTCTCAGGCTTGCTCCACCCCACAGGCGGCAAAGCGAATGTCCTTGGCTTCACGCCCTGGGAACTCAAGACCGATTACCTGCGCTCGATGACTCTCGTGATGGGACAGCGCAACCGTCTTTCATGGGACATTCCCGCCGCGGATTCGTTTCTGCTTGCGCAGGCAATCTATCGCATCCCCGATGACGAGTACAGGAAGACATACAAAGAACTCGATGAGCTTCTCGAACTCGCACCGTTGATGAAAAAACCTGTCCGCAATCTATCTCTCGGCGAGCGCATGAAATGTGAGATCGCGGCAGGGCTTCTCCATCGCCCAAAGGTATTGTTCCTCGACGAGCCGACCATCGGCTTGGACATCTCAGGGCAGGCGCGCATCCGGGAGTTCCTGCGCGAATACAACAGGCGTACCGGAGCAACGATCTTGCTTACGAGTCACTACATGGCAGATGTCACAGCGTTGTGTGAACGCATCATCATCATCCATCAAGGACAACTCAAATACGACGGAGGCATCGGCAACCTCTCGCGGCGCATCGCTCCGTTTAAACTGATCGGCGTCATGCTGGCAAAATCAAACGGGTTTGACCTCTCCCGGTATGGCGAACCAGTTCAAAATGAGGAAGACGCGGAGAAGCATTACATCCGGGTCAAAGCCGGAGATGTCACCAAGGTTACATCGCGGATGCTGTCCGATCTTCCCATTCACGACATCACGATCACCGACCCGCCCATCGAGGATGTGATCGAGCGGGCGTTCAACGAGTAATTTATGCCAGCCATCTTCAAACGACTCTGGCAGGTGAATTGGGCGGAGCAATGGCAGTACCGCGCCAACCTCATCATGTACATCCTTTACTGGCTGGTCTCGCCCATCATCTACCTGGCGGTATGGACGAGCATCGCCACCGCCAATGGTAATGTAAGCGGACTGACCGCCAACGATTTCATCACCTACTATATGATCCTGCTGATCGTGGACCAGCTCACGAGCAACATCATCATCCATATCTTTGCCTACAAAGTGCAGGACGGAACACTTTCCGGCGAATTGATCAAACCGATCCACCCGATGCTGACGAGCACTCTTGTGAACGATATCGCCTTCAAGACGTTGAACCTGATCGTGCTGACCCCCATCTGGATCGTGCTTGTGCTTCTCTTCAAGCCGCAGTTTGATTCCGTTTCGATCAGCGGGATCCTGCTCTCAATCCCCGCCATCCTGCTTGGATACATGATCAACTACCTGCTCTCCGGCACGATCACCTCACTTGCATTCTGGACGACTCGGGTATATTCCATCCATGAGTTTTATTACGCCTTGATCCTGTTATTCGCGGGACAATTCGTCCCGTTGCAACTCATGCCCGAGGTGATCCAGAACATTGCAAGGTTCCTGCCGTTCCAGTTATTCATGTATCTCCCCATTCAGATCATTCAGGGCAAACTTCCAACAAACGCAATTGTTCAGGGATATATCACAGGGATACTCTGGTTTGCAGTCGCGTTGATGGTATTCCGCCTCGTCTGGCGCGAGGGTGTCAAGCGTTATTCCGCGGTGGGAGCGTAGCATGTACTTCTTCAAACTGATCTCCACCCTTTTCAAGGTCAATGTTCAAATGGCGGTCGCCTATCGCGCCGACGCGCTTGTCAATATTTTGCTCAACATCATGTGGCTCGGCTGGGAGTTGCTGGGCTTGTCCATCATTTTCAGCAACACGGATACGCTCGGCGGCTGGGGTTTCGGCGAACTCATCGCACTGCTCGGCGTATTTCGGATCGTCCACACCATGATGATGACGCTGGTCTGGCCCAACACCGAAAAGTTCAACCAGTCCATCCGCGACGGCTCGATGGATTACACCATCCTGCAGCCGGTCAGCAGCATGTTCCTCGTCACGTTCTCGCGCATTAACATCTGGCGTACCTGGGATTTGGTCCTGTCCATTGTGCTGATCGTCATAGGCGTTAACCTGGCGGGCGAGGTCGCCACGCCTCTCAGCATCTTGAACTTCATTCTGTTGACCCTCTCCGGCGCCGTGGTCATTTACAGCCTGTGGATCGTGATGATCGCCTTCACCTTTTACTTTACCAAGTTCGATAACAATGTCACCATCCTGCAGGCATTATTGGATTCGGGTCGCTATCCTGTGTCGGTGTATCCGCCCTGGCTTCAGGTGATTGTCACGTTCATCATTCCCATCGCCGTCGCCACGACCATCCCTGTCCAGGGATTGCGGCAGGAGTTGGGCACACCGCAGGTGTTGATGTTCGCGGTCATTGCAGCCGTCAGTTTCCTCGTCGCCTCCCTGTTCTGGAAGGCTGGTCTGAAACGCTACAGCGGCGCTAGCAGTTAGGCAATTTACATTCGATTGAAACCGATCCGATTGAACAGCGTAATCCCCGCCGCGGCGGAGACGTTCAGCGACTCGACCCTCGGGTTGATCGGGATTCGCACCTTCATCGTTGCCGCCACTTCAATCGCGGGGGAACAACCTTCCTTCTCACTCCCAAAGACGATCAGTAACCGCTCAGGGATGGAAGCGATCTCCTCCACACTTTTTTCCGCGTCCATCGCGGTGACGAGCAGGGTCTCGTTATTTGTTTTGCAGTAATCGAGGAAATCCTTCGTCGGGACGGTCATAATGGGCAGGGAGAACATGTAGCCCCGGCTGGCGCGGATGAGACGACGGTCATACAGATCGAGCGGATCCATGTTGAGCAGGATCATCCCGCCCAGATCCAGCGCGAGCGATGTCCGGACGATATTGCCGATGTTGCCGGAAATGCCCAAATCCTCCAACACAACAATATCCTTCTTGATGGTCTTCAGCAGTTCCAGACCTTTGGGTTGCGGCGTTTCGGCAATCGCAAAGATGCGCGAGATCTTGTCGTTCTCGAATAGTTTCTTGGTGGTGCGCTTTGCCACCTCGTGGATGGTGGCTCCCGGCGTGAGGTTTTTTCTCAGCTTCTCAGAGATCACTTCATCGCCCGCGTAATAGACCGACTCGATCTCCACGCCTGCTTCGAGCGCCTGCAGGATGTTCTCCTCGTCATCGATCAGGATCTGGTCCAGTTCGCGCCTGCCTTCGCGCGTGAGCAGCTTGCGGATGGGACCTGCCAGCGGATGGTTGAG
Organism: Anaerolineales bacterium UBA5797; assembly: GCA_002418205.1. Lineage (GTDB taxonomy): Bacteria > Chloroflexota > Anaerolineae > Anaerolineales > Villigracilaceae > Defluviilinea. The sequence goes on along the minus strand of DIDP01000063.1, from coordinate 38,018 downwards.
CGAATCGACCAGGAAGGGATTGAAGGTTTCATTGTCATTCATGGATTGGATAATATGCGCTTATGGAAAGGGTGTCAAGCAATCAGGTGACAACCACCCTGCGCGCTGAAGTACAATACGTTCATGCAAATCCTCCATAAAGATGAATATATCCTGGTTGTAAATAAACCCTCCGGACTTCCCGTCCTGCCCGATGGCTGGGAGAAGGACGCGCCGTATCTCGTCAAACTGCTCGAGGAGGGATTCGGGAAAACATGGATCGTCCACCGCCTCGACAAGATCACCAGCGGCGTGATGGTCTTCGCGCGCACGGCAGAGTCGCACCGTGCGCTCAACATGCAGTTCGAGAACCGTGAAGCGGAAAAGATCTATCACACCATCCTGGAGGGGAATCCGAAGTGGGAGGAGAAGGTTACAAAGTTCCCCTTGCGCGCCAACGTGGGTCACAGGCACCGCACGGTCGTGGACAATAAGAACGGCAAACCGTCTGAGACAAGGTTCAAGGTCATTAAACGGTATCAAGCCGCGGCGTTGGTCGAAGCGCAGCCGATGACGGGGAGAACGCATCAGATCCGCGTCCATGCCTATGCGTTGGGACATCCGCTTTTGGGGGATCCGCTGTACGGCGCATCCACAACGGACCTGATCGCGCGTCCCGCGTTGCATGCCTGCTCGTTGACCTTTTCCCATCCGGAGACCCACGAACGGCTGACCTTCAAAGCGGAATACCCCGAGGATTTTGTCAGCACGTTGAAACGTTTGGATGTTTGAAACGATGGTTCTTGTATGGTATCCTTCGCCCGATGATTCCAAACCTCCCCAACCTTAGAATTCTCCCGCTCGACAGTTTGATCATGCACGAAGACCACGATATGCAGCGCACGTTGCCGCTCGTGGAAAAGTTGCGCGCCCAGGGCATCATCCGCAACCCGCCGATCGTGATGCCGCTGAACGACGGCACGGACCGTTACATGGTGCTCGATGGCGCCAACCGGGTGACATCGCTGCGCGAGATGGAGTTCCCGCACATCGTGGCGCAGGTGGTGGAGGCGGGCAACCCGCATGTGAACCTGCAGACCTGGAATCACATTGTCTGGGGGATGAGTCATAATACGCTGATCAGCAACATGCGAAAGATCAAGGGTATCAAACTCGTGAGGGTGAATACGCAGAAATCGCTCGACGCGCCGAAATATGTGCCGGTGCATGTACGTCTGTCTGATGGCAAACTTTATCTGCTGGAGGAGACGCCGAGCGATCTTGCCGTGCACATCCAGACACTGCACCAGATCGTGAACACGTATAAAACCCGCGCCTCGCTCGACCGCACCAGCCAGACATTGATCGACCCGTTCAAAAAGATCTATCCCGACCTGACGGCGCTGGTGGTCTTTCCACATTTCAAGATCAGGACCGTGCTCAAACTTGCCGGGCAGAACATCCTGCTGCCCACCGGCATCACGCGCTTCACGGTCTCGCCGCGGGCGCTGCATTTGAACTATCCGCTGCACGAACTTTCGAGCGCGAAGCCCATCGAATATAAACAGGAATACCTCGATCAGTGGGTCGGTCAGCGCGTGAAGAAGAAAGGCGTCAGGCTGTACTCTGAAGCAACCTTCCTGTTTGATGAATAATTACCTGCTGATCTGATTGCCCAAATGAGAATTCACCCATGACCATGGATTTCTTTTTTCCCGAAGACAATCTCGAACGCACCACGCCCGAGGAAACGCGCATCACCGTCCTCTCGGCGCAGCCGTATCCCGATGGACGCCGCCTGCACGTCAACATCGAAATGACGCCGTTCCAAAAGCGACCGCACATCGACGTGCTGCTCAACAACGGCAATGGCGAGGAGGTCGCATCCACGAACATCGTCGAGCCGATGGGTTGGAAGATCGAGTTCACACTGCACATCCGCGGCGAGCCGAAGAATCCCTTCACCCTGGAGGCGAAACTTTTCTACCCGGACGGACCCTCGGCGGAGCCGCAGACTTATACATTCGATGTGGAGCCGCCTCAAGATTCGACTTCATCCGGTTCGGTCCGGGGTGAAGCTGATTCCGCTTGATCGGCTTGATCCATGCCTAAATCATTTTTCCGCCTCCCCGCGCTGATCCTGATCCTCGTCATCCTCGGGATTTCCATCCTGGGATGCTCCCAGCAGATCACACCAACGTCCGCGCCCGAAGATACACCCGAACCCACAGCCACCGAAGAGTTCAATCCCGTTGTCCCGAGGAACGCGGAGGAGCTTGTCATCCTGTCCTTTGAGGAGGATGGCTACGCCCACCTCTTTGCCTACATCCCCGAAGCGATGCCGCTCACGCGTCTGACCGCCGGCGATTGGGATGACATCACACCCGCGCCCAGCCCGGACGGTGAGAAGATCGCTTTTGCCTCCAACCGCCTCGGCCATTGGGACCTGTATCTGCTGGACCTCACCAGCGGCGAGACAACCCAACTCACCGATACGCCCGAATATGAGGGCGCGCCCACCTGGTCGCCCGATGGAGCGTTCATCGCTTACGAGGCTTATCGTGACGAAAACCTCGAGATCGCCATCGGGTCCGCGGATGATCCGCTCAACGGTGAGGTGCGGCTGACGAACTCGCCCGCCGCCGATCATTCGCCTGCCTGGGCGCCGGGTGGAAGGCAGATCGCCTTCATCTCGAACGGTGAAGTGTTCCTTGCCGACCTCGACCGCACCGACGAAGGCCGCTTCCGTAATTTGAGCAACACGCCGCTTGCATCCGAGTCGCATCCCGTCTGGTCGCCTGATGGGAGTCGCCTCGCCTGGGCTTCCTCCTCCCAAAGCATCGGACGCAGCGGCATTTACATTTGGAATGCAGATCAGAACTTCCCCGCCCAATGGCTTGGCGATGGGAACTGGCCCGCCTGGAATTCCTTCGGCGACCAGATCGTCACCACCGTCCCTGCGCCGAACTCGACTTACATCACAACCTATGCCCTCGATGGGAATCTCCTTCAACCGCTCACGCCCTTCCCCGGTCCGCTGCACGGACTGATCTGGGCGAACCTCGTCATGCCCGGTTCCCTGTCTGAGAGTTTTCAGCGCGCCGCCGAATTGACGCCCGCTCCGCTTTGGGCGGCGGTCGCAGACCCGATCACGGAAGGCGCCGTGGGCAGATGGTCACTGGTGGATTTGAAAGATGTGCAGGCGCCTCATCCGCAACTGCACGATCTGGCGGACGAAGCTTTCGACGCCCTGCGCGGCCGCGTCCAGCAGGAGGTGGGCTGGGATGCGCTGGCGAGTCTTGAGAATGCCTTCGTACCGATCACTTCATCGCTCGATCCCGGTTTCGGTGACGACTGGCTTTACACCGGGCGCGCCTTCGCGATCAACTCGCTGATGACCAACGCCGGCTGGATGGTTGCCGTGCGCGAGGATTTCGGTTCGCAGACCTACTGGCGTTTATACCTGCGCGCCCAATTGCAGGATGGCTCGCTTGGCGAGCCATTGCGCGACCAGCCCTGGGATCTGCGCGCCCGCTATAACCTCGATCCGCAGGTGTACGAACAGGGTGGCACCTACAGCGATGTGCCGCCGGGTTACTGGGTGGATGTCACTTCGCTTGCTTTGCAATACGGATGGGAGCGCCTGCCTGCCCTGCCAAACTGGCGCACTTATTATCGCGGGGCGCGCTTCACGGAATTCGCGTTGACCGAGGGTCTCGATTGGTACACTGCCATGCTGCAACTCTATCCGCCGGATGTGCTCGTCACGCCGACCCGTTTGTTGCCGCCCACGCTCACGCCAACGCGCACCCCCCTCCCCACCTCCACGCCGCTGCCCACGCGCACCCCGCGTCCCACCGGCACGCCGAGCATCAGTCCCACGCCGCTCGATTCACCGACACCATCGAACACACCACTATCCACTCCCACCCCGCCGACAGTCATCCCATGATGAATTTGTCCCTGTCATTGCGAGGGCAACAGCCCAAAGCAATTTCCCATCCGAGGAGGAGTTCGCTTCTCCACCGCTTTGCCCCTCATTTGATATTGACCATGGGGCTCCTCCTCGCCTCCTCCTGTTCATCCGCCGGGGAAACGGGACCCACACCAACGGCGGTGATCGCCGGTGAAACGGCAACCCAGGTTCCGGCTGGGTTTGAACCGACGCCGCGTCCGACCATCGAACCGTTCCGATTCGTCCTCCCGACTCCAGGCGCAGAACCCGTTTCGGGATGGCGTCCGCCTCTTTATCCCGTGCCGTGGGCTGTTTCCGCTTACGATCATTTTTACTTCGCTCGACCCATCGCCGCGGACAACGTCAACTGGCCCTTGGCGGAATACCGTTATGGCGGCACGTTCTTCGCACCGAACATCGTCCACACCGGCGTGGACATCGACGCCGCGGAAGGCGCGCAGATCCTTGCCGCCGGACCCGGCACGGTGGTCTCGGCAGGCTGGGGTTTGTATTCGGGAGCCGAGGGCAACACCAGCGATCCCTACGGGCAGGCGGTGGTCATCAAGCATGATTTCGGCTACAAGGACAAACCGCTCTATACGATCTATGCCCACATGAGTGAGGTCATCGCGGTGATCGGACAGCACGTCCAAACCGGTGACGTGATCGGTCTGGTCGGCGCGACCGGCGCGACCACGGGACCGCATTTACATTTCGAAGTGCGCTGGGGAGCCAATACGTTCTACAGCACGTATAACCCCGAGTTATGGACCGCCCCGCCGCAAGGCTGGGGTGTGCTGGTGGGCAGGCTGACTGACGATGAAAATAAACTATTGAACAACTACCCCGTGGAGGTGCGCCCGATGCCCTCGGGGGTGCCGCTGCGGAGAGTGATCACTTACGCCCAGGGCGCGGTCAACCCCGATCCGTATTACCAGGAGAACATGGTGTTAAGCGACCTGCCGGCAGGTTTGTACAAGATCACGATCAACTACATGGAAAAGGATGTGCAATATTGGGTGGATATTTATCCGGGACAGGTGACCTACTTCACGTTCACCGACAAGGAGGGATTCCAGGTCACCCCTCCGCCCGTGCCCACGCTCGATTTCCTGCCCGGAACTGCAACCGCGGTCCCGACACCATAAATTCGGCATCGATCATCTCCCCCAGCGCGGCTGCCAATCAGAAATGGAATTATTCGTCAGGCGGGTCAAGCCGGTGCCATCGGGGTGTATGATATAGATCTCGTTGTTGCCGTCACGATACGATGTGAACGCGATCCAATCTCCATCCGGCGACCACGAGGGTCCAAGGTTATCGCCGCCGTTCGTGAGTTGCACCAATCCGGTCCCATCTGTATTGATGATGTAGATATTATGGTCGCCAGCCGGACCGCGATAAAAGGCGAGCCGCGTCCCATCGGGCGACCAGGCGCTGCGTCCGCCCATGTGATCCAAATCTGTCACCTGCCGGATGTTCGAACCATCGGTGTTCATCACGAACAATTGTCTGTCTCCCGCCCGCGAAGACGCAAACGCGATCTGCGAACCATCCGGCGACCAGGTGGGATCGATATCATCGCGGTCCGTGATCGGGTGCGGATTTTTGCCGTCGGGGCGCATCAGCCACAGTCCGCTGCCCTGATTCGCAAAGACGATCCACTCGTCATCCGGCGAAAGTTCCGGTCCATAAAGACTGCCGATATCATTCGTCAACTTCTCCAAACCACCGCCATTGATCGGGATGGAATAGATCTCGAACCTTCCGCTCTGCCGCGAGGAAAAGTAAACCGTCCCGCCATCGGGCGAAACGGACGGGTAAAAGGCAGTGGCGCTGAAATCCGTCAACTGTCTGCGGTTCGTGCCGTCGGCGTTCATCACGCAGATCTGGTCGATCTGTTTGACATAACAGGTGAAGGCAATTTTTCCGGCAGGAGGGTCATTGCTGAAAAAGCCGGGGATGGGCGATGGGACCGGAGTCGGGAGGAACGTCCCGGCGAGGGTTGGGATGACCGTGGGCAGGGCTGTATTGGAGGGTTGGAGAAATGGCTCAGGCGTGGAGGTGGGATCGCTGAATAAAACCGGATCAATCGTCGGGGAGGGTTGATCCGTTCCCCGCAGGCTTTGGACAACATAAATGAAATATCCCGCCATCAGGCAGGCGAGGAACATCCCACAACCCAGTCCGGTGAGCAGGAATTTGTCAGTGCTGGAGAGATGTCGTTGCGGGAACTGCATCAGGGATGGGTCATGGAATGTGAATCTCGCTGGGATCCACAGGTTCCAGCCAGGCTGTGGGGATGTAGAATGCCTGCACCCGTTTGCCGCCGGCGAAAGGAAAATCGCGCGGGTCGAACATCACGGGTGAATAGATCACGCCGCGCGGCTTATCGTTGTAAACGTTGTCGCCCCGCACAGCGGTTGCCTTGACGACCAGATATGGATGCGTGGCATGGGTCTTGCCCCAATCAGACCTGCGGAAACAAACGATGCGCTTCATCGGTACTCTGATCTTTGCAGGATCGTCACCGCGCAGGCGGGTGAAGAATTCCACATCGCCATCCACTGTCACGAGTTGTCCGGCATATGCCATGGCGCCAGCCCGCACTTCTTTCGCCCTCTTCCAATCAACATTTTCATCGCCCGTCCACATCGGACGGGTGCCCTCACCCGAATAGATCAGCCAGTTCATCTTCTGGTTCACGGTGAACTGGTCAGGCACCTGCAACTTGCGCAACTCGTCGACATCGGAGCGGTTCAACTTGACATGTTTGGCAATGGCGCTCCAGGTTTCATCCTCCGGGCAATACAACGGGATCACCCCAAAATTCGATGACACCGCCTTGGTATTGAAGTCGGCGCCTGCCTGCTCGATCATGATCGGGTCGCCATACTTGCGTACTCTGAAGATCTGCAATTTCGTTTTTGGGATGACGGTCTCCGCTTCATCATCCGACTTTTTCTTTGTTGATTCTTCGATAGCCTTTTTCTGCTCTTCAGCCAGTCCCGCCTGAATGACCCTGATGGCATCCCGCGCTCGTGCAACGAATGCCGAGGCGATCACGTCTGTGACTGGATTTGCATCCTGTAACAGTGGCATAACCGTCTCAGTGAAACCACCTTTTTTATTCTCAACAGACAGCACACCGGTATTGCGCAAAATGGAAGCCAGATCCGCTGCGAGAGACAGATTTCCTCCGGACTGTGTCCTGAGCCATTCGCCAACTTCCGGCGGGATGGAATCGATTCCCAGGTTCTTGCAGACATGCTCTGTGAGTGCCTCGAGGTCGTCCGTTTGCGCCGAATCCGGTTTCTTTATATTGGGGATGCGGCTTGCGATCTCTTCCATGCTCCAGCCGGTCCCAGCCCGTGAAAGTTCGTTGAGGACACGTTCCGGGGCTTTGCCATTCCGTAGTTTTTTTTCGATCAACGCGCGCAGTTTTTCTTCGTTCCACTTTGGGACGGCATCCTTCTTTCCCGCGTTGCCGACCCTGCCCTTGCGCCCCTCAGCCGTTGGGAACAAAGCCTGTTGCGGCTTGAACAACGGTTGGATCTGCCGCTTGACCCACAACCCATCCCATGCGCCACTCTCGCTCATCGAGTTGGTAAATTCGAGATAGGAATATTCCTCGAGGATATTCGTGAACGGGTTATAGAGTTCGACCCATCCGCCGTTGCCGCCGAAATGCCTGGTCTGGTAGTGCCTGCCGATCGGGAGCATGCGTTCGACGACGACCCAGTGCCTGACAGCCCTGCCGCTTTTGAGTCTGCCCGTCGTCCCATCGATG
>DIDP01000063.1:0-30239 GCA_002418205.1 Anaerolineales bacterium UBA5797 | reverse complement strand
TGCCAACGCCGGCGATCAGGTAATGTGTCTTTAGCATTTTCGCCATCCTACCCGGGGAGGGCAGGACCTTTCGTGTGGCTGTGTCCATCAACCCTGCCTGAAAACCCACAAAGTCTTCGGGGTTGTTATATCCATACGCTCGTAATATGGAAATCAGTTCACGTGTTCCCGTTGGTCTGTTTTCCACAACATGATGTTTATAAAGCTGAGGCTGCGTCTCACGCCAGCAATCCAGGACTGCCCCAATCGTAAAGGGCTTGCGCTGCGTGCCGTCCCCGCTCAGAGAGCCATAAGCTTTCAGGATCGTCAACATATCCATCAACTCAGGCTGATTCTTTCTCCAACGGGATGACGTCGAGTCGAGGGATTTGCCCAGCACGTAGGCAACACTGAATTCACCGCACAACTGGGTCTTCTTTCCGCCCTCCCGGTCGATGTATTGCTGCGCCTGATAATGCGGTGGCTTGGGAACGTCCAGCGTAACTTCGAAAGGACGTTCCTGCGCGGCGCCATCGGCACCGGATCTCAATGGTCTCTTCCGTTTGACCCACAAACCGGACAGGCTCACCCGGCATGAAGATGCAAACTCATTGAAGGAATATTCCTGAAGCCGGTTCGGGAACGGGTTGTAGAGTTCCACCCGGTTCCCATTGCGTGTGACCTTTTCAACCAGCACCCAATGCTGAACGCCGTCCTTGTCTCTCGGGATCAGCGTCCCGGTTTTGTCGATTACTACGAGGGCGACCAAATAGTGCGTGTTGAGGCGATCCTTCATACCTTCCCAACTCAGGACCCCAGCTTTCAATCCGTCTCTAAACGCAAGGATTGGCTCCCCGTCAATCAACCCATTATAGGCGGGATATAACTCAAGAATATCCTTCAGATGCGGGGCGTTTGTCCCAAATTTAATTGTCCGTGGGGTATAGGAGAATGAGCCCTTGTTCGGAGAGTCCTTCCATTTCTGGAGCACGGATTCGAGGGTGGACTTCGGATCAATATCCTTTTTGATGATATGGGCAACACAGAGTTCCCCGCACATGTTGTATCTGACATCGCCATCCCAGATCATGTACTGGCGTGCATCGGTGGGATCCTCGGTCGGATGAAGGATCTTCACCTCGTCATTGGAATATTTTTCATAATAGGGATCGAGGTACAGTTCGTTGACCCAGCCAGTGATCGTCGAAGCGACCCACTTCTTTTTTTCCTTCGAAAATTCGTTATGGATGTAAACGATCTCGGTCCAGCGATTATCATCCCCGGGGACGCGGATGTTCTGCTGCCTGATTTCAACAACATTTCCCACGTTCAGGAAGAAGACCGGGACAGCATTGTTCGATCTGCCAACCGGAACCCTGTTCTCGATGCACCACTTCTTGATGACGATACCCGCTGACTGGGATGATTTGGAAACCGACCTTGGAAATTGAAGGATTGGGAAATCGATCGTTTTGACGACCGGCTTCGGAGTGATCAAGGTCGAAGTGCCGCCCTGACGTTTTTTCCCCATGCCGTCCCTGCTTTTTTTGCCGCCATCCTTCTTTTCATTCTTGGGACCCATTTGATCACCTCCGATAAAACAACCGCTAAAGTCGAGGATCATTCAAGGAACGGATAATTTTTAAAAATCGGCAGAGCCTCAGTATACTACTGAAGCACTCTTTTACAATGATGGATCGCGAAGCGGGCAAGATGATTTTTTTCGTTTTATACAGATCAGAAGACACCGAAAAGAATCGAAAAGCCCTTGAAGGTTCCCGGTCTTCAAGGGCTTTCCACTCCAGTGGACAGCCTGCCTATTGCCAGACAACCGGACCGGTTTTGCGATAGTTCGATGCAAGCAGTTCAAGATCGAGCACGTTGATAACTCCATCGTTGTTCAAGTCCGCGGCGGCAGGGGTTGAGGCGTTGTAATTGATCCCGATCGTAAGCGCGTCGAATTGATCGATCACATTGTTGCTGTCGATATCGCCGGCAGGCAGTTCGATGGTTGGCATCGTTGCAGTGTTTCCAGCGGTCACCGTGACAGAACCCTGGGCGCCGAGAAAACCGTCCGCAGAGGCGAGGGCAGTATAGGTCCCGGGGAGAAGCGAGAATCCGAATGTCCCGTCGGGGTTCGCGCCGACCGATCCGACCGGCGCGTTGTTAGCATCCAGAAAACTGACCGTGACCGGCTTCCCGGCGATCACACGACCGTCAACGATGCCATATTCGTCGGGAGCAGATGTGGCTGATGGGACCGGCGTGGTCGTGAACGTGGGCGTGGCTGTGGGTGACTGCGCCAGCCAGGCATAAGTGGAAACGATCTGACCGAAGACAGCCGATTCAGCCGCGTAATCGAAGACAGGCGGCGGAGTGGGGAAATTACCGGGGTTGAGCGAATGCAGGATGAAATCCAGACTCACGCAGGCGTTCCCTCGTGCCGTGGAATAGGCGACCCATTGATGCAGGTGACCTGCCCCGCCATCCTGGCCGGTCTGCTTCAGGAATGTGATGCCGTTAACGACCACCGTCTCGGATGATTCGAGCATGGAAGTGGTCGCCAGCGGGCTCTGGCAAAGATTTACGTTCTCCCGGGCAATGACCTCCAAATATTTTTCGCGCAGATTCGTGCCCTGCACGAAAGGCAGATCGATGCGAGCAAAGTTGTCGTTCCGTCCCTCCGCGATGACGCCCTGCGGCGGATATTTGAACTCAAAGCCATAGGTCAGATTGGTAAAGGCAAGCCATTCACCGGCGGGCGGCGTTGTGGTCATCGTAATCGTCGGGGTGGGTGAATTGGTCGGCGGCGCGGGCGTGACCGTGGGACCGCTGACGTTGATCTCCACAAACCAGGGTTCGTTCACCTGTGGACCAATGCCAAACAAGGCGCCATTTGCATTTCTGAACATCCAATACCCGCGATGCAAGCCGGCATCATAGGGCGCGGTCATGTTGATCGATACGTCGATGGTCTGACCCGGCGCGACATTCATCGGAAATGCGAGGGGAGTGGGGGCACTCATGATCGCGCCGCTGACGAATACGATCTGATAAGAGGTCGTCCAATCGCACGTGCCGACATTCTTTAATCGCCACGTCTTTGTGAACTGTTGACCGGGAAGCATCGCTGTCCCGGGCGGTACGTTTATGTCCGCAATGAATTCAGCCAGATCGCATATCGAAGGCGGAATGGTTGGAGTGAGCGGTGCAGGAGATTGTGTGATCGTAGGTGTGGGCGAAACCGGTCCAAAGACCGCGAGACTGGTCCCGACCGAGGGGATTTGTGAGAGGACGTTATTTCCCTGCGAGACCCGCGCCGTACACTCGAGCGCGGTCTGCCCTGCCTGCAAGCCTTTCACATCAAAGGTGAATACGATCCCGCTCGTGGTGGCGCGGTTGGCATTACTGCCTGCGATCGCAACGATGAAACTTCCATTTTGTGGGCCGCTGATCGCGGTTGCCGGGTCGGCACCGAATAGATCGGCAATGGCAATATTGCCCGCTTCAACAAGACTCGCATTGTACGTACAGGTGAACTCTGCGCTCGTATATCCTTCGACAGGCACATTGTTCAAACGGACGGTCGCCAACGCCGAACCACCGATGTCAATACCCGGCAGGTTGAGGCTCGTGGATACATACGGGCCGGATGGCGCGGTCGGTGTTGCCGTGGACGGAGATGTTGTCATGGTGGGCGTGGGGGAAGAAGTGGAGGATCCTCCCATCGTGTTTAGAAGCGGCTTGTACAATCCAACCGTCGTGCCGTCCTTCGTAAATGTCGTGATGTTCGACCCCGAATTGTATTTGACCTGCCAACCCGCAAACGTCGCGCCGATCAACGTGGGGCGCAGCATGAAATGCACATGCGGTACGTTCGGTTCCACATAGCCGGGACAATACTTCTGCCTGATCCCGTCGGCGATGATTCCCAGGCGTTGGTTGCGTTCAACCGTGTCGCCCAGCTTCACCTTGATATTGCCAAGGAATTGATATTCCGTGATCCAGCCGCCATCGTGGGCGATTTTCATATGACAGCCCGATATCTCAACGACCTTCCCCGATGCCGCGGCTGCCACCCAAAAATTGCTCGTATCCTCCCCGGTCTTCATATTGTTATGCGGAGCAAAATCGATCGCCCCGCCCACAGAGTAGTTGTGCGAACTGGTCAGCGGACGCTTGGTGCCGTTATCGATCCCGTCGATCGCCACCCACGCAATCCCCTGATCCCATGGCAGCTGGAACATATCCGCCGGAGGAGGGGAAGCCGCCGCGGAGGCAGGCTGGATAACCGGGACGATCGAGAGCATCAACACCAACAGACTGATCGTCCGAAACAAATATTTGGTTTTCATGGATAACGCTCCTCGCTTCCTTCCACGGGGACGTCTGATTCCGTTTTCTTAGGCAGGTTTCCACACTGGGACATCCGCCCGCCGATCAAGACGGTCCGAACACGAACAGGGCGCTCTTGCCCAGGCGCACCACATCGCCGGGCTTCAGGAACGTGGAATTTCTCCTCACCATCTGCCCGTTGACGTAGGTCTCGCCGCCCAGGTCCATCAGGTAATACCCGTTGCTGGTCTCGAAGATCCTGGCATGCTGCGGGATGATGTGCGGATCATTGAGGCAGATGTCGTTCTGCGGGTCGCGTCCGATCATGATGGGCAGTTTGTTAAGGACAAAACTCTTCCCGGCGTAGGGACCGTGTTTCATATGCAGGGCGGCCCCGCGCGGCAACGCCGAATCCATGGGAGCCGCGGAGATTGCATTCCTTGTCCGAAGCCAGAGGAACGCGCCCAGCAACATCCCGGCAACCAACAACACCACAAGAATGCCAACCGCCCAACCGGGGAATCCTCTTTCAGCAACAGGAGGCGGGGCGAGTGAAAGGACCGATCCTGATTCCTGCTGCGGAGGTTGAGCGATGCCTGCCTCCTTATCTATGTTCAGGGCAATGTTCCTCTCGCCGATCGCAACACCTGCCAGCGGCGCGGCAAATCCCTCCGTAGTGCGGATGGCAAGCGCCGCGGACTCCAGGTTCAGATTGGTCTGGCATCCCTTCAACGTCACAAACCGCACCTCAGCCAATACCCCGTTCACAGTCTGTGGTGTGGTGCTGGCATACGAACCGTCCACCAGGCCGGAGAGCTGAGGCAATGGCAGTCCGTTCATCCCGGCAACCGGGCTGGAGGCATTGACGGGTTTCAAGCATGCCGGGTCGTAGCGGATCTGAAATGTGAATCCCTGAATGGGTGTTGTCGAAACGGCATTGACCGTGACCGTTACATTCTCTCCGGTCTTAAAGGCAGTAGTACCGGCGGTCAGCCAGATACTGTCAGAGGTTTGAGCATTTACATTTCCCGCAAAAGCGAACGCCAGCACAAATGCCATCGACCACGCGATAAAAGATCTCATAAGCAACTCCAGGGGACCGGGGCGCACGAAATCGTGCGCCCCGACAATTCAAAAGGTGAGGTCATTCCCAGAGAACCGGACCGGTCTTGCGATAGTTCTGCGCCAGGAGTTCCAGATCGAGCACGTTGATGGTGCCATCGTTGTTCAGATCTGCGGCGGCAGGACTGGACGCGTTGTAGTTGATCCCGATCGTGAGCGCATCGAATTGATCGATCACATCGTTGCCGTCGATATCACCTGCAGGCAGGCTGAAGGTCGGCATTGTGCTGGTCGAGCCGCCGGTCAACACGGCAGAGCCCTGGGCACTGAGGAAGCCGCTGGCTGTGGCGACCACGCTATAGGTCCCGGCTGGAGCCGTAAGGCTGAACGTCCCATCCACGTTGGCAGCCACAGACGTCACAAGCATGTCGCTCGCGTCATACAGGCTGACGGTTACCGGCTTGCCCGCGAGTACCTGGCCGGTAAGGGTTCCATCTGGCAGAGGTGTTGCAGTGGCCGTTGGTGTATCGATCGGCGTGGAGGTAAATGTGGGTGTGGGCGATTCCACCGGCGTGGATGTTTCCACCGGTGTGGAGGTTTCAATAGGAGTGGATGTTTCCACCGGCGTGGATGTCTCCACCGGTGTGGATGTTTCGACTGGGGTGGCAGACCCATCCGGCGTGTTGGTGACCGTCGGCTCCGGCGTATTGCTGGGGGTCGTAGTGGGCGTTTCTCCAGCGACCGTGAGGCTGGTGCCGGTGGATTGGAGCGAAGTCAAAACGTTATCACCCTTCGAGACGCGCGCCGTGCATTCGATGGGGGTTTGTCCCGCCTGCAATCCGGTGACATCGAAGGTGAATGCGGCTCCGCTGGTGGTGGCTTTGCTGCCGTTGCTGCCCGCAATCGCCACAATGAAACTGCCGTTCGCCGGTCCGCTGATCGCTACGGCGGAATCCGCGCCAAAGAGACTGGTGACCACGATATTGCCCACCTCCACCAGGTTGGCATCATAGGTACAGGTGAATTCGGCGCTGGTATAACCCTCGGCAGGAACATTGTTCAAGGTGACGGTTGCAAGAGCAGTCTCCCCCACATTGACACCCGCCGGGCTGACCGTTGTCGTTACGGAAGGACCAACCACGGTAACCTGACGGATCGTAAGCACATAGAAACCGCTGCCTGATTCCGGCTGGACTTGAACGGAATAACTTCCAGCCGGCTGACTGCTGGTCAACGTGCCTGTGCCGCGGGCAAGCTCAGCGTTATTCGCATCGAGCAGGATGAGCAGAGGCACCAGGTCTCCGGTCAGCGGCGAAACGGTCAGCACGAAGTTTTCGGTCTGGGTGAAATCAAAGTGCCATTTCTCGAATATGCTGGAACTCACAAAGCCGATATACGTTGCATCCCAATAGTTCAAATTACGATTGATCACCATTGGTTCCAAAGGGGCGGCAGGCGAATTCGTGTCTGTCAGGGCAGGTGCGCTCCCCATCGTGCTCAGCGTAAGGACAAGGACGATAATGATCTGGGTTAGACGTTTGAACTTCATGGGTTCACTCTCCTTATGAAATTGGTTTGGTTTATCAAAATACAATCAAAACAAGAATTGATTGGCGCTGCCCACAACAACTCCATATACTTTTATTTCCCGCGTAGAAAGTGTCATGAGTTTCAACAGAATTGGAAAATTAATTCCATTCCATTGTATGACTCGCCCTTACCTTGTGACGTTACAGGAAAGTTGCCGGGAGATTGCAATTTGATTGCGATGACAAAAATGGGCGGAATTTTTAGTACCGCGGTAGGAGGCACAAATCAAAAAAGCGGTGGACTCTCCAATCGGAAAGCCCACCGCCGAAATGCACGGTTCGATGACCGGCGCGTTCAGGGTTTAGATGACGATGCTCACCAGGCGCTTGTGCGCCACGATCACCTTCTTCGGTTCCTTCCCATCCAGATACTTTCGGACGGTCTCGCTTGCCAGCGCCGCGGCTTTGATCTCCTCCTCACCCGCTTCAGCCGGGACCGTGATGCGGTCGCGCACCTTGCCATTGATCTGCACCGGCAACTCGATCACATCCTCCTTCGCGGCCTCCTCATCGAACTTGGGCCACTGTTGCTGGTGGATCGAGTATGGTTTGCCCAGATGATTCGTCCACAACTCCTCGGCGATGTGCGGTGCAACAGGCGCCAGCATGCGCAGGTAAATATCCTGGGCCTCGTTCCATTCGGGACTTCCAACTGCTCCCGCTTCACGCGCCTTGTACATCTCGTTGAGCAGTTCCATTAACGATGAGACGATGGTGTTGAATTCGAAGTTCTCGAAGTCATGAGTCACCTTGCGCAGGGTCTGATGGGCTTTTCGGCGCAGAGTCCGTTTCACTTCAGCGGAGGCAGACCCGGATGAGTCTGACGCGTCCTGAGCGGTGGTCGAAGGGTCTGTGAACAGAACCCAGATGCGGCGAATCCAACGCGCCGATCCTTCGATGCCCTGTGAATCCCAGGGCGCGCCCATCTCCCAACGTGCGAAGAACATGATGTAGGCGCGGACAGTGTCGGCACCGTACCGGTCCACCAACACGTCCGGCGCAATGACATTGCCGCGGCTCTTCGACATCTTCTCGTTGTCTTCGCCCAGCACCATGCCCTGATTGCGTAACTGCATCATCGGCTCGTTGCCTTCAACGATGCCTGCATCGCGCAATGCCTTATGGAAGAAGCGCGTATATAACAGATGCATGGTCGCATGTTCGATGCCGCCGGTGTAGGTATCAACCGGCATCCAATAGTTGTATTCGGCTTCGTCGAACGGACCCTTATCGTAATGCGGGCTCAGATAACGCAGGTGATACCACGACGAACACATGAAGGTGTCCATCGTATCGGTCTCGCGCGTGGCAGGTTCGCCGCATACAGGACAGGTGGTGTTCTTCCATGTCGGGTGCAATTTCAAAGGCGACTCGCCCGTCGGTTTCCATTCCACATCTTCGGGCAACATCACCGGCAATTGATCCTCCGGCACGGGATTCCACCCATGCACATCACAATGGATCATGGGGATGGGCGCGCCCCAATAACGTTGACGCGAGATCAGCCAGTCGCGGTAACGATAGTTGACCGACTCTTTGCCGATGCCCTTTTCCTCCAGCCAGTCGATGACCGCGCTGATGCCGGGATTCTTGCGTCCTTTTTCGGTGTTGACCTTCGTGCCGTTGAACGGACCGGAGTTGACCATGACGCCTTCACCGATATATGCCTCCTGCAATTCGCCCGCTTCCTCCTGACCCTCGGGCCTGATCACCTCGACGATGGGCAGACCATACTTTTTGGCAAATGCGAAGTCGCGCTCGTCGTGTGCAGGGACAGCCATGATCGCGCCGGTGCCGTAGGACATCAACACGTAATCCGCGACCCAGATCGGGATGCGCTCGTTGTTGACGGGATTGATGGCATACCCGCCTGTGAAGACGCCCGTCTTTTCCTTGTCCACGGCTTCGCGCTCGATGTCCGATTGACGCGCAGCCTGCGCCTGGTAGGCTTCGACCGCGGCTTTGTTCTCAGGTGTGGTGACCTTGTCAACCAGTGGATGTTCGGGCGAGAAGACCATGAAGGTCGCGCCCCACAGCGTATCGGGGCGGGTGGTAAAGATCTCGATTTCGTCACCTGATTCGGTTTTAAAGATCACCGAGGCGCCTTCACTGCGGTTGATCCAGTTGGTCTGCAGGGTCTTGACGCGCTCGGGCCAATCCAGTCCGTCGAAGTTCAACAGTTCGTCCGCATATTTTGTCGCGCGGAAAAACCATTGTTCCAGTTCCTTTTTGACGACGGGCGTCCCACAGCGCTCACAGCGGCGGTCCTCACCGATCACCTGTTCACGTGCCAGCGTGGTGTTATCCTTCGGGCACCAATCCACTGCGGACAATTTGCGGTATGCCAGCCCGGCTTTATATAGCTGGATGAAGAACCACTCGGTCCACTTGTAATATTCCGGGTCGGATGAAACCGCCTCGCGCTCCCAATCGAACATCGCGCCCATGGTCTTCATTTGTTTGCGCATACGCTCGATGTTCTCGTATGTGCGCTTCATCGGATGAATGCCCTCCTTGATGGCGGCATTCTCCGCGGGCAGACCGAACGCGTCGAACCCCATCGGGAACAACACGTTGTAGCCGCGCATGCGCATGAAACGGGCACGCGCATCGGACGGGGTCATCGCATACCAGTGACCGATATGCAGGTCACCGCTTGGATACGGCAGCATCGTCAGCGCGTAGTGTTTTGGCTTGCTCTCATCGATCACGGACCGGTACAACTTGTCCGCTTCCCATTTTTCCTGCCATTTATGCTCGATGGCTTTGGGATTGTAGGATATATCTTTTCTGGTCTCTTCCTTCACAGGTTTCACTTCCTTTACTGCCTGAATGGCGGACTGTTTCTTCTCCACAGGCATGATGGATTTTGCAGGCGCGGTCATGATCGCCCTGGCTGCTGTATTGCTGGCTGCCTTTCTTGCCTTCTGCGACGAAGTTTTGACCGCTGTTTTCTTAACATTCGCGGGTTTCTTCCCTTTTGAGGACGATTTCTTCGCAACCGTCCCGTTTGTTGTTTTGGTTTCCTTTACGGCAGACATTCTTACCTCATGTTTATAAGTTTCAAATTTCATGCTCCAGGTTCAAGGTGTCAGGCTGGCTGAACGCCGCTGTAGTTCAGGGAAATGATCCATTGAAGGAGGCGCGCGACATTGGCGATTCGCATCGCCGGTGTGCGCGATCGCGGCTGGAAGGCGCTTTGGACGAGGAGGCAGGGCACCACCTCGAACTTAAATTTCATTCTCTCGTTCATTTGTGCCTCCTTTCTTGTGTCATTGCTCCGGGCTTCACCCTCGCAATGACAAATCACAGAAAACAAAAAACCCTTCATCCACATCAGGGACGAAGGATTCCTCCGCGGTACCACCCGGATTCGGTTGAAGGTTTGAAGGTCACAAGTTGCAGGTTATCATCCTTCAACGTTCAACCTTCCAACTTTCAAACGCTCTCTGATCGCTATAACGGGCTTTCCCGGCGCTGACTACTTCCGTTCACCAGCACAGTCCCCTTCGACTTCAGGCGAAAGCCCTCTGCTCAGGGTGACAGGCGAGTTCGGTCTTACAATGGCACTCCCGTTCGATGCCGGTGAAGGGCTTCCACCTCGCTCTCCCTTCTCGCTGACGGGACAACCTACTACTCCTGTCCTGACCTTTAACTATGTCTTTTCATTATAGCACAAGAGCGACCGCCTCGTTGATGACAATCGCTCTTCTCGAAAAGTGGACCCAGGGGGATTCGAACCCCCGACCTTCTCAATGCCATTGAGACGCGCTCCCAACTGCGCTATGGGCCCGGATTTCAGTTATCAGTTTTTAAGGTGTCCAGTGATTGCTGATAACCTTTCACTGAACAGTGGACCTGAGGGGATTCGAACCCCTGACCTCCTCAGTGCGATTGAGGCGCGCTCCCAACTGCGCTACAGGCCCAAAAATAAGGCGAAGCGTATTCTACTGTACGCAAGAAGCGATGTCAAGCAGGGTTTTGGTAGGGTTTTGGTAGTAAAACAGGCACTTTGCTTTAATATCGGCAAGGCGCTTTGTACATCCTTCACATCTGGTCATCGGTCAGGAATGTTGGGTTTTGTTAAAGGAAAGAGGCTTGGGTGCGCTGTTGAACGACCAGGGGATTCCCTGTCAAGCAGAGCCAGGTGAAAGAATTAAGAGTCGAACCTGGTAAGGTCAGACCGAAAGGGAAGACAGAGCAAAGCATCCAGGTAAAGTGAATTGAGAAAGGCCTTAGACTTTTAAGACGATTTCGCTACGGCTGGTTACTAAGGTAAAGACTGAATTGTCTGGACTCCAGTTTCCGAAGTGGAAACCGTTCCTCTATAGGCAAACTGGCTGAAACCCGTACCTCGCATGGCAGCAATAACTCCCAGACGTATTGCTGCAACTCTTCTTGCAAATCCACCTCAAAATGAATGGTGGAAAGGAAATGAACAGAGTACCTACGGTAACCTATTACGTCCATTCGATGCGCGGAATACAGGATGACCTATGTGACGTAAGCCATAGTGTCATGGAGCCTCAATAGTTGTCGTGGCAGTCACACCTCATCAGGGGAACTGGGAAAGCCAGCTACAACGCAAGGTTAGGCCGGTGGGTAAAATATCTTTTGAATGGAGAGTTAGCCGGATGGCCCAAAATCACAAATTCATAGATATTGTTCTCAATCAAGGTGAATTAAGACTGACTGGAGAATCGGGTGCTAAGGAAACGGGCACACCCGGTTCGTAGAGGGGCATCTGGAAAGGTGCTTTGTTATCCAACAGGTACTCGCTGGACGCCTACTCAACGGTTTGCTTAAGAAGTCTTTCGAAGCTTTCTGCTCGACAACAGTAAGTGTCTGATTGCAAACAACACACAAATCACCGCACCACCGATGAAGAAAACGCGTCCGACCAAAAAGAAAACAATCAAATAAAGCATGCCGATATTGAATGTCCCAACCGCGACCCGCCGTTGTGAAAGGGCATAACTCTGCTCGATCTTTCCCTTGAAGCTATTGGGATTGGATATCAAAAACCAGACTATGCCCAGGTTTTCGATATGACGCAAATCCGTGATGAGGACCAACAGTAACGCCGCCCCAGCCAGCATCTCGAACCACACAGTCGGGAACCAAATCCCTGCAAGCGCGATGAGCAAAGCAACGACCAGCATCGAAACGAAATAGCGCGGACTGAACCATCTTAATTGCTGAACATCCTTCTCGAAGACCGGGTTCATCTCCATGCCCCCTTCATAAGTGATGTTGACACTCAAGAATTCCCGGTAGGCTTTCGAGTAGACCATCGTTGCCGTAAAATCAAAGATGCTCAACACTCCCCATGTCACCGCCACCAGCCAGGGATTTTCCGCCAATGTATCGATCAACATATTGGCTCCTTTCCAAACAGGTTCTACATACTCCGCCTCACCCCGAACTCGCGAAACTCGCCTGTGACATCCTCCCACTCCACCGTTGACTCATCCACCCGCGACATGCTCGGGCCCTGCTTCATCATTTCGATAAACTGTTCCACTTTCCCGCGCTCCCCCTCTGCGACCGCTTCCACCGTATCATAGCCAACGTTTCGCACCCAGCCGGTGACTTGGCCAACCATCCGCGCGGCGTACTCCACATGCGCGCGGAACCCCACTCCCTGCACGCGTCCCTTCACCCAGACGTGCGCCCGGACAACTTCATCTCGCAAAGGGTTTCGATCCATGTGAGTCTCCTTTCAAGCGCATGGCTCTGATGATCCCGATAAACGGGACAGCCACAACCAGACACAACAATGCAAAATACGGGACAAGACCTTCAATGCCCGACCATACGGAATTCTGTCCCAACACCGACCTGCGCCAGTCCATTTCCAGTTTGGCAAGCGAGATACCAAAGACGCGCTCGGGTCCGCGCTCGCAATCCACACCGGAGGCATAGGCTCTGGCGAGGTCCAGCAATCCGTCCGAACCGTATAAGCCGCGCAGATAACTGGTAAAGGACCGGGCTTCGGAATATGCCAGAAAGGCGGAATCAATTTGCGGGGAGAAGGAGGCGCACAGGTCCCGGATCGGGATCAACGCATCCCGCGCGCTGGCATCCGTCAGGAAGATGTTGTAATCGGGGTTGGGATAGACTTCCGCGAGGACTGCGATACCCTCCTTCAACCAGGCAGGGATGTTCCTGTAGCCCGCGCCGATCTGCCGATACAACATCACGTGCATGAGTTCGTGCGGAATGCGCTGCTCCATGGTGATGCCGTAATTCGAGTTCGGCTCGACCATGACCATGATGATACCCGCCGCCGAATCCGCATGACCCGCCACCCAGTTCTCCTGTGAATCATACAACGTGGCGCGCAGGTCACCGGCATTGGCATAGATGTAAACATCCACAGGCTTCGATGAATCGAGCGGGATGATTTCGCCGATGCTTCGCAAACCCGCCTGCCCGGCGTTCAACGCAGCGCGGCCGAACTCATCGCCGCCTTCGTACCAATGAACGCGAAGCGCATCCGCTTCGAGCGTCTGCCAGGTGAAGCGGTCGTCGATGTATCGAATCGCCCCCGACGGGCTTTGCACCACATTGCCGCCTGGCATGGTCAGATCATAACGCCAGACGACATTTGCAAAAGGGTGCACGGAATTCTGCCGCACGTCGAAACGATATTCGGACCTGCCCGCGGCATCGAACGCGACCGGTTGGACGTGCGTGATGCCCTGCGCTTCATCGACGATGACGATGGAAGCACTCTGAATCTGGATCGGGGATCGGATCTGTGCGACGAAAGTGATCTGCTCCCCAAACACATACGAGGCGGAAAGCTCCATCTCGATCCCGGACTGGGCCTGTGCCTGCCGCGCGTTAAATAAAACTGACGCGGCAACGAGAACAAGGAGGAACGAACGGGGCACGTGTTTCATCTCAACGTCCGAGGAACACAAGCAGGGGAGTCAACGTCAACGGGCTGATCAAAGTGCTGATGAACACAATGGCAGTGACCAGTTTCGCGTCCAGTTGGTATTCGGTTGCCAGCACCGTCGCGCTGACCATGCTCGGCATGGATGCCTGGGTCACGCTCCCCTGACGGGCAAGCCCTTGAATCCCAAAGAGCGCGGTCAACAACAATGCCAGCGCCGGAGCGATCAACATCCTCAATCCCACGCTCAATTGCAAGGCGCGCAGGTTGCTCGAAATCTCGACCTTCGTCAATTGCACGCCTAGCAGGACGAGCATCAACGGAATGGTCCCGTCCGCGGCGAGTTGCACAGCGCGGTCCACGGACATGGGGATCTGCACGTCGAAGGTGTTGATCAGGATCGCCAGCAGTACCGCGTACATGGTCGGGATCCTCAGCAGACCGAGCGCCGCCTCCTTGAAGTTCATGTGTCCCAATGAAGCAATGAGGACCCCCAACGTGTAAAACATGAAGGTTGTGGTCACAAAATACACACCGGCATACGGCAGGGCATTCTCACCGAAGGCAAAGGAAACCAGCGGCAGTCCGTAGTTGCCGGTATTGGCGAACATCGTCGTAATGATGATGGCGGTCAACGCGGAACGTTCCAGTTTCAGAAAATATCCCAGCAGGAAGGCAAGCACGCCCATGAGCAGAACAATGGAAACCGTAAAGCCGATCACGACAGCCGCTTCACTCAATTTCACCTGGCTGTTGATCAACAAATCAAAGATCAATACGGGACTGAAAATATAGAAGACCACGCGCCCCAGGGTGCGCGCCTCCACATGCAGCACCTTGCCGAGCGCGAAACCGGCGCTTCCGAGCAAAATGATCGGGAGGATGTTATTCGCAAAAGTGGAGAGTAATACGGAAAAGGACATGCTGACCTGTCGTTACACAAAAATCACGGAGATTATAACTTCTCCGTGATCGTATTCTGATATTTCAATGAACGGGTTTCAAGCGCCCACCATGTTACCTGTCATTCTCTTCGTCATCGAGTTCCTTCAATTCGGTGAGTTCGTCCGGGTCGAAGGACATCAACTCGAAGCGGTCGAGGTCTTCGGTGAATGCCAGGTTATCGAGCGCCTCTTCGAGGAACGCGACCAGTTCCTCATCCTCCGCCTGGTCGAGCAGGCTCTCCAGATAGATCTGCACATCCTCGCCGCCGATCTGCGAGAGCGACCAGATCGCCGCGCTCATCACCTCATCGTTCTCCTCGCCGTCAAGCATCCGCAGCAACGGCAGGCGCGCCGATTTCAACGCCAGCGACCCCGCGCTTTGCACCGCGGCTCTGCGGATCTTGTCGTCCTCATCGAGCATCGAACGCAGCACACGGTCCTCCCAACGGTCATCGGCAGAGCGGCCCATCGCCACCAACGCGCTGGTCTTCCAATCGTTGTGCTCCTCCTCGAATGCGGATTCGATCAAGGCGGCCACTTCGGGATGTGACGAATAACCGAGGGATTCCAACGCGAGACGACGGATGCGCGTCTCCTTCGCCCCTCTGGCTGATTCCAATAAAACTGCATGGACCTCCCCGTAGGCTTCCTCGGAGATCTCCTCCAGTTCGCCAAGGTCCACGAACAGGTTGAGGGCGGCTGCCGCCTCCGCACGCACGTTGACATCGGGGTCGTTCTTCAGGAGATCGAGGAATACGGGGATCAGTTTTTCATCTTCGCACTCGTCGAGCAGGCGCAGGGCATGGATCCGCACGGACGCTTCGGGATCGTTGAGGATGGCGCGCGCAAAATCGTCGAACGAGACGAGGGTATCGCTGTCAGCCAATGACTCAAGCCCATTCAACAGGGACAGCTTCCGGCTTGGATTGACGCGAGGCCAGACGTCCAGGAGGGTCTTGAGTTCGAGGGGACCGATATCCGAGAACTGTTGCAGATAGCGGCGCGGAAAATCCCTGCCCGGTTCGAGCAGGGAATCCAAAACGGTTTGAAAGGAGGTGGTCTGTTCGTTCATTATGGCAGATTGATCTGTACTGGATTGACGAATTCCATCACGTTGACATAGATCATCACTGCGAGCAGAAATGCCATGCCAAGCCCGTGGACGAGATTTTCGAATTGATGCGGCACGCGGCGGCGGAAGAGCAACTCAGGGATGACGAAGATGATGCGTCCGCCATCGAGGGCAGGGAACGGGAAGAGGTTGAAGACGCCAAGGCTGATGGATAATGAGGCGATGATGCTGAGCGTCCACATCGTGCTGAACGGATTGGCTGTCGGCTCCTGCGCGGAGGGCGGCGGCGCGCTGCTGGCGTTCAGATCGCGTTCGATGCTTTGCCCCAGAATATCGTAGATGCCTTTGAGACCGACGAGACGTCCCTGCTCGGCGGGGAGCGCACCCCGGATCCATTGCGCCGGCAATGAGATCAGGAAGCGGATGCTGTTGTACGTATAGCGCGTGCTGACCTGCAGAACCTGCAATGGTGAAGTGGCAGGCTGGTGGACATAAAGCTCATCGAAATAAATGCCGATGATGACGCGCTGGTCTTCGCTCACGGTCGGGGTCACGGTCAATTCCATCTGTTTGCCGTTCCGGTCGATGAGGAACGGGGTCGGGACGCTCGCCCTGGAATCCAGGACAGTCCGCAGATCCTCATAGCCGTGGATCTCCAGCCCGCGGCCGGAGAGAAGAATGTCACCGCTCTGCAATCCCGCAGCTTCCGCCGGGGAACCCGGGACGATGTCGCTGACCATCAATTCCGCAGGGACGGGTATGCCCACGCGCGTCAGCATGAAGCCGAAGATCAGGACCGCGGTGATCAGATTCATCAACGGACCCGCAGTAAGTACGACCAGACGCTTCCACGGGGCGGCGGCGGCAAGCCCGCCTTCGATGTTCGGATCGTTCTCGCCCTTGGGGCGGACAAATCCGCCAAGCGGCAGCCAGTTGAGGGTAAAGCGCGTGCCCTGCCAGGTGAACATGGTGATCGCGCCCGGCGTGGGCAGACCGATGCCAAATTCCTCCACTTCCACTTTTACGAGACGGGCGGCAATGAAGTGCCCAAACTCGTGAATGATGACCATGCCTCCAAAGGCAAGGATGAATATTAACCAGGTGAGTGCTGTTTCGTTCATTCGTTTTCCTTTACGACTGCATTATATCGTTATTTGCAAGGACTACGCGGGGAGGTAAGATATTTCTAACGTTACTCCAATATGAGGTTAAAATTGCGGTTTAGCACATCATCGATCAACGCTTAAGGCTTATTTAATCCATCTCTTCGCCCGCTATTCAAGGATGAGATCCACCATGACCAATTCATGCATCTTCTGCAAGATCGCCACCAATGAAGCCAGCGCCACGATCGTCTATCGCGACGAGCAGGCCACCGCGTTCCGCGACATCCACCCGGTCGCGCCGACCCATATCCTGATCGTGCCGAACAGGCATATCGAATCGGTGAACAAACTCCAAGCGCAGGATGAGCCGTTGATCGGTCACCTGTTTACGGTCGCGCGCAGGATCGCAAAGGAGGAGGGGATCGATCAGGGCGGCTATCGCCTCATCACGAACACCGGCATCGATGGCGGGCAGACGGTCTTTCATCTCCACCTGCATCTGATCGGCGGACAAAGAATGCGTCACCCGATGGGATGAATTTTCAGCGCGAAGAACAATGTTAAAGAAGAAGACCACCGATCGGTGGTCTCTTCGTTTTTTATCGCTTTGTCAACGGACTGCCCTTGAGCCTGTTTTTTGGCTGGTTGGCTCGATAGGCGAAGTATCCCAGCCCGATGCCGCCGAGCAAAAGCAGAATGCCGAAAATGCCGAGGAACGGCGAACGGTTGGTTTCGGTGGGTTCGGTCGGTTCACCCAGCGTTGCCGTCTTGGACTGTGCGCCAAAGTCAATGGAGGCGCGGTCACCGGCTTTGACCGTGAAGGTATAACTCAATGACATGGTCGGGTTGTAGCCGTCCGGCACCGCCATGCTGACGTTGTATTCGCCCTGCGGCACATCCTCGAAGCACGAGCGGATCGGCTCCACCAGATCGGGGTCAACTGCCGAGGTGGTATTCAACGTCTGGGAATAGGAGCCGTTCAGGTTCGTGAGGCTGACCGCGCCGCCTTCGATGCCGAATTCGGTCTCCTGACGAAGCGCATCGCCGTTCAAGTCATCGAACAACAGAACGCAGACCTCGGTGGTCCCAGTGAACGGCGTGGGCGTGACAGCGGGAAGCGTGGGCGTGGGGATCCCGACGGTGGGCGGAGCAGCCTGCGGGACAAGACCGACAACAAGTTGCTGCCCGACGGTGAGGGTACAGTCCTGGTCGAGGCGTGTATTGAACTGGCGCAATTGCGGGACGGTGATACCGTGCAGAAGCGCGACCTGCCCGCAGTTGTCGCCCTCCACCACGATGTAAATGATGCGACCATCCGGTCCGGGCGTGGAGGTAACGAATCCCTGCAAATCCGGCGCGGCGCTCGCACCGTTCGCGGTAAGCGCCATGCCGGCGAACAGCAACAGAAGCACAAATAAACCAGGGAAGACGATCTGTTTTTTCATCGGCGGGGATTATATCAGGGATACACATGCAGGGACGGGCGCCTGCCCGTCCCTGCATGTTATCTTCCGTATCTCTTCCGTATCTCCGGCAGGAAATACTCATCGAAGAATTTGTCCGCATCGTAATCGGGCGACCAGCCCCATTCGTCGCGGGCAAGCGTATCGTCCACATCCTCGGGCCACGAATCGACAATCCCCTGCCGGCGCGGGTTCGGCTCGAACGTGATCTGCGCGCCGGGGAACGCCTTCAGCGCCCGGTCACGGAACTCGCCCGCCGTGATCGCGAACGCGGCGATGTTATACACATTGTGATGCAACTGTTCGGGCGGCACATCCACCAGCATCAACAGGGACTTGATCGCATCGGGCATCGCCATGAACGAGATCATCGTATCCTCGCGCACGAAACAGGCGTACGGCTTGCCCTGTGCCGCGGCGTGCAGCATCTCGGGGCCATAATCGCTCGTCCCGGCGCTGGGCAGGGTAAAGGCTGAGATCAAGCCCGGGAACCGGATCGCCCGAAAGTCCAGCATGTGAGGCGGGTTCTCATCCAGATGTTTCTGCCCGTAGTATTTGCTGTAATACATCCCCAGCTTTTCACAATAAAGTTTGTTGCACCCATACATGGTGTGCGGTGTGTTACAAGCATCCTCTTTGACCGCGCCCTTCGCCTTCTTTTCCTCCAGGTTCGACATGCCATACGCAGCGATCGAACTGGGGAACAGGAACTTCACCGACTTGTGATATTTCTCCGAACGATACGCCGCCATCATCAACAACTGCATCGTGCCTTCCACATTGATGCGGTGCGCCTCCTCGCTCGCCACCTCCGCCTTCGAGGAAAGCGATGCCGCCAGATGGAAGATCACGTCGAAATCATAATCATAGAACGTCTTGATCTTGTAAACCAGGTCCCCCTGCGCGTGCTCCGCAGACATGGATTTGATGCTGTCGGGTAACGGAGCCAGATCCGCCGTCACGATCTTATAGCCGCCCTGTTTTGCCAAACCTTGCACCAGAGCCTGACCAATTTCACCACATGCACCGGTCACCAGCACAAGTTTTTCGGTCATAGAGTCTCCTTATGTTAAAATGATGTGACTTATTGTACAACACCTTGCGAGAAATCCTTCACGAAGATTGTCACCACTTCATGCGACGTTTTGTTCCCTCTTTCCTCCTCTGTGGATTCCTGCTCCTGAGCGCCTGCCTGCCCCTGGATTCGACTCCGCCCACCGCGGCCCCCGTCCCCACCGACACAGCGCCTCCGACTCCGACCATCGTCTGGTTCCCCCCATCAGCCACGCCCACGCTGCTGGCTTTCCCCACCTACACCCCCACACCCGAAATGAAAACCGGCATCGGGTCACGGATTCTGAGCGACGATTTCTCCGCTGGCTCAGATTGGGATACCGCCATATCCGATCAGGGCAGCGCCGCCGTCAGCCGCAACCGTCTGACCCTCGCCGCCCAACCGGGCGTATATCTGGTGAGCATGAACCGCGGCACGAACCTCAGTGATTTCTACGCGGAGATCACTGCCCATCCCAGCCTGTGCCGCGGCGACGATACTTATGGACTCATCGTCCGCGCCACCGGGACATATTTCTATCGTTTCGCGCTTTCCTGCAACCGCATGTTGTATGTGGACCGTATTACTTCCGGTGTGAAGCTTGTCATCCAGGAACCCATCCCAAGCGGAGACGCGCCCTCGGGCGCGCCGGGAGAGGTCCGCATTGGGATCTGGGCGGCGGGCAGTGAGATGCGTCTCTTCCTCAATGATCGGTATCAGTTCAGTGTGACGGATGCAAGTTTTTCCAGCGGCTCATTGGGTGTATTCGCCCGCGCCGCGGGAGATACGCCCGTCAGCGTTACGTTTTCGGATTTAACCGTGTATGATGTGGATTATGTCCCACCGACGAGCACGCCGACGCCGTAATGTCATTGCGAGGAGGGCAATGCCCGACGAAGCAATCTCCTTTACGATGTTGGGGATTGCTTCGCCTAATGGCTCGCATTGACGAGATAGGTTATGCCAAAAAACAAACTCAACAATCTCACCAACAAGGAATGGTTGAAGTTCCAGAAATCCTGGTTCATCCATAACCCGCCGCCGCGCAAAAAAGGGGTGCTGGTGCATCCTGCCAAGTTCCCTGAGACGATGGCGCAGGAATTCATCGAGTTCTTCACCAGGCAGGGCGAGACCGTCCTCGACCCCATGGCAGGGACCGGTTCGACTCTGGTCGCAGCCTTGCGCGCGGGACGGAACAGTTACGGCATCGAGTTGAACCCCAAATACGCACAGATCGCGCATGATATTATTGAAGCAGAACGCGTTGCTTTAGGCGACCCGGTCTCCAATCTCCAATCTCTCATCATCAATGGCGACGCCGCCCAAATTTCCACTTACCAAGTACCGCTTATCGATTATGTCTTGACCTCCCCTCCCTATTGGGACATGCTGCATGCCAGAGGTGCAGAGACGCAAAAGAAGCGCCGATCCTCTACCGATCTGGACGTCCATTATTCGGATGACCCGAACGATCTGGGAAACGTGGAGGATTACGAGGCCTTTCTGGAAAAACTGGTGGATATCTATAAAGGCTTGAAACCTTTACTGCGTGAGAAAGCCTATCTCACCATCATCGTCAAGAACGTGAAAAAAGGCGGGAAGATCTATCCGCTGGCGTGGGACATTGCCCGCGAACTCGGCAGGACCTACACCTTGAAGGACGAAAAGATCTGGCTTCAGGATAATCAGCGCCTCTCCCCATTCGGGCTAGGCTCCGCGTGGGTGAGCAACACCTTCCATCATTATTGCCTGCAGTTCAGAAAAGAATAACCTGTCAGGTTTTATTTACTGCTAGAATAGATCAAGCGCAAGGGGCAAAAACATAAGGAGATTTATTTATGGATTATCAACCCATTGAGAATTACGGCGTGATCGGCGATCTGCATACGGTTGCCCTGGTCGGCATGGACGGTTCCGTGGATTACATGTGCTTTCCCAGAGCCGATTCACCCTCGATCTTCCTGAAAATTCTCGATCATGAAAAGGGTGGATATTTTTCACTGGCGCCGGTTCTCCATGACGCCTATCAAAAACAACTTTACATTCCAGATACCAATGTCCTGCTTTCACGCTTCCTCTCGGATAAAGGCGTGGCTGAAATTTCCGACTTCATGCCGGTCGAGACCACCGTCCAGGCGCACAACCTGATCCGCCGCGCCAAGACCATCCGCGGCGAGATCAAATATCGCGTAGTGTGCAAACCGGCTTTCGATTATGCCCGCGCCACGCACAAGATCGAGATCAACGACGGGGAAGCGATCTTCACCTCCAACGGCGACGATGGGACGGTTCTGCGACTACGCTCAAGCGTGCCTCTGCACGAGGAGGCCGGCGCGGCGGTTGGAGAGTTCACGCTCAGGGACGGCGAATCAGCCTCCTTCGTTCTGGAGAACGCCAGAGAGTCTGTCAAAGATTCGTCGGATCCAGATTATGTCTCCAGGGCGTTCAAGGATACGGTCAATTTCTGGCGCGGCTGGGTCGGTCAATCCAATTACAAGGGACGCTGGCGCGAAATGGTCAATCGCTCGGCGCTCATCCTCAAACTGCTCACCTCGTGGTATCACGGACCCATCCTGGCGGCGTCCACATTTGGATTGCCGGAACGGATCGGCGGCGAACGCAACTGGGACTATCGCTTCACCTGGATCCGTGACGCGTCCTTTACGATCTATGCCTTCATCCGTCTGGGATACACGGAGGAAGCCGCGGCCTTCATGCAATGGATCGAGGAACGCTGCAACGAACTGGGACCCGATGCGACATTGCAAACCGTCTATGGCATGGATGGAAGCCGCGACCTGGAGGAGATCGAACTGTCCGGTCTGGATGGATATAAAGGTTCAAAACCTGTCCGCGTTGGGAATGCTGCGCATGACCAACTCCAGCTCGACATCTACGGTGAGTTGATGGACTCGGTCTATCTCTATGACAAATATGGCAAGCCCATCTCACATGACCTGTGGCACAATCTTGTGCGGTTGATCGACTGGCTGTGCGACAACTGGGAACAACCCGACAACGGCATATGGGAGGTGCGCGGCGGATTGCGTCATTTTCTATATTCGCGTTTGATGAGCTGGGTGGCGGTGGACCGCGCCCTGCGCCTGGCGGGGAAGCGTTCGTTCCCGGCGCCAATCGAACATTGGCGCAAGACAAGGGATGATATTTACAAGGATATCTTCGAAAATTTCTGGGATGACCACTTGGGCGCGTTCGTTCAGTATCGCGGCTCAAAGGCTTTGGACGCCTCCAGTCTGCTCATGCCGTTGGTACGTTTCATCAGTCCCACAGACCGGCGCTGGCTCTCGCATTTGAAGGCGGTGGAAAAAGACCTGGTCTATGATACGCTGGTCTATCGTTACAAGATCGAAGACTCGCCCATCGATGGACTCGAGGGCCCGGAAGGGACCTTCAACATGTGCAGTTTCTGGTTCGTGGAATGTCTTTCGCGCGCCGGAGAATTACAGAAGGCACGGCTGTATTTCGAGAAGATGCTGGGCTATTCGAATCACCTGGGTCTGTATGCCGAAGAGACTGGTCCGCGCGGCGAGCATCTGGGTAACTTTCCCCAGGCGTTCACCCACCTGGCGTTGATCAGCGCCGCATACGATATCGACCGGCGCCTCTCCAAAGCGGGCTGGAGTGCATGAACATGTTCGAGCGGAAAACATGGTTCATTGAAGCTCCTTCAAAATTACCTGGCTCCTGGCGCATGGCGGATATACCACCTTCACATTACCAATTTGGGAAAAGCGGGAAACCCTTTTTCCTGCTCTGCTTGTCGAAAAATAACCACGTTCAATTTCTTAAAGAAGAAACGATCGCAGGATACAAAGGATATTCCTGATCCTTACCATGCTCTCCCCCTCTGACCTCATCCACCTCCCCTATACCCGTGACCTGACCGAAGGCGGGATCGCCTACGCGCTCCGTTCGCTGCCGTACACGTACAACCGCATGGGCGGTTCCCAATATGACCGTCTGCGGAGGATCGTTGCAGGGGTGGCGGTGGAACTGGCATTCCGGCGGTATCTCGCGGAGCAGAACGTCCCGTTCGATGTGAAGGGTGCGACGCCGTTCACCGACCCGGACCGTTACGATGTGGCATTGGGCGGACGAAGGTGCGACATCAAATCCTTTCTCATCACGTACCGCGAACAGATCTCGGAGATGAAACGCAACCCGGCCATCGTGTTGAATGCGCCGGCCCTCGTGCCGTCCGACCAGAACGCCGCGGAGGGACACGCGGAAAAGAACATTTATCTTTTCGCGTTCTTGTCCGGCATCATCGCCGCCTCACAGGCGGATCTGCAAAAAGCCATCCATAAAAAACAGCCGCATTATCTGGTGCATGCCATGCCCAACCCGTGGATGCGCCCATCGGAGTGGACTCCGCTCGGGGCGCTGGCGTTGAAGTCGGAATCGGAGGCGGGTCAGTTTGTCGAAATCGGCGGGCAGGACGCGGGGCGCGAGATGCGGTCGCTGGAGGTGGAACTTCCGCCGCGCCGACGCGTCCAGATCACGGACGAATTCCATTCCCTGGTCTACATCCACAGTAAGTCTTTGCCGGATGCCCGCATCGGAATCCACAGCCCGGCGCGCAGGGAGACGCATCTCATCGGCGCGTTGGATTGGGGCAACATCTGGATCTATGGCATGGATATTTTGCTGGCAGGCTGGCTGACGCGCGAGGAATTCAACCGCCAGGCGAACTCGATCCAGGAGGGGTCGCGCGTTTTTCAATATGACCGGACGCGCACGAAAAACCTGGCTGTGCCAGTTTCGGAACTGAGACCGATCGCGGATTTATTGACGCATGTGAAGGAATGGAATCAATGAAGGCAAAACGGATTGCGTATGGCTTTTTGATCGTATCGGTGATGGCGTGCAATTTCGTGACGCAGATGATCGTCCCGCCGACCTCCACGCCGGAACCGACATCGACAGCCACCTTCACCGCCTCCCCCTCGCCGACGCCGACCCAGCTTGTCCCGGCATACATTCCGCCGCAATGCGAAGCCAAACCGCTTGCGACGATCCCACCCGATCTTGCCATTCAACCGACCCCGAAATTCGAAAACGCGGATCTATCGCGGAACACACAACTGCAAATCCTCGATCGGATCGAACGCATTGTGGAGGAAGTGTACGTCTACCCGGATTACAACGGCCATGATTGGAAGACGATCGTTTCGCGCTACCGCGGGATAGTGGAAGCCGGGCTGGACACGGATGTGTTCTACACTGAAATGCAAAGCATGATCGAAGAGTTGGGCGATGAGCATTCCTCGTTCATTTCGCCCGCGGATGTGCAGCGAACGGACGCGGAGTTGAGAGGCGAGATCGAATTCGTGGGTGTGGGCATCTACAGCAATGTGGATTTCGAGCGCGGTCGACTCGTTGTGATCACAACCTTCCCCGGCTCACCCGCCGAATACGGGGGCTTGCAATCCCACGACAGCATCCTGCTCGTGGATGGACAGCCCATCGATCCCGAGAAGGGCATCCGCACGCGCGGACCCGAGTGCACAGCCGTGGTGCTGACCGTGCAGTCGCCCGGCGAAGCGCCGCGCGAGGTGATGCTGGTCCGCACCGAAGTCACGGGAGGCTTGCCCATCGACGCGCGCCTGGTCTCCACCACTGACGGCTCGAAGATCGGTTATATCTTCATCCCGACCTTTTTCGATGAGACCATTCCACAACAGATCGAGAACGCGTTGAACGAGTTCGGTCCGCTCGATGGGCTGATTCTGGACGTTCGCCTGAACGGAGGCGGCAGTAGTTCGGTTGCGTACCCGATCCTTGAATTTTTCACGGACGGCAAACTCGGGGACTTCGTGAGTCGGGATAATTCAGAACCGTTGATCATCGACGCGAACCCCATCCAAAACTCACAGACCGTCCCGCTTGTGGTGCTGGTCAGTGAGGATACCGCCAGCTTCGGCGAGATCTTCGCGGGTCTCATGCGGGATGTGCGCGGCGCAAAGATCGCAGGCGAGACCAGCCTGGGGAACGTCGAAGTATTGCATGGCTACAACTTCGAGGACGGTTCCATGTTGTGGATCGCCGCGTCCACATTCGACTCGGCTTTTTCGGACGATGATTGGGAGGCGACCGGCATCGTCCCCGATATCCAGGCTTTTGCAGAATGGGATACGTTCTATTTCGAGACCGATCCGTCCGTTGCGGCGGCACTGGAATTGCTGGGACATAACTGAACTTATCGATTCGGGCAAAATCGCCCGCATCGATTCCCCAAAAAACCGATTTATTCTAGACTTATCCAACTCTGGTACACTCCCGCACATGTCGAAAAGAAACATCGTATTGGCTTTCGGCGGCTTGCTCGTGCTTGCCGCCCTCCTCTATCAAATCCCCGCCATCAACAGCCGCGTTGCCTGGCGGCTTGAAGTTGCACGGACCTACGCGCGGAATATCCTCAACCCGGTGGGCAATGTCCCCACCGCGATCCCGAACACGCCGGAACCGACCCTCCCGGCGAGTCCCACCGTCCCACCAACCGCGACGCCGGAAATACTCCCCACCACGATCCCGCCAACACCCACGCTCGCGCCGCCTCCCCCGCAGGCAGCGCTGGCATCGCCTCCCTATGAAAAACAGACCCCGAACAATTGCGGTCCCGCGGCGCTTTCGATGATGCTGCACATGTTCGGCTGGAACGGTTCGCAGAAGGACATCTCGGATGTCATCAAGCCCGTCACCGGCGACCGCAACGTCAACCCCGAGGAGATGGCATACTGGGTGCGCAATTATGCGGGCTGGCTGCGCATCGAATACCGCGTGGGCGGCGATCTCGCAACCCTCAAACGTCTCATCGCCGCGGGATATCCGGTCATCGTCGAAGGCACTACCTCCCTCAACCCCGATGATACCGGCTGGCCCGATGACGATCTCTGGGCGGCGCATTATCTTCTATTGACCGCCTACGATGATTCATCCCAAACCTTCACCGCGCAGGATACCTATCGCGGACCCGATAAAGCCATCCCCTATGAACAACTCGAATCGGAATGGAAGCCGTTCAACTATCTCTATCTCGTTGTTTATCTGCCGGATCAGGAAGAGCGGATCAAGGAACTGCTCGCCTCCAACTGGGACCCGGACCTGAATCGGCAAATGGCATTGGACAACGCCCAGGCCGCCACCGTTAACGATCCCAGCGACTCATTTGCCTGGTTCAACCTGGGCAGCAACCTGGTCTACTTTGAACGCTACGAGGAAGCCAATGCCGCCTACGACAAAGCGCGCGAACTCGGACTTCCTCAGCGCATGTTCCGCTATCAGTTCGGTCCGTTCCTCGCCAACTTCCACGCCCACCGCACGGAAGACCTGCTCGCCCTGACATACTATGCCCTGCAGCGCACGGATATGTCGGAGGAAGCCTGGCTGTGGCACGGCTGGGCGCTCTATCGCAATGGCGATACGAACGGCGCGGTCGAAAACTGGCGCAGGGCGCTGTCCATCCATCCGGGATATGAGGATGCGCTGTATGCCCTGTCGTTCGTTGGCGCAACGCCATAGAAATACTATAATCCAGTGACAGTCACCTTAAAGGTGATTGTCACTTTGCGTTAACAGGAACTCTCATGAGAAAACACATTCCGGCTCTTTTATTGATCCTGATCCTTGCCGCATGCGGCAGCCGAACGGAGGTTCCTTTAACGGAATCAACTTCAACCCCGGCTCCGACCGCCGTTCCCACATCGGCTCCCACACAGATGGAGACAATCCCAACCGTTGAAATCACGCTCCCGACGATCCCACCCACGGAGGAACCCTCGAACCTCCGCGTCTCCTCCGTGGACGGCATGCCACAGGTCCTGATCCCCGCGGGGACGCTGCACATGGGCGGGTATGATGTGCGCCGCGCGCCGGATGAGGTCCCCACGCACGATGTCACGCTGGACGCGTTTTGGATGGACCAGCTCGAAGTGACGAACGCCATGTATCAGTTGTGCGTCCAGACGGGTCCGTGCACGCCTCCGCAGAATTTCGGTTCACAACGCCGCAAGGAATATTTCACCGATCCCGAGTTCAAGGATTACCCCGTGGTGTATGTGGCGTGGGTGCAGGCAAAGACCTATTGCGAGTGGGCAGGCAGACGTCTCCCGACCGAAGCGGAATGGGAGCGCGCCGGGCGCGGCGACGACCTGCGCACGTTCCCATGGGGCGAGGACAAAGCTGATTACCGCTTCGCCAATTTCAACTTCATCGTCAGGGATACCTCGCGCGTTGGGACCTATCCGATGGGAGCCAGCCCGTTCGGCGTGCTGGATATGGCGGGCAACGTGGCGGAATGGACGAACGATTTCTACAGCCCCACCTATTATTCGATATCCGTCGCGGCGAATCCCATCGGACCTGCCGCCAGTTCCAACTTCTTCCGCGTGGTGCGCGGCGGCAGCCTGGGCGACGCGGAGATCAACATCCGCGTGTCGAAGCGTTCATCCGTGCTCGGCTCGGACCTGAGCGCCATCAAAGGGACGAGCGAATACCTCGGCGATTTCTCCCCGCGCATCGGTTTTCGCTGTGCGGAGGATGAGTAGAAGTGATATATTTGAGGTTGTGTCACTCATTATTTGATTCCGTATCCAGTGGGAGGCATGATGAAACCATCTCCATACTACCGCCGATCGAATAGAATTCCTTTCAAGACCGGGGTACTATTAGTAATTGCCATAATCTCAACAACAGCCTGCCAATCGTCTCTGTTCGAATCCCACATTACACCAGCACCGACACCGCAATGCGTTGAACCGACTCTAACACTTGGCACGATCAAGTTCGGCATTGGTTCAGTGACACGTGAAGCGGACGGTCTCCCGAAAATCCCGGAGAACAAAAAGGATACAGCTTTTTGGGTCGAAGGCACGACGATCAATTACGTTTTTGGCTTGAGCCCTACAAAAGATCATCTGAATTTGAATACCATGCTGAAAGCCGGCGATCCGATTGTCATCAACTGGGCGGATTGCAGTAGGGATGATTATGTTGTCGCATCTGTTGAGACAATTGAACCGAACGACGCGAGTTTTTTCGACCAGTCAAGCGGAGGAGTTACGGTGTATGTGCAGAATGAATCCGCGACCCTGGTCATCCACGGAGAACGACCCGTGGTCCAATCCAATGAAATACCGGAAGCCACATCCGAAAGTTCGATCCAAATCGATTTGCAAATTCTGGATTTCACCCAGCCGGACGATCAGACCATCCAGTTTCGCATCAACCTTACCAATCAAGGCGCAAACGCCATTACCCTGACGGATGAGGATATTGCATTGATCGCTGATAACGGTCCCGAAGTTGCTGCTTTGAAGATCGAACCTGTTATGCCGCAGGAACTCAGACCGGGAGATATCCTTCCCTTGACGCTCATCTTCCCCAAACCGCAAGGGACCAGTGCGGTATTGAGAATATTCGATGTGACTTTCGAGGAATATTTTCAGTAATACACGTGGTATCGGAGAGAAAAAACCCGAAGCAGTTTCATGTTGAATGAAAAACCTCGTCATGAGTATTTAATTTGTATGTGAGGATTGCTTCGCAATGACACAAAAAAGAAATAGAAAAGACCTGCGCTCATGAACGCAGGTCTTTTTACATTAATCTGGGAAGGTTTTACACTTCACTTCCCATAGAGCATCACCCTATTTCAAACCAA
This sequence comes from Anaerolineales bacterium UBA5797, assembly GCA_002418205.1. Classification (GTDB taxonomy): domain Bacteria; phylum Chloroflexota; class Anaerolineae; order Anaerolineales; family Villigracilaceae; genus Defluviilinea. Next base: position 1,049 of record DIDP01000063.1, on the reverse strand, counting down.
ATTTGAACTCGATTGTCGTACCATCATTGAGCGTGATGAGATAGACATAGGTCTTGCCAGGTGAGAGGCTCTTCGTGTTGATATTGAAGATCCACTGCTGATCGGAGGACGACCAGCGGAAGGCGGTATCAGGTGTAGTAGAAACCACATCCTCAAATACAGGTTCAGGTGTTGTCCCGGTGATGATCTGAACTAACTTGAAGCTCATCACAACACCCTGAGTACCGATCGAATTGCCATAGGCGTCACAGACACGGAACTTGGCAGGGACGGTGCTCTTCTGCTTGAAGACGCTCGTGCCATCCGAGTTGATCGGCTGCAGGATCGAGTGACCCGGAGCGCCGTAGCAGAGGCTGCCAAAAGGAGCGTAGGTAATCGTCAGTTTGGCAGGCACATAAGTCAGGTTGTAATTACTACCTGCGGTTAGTGTACCCTGCAGGATATCATATTGACCGACTGCTTCGCCTGCCTCACGGGTCAACCCACCACTGAAACTGTCACTACCAACCAGGTTTCCACTCGTAATCTGGTAAGTGAAGGCTGGATCGGGCGCATTTAGAATCTTCGACTTGGCATCCGCTGTCACCGTGATCGGACGCTTTGTGATCGTTATCGCCACACTGCCACTCTGATCGTTGTAGTTGCCATTACCGGTGAATGTCCAGTTGGCGGTGCCGCCCGGCACATCCTTGAAGGTGGCTCCCAGGTTCAGTACGCCAGCATCCTCACCACCCACACCTGAGCATGATCCGCTCGCTCCGTGATAAGCCGCATCGTACACGCCGCTGTACCCCGTGATCGAACAAACCGTATCTGCCTTGGTGATCACAATGTCCGCCGTGCCGCTCTGGTCGTTGTAGTTGCCATTACCGGTGAATGTCCAGTTAGCGGTGCCGCCCGGCACATCCTTGAAGGTGGCTCCCAGGTTCAGTATGCCAGCATCCTCACCACCCACGCCTGAGCACGATCCGCTCGCTCCGTGATAAGCCGCATCATACACGCCGCTGTACCCCGTGATCGAACAAGCCGCATCTGCCTTGGTGATCACA
>DIDP01000026.1 GCA_002418205.1 Anaerolineales bacterium UBA5797 | reverse complement strand
CTCGCTCCGTGATAAGCCGCATCGTACACGCCGCTGTACCCCGTGATCGAACAAACCGCATCTGCCTTGGTGATCACAATGTCCGCCGTGCCGCTCTGGTCGTTGTAGTTGCCGGTCACATCGGTAAATACCCAATTAGCGATTCCACCAGGAACATTGGTGAAGGAACCGCCCAGATCAAGACCCGCAAGGGTTTCACCCATTACACCAGTGCATGAACCACTTGCTCCGTGTGGATTACCATCATACACACCAGTATAGCCAGTGACTGTGCAGACCGCCTCCGCTTTCGTGATCTCGAACGTAGTGGAGTTGCTGCTGGCATCATGATTGCCATCGCCTGCATAACTGGCGCTGGCTGTGGCTGTGCCTGCGTTAGTATTGTTGCTGTAAGTGACTGCCACCGCCTGGTTCAACCCGCCCGCGCCGGTCACTGTGGCTGTGCAGGGCTCCTGCGCTGATCCGTTATAGACCACGCTTACCGGGCAGGAGATCGTCACTGTGGAGGATGCTTTGGAGATATTGTCGTCCACCGTGCCGCTGGCGGCTTCATAATTTTCGTTCCCTGCGAATGACCAGGGGTCGCCAGCGTAGAAACCGGCATCGGTATGTGTGGTTCCGCTTAGGTCGAGCAAACCACTCAAATCTTCACCCATGACGCCGGTTGCCATGCCAGTGGCGGTATGCGGATTGCCATCGTAGGTCACATCGTATGGAGTGACAACGACAGATGCATTAGCCTTGGTCACCGTGTAGGAGCGCTTTTCGATCTTGACATTGCCCGCCATGTCATACGCCGTGGCAGTCAGGGTATGACCACCCACCGAAGCGCCATAGTCGGTGACATCGCAGGAAGCGGGACCGGAAAGCGCGTCTGTGGCAGTACAGGTCGGCGCGGCGGGAACAGAACCATAGGTAAAGGTTGCCCCGTCTGCGATTCCACCAGACCATGAAACACCCGGCGCGGTTTTATCACGCTTGATGGTGACGTCCACGGGTCCCGCGGAGCCGCCCACGCTCGATGCTGAACACGAATAGGTGTTCGCAGCCTGGTCGGCAGTGATGTTTTGATCCACGCAACCGGTCTTTGTAACAGCGGATTCAGGATCGGTCACGCTCCACACCAGGGATACATTGCTAACATACCAGCCGTTGTTTCCATCCGGGCTCGCCGGGGTGAGGGTGTAGCCGATGACAGGCGGGGTGGTGTCCGCAGCAGGATTGAACGTAGCTGTAAGGCTTGCATTTGCCCCCAATACGGCACTGCATGGGCTGGTCGTGCCGGAACACGTCGAAGAACTAAGACCGCTTGCAGCGCTCCAGCCCGCAAAGGTTGATCCACTGTCTGCCACTGCAGTGAAGGTTACAGTCGCACCATTGTCTGAGGTTGTGATATTGGGCGAGCATGTACTCGAAACGGTTTGTGAACTTGCCGCACTGCCGGTGCCGCCACATGAGGTCGGCGCGTTAACGGTACCGCTGGACACAGAAATATTCACTTTACCAGTACCAGCGCCCGCGAAGTTCAAGTTCCAGTTGCGTGCGTCTGTAAACGTTCCACTTTGCGAGACGCCAGATGTTTGGCCTGTAGCAGTATATGAGTAGAAGCCTATAGCCAGATCGCTATCCCACAATGTCACTGTACAAGACCACGCCCCATTATCATCAGCGACTGCATCGCAAGCGGCGTTGTAACCATTTGGTCCCCACACATCTACGTGCACGGTCTCGCCCGCGAGGTATCCCGCGCCATCGCGGTTGTCACCGCTAATTGTGACGACACTTCCCGGCGAGTAATCCTCCTGGTCAGTTCCAACCCATGCCATTACGCTTATTGGGGCGACTGCCTGGAAAAGAACCAAAGCGATTACAAGCGCATTTAGAAATTTTCCTTTCATTTCCTATTCTCCTTTCAAAGAGACAAAAACAGATGATTTTGAACCGAACGAAACGTGGAACAAGAAACCCGCCTATGCGATGGTCACCTCCTTTGGTTGGAATGGACTCTCACTGGAGTCAAAATGTTAAAAATAAGACCGCGCCAGCCGGGGAAGGACGGCAGGACGCGGTCTGCAAAGGCTTCGGTCAACGCTCGAAGCGTTCGGGAGAGGTTGGGAGTGAGAGTGAATAAAAAAGATTTCGCCAAAACAAACTCCGCTTGCATTTCTGCAAGCACGATGTCATGACGCTTTGCAGAAATGATAGTAACAAAAAGCGGGTCGCAAACGGGTCGCAATTGGGAGGGTCAGGTCGCAGAAAATGTCTCTGAGGTCGCAGATCAGCTTTCAGGGAGTCTGAAGCGAAAAAACTTCCCCGATCGATCATCGGGGAAGTCTGAAAGTCATGTCATTGCGAGGAGCAGCGAAGCGAGGACGAAGCAATCTTCTGTTAGAGGGGACTGCTTCCCTGATCCTTCGTTGCACTCAGGAAAAGGGTCGCAACGACATGTTGTCAATCCGGGACGAACTTGTAGCCCACGCCGGTCACGGTCTGAACATAACGCGGGTGCGCCGGGTCGGCTTCGATCTTGCGCCGCAGACGATAGACCACGTTCTTGAGCATCGTGTGGTCCACCTCCCCGCGATACCCCCACACGCGCTGGATCAGATCCTCCGCGCTCAGCACCTGATCCGCTTCACTCATTAGATAATACAACAGCCGCAGTTCGAGGCTTGTCAGGGGATGCGGCTTGCCGTTCCTGGTGATCAACATCCGCTCCGAGGGGATCAACTGGAAACCCCCGGCGCCCACCGGACTCAGCGAATCGGCGGGCGTTTTCGAATGACGCAGCCACACCTTGACCTTTGCCCGAAACAGCGACGGGCTGACCGGTTTGGGCAACACGTCATCCACGCCAGCCTGATAGGCGTTCAGGACGAACTCCTCCGTCCTGGCCGGGAACAACAACACAATGGGCATGACCGTCTCGTCCCGCAAATTGCGGATGAGATCGAGAGTTGTGCCCTCATCCAGATTTACATCCATGATGATGAGATCGGGGGATTCCTCCGACCAGCGCCTGACCGCATTGGCAGGGACTGGTTCCAGCACCACGTTGATCTTTTGTTGCTGCAAACTGAACGCCCACAGGGGACCCGTGGTCTGTTGATTTGTGACAAGCAATACTTTGGGTATGCGCCCCAACTGTTCTGGCATCTTGTCCTTTACCTTCTTGAAACGATATTCACCACCTCGATGTTCGCTCCCATGCAGGGTGATTATAGCATCACCGGTGTGTGAAATTGCTTCGAATGCATATTGTTATCATTGCCATTTATGATTGACTTTCATCCGCCCCTATGATATTATCCCGAAACAATTCAATAGCCCCACAAGGCGCTCTTATCCAGAGAGGCGGAGGGAACGGCCCGTTGATGCCTCGACAACCTATCAGTAAACGTCACCATTAGACAATCACTGAAAAGGTGCCAATTCCGACAGACGGATGTTCTGGGAGATGAGAGGGCTTCATGCATCGAATATGTAATTGCCCTTTCTGCACGTCTGAAGGGGCAATTTTATTTCTCAAGGAGAAACATAAACCATGAGCAACACTTTTATGACGTCCCAAAAATTGATGTTCACCTCCGAGTCCGTGACCGAGGGACATCCCGACAAGCTCTGCGATCAGATCTCGGACGCAGTGCTGGACGCGTGCCTCGAGCAGGATCCACGCTCGCGCGTTGCCTGCGAAACCGC
>DIDP01000037.1 GCA_002418205.1 Anaerolineales bacterium UBA5797 | reverse complement strand
GTTCATAACACGCTCTAGCGCCGATCATTCCTGGAGGAGAAATGCTTCGTGGCAATAAGGAACTCTGGGCTGCCTTTGTTGTAATGCTGCTCATCACCGGTCTGTATGGTCTTGTGATCTTTTTGACGCGCGAGATCCCGCCCGCCGGTGAGTTGTTCGGGCACGGCATTGGGATTGTCGGTTTCATATTCATGCTCATGACCGAGACGCTGTACAGTCTCCGCAAGCGCAGCCGGAGTGTGAAGTGGGGGAGGATGTCGGCGTGGTTGCAACTGCACATCTTCACCGGGATCGTCGGTCCGTACATGGTCCTGCTGCATACCTCCTGGAAGTTCAACGGGATCGCGGGCGTGACCACACTGCTGACGATGATCATTGTGGTCAGCGGCTTTATCGGACGCTACATCTTCACCCGCATCCCGCGGACTTTGGACGGGCTCGAGATCGAGGGCACGCTCTCCCAGGAGGCGCTCAAGCAGGCGCGCCGTCTGCTGGCGTTGTGGCATACGGTCCATATCCCGATCGGCATGGCGTTGTTCATCTCGGCGTTCGTCCACATCGTCGCGGCGCTGTATTACGCCACCTTTTTGAAGTAAGGCGGGAGGGAGAATGCGAAGCAATCGTTTGGGTTGTTTATCCGGAACGGGTCTCATCGCCGCGACCATCACCGCTCTGGCGATCGCGGGGTATGCCTATGCCCGGGGAGGCCTGCTCTATAACCCGGGTCCGTTGAATGCGCAAAACGGAGAGATGCTGGGCGGGGTCACGTCGCATGCGGAGACCGGCGGGAATTGCAAAGTCTGTCACACCGCGCCGTGGGAACCGGCAAGGATGGAGGACCGCTGTGTGGATTGTCACGGCGCGATCGCGGTGCAGATGAAGGACGTGGCTTCGATGCACGGCTCGATGCTGCACGACAACCCGGAGCTGGGCTGTCGTCATTGCCACCCTGAACACCGCGGACCGGATGCAAAACTGACCGAGATGGGCGACGCGGCGTTCCCGCATGAGGTGGTGGGATTCTCATTAAACGGTCACCAGCTTACGGCTGGGCGTGAAGCGTTCGTCTGCTCCGATTGTCACGTTGAGGATATTTCCAGATTCGATCCAAATATCTGCGATGCCTGCCATCGTCAAATGGACGCCGGCTTCATGACGGCGCATACGCTTTCGTTCGGTGCGGCGTGCCTGGATTGTCATGACGGTGTGGATAGCCTGGTGACGAAATTCGGTCATAACAATTTTTCGTTCAGACTCACCGGCGGACATATCGGGCTTCCGTGCGTGAGATGTCATACGGATGCGCGCGGGCCGGGTGATTTTCAGGCGACGCCGCAGGATTGTCATGCCTGTCATCGCAATGACGAGCCGCATGAAGGGCGCTTCGGCACGGACTGCGCCGCCTGCCACACAACAGACGGCTGGTCGCCCGCGAAGTTCGATCACAATCTTTCTGCTTTCAAACTGGAGGGCGAACACGCCGAGGTCGCCTGTGAGGCGTGTCATCAAAACCGCGTGTACAAGGGCACGCCGATGGATTGCTACTCCTGTCATCGGCAGGACGATGAACATCAGGGGCGTTTCGGCACGGACTGCGCCGCCTGCCACATGCCGACGGATTGGGAGAATGCCACATTCGATCACAACCTGAGCAACTTCCCGTTGACGGGCGGTCACATAGGCGTGGCATGCGAACGATGTCATCAGAATGCCCAGTTTGCCGGTTTGTCCACTGCCTGCGTGAGTTGTCATGCTGATCCGGTCTTCCATGCTGGAATGTTCGGATTGGATTGCGCCTCCTGCCATACAACGGACAATTGGTTCGCGCGTTATCGCGGTCCGCATCCGGGCATCGCGGACGAGGGCGGAAGCGGGGTCAACCACGGCGGCGCCTCATGCCGCGACTGCCACACGCAGACGTTGCATACGGCAACCTGCCTCGCCTGCCATGACAGCAACAACCCGGATGGAGATGGCGGAGGCGATGGAGGGGACGACGATTAGTCGCTGAATCAAAAAGCTCCCCGTCATCCTTCGACGGGGAGCCCGTAACGTGATCACTTAATTCTTGTTTCCACCGGAACCATTATCGTTCGGTCCGCCGCTGCCTCCCGAGCTGCCTCCACCTGAGCCGCTTCCGCCTCCATCGTTGTTATTGGCTCCCGACCCCGAATCATTGTTGTTGCCTCCGGCATCCGGGTTTGGACCGCCCGGGCTGGTGTTCGGTCCGCCGGGATCGGCGTTCGGTTCACCGGGTCCGGTGCTGGTGCCGCCGGGTTCGAGATTCGGTCCGCCGGGTTGTGTGTTGGGTCCACCGGGGGTCAATATGGGCTGACCGTTCTGTGGTCCATTCTGATTCTGATTTTGCGCAGGCGGGGTCAACTCCTCATCCTGTCCATACCGGAAGCCGGTCTGGATTCGGTAGCGGAACATCTCGTGGTTGAGCAGTCCATCCTCCACCAGTCGCAGGCGCTCGCGCAACATCGTGCGGGTCTGGGTCAACAGTTGCAGGGTGTCCTGTGATTGCGTATGGAGTTGCAGACGTTCCATATCGCGGTCCTGTTGTTGCAGGCGGTCGCGCAACTGCAATAACGTACGGTCGAGCGTGGCATCGTCCATGGTTGTGCAGGTCTGCAGCGCCTGTTGGATGTGCTGTTCGAGTCGCAGCCTGACCTGATCGGGAACAGGCTCGCCCAGTTCGTTCAGCTTCGCCATTTCCTGCACACGGGTCTGCGCCAGCTCCATCAGGCGGTTGACCTTCTCCTCCTGATTATTCTGGAACTGCAGGCTGAGGTCCTCGCTCCAGGTCTTGACCGCATAGAGCGGCTGGTTGGGCAGATCGTCTTGTGCCGCGCTCACGGTCGCCCCACCACCAAACAACAGACCGGCAAGCACAAGGATTGAGAGTATCGCGTTCATGGCAAATTGTTCCTTTCTGAAAATTGAATTCCACCCTCTATGACGCCGGGACTCACTGGCAGATACTGCCTGGCTCAAGAAGGTTGCCCTGCCGCGTGCAGCAGCCTTCGGGTCCCGCGCCGGAATCGCCTTGATCTCATCGAGTCGTTCCTTGATCCTTGTTTCGATCTGCTCATTCATGGTCAACTCTTTCGTCCAGTAATTTATGCAAACTTCTCAACGCGCGGTGCTGAATGGATTTGACTGCGCCGACGGGCTTCTTCAACAAACGCGCCACTTCCTCATTGCTCCAACTTTCCAGATACTTGAGCAGGATGACCTTCTGCTGATCGGGTGTCAGCTTGCGGATCGCCCTGCGGATCTGTTTCTGCCGGATCTGTTTCGCCGCTTCCTCCTCAGGGAGGTCTGAGTCGCTCCGAATGGCATCGTCCAACTCGACGATCTTTTCGTTGTTCCGATACAGGTCCACGATCCAGTTGTGCGCGATGCGGTACAGATACGCCTGGAGGTGGTCGCTCGGACCGCGCCGTTCCTGCAGCGATTTCAGGAAACGCGCAAAGGTTTCGGCAACGCAGTCCTCCGCCAGGCAGGTGTCTCCGAGCAGGCGCATGGCATACCGATAGATACCCGGGCTGTGCGTGTCATAGACATCCGCCAGGGCATTCGTATCGAGCCTGGATACCAGGCGCAGGAGTTCCCGCTCTTCAGACACTGTTTTCATCCTTTATGACGCAATTTCAGCCTACCAGATACTGTCGCTGAAATGTCGGAAAAGGCACGGGGTGAGGAAATTCATGCGGGAAAACGAGGAAGAAGGTCACGTTTGGGAGGCGGGATCAGGCTTTCTTCCGGGAAGAGGCGTGACCATCGGGGATGCCGGAATGGATTAAATCGTGAGGTTTGTAATGACTTGAAACGAGCCTTCAAGCCGTCGAATGCTCATATCTGGAAAACAGTAAATGCAGCAGATTCATCAACCCCCGGTTTTGGATCGCTTTCACCGCACCAATGGATTTGGAGAGGGCTTCAGCAACCTCGTGATTCGAAAAACCTTTCACGATCTTCAGATAAACAACCACCCTTTGTTCCGGTGACAATCCAAGGAAGGCTTTGCGCAGTCGATCCGGGTCGCCCCATCTGACAAGGGTCGCTTCGGTCCGTCCGGGAGCAGGGCTTGTCTCAATTTCTTTCATTGTGACATAATTCCTGCAATGCTGACAAAGATAATAATCAGCAGTAGGACCGTCAACCGCGCAACATAGCCAGGCTGCCAGATTTTTATACAACTCACCTTGCCGACACGATTTCACCATATAGCCGTAACCCTGCAACTTTGGAACGCTTGTATCCATACATTAACTTCATACTTTATGACGGTTGTATCAGGTTGCAGATACTGCTCCAGGACAATTGTTTCCTCATTCATCTTTCCGGCTTTTCCATAAAAATGCCCCTGCTATGGAACTGCAGGGGCATGCGCCACCTTCCCGTATGAAACTTGCTCAGCCTCACGGGGGATTTAACGAGCAAATGCTCAAAGTGACCTGCGACGATGCGACCACGACACCTTCCTGCAAGTACGTTGTTTATCCGCTGGTTTCATGACCGCCGCAATCTCCTTCTTCATGATCTTCCCCTTCACCCCCATCGCCGTCGCCTCCGGACCATATGCCATTAATATTGCTGTGAAGATCAACGCCGGGTGTCACCAGCCTGCCCACTTCCTTATCTGGATTGCCTCCCAGCCAATAGAAGGTGCTCACAGCTGTGCGTTTGAACAAATAGCCATTATAGGACATGTTTTCATTTTCTGCCTTCGTTATCAGCCCACATGGTTTTTGAGGATTAGGGTCAAACGCATCAAGTTTTGTCCAGTGGAAGTGAAGGAACTCCGGGTCCGCAGGCAGGGATGCTGGATCCAACTCCCATAAACGCGGACCACGCTGAATCAGTTTCGCTTCCCTGACGGGGACGCCAATCACCTCCCAGCCAACCCGACAATCCAGGGATGCATCAGTACAATTCGCCCGGCGGGCGACCGGGATGCCATCAATGTACTCACCCGTGAACTGTATATAAATGAATCCTTGCAGTGCACCATTCTTCATCAAACGCATCTGTTGGTGGTTGTCGATCAAGTTGTTGAACCTGAAATCGAAGGGCTTGGCATGATTCTGCCAGCGATATCCTGTATCTGGCCCGTCGGCCTTGACGGTTGTGATTCCGGAAAAACCGATAGACATCAACAAGACCAGTATCAAGAATTTCCTCGCCATTGTATTTTCTCCTTGATTTGGTGAGTTGCTATTGAAGAGGTGATTGTGGAGAGGCTGACCTTTATTCAGTCAAGCCAGCCTCTCCCATTCTTATCTGTAAAGCAAACTCGAGATCAATTTGTGCTATCCCTACGGGTACAAGACCTCGGGTATCTTGTAGTTATGGATGTATTCAATCGCCTGTAACGCATCGTCGGATGCTTGAGTGAATGCACGCACATTCTCGTAAAAATTATACGAAAGTGGGTTACCTAGTTCGTCGAACACTGTCGTGTAACTTTCCGTCAAGTCGACAAAGCGAACAGCATTGTAGTCCGCGGGAAAACCAGGATCGTTATATCCCAAAAGACTCATGCATGTAGCCTTAAAGGTGTAATCTTCCAACGCACCAAAAGGCTGTAAAACCCATACATATGCTGAGCCAAAGGTTGCACACTCCGGTGATCCGCGATCGATATAAGCCAGTCTGCGGGAGTAGCCAAATCCGCTAAAGTCAAAATAGCGGTTTCCATCTGCAACGATCGTCCCAACCTGGTTGATCCCGTAGATCGAATTGATGTAGACCACTTTGTCCAATGTGATTGTTCCGGACTTGTCTGCTGCACCGGCAAGAAGGGATGCTGCCAACAGGAGATCATGGCTGTTGAGAACGTTGTTTACATCCCCAAGGTTGTCATAGCCAATCGCCGCGAGCAAGCCAATGGCCGTATCAGATAAGACAGGGCGTGGTTCGGTTGATGGACCATCACCTTCAGGCGGTCCACCGCCGCCACCTTTGCCACCGCCTTTTCCGCCCGGTTCGACAGGCGTGGTATCGACGGTGATCCAATGACCATCAATCATCATTTTGATGTAGAGCGCTAGATTTTCAGCAGGTGCATCGATGGTAAACCACCCATCATCAAGTAACATCATGATGCGGCCGGCAGGGTCCAGGTCGAAGGCAGAGGCGGAGTTCATCTTGTTGATCGCTTCATCGAACGCGTGTGCGATCACTCCCTCCGGGGCGCGACCCAAATTGAGGCGTCCGAAATCCACCGCCTGCACCCAGGCCGTCATATCCTCAGTCAGTTCACATTCGATCAGGACGCCCTCTGAATCGTAGTAGGTACCCAGTGTAAATGGTTCATAAGCGTAAGCGATCACTTCAGTGCCGTCCGGGAGGGTGGTACTGCCGTCCATACTGCTGATCGGCTGGATGCATCCATTTGCATCGAGAATTGGTACCCCATTCATATCCCGCAGGATCACGTACAGATCTCCATATAACTCTCCGGTGTCAGGGATATCACCTCCGCCACCCCCACCTCCGCCTGGTCCACCGGGACCATTCCCTGCCATCACCACTCCCACAGGCAGGATCAGACTCATGACCAACATAATTACGAGAATCTTTTTGAACATGGTTTTATCTCCTTGTTTGATTTGGCGTCATGGGTATGTCCTCCCAGCCACTTGACTGAATTGGAATTCGTACAGAAATTCAACAGGTCACCCACGACAAAGGAAAAAATGGGAGTAAATCGTACGCATTAAATTTACAAAAATAGTGTTTACAAGCTGGCTACAAATTGGCTACAAACCGGATATATCGGATTTCATCCCCCTAGTTCAGGAATTTCAACCTAATCCCCCTAAACAGTTTTCTTCCAGGTACTGCCTGCGGGCGGGACTCATACCATTCAAAACGGTCTGCCGCACAAGCTCATGTGCAAATTGATACTGAGCAGATTGGACAAGTAAAAAGTGGCGGCTGACGAGTTCATCCAAAGCGTCAAGGACCTGCATGACGGAAAGATCGGACAATTCACTGATCTGATCGACTTTGAATGTGAAACCGACGGCGGCCGCGACCTCCAGTACCCGTCTCTCGATCTGGCTTAATCGGCTCAACCTGTACTGGATTGTCCTGAAAACCGTTGGCGGTAATACCAAAGCCTTTTCATCCATCAACTCTTTTATCGATTTTCCAGATTCAGCTATAAATCTCAGAAGTTCGGATATGAAAAAGGGATTTCCTCCGCTTAAGTGATGCATGCTCCTGATGAAGTTTTCATCGAACTTCCGGCCCCCGATCCCAAACTTGACCATGGATTCGATCTCTTTTTCCCCAACACCGTGTACCTGCACATTGCCTAAGAAACCGTCCGCGAACTGCAGTTTGTGAAGAAAATCGATCAAGTGCTTATTTTCCGGGCAACAGTAAGATCCGAAAAGCCATAATTTCTTGGTCTGCGTGTATCGGCTCAAATACAAAAATAATTCCAATGTTTCAGGATCCGCCCATTCCAGATCTTCGATACAAAAGATCAATCCGCCTGGCTCGTCCGCGAGCGTCACAATCGAATTGATGAGCAATGTGAAGTATTTATCTTTTGATGTCATGTCCGACGGGATGTTTTCATCAGTTCCTTGAGAAACACCGGAAGCAATACGCGTCCCGCCGATGAATTCAGGGACGTTTGTCCTTGTGGAGGGATGTGCTTTAAATTCCTTCATTAAAAGGTTTTTGATGGGCCAATAGGGGATTGAACGGACAGCTGGATCACAACGCGCCCGGATGATAAGTTTGTTTCTGCCGATCCTGGAAAATGTTTTTGTGAACAGACTTGATTTGCCGATGCCTAGTTCGCCATAGAGCATGGCAACATAACCGTGGTCAGATCGATCGTTTTCCTCCAGTAAATTCATAAATTGGTTGTAGCTTTCTGAATTGACGAACAATGGCTCCAGCTTAACGGGATGCAACTCCAACGATTTCTGCACAAGCATGTTGTTCGCGGTCGATGGTGATTCCGCCAGGACATGCTGATATGCAAGCCGGGTCTTCATGGATGGCTCTGCCTGAAGTTCGCTGTGCAAAACCTCTTCGCATATCTTGAATTGATTCAAAGCCCGTTCGCGGTTACCGGTCAGACCATACAACATGATCAACTGGCGATGGATCCCCTCGGCCAGATTGTCCTTTGCCAGGTATTGATAAGCGTATTCGATCGCTGATTCATAATTCCCCGTCTGTTTTTCGGTTATGATCAACTTATATAGCAGGTTAAGATAATTCCTTTCCAGGTTGAAGCGTTCCAGTTCGATCAAGTTTTCGAATTCCGGCTCGTCTGAAAGTTGCAACCCATCCAGAAAAGGACCGCGATAATACTCAACTGCCTGTTTTAAAATCTCCGGGCTTCCCTCTTTTGATGAATGGATCAGGTTTTTAAACTCCACCACATCGCACCAGATGCTTTGTGGATCGAGCATGACCAATGAATCATTCACGATCAAAGCGTTCTTATCCGGCAGGCTCGAACGGGCATGCGTCAGCAGGTGGGAAATATTACGCCTGCACTCTGCGTCGGATTTATTGTTCCAAAATAGATAATGCAGGCGTTCTTGAGGAACGGCATTCGGATACGATGCCAGATAGTACAGGAGAACCCTTACCTGCCGTCGCGGAATATCCACTGCCAAATCATCCCACGTCACCCGCGGCGGACCAAGCAGAAAGAATTTTAGCCCCATCGGACCTCTCGATCCAATTTCCCGGAAGGAAACAAAATTATGGTTGGCGACAACCAATTAATTATAGAATACGAAAAAAAGGTAGAGTTGTCAACATGATTTTCATAACAAATTTTTGGTGTATATAAATATGACCCAAATGCTGATATTCAATTTCCAATTGGGATTGGGTGATGAGAATTTGTGATAGCGGTATCAAGTATGCGCCTGCGACCACGCCGGTACCAAAAATGATACCACCCAGGCAGGTTCAGATGTTCCACAACTGAACACTTTTATGTGTACTGGTGGGGGCTGGGAAGTTTGATTTCTCCATGCCCTTCCATTTCGTTGCGAGGTTTGTCGCCTCATTGGTATGCAATCCAACATGGATGACTTTTTCTGCTTTCGAAGAAATCGAGATATTGACAATCACTCCCTGGAACGACGATGCACGAACAAAAAGCCGCCAGCATCTACTGGCGGCTTCGATCTTTAATGGCCTCCGGCAATCTTCTCGTTAGATCATTGGATGTAGGCTGGGATGGGTGACGAATTGTCATTGAGCCTATTTTACTCCTTGCAAAGCTAAAAGCTAACAACTATCAGCTAAATCGCTAATAAGTATAGAACCCTCTCCCCGTCTTCCTTCCCAAATACCCCGCGTCCACCATCTTGCGGAGCAGCGGTGCGGGGCGGTATTTGTCTTCGCCGAGGTCGCGGTGCAACACTTCCATGATGAACAGCACCACGTCCAGCCCGATCAGATCTGCGAGGGTGAGCGGTCCCATCGGGTGGTTCATGCCGAGCTTCATCACCTGGTCAATGGCTTCCTTTGTGCCGACTCCCTCCTGCAGGGCGAAAATCGCCTCGTTGATCATCGGGCACAAAATGCGATTGGAGATGAAGCCGGGCGAGTCCTCCGCTTCGACGGGTTCCTTGCCCATCACTTTGCACAACTCCAGCGTAGTGGATAACGTCTCATCGGATGTGGCGAGTCCCTTGATGATTTCGACCAGTTTCATGAGCGGCACGGGGTTCATGAAGTGCATCCCGATCACCCTTTCGGGACGGCTGGTCTGTGCGGCGATCTTCGTGATCGAAATCGACGAGGTGTTGCTTGCCAAAATCACACCTTCACGCGCGTTTGCATCCATGTCTTTGAAGATCTTGAATTTGAGTTCGGGGTTTTCTGTTGCAGCTTCGATGATGAAGTCCGCCTCTTTCATCGTATCCATGTTCGACACATATTGAATTGCATCTGCAGACGCCTTTTGTTCCGCGTTGATCGTCCCTTTTTCGAGCAGCTTTCCCGTGGATTTTGCAATCGTCGCTTTGGCCTTCTCCAGTGCGGCGGGCATCACGTCCATGCAGGTGACCTGGTAGCCCGATGTCGCCGCGACCTGCGCGATGCCGTTGCCCATCGTCCCTGCGCCGATGACGAAGATATTTTTTATAGCCATAATCTCCTCCATGTTTCATACTGTCGTTGTGAGGGCTGGTGGTTGAGTAGTCCATGGGGCGTATCGAAACCACAGCCCGAAGCAATCTCCTGCTTAATGGGGGATTGCTTCAGGCAAAAAAGCATCGCCCTCGCAATGACACTATGCTTGTGTATCCTTCCAGATCTTATAGTTATTCATGATCTGCTCGATGTGACCCGGGATGTGCGCGGAATAGATATCCAGCCAGTTGTCGAACGTATAAGGCTCCGTGTACTCCGGGTGCATGACGATGTGCTCAAAGACAATATCGGGCTGTTTCTTGAGCAGTTCGTAGGTGGTCTTTCGCGCAAGGCGGGTGATATCCAGCGCGTCCTGCAGATCGTGGTCGTGGTAGTTCAAATCACCCGCCCATTTATCCTGGTCATATGCCATCAACGTGCCGCCCGGCTCGACGATCAACATCCGCGCGCGCAACGCCGCATTGGATTCCGAATCCGCCAGATGCAGGATCACTTCATGGATGCTCCATTCGGTCGGCGCCGGTTTGAACTGCCATATCTCGCGCGGGATATCCTTGAGCACTTCGACGAGCATTTCGAAGCCGCGCCCGTAGAGTTCGATCTTTTCACTGCGTTCATGTTTGTCCATTGTTGATGTACCTCGTTGGTTGAGTAGCCTGTCGCGCTGAGCGGACACTGAGTAAAGGCGAAGTGGAAGTCGAAGCGTGCGGGACGTATCGAGACCAATATGCAACAAAGATGGTTGTGCTTAATCGGTGGTCTCGATATGGGCTTCGCCCTACTCGACCACCAGCAATTACCAATTACTCCATCTCCACCGCCATTGCCACCGCCTCGCCGCCACCAAGACATAACGACGCGATGCCGCGCTTCAGTCCGCGGTCCTTCAGCGCATACAGCAACGTCGTCAGCACGCGCGCGCCGCTCGCGCCGAGCGGGTGTCCTATTGCGATCGCGCCGCCGTTTACGTTGACCTTGTCCCAATCCCAGCCCTGGTCGGCGAGGGCATATCCGTCCGCGAGCACCTGGGCGGCGAAGGCTTCGTTGAGTTCGATCAGGTCCACATCGGCGAGCGTCCATCCGATCTTCTTCAGCAACTTCGGCATCGCATACGCGGGCGCGGCGAACAGATATTTTGGTTCGACCGCCGCCTGTGCATATCCCACAATACGCGCCATCGGTTTGAGTCCGTTTTTCTCGGCGTATCCTCGTGATGAAATTACAACTGCCGCGCCGCCATCGTTCATTTGGGATGCGTTGCCGGGTGTGACCTTGCCGTCTGTTTTGAAGGCGGGCTTGAGCTTGGATAAAGCTTCCAGCGTCGTATCCTTGCGCGGACCCTCATCCTGCGTCACCTCCGTGACCGCGCCTTTGCGTCCCTGAATTTGAACGGGTACGATCTCAGCGTTGAACCTCCCTGCCTCTTGAGCCGCGACAGCTTTCTCGTGGGAGCGAAGCGCAAACTGGTCCATCGCCTCGCGCGTGACCTCATATTCGTCCGCGATGAACTCGGCTGCCATCCCCATCCCCCAATTCTCGAACGGATCCCACAAGCCGTCGTTGAGCAGCGCGTCGGTGAGCGCCTGATTGCCGAACTTCAATTCGCCCGAACGACCGGCGACGAGATACGGCGCCCGGCTCATGGACTCAAATCCGCCTGCCACGAACAGATCGGCATCGCCTGCCCTGATGGCTTGCGCCGACATCATCGCGGCTTTGAGACCCGACCCGCAGACCTTGTTGATCGTGCTTGCTCCAACTGTTGCCGGAACACCACCGTGGATGCCCGCCTGGCGCGCCGGAGCCTGTCCCTCGCCCGCCTGCACCACATTGCCCATGATCACTTCTTCGATCTCTTCGGCGTTGATGCCCGCCCGTTCCACCGCGGCTTTGACCGCGAACGCGCCCAACTGTGTGGCGGGAAGACTTGCCAGCGATCCCTGAAATTTTCCAACCGGCGTGCGCGCCGCGCTCAAGATGACAGCTTCGTTTTCCTTGCTCATTGCGCCTCCTGTGAGAATATATGCCTGTAATTATAAAGCCGACAGCAGCGGTTGGCAGTGCCAGCTGTTACCGGGCCGTAGTCGTTGAGTCGATGACGGGAAGAAATACGGTTTCGTAGAGTGCCTCATGTTCATCTGCATGGCTGATCATAACGATCATTAACGTCTGTCCGCCGGAACCGGCAAAGGCTAGAACAACTGGATTGCCGCGGGAACTTGTCTCGTAAATGGACCACGTCAGGCCGTTTGCCTGTCGTTTGGTCTTTTGTTCCGGGGGTCGATCAAATCCCCGGTTGCCCTGGAAATTGGTGATCAGCCAGGTGTTCCATTCAGCCTCGGGCACCGCAGCGCTTTGTACGCCTATTTGAGTCATGTCTCCGAACGAATTGTTTCGATTATAAAAGCCAAAGCCTGTGCCGCTCCAGCCTGTAGGGATGAGCGTTCTGATTTGATATTGATCGATTGTGACAGGCTCCAGCGCCAATGGCGTACCGGGGTTGTAGGGAACCGCGAATTGGATCGGTTCAATTTCTTCGAGGCATACAATGTCTGGTGCTGCTGAAGGATTCTGTAAGAAAGCGGAGACAAGCCTGGTCGGGCAGTCAGATGTTTCATCTGACGATGGCGCATGTCCGCGTTTCGGTACGACTGCCACATGACTTGCAGGGAGATGGTCAGCCAGTTGACGCGCAAAGGATGGCGGAGTGACAAGATCATATTCCCCTGTAAAAATCAATGTGGGGATATCAGAGATTACAGGGTCGTTTTCTCCCGGTGCAAGCGGAGTTGTGCCCCAGAGTTGGCACAACTCGTATATGGCTTTATCCAGCAATTCCCACGACAGGGCAATGATCTGGTCATGGCAATTCACCGAGATATACGTGCCGACCGAGATCGAGCTGAAGGCGTAGATGGGAAACGCCGTGGAGAACGCAAGCGAGGATAGGTCTCCATCGTGGGTGCGGTAAATCAATCGCGGAATTGTCGAAATGGTTTGCGGCGATCGAAACATGTCGACTACCGCGCTTTGGAATCCGGCGCCATTCACAACCTTTTCAATGGTCCTGTTCTGATCGACGGGGATGACAACTGTAACAGGCTGTGAATTGAGTTGTTCGACCGTTCGGTTGTAGATAAGCTCAAGATCCGGATAGGCTGAAGAACACGATGGATCGTTTTGACAGTTTTCAAACAACGATTCGAGAGCCTGTCTGCTTCCGTTTGCATTTTGATCGAACAGTTTGACCTCGATCGGCACGACCGAATCCAATATTACACTGCGGACAAATTCAGGATGATCGCGCATGACGAGTTGGGCTATGCGGGTCCCATAGGAAATACCGTACAGATTCGCCTGTTGATATCCGAGGGCGGTAAGAATGTCCACAGCGTCTGTTGCCATTTGCGTTGACGTATAGGCGGAAAGATTTACCCCCGCGCTCTGCAGTCTGTTTTTACAAACAAGAAGTGCACCCTCGTAATAGGAAATTTTTTGATCGGCGGGTAATTTCCCCTGCAGGTCGCTGATATAGGTCTGCCTGATCTCATCACAATCCAGAGTCGGTTTGGAAAGCCCTACACCGCGCGGGTCAAAAACGATAAAGTCCCGGTCAATGAGCAATGGCGCAATAACGTATTCGTATGTTTCTGAACTCCATTCGATCGCCTTGTCTCCGGGACCACCCTGAAGATATAGGGTCGGGTCAGGTTCGGGTGAATCGCTTGTGCTGTGGTATATCGCAACGGCAATCTCGATACTGTCAAATGGATCTCCGTTACGGTCTTCGGGAACGGTCACGTGTCCGCAGGTAACCTGAGCCTGGTCTGGAACTGTAAATTCACAGGTCGAAGCTTCAAAGACAGGCGTATAGGTTTTGGGAGGTTCGAGATCAGAGGTGACAGTTGCGGTGGATTCAATCATGGAGGGAAGTACGTTTTCTGTCTTGTTTGACCGGCTGAATATGAATACCATATATCCGAGGATACCCAAGCCTATTAACACGATCGCCCCGGCGCTGATCCAAAAAAGCAGGTCACTTACTTTTCGGCTTGCAGGTTCTTCCGCAGCCGATTGTGATTGAGTCTCCTTATCCATGCTGGGATTGTCTCGAGTCATCTGTTTATCCTCCTTTGAAACAGGTACTTCAATGATAAAGTGGGGAAAAATCGTTTCTTCCCACTTGCCCAACCTACTTGATTGTCGTAAGGGAGTCGCCCGGTTTATTCGACGTTCCCATATAACCTGCAACCGCCCCGATGATGCCTCCGATAAAAATGGCCCATGTCAACCCCATCAAGTAGAAAAATATACGTTCAGTTGCATTGAATGGATTTGATTCTATAAAGTACCCGTTATATGCTGACGAATTTCGAATCAGTGCTGCCAGAATGACCTGGACTAGAATTTGCGCATGGGAGGCGATACCTGCGGAGATTGCCCCTGCGATCGCGCCATCACGCGCGCCGCTTCCTTTTGATGAGACCTTCCCGCCCTGTACGGATGAATAACCCGCAATCCCGCTTATCAGGTATTGGATCACGGATGCGCATATTCCGGAGAAGGCTGAAGCAATGAAGACCAGTACCAGGCTGATTATGCCGGCGATCAACCCGACTCTGATGCTGGATCGCATGTTGCACCTCCTTTATGGCGGGGTTGCAGGGTCGCTTTTCTCGTCCCTTGCATACTGATTTCAATTCTGTAATTATAAAGCCGGTGTACGGAGTTCAAATGATTTTGTCGATTCCCAATAGCGGATTACAATTTGTGCATGGATGAATTGAATACTTCGGTGTATGAACTGCTTGGCGGCGAAGCCGGGTTGAGATCACTGGTGGACCGGTTCTACGAGATCATGCGCACCTCACCCGAAACAAAGGATCTGCGTGCCATGCACGCCCACAATTTGAAACGCTCAAGAGAAAAGTTGTTCATGTTCCTTTCAGGCTGGTCGGGTGGACCGCCGCTTTATGCGGAGAAATTCGGGCATCCGAGATTGCGGCAAAAACATTTACCGTTCTCTATCGGCGTAAAGGAACGCGATCAATGGCTGTGGTGCATGGACAAGGCATTGGATGAAGGTAGTTTCGATCCGCGTGTCGTCGAATATCTAAAAGCCCGGTTTTCGGAGGTTGCCGATTTTTTGAGGAACAGGATCGAACTTTAATCCTCCAGGTGCTTCATCGCTTCGCGCCGGCTCAGGGGATGTAATTCCTTCGTCTCTTTCACGAACTTCTTAACGGCTTTCGGGTCTGTGCGGGCGTACTGGCGCAATGCCCAGCCGATGGCTTTGTTGATGAAGAACTCCTTCGAGCCCAAATTCTCACGGATGAGATCGCACAACAAATTAAAGTCCGTATCCTCTTTGTAATTCAACTGAAAGAGCAGCGTTGTGCGTCTCAGCCAGAAGTCATCCGACCTGCGCCACTTCGCCAAATATTTCTTTTTGATGGCGGGATAACGCTTGAAATGGACGCCGACCGGTCCGCCCGCCAGGCTGTCCACCGTATCCCACCAGGATTTGGTCGTGATGAGGTATTCCAGCGTATGGATGAAATCGGGGGGTAACTGCTTTTCAGACCTGCCCGTCAGACTCACGGCAAGGTATTGAAATTCACGCCGGGGTAGTGACCAAAGTTTGCGGACAATGATGTCAAGCTCGTCAACGGGAGGCAATCCATATTCGCCGAGGAATTTTTTGAGTAGTTCCTTGAATTTTGGAGATTTGATCCCCAGATATTCGAACTGGTCGCGCATGTATTTTTTCATGCCTGGAGCCTGGGACGGGTCCGCGTTTTGCTCGAAGAGGGTGATCAAGGGTTTGATGTACGGGTGCATACTTCTCCAATTCTCCCGACTACGGCGCCGGCGTATCCACCGGGTCGTATGGCTGGACAAATTTCACAAGCCATTCGCCCTCCCTCTGCCCGGTCACGGACGAGAACGGCGTGACGATGTGGATCCACGTCCTGCCGGGGTGCAGCGCGACCAGATTGCCCTGCGCATCCACAAAGTGCATGGGACGCCGGAGCCCGGTCGTTCTTTCGAAGTCGCGGTTGGTCGTGGTCCAATATATTTTGAACGCTTTTCCATCGCGGAACAAGTAAGCAAAGTTACTTTGTCCGTTGCTGAAATTCACTTCGAATTGGTTGTGCCGGAACCGCATGTGCTCAGAAAGGACGACGATCACATTTTCGAAGGCGAGTTGACGTCCGCTCAACCGGTCGGTTGCGGCGTGCAGAATGCCTCTGCCATCGGCATCGTCGGTAAATCGCAAATAGGTTTGTGAGATCGGGTCATACGCCCACGCCGACTCGTTATATTGGTGATAGTACACGTCGATGCGTTCGGCAGGCTGTCCGCCTTCGGGGACCGCATCCGAAAACAGATTGCCCGAATAATTCACGGGTTGGTTCGGATTCAAATTTTCCCTCGCCAGTTCACGCAGACGCGCAACGGGCAACAACGCGCTGTTCGGTGTGGTCTTGTCCACGCCGAAGACGATCTCGCAGGCGTCGAGTTGTTCGCCAATATCCCATGCGGCGCTGGCGTAGACGAGACAACTGTTCGGGAACATGCCTCCGATCTGATTGTAGGTCAACCGTCCGGAGCGGATCGGTCCCACATACGGCTCGGCGGGGATGAACCAATTTGGCGGCGTGCCGGTCACGACAGGCTTGGGGGTGGGTGGCGGCTCCTCGGACAGGATCAAGCCTGCGTCCCATGATGAGGCGGTGGAGTCCGCTCGGAAAATTTTCGTTTCGCCATTGATCGTGTCCGCATCGGAGTCGTTCTCTTCGTATCCGATATCCGGTTGGGTGAATTGATACGCGGGCGGTTTGACGAATCGAATGATGACCTCGCGCCCGGGATTTTCGAACGCGTAATAGCCGTTGGAATCCGTGCTCGTTTCGCTCAGGACCTCGCGGCTGGTCCCGTCCAACAAGCGGACGCATACGCCCCCGACTCCTGCCTCCCACGACTCCTGCATGCCGTTCCTGTTTTCATCGAGCCAGACGCGGTTCCCGATCCAATCTCCTTTCGGATGCATGATCTCATCGCGCACCTCACACCCGCCGGTGATGTTCGGTACTTCGCGCGGCAGATCGCCGTAAAAGACGTTCATGAACCGCGTCGCGCCTTCGCCGATGAACAGTTCGAAGACCCACGGTGCATAACCCGGTCCCGCCTGCGGACGCGCGCTGGCAGGTGAATTACTGATCGAAACCAGCACTGCCGGGTATTGAAGCATGGTTGGCTCCGCGGCTTCACGCCCGGTCAATGGATTGATCTTCGAGGAAAATTCATCAGGACCGAAACTGATCGGTGGAAGATGTGGTTGTGGAGTGGATGTTGGGAAGGGTGTTGTGGTTGATGATGCTGTGATCGCGGCTGATGCGACCGCTTGAACCGTTTCAGTTGGGGATGGTGGAATCACGGGTTCGTTTGTGCAGGACACGAGGAGAAACAGACATACTGCGATGGAAAAGGATTTGTTATGCAAGACCGAGCCTCCGCGCTTCGCCTGCGCTGACGCTCCGCTCAGCGCGGAGTTATTTTGCTCCCGGCGGCTGACTGAATTGCACCCACCATTCGGCAGGCCTTGTTTCTTTCAAGGTGGTTGTTGGCGTGACAATGCTCACCCAAGTGTGGCCGGGCTTGAGAGGAAACAACGTGGTCTCGTCGGGGAAATAAAATTTTATCGGCTTGCGGATCCCGGTTTGCAATTCTTCTTCGCTTGCAACGGTGCTCCAGCGGATCTTGTACATTTTCCCATCACGGAATAACAAGGCATCCCCAAGCCAGTCCTGCTCGAGATGAATATCCAGGTTGGTGGGGGAGATCACATCGTGCTGCGCGAACAGGACGATCACATTCTCGAATTGTAATTGCCGCCCGGTCAGGCGGTCGATTTCAGGGTGCAGGATGCCAACTCTTTCAGGGGTTGATTCGTCCACGTAACGCCAATAGGATTCTGAAAGTGAATCGTAATACCACCCAGTCTCGTTCAACCATGCAATGTGTAAATATACTTTTGAAGCAGGCATACCTCCATCAGGTGGGTTGTCTGAAAATATATTGCTCACATAAACGGCTGGCACACCCGGGTCTCTGCGGTCTTCCGCCAATCGCGTCAACTCATCGATATCCAGCATGTAGCCGCCGCCCTGAATGTTGTGGTCCACAAAGGCGCATTTCGGCAGTTCCACCAGCACTTCCGCGGAGGCGAACGCGTAGATCAAGCACGAGCCTTTGAAGAAATCCGCAATGTCCGCGTAGACCAGGCGCCCCGAACGGACTGGTCCAACCTGGGCGGGGGGAAGTTCGGAGGTGGGTGTAAATCCGGGTGACGGGATCAAGCCTGCGTCCACGGAGAGAAGCGGGGAGGTGACATCCAGCGCTTCGGTCCAACCCGTTGCCTGATCCACATCACTATCCTTTTCCTCAACCCCGATGTTTTTCTGCGTGAATTCCGTCCCATCCGGTTTTGCAAATGCGACGGAATATCTTCCAGTGCTGACGTTGAATCCGTAATACCCGTTGCTGTCCGTGGCGGTCTGTTTGAGCAGGTTGAGATCTTCATCGTACAGGTTGACACACACACCGCCTGCGCCGCGTTCGTAATCGTCCTGTTTCCCGCTTTGATTCGCATCCAGCCAGACGCGGCTGCCGAGGATGAGATCTGTTAGCTCGAAAGGTTCTCTTCTTACATCACAATCGCCGGTGAGCGGGACTTCAGGCGCGGGGAATTCGCCATAAAATGTCGTGAGATAGCGGGTGGTCCCTTCGGTGATATAGATCTCGAAGACAAACGGCGCAAAGGATAATCCTGCCTGCGGACGCGCCGTGACGGGGAAGGTCGAGATCGAAACGAGCATCGCGGGCAGTTCGAGCAGGGACGCGTCCGGTACCGTCAAGCCTGTAAGCGGATTGAGCCCTTCGTGGATTTGGGTCGGCGCGATGTCAGATCCCGGGGTGGGTGTCGGTTGAGAGGCAGATGGGTTGTTGTTGGTCTGTCCGGGTTCGGATTCCTGAGTCTGCGCGGCGGGGATTGGGTTGGGACTGCAACCGGCGAAAAACAGGGCAATGACCAGGACAACCGCTGACTGAACTTTCATCAAGGGACTATTTTCACTCCATGTCGGTCACTGAAAAACTCCCCCTTGCGGAACTTTATTCTTGAAATCCTTTCCTGACGCGTTCAAACGTGACTTCCAACGCTTCGGGCAGGACGCGCGTCTGCCCGAGGGCGGACATAAAGTTCGTGTCGCCCGTCCAGCGCGGGACGATGTGGATATGCACATGTTCCTTGACGCCTGCGCCCGCGGCTTCGCCGATGTTCGCGCCGATGTTGAAGGCTTGCGGATTGTAGATACCCCTTAGGACGGTCATGCAGCGCGTGGTCAGTTCCATCATCTCGGCGCGGGTGGGGGGATCGAGCAATTCAAGATTCGGCTGGTGCTCGAACGGGACGACCATTAAATGTCCGCTCGTGTAGGGGTAACGGTTGAGGATCACGTACGCCAGTTCGCCGCGGTACGCGATCAGGTTCTCTGCGCTGTCTTGCTTGGCTTGCGCATTACAGAACACACATCCATCTTCTTTGTTGTTTTCGATATATTCCATACGCCAGGGTGACCAAAGGTGATTCATAGGATGGGTAAATTGTAGCAGAGAATTTTATATGCCAGATCAGCAATTTGTTCCATATGTTGACATCCGCTCTCAAGGCGTGTATCCTCCAACCGATGCAGCCCTCTCTTTTTCCATCACCTATCCCACAGACTTACACCGTCTCCAAGCTCACATTCCTTATTCGAAAACTTCTGGAGGATGATGAAACGCTTCAGGATGTGTGGGTGCAGGGTGAGATCTCGAACCTTTCACGCCCCGCTTCGGGACATGTGTATTTCACACTCAAGGATGCCAACGCCTCGCTCAAGTGTGTGATGTGGAAGACGAGCGCGGCGCGGCTGAATCTGTCTTTACGCGATGGCATGGAAGTGGAAGTCCACGGGAAGATCGGGGTGTATGAGCCGCAGGGGCAGTATCAACTCTATGCCGACCAGATCCGACCGGTGGGTGAGGGCGCGTTATATCAGGAATTCCTGCGGCTCAAGGCGATGCTCGAAGCCGAGGGTTTGTTCGATCCTGAACGCAAGCGCCCAATCCCCGAGTTCCCGAAACGGATCGGCATCGTCACGTCCGCGACCGGCGCGGCGCTGCGCGATATGCTCAACACCCTGCGGCGGCGCCTGCCTCTCGTTGAGGTCCTCCTTGCGCCTTCGCCGGTGCAGGGGACCGAGGCGCCGCCCGCGTTGGTCAAAGCCATTCAATCTCTAAACCTGCAACATCCCGATGTGATCCTCCTCGCCCGCGGCGGCGGTTCCATCGAGGACCTGTGGGCGTTCAACGATGAGCGCGTGGTGCGCGCGGTCGCCGCCTCGCGTGTACCTGTCATCGCAGGCGTCGGTCACGAAACGGACTTCACCCTGTGCGACTTCGCCGCCGACCTGCGCGCCCCGACTCCCACCGCCGCGGCGGAACTTGCGACCCCGATCACGATCCTTGATCTACAGGCGGAATTGCAAAATTATCGCTCCCGCCTCGCCACTTCGACCATCGAACTGATCGCGGGACAAAAAGCCGCGCTCTCAGCCCTGACCTCCGAGCTTCGTTACCTTTCTCCCGAACGGTGGATCCAATCGGAACGCCAGCGCGTGGACGAGTTGACGCGCCGGATGCATTCCGCTTTGATTCATCGAATCCAGTTACAATCTGCACATATCAAGGGGATGGGGCGCAGGCTCGAAGCGTTGAGCCCATTGGCGGTGCTTTCACGTGGGTATGCCGTTGTGACCCGCAAAGAGGACGGCGGCGTGGTCTCGCATGTGGCAGATGCAAGAGGCGCAATGAAGGTTCGAGTCAGTGACGGAGAGTTTGAGGTAAAGAAATCATAACCATGTCATACTGAGCCGCACGGCAACGAAGAATCTCTGCCAAGACAGGTGAGACTCTTCGGTCGCGATGAACGCTCCCTCAGAGTGACATGCGGAGGAATAATCATGCCAAAATCATCTTCCAAAAAGTCGGATAGACCTGTAGAAGAATTGACCTATGAAGAGGCGCTTGCCGAACTGGAGGGGATCGTCTCTTTGCTGGATGGGGAGCAGAATAAACTCGAAGACGCGATACGGCTCTTTGAACGGGGGCAGGCGTTGGCGGCGCGCTGCGGCGTGCTGCTCGAAGCGGCGGAACTCAAAGTGAGGCAGGTGGCTGGAGAGGATGTGGCGGATTTCGAGGAAGAGTCCGAATGAATCTGATCGGTCTGTTTCAGAACAAGGTTTTGATCGCCGGATTGACCGCCTGGCTCCTGGCACAGATCATCAAGATCCCATTGGACTACTTCCGTACACGCAGATGGAACTGGGCATTGCTCCTTACAACGGGCGGCATGCCGAGTTCGCATTCGTCTTTGATGACCGGGACCGTGTTTGCGATCGGGTTGTATCACGGCTTTGACAACCCGGTCTTCGCGTTGGGCGTCGCGATCACAATGATCGTTACGTACGACGCGGCGGGCGTGCGCAGACAGGCGGGCATTCACGCGCAGCGCATCAATGTGCTGTTCGGTGAACTTCTGCGCGGGCACATCTTCAGTGAAAAAGACCTGCGTGAAGTACTGGGCCATACACCGTTGGAGGTTGCGGGAGGGATATTGCTCGGACTCGTCGTTGCAACCGCCCAATGGATGATTTGGAAATAATCGAGAATAGGAGATATAAAATGGACGAACTTGTGAACCTGATCATGAAGAAGACGGGGCTGCCGAAGGAGACCGCGGAAAAAGTGGTCAACATCGTCATCCAATTCCTGAAGGATAAACTGCCCGACCAGTTCGATGCCCTCGTTGACCGGGTGCTGGGGTCCGGGAGTGGCGGGAAAATGGACATCTCGGATGCCGCCAATCTGCTCGGCGGTTTCTTATCTGCCGCCCAGAAGAAAAAGTAACATCGCGTTCAAAGGCAATTGCAATTCAACAAGTCAAAATGACCTCTGCCGGGAGGTCATTTTCTTTTGGGTGGAACCAACGAGGGCTGGTTTGCGTTGAGGCATGAAAAGGAGTGCATATGCTGAAGAAATTGTCCCTCTTTTCGCTCGTGCTTGTCCTGTTTGCCGCCTGTCAATCTGTGGAAGATGTTGTAATTGCAACTGCGACACCTCCGCCGCTTCCAACCCTAACACCTGTGACTATATTGCCCTCTCCAGAGCCGGCTGGATATCCCTATGTTCCTACTTTGAACGAAGCGCTTCCGGTGGACAACCTGGTCCTTGCCATGCATTTCTATGCCGATACGGTCGGGCACGTGCAAGGGGACGAGTATTGTTATGATATCGGCATCTACGGCGATGAAACCTACATCGCCTTGTCCTGCCTTCCGGGGTTTGAGTATCCCGCTCCGAATGGCAAATTGAATGAGAACCAGTCAAAATACCTTCATCAATGGGTGGATACTTTCCAAAGTATTAGCGAACCGTCCATCCACGGTCTCCTTGTGTTCAACGGACGCGGTGAAACTGTGCCCGGGTATTCGGATATGGTTTCAATGAAAGCCATGATCGGTGACATTGACTGGACGGCTCATGTATATGTTCACCGGGGTGGATATCCGCCGGTTGTTTTCCATGCGCGCGAGGTCCTGTCACACCAACTTAATAAGTGGCTGGATAACTCAAGCATCCTTAATTTCGAATCGACAGCCTTTCCCGAATCCTGCCTCGGTGCACCCAGGCCCAACGAGACCTGCGAGCAGGTCGTCACACAGGGCTTCCGTATTCAATTCGTGGTGGATGGATTGCTGTATGAATTTCACACAGATGTTTTCGGCTACGATATCCGTGCATTCGGCGAACCGCAAATTGCCCCCACAAAAGGACCGGCAGGCTAATTGCGAACCAATCTCCTTTTGAGGGCGCCGATCACGATTTTTATTTCAGGGACTTTCAGGATCGCAACCCCCGCAAGATAAATGACGCCGCCCAGCGCCACGCCTCCCAATGCGACGATCCAGCGGCTCAGACCACCCGCAGCCTGGATCCAGAGCAACAGGCCGACAGCCATTCCCAGCCCTGCCAGCCCAACGCGCCACGCCCCATCCGCAATGGACCCTCCCTTGATCCCACCGAGGCGCATACGCATGAAAACGAACAGCGCGATTGCCTCGAGGGCGGTCGCCAGCGAGTTCGCCAGAGCCAGCCCGCCCAGGGGAAACCAGCCGATCTGTGCGAACCAGGCGGAAAACAGGAAACTAAAGGCGACGTTCAATCCCATTGCAATCGTCCCGATAACGACCGGGGTCTTCGTATCCTGCTGGGCGTAGAAGGCGCGCGTGAGCACCTCCATGATCGAGTGACCGACAAGCCCCGCCGCGTACCACAGCAATGCCCACGCCACAAGTTTGACATCCTGTGCGTCGAATTCCCCGCGTTGATAGAGGAATGATATCAACGGTTCGCGCAGGATCATCAAACCGATGCTCGCCGGGACAGCCAGCAACAGAATCCCGCGCAGGGATGCCGCCAGCGACGCGCGCATCTCATCCCTTTTGCCGAGCGCGTGCTGTGCCGAAAAGGTCGGCATGGCGGCGATCGCCACGGACTGCGCGATGGCCGCCTGTGCCATGAGCATCAGGGAAAATCCATAGGTGAGACTCGCCACACTGCCCGCCTGCATTCGGGAGGCAAGGTTGGTGTTGACCCAGAAATTCAATTGAACGACCGCCACACCCAGCAGACGCGGTCCCATCAGGATGATGACCTTCCGGGTATTTGCATCATGAAGTTGAAGCGAGAACGTGTAAGTCCCTTGTTGTTTGAGCAGGGACGGGATCTGGATCAGCAAATAGAACGACGCGCCGATGATGACACCCCATGCCAGACCGTAAATTCCCATCGAAGGTGCAAGGAAGACCGCTCCGAAGATGATCCCCAATTGATACATGGCAGGCGTCAGCGCGGGGATGAGAAATACCTGGTTCGCGTTGAGGATGCCAACGATCAATCCGCCGAGCCCGAACAGCACGGCAGAGATCAATTGAATGCGCAGCAATGCAACCGTGAGGTTGAAGATCTCAGGCTCGGCAGAGAAGCCGGGGGCCAGCGCATAGCGGACAACCTGCGGGGCGAAAATTGCCAGTAACGCGGCGAGCAGGCTGAGGGTCAGGATGACCGCATTGGCGAGAGCGGAGGCAAGCCTCCAGGCGGAGTCCTTTTCATCACGCGCCAGCAATCCGGTGAACGTCGGGATGAAGGCGGAGCCGAGCGCGCCCCCCGCCACCAGCAGGAAGAGAGTCTCGCTAACGCGGTTTGCCGCGTAGAAGGCATCCAGCTCGATGGAAGCGCCGAACACACCGGCAACGATCACCCCGCGCACAAGCCCGGCAAGTTGACCGAAGATGATGGCGAACATCACCGTGCCTGCGGCGCGCGCGATCTGACGATTGGCGTTTGTAAGGGAGTTGGTCACGGGGGAGGATTATAATCCGTACAATCCCATTTTGCCCCGCCGATAGGAAAACATGAAACCGAACAGACTATTATTTTTGCTGATCATACTGTCGCTGCTGCTGTCCGCCTGTGGCGATGTAACACAGACCGCGACGCCCGATGCGGACGTTACCCAAACGCCGGATGATGAACTGACACCGATCGAACTAGAATCAGGCTACGGTGTGCGCGGCTCGTGGTTCGAGCTGTACTTTACGAATCCGGACAGCCCGCTTTCATCGCAGGGGACGGGCGGCGTGGATGGTCCGCTGGTTGCGGCAATCGACGCGGCGCGCCTGAGCATCGATGTTGCCGCGTACAGCATCACCTTGAACAGTTTCCGCAACGCGTTGCTGCGGGCGCACGACCGTGGCGTGACCGTCCGCATTGTCATGGAATCCACCAACATGGACACTTCCGATGTACAGCGCTTGCTGGAGGCGGGCATTACGATCGTGGGCGATAACCAGCAGGGATTGATGCACGACAAGTTCATGGTGATCGACCGTTCGGAGGTCTGGCTGGGCTCGATGAACTTCACCGACTCCGGGACGTACGACGATAACAACGACATGATCCGCATCCGTTCGACGAAGATCGCCGAGAACTATTCCGTTGAGTTCAAGGAGATGTTCGAGGACAACAAATTCGGACCGAACGTTGTGGCGCAGACCCCCAACCCGAGCGTAACGCTCAACGGCACGCGCGTGGATACGTACTTCTCTCCCGATGACCATGTGTTGACCGCCATCTATAATCTGTTAAGCGAGGCGCAGGGCAGCATCTACTTCCTTGCGTTTTCGTTCACATCGAATGAACTGGGAGAGGTCGTCCGTGAAAAGGCGGAGGCAGGTTTAACCGTCAAGGGCGTGATGGATGAGGAACAGATCGCGTCGAACACGGGCACGGAATTCGATCCGTTCCGGCAGGCGGGCCTGGATGTGCGCATCGATGGCATCGACGGTCAGATGCACCATAAGGTCTTTATCGTGGATGGGAAGATCGTGGTGTTCGGCTCCTATAATTTTTCGAGAAGCGCCGAGGAACGGAACGACGAGAACATCATCATCGTTTACAACCAGCAGATCGCCGAACAATTCATGCTCGAATTCCAACGCATCTATGCGGATGCCCACGAGTAGGTGATGATGACTGCGCCTTTGAAGTTGCTTGCCGTATTCGCGCATCCCGACGATGAATCAATGGGGATGGGCGGCACGCTGGCGAAGTATTCCGTTGAAGGCGTTGAGACTCATCTCGTCTGCGCTTCACGCGGGGAGAGAGGCTGGTTCGGTCCCGAGGAGCAGGATCCGGGTCCGGAACGACTCGCCCAGATCCGCACAAAGGAACTGGAGAATTCCGTCAGGGAGCTCGGCCTGACGGGACTCCATTTTTTGAATTACATCGATGGTGAAGTGGATCGAGCGAATCCCCTCGGGATCATTGGCAGGATCGCAACGCATATCAGGGAGATCAAGCCGCAGGTGGTAGTGACCTTCCCGCCGGACGGCAATTACGGACATCCCGATCACATTGCGATCGGTCAATTCACCGGCGCGGCGATCGTCTGCGCGGCAGATTCAAGCTACTCGGACGCGAATCATCTGTCCGCGCATCGCGTCTCGAAACTGTATTACATGGTCGATTCGGAGAATTTCATCGATCTCATCACACCCTTCATGGACGATATGACCTTCACAGTGGGGGACCAGATCCGCGGCGAAGTGGCGTGGAAGGAATGGGCGATCACCACGCGCATCGACATGGCCGAACATTGCCACGCCGCCTGGCGGGCGATCCGATGTCATCAAAGCCAGCTGCCCACCCTCGGCGCGTTGGCCGAAATGCACGAAGATGCCGCGGTTGCCGTTCTTGCGATGCAGGGAACTTTCTATCGCGCCTTTAGTCTGGTCAATGGAGGGAGAGAGGTCGAAACCGATCTGTTCGAGGGGTTGAGATAGATTACTCTGGAAGTTCGCCCATCCGCTCGACTTCCATGTGTGCCCCGATCTTCTCGAAGATCTCCTGCGCTTCCCGCCACATGTCTGTGGCGCGTTTGTTACCACCCCGCCCGAATTCATGACGCGCCCAATCCCGTAAGGTGCGGGCGCGCTCCATTTCCAAATCTGCATCGGCGAAGATCTTTGCGCTCCGCCCAAAACAGTCTTCCGCGTTGTATTCGCCCATCTGGTGCGTTTCCCAATCCGAGAACCGGACCATATCATCGGTCCTGTCACAGATCACGCCGAGCGTCCGCCATGCCATGCCGATGTATTCGGGCGTTTTGTCCTCCTCGGCGAGCACAAGCGCCTGGCGCGCGGAGTAAAAGGCTTCGTCATACTTCCCCAATCCGATCAGCGCTTCGGCACGGAAGTTGAACGTGAGCGGCATGCACCATGAGCCGGTGACACCCGCCATTTGGATCGCCTGGCGCAGGTCGGCTTCCGCGGCTGCATGGTTGTTCAGTGCCACCAACTCGCCGCCGCGATTGGTGAGGAAAACGATCTCGCCATCCCTGTAACCGATCTCCCTGGCGATGGAGAGCGCGCCATCGTATCTTTGGAACGCGGTCTCATAATCGCCGCGCGCATCGGCGACCACGCCAAGGTTGCTGAGCAGGTCCATGCCCTGCTGTTGATTGCCCAACTCCCGGAAGATCTTCAACGCCTCCTCCCAGTATTTTTCCACCATGTCATATTGCCCGGAGGCATAATACGCCGCGCCGAGCAGGTTCAAACAACGCGCCATCTCGTTCGGGTCCTTCAAGTCCGTGCTGACCTCCAGGGCTTTTTGGGCGAGGCTCAACGCCATTGTCCCCTCGCCAAGCCGGAAGCGGGCCCATCCCTGCGTGTAGAGCGCCCTGAACAGTTCGAGTTTTGCGTCAACGGTTCGCGCCAGAGTCTCTGCCTGCAGAGCATACTCAAGGGCGGCGCGATGATCGCCTTGATAGCTGACGGATGTTGCCAGGGCTTGCAGCGCACGCGATCGGGCAGCAGAGTCGTCTGCCTCCTGTGCGGTCTCCGCCATCTGCCCATGCACTTCCATTGCCTCGGTATAACGAGCCTGCCAGTTCAATACATCGCCCAATCGCTGGAGCACATCGATCTTTAGCGGGCGGTGCTCGTCCGTGCCATGTCCGTTGATAAAGCCCAGCGCCTTTTGATAAAAGCCGATCGCTGAATCTGATGCATAGGTATTTTGCGCCTGCCTGCCGGCGCGCGCGTACCATTCCGCGGCTTTGAGCCATTCTCCGGCGCGCTCATAATGCTCGCCGACGCGTCCAGCATATTCATTGGCGCGTTCTCCCCCGATCTCGACCAGTCCCACGGCAGCCTGGACGTGGTACACGGGGCGGAGCCGCAGCAGCACGCTTTCGTAGGTCACATCGTGGAGGATCTGATTCTTGAAGATGAATTCCGAAGCCTGTTTGGAGGCGGACTCTTCGTAACGGTAGATCAATTCCTTGTTGCGCAACACGCCAAATCGATCGGTGATCGGGAGGGTCATTTCGGCAGACCGGAGATCAGGGTTGTGCATGTGCTCGACGATGTCCGTCCAGAATATTCTCCCCACCACCGAAGCCTGTTGCAATGTCTCGCGGACATCCGCTTTCAAGCCGTCGAGACGCGCCTGTAACAATCCCGTTAAAGTTGCCGGGACTTTAAGATTGGACAGGCGCTCCAACTCCACCGACCACTGCTCCCTGCCTCTGACAATGACGCCGCTCTCGATCAGTACCTTGATCAATTCCTCCACGTAAAACGGACTGCCCTCGGCTTTGTTCACGATGAGGTCGGTCAGCGACTTGGGAACATTGGGAACTTTTTGCAGGATCTCGGCAACGAGCAGGCGGGTATCTGCTTCAGATAACGGGAGCAACTCGAGGCTTAGAGTCTGAACCGACCCCTTGCCCCAATCCGGTCTGTATTCGAAGAGAGTCGAGCGCGTCAATCCAATGACCATGAGAGGCAGGTCCGGTCTTTGGTTCATCAGGTGGTCGAGGAAGTCCAGCGTGCCTGCGTCCGCCCAATGGATGTCTTCGAGGAAGATGACCACGGGTTGCTGGCGGGAGATATCTGTAATGATCTGCGATGCGTAATGGAAGGCGCGGTCGCGGATTTGTCGCGCATCGCTGAGGATGCCCTTCAAATACGGGCTGGTGGAGTAATCGAACCCGATCAGGTGACCGATGAAGTGGGCGTACTGGAGGGCATTTTCCTTATCGCTCGCGATTTGCTGGATGCCCTGTTCGAGTTTTTGATGCGCGATGGCGGCCCGGTCGTTCTCCTGTATTTCGAAGGAGGAGGACAGGATGCCGCGCAACAGGGAGTAGGGGATTTGAGAAGTCTCCTGCGAGGCGCGTCCCTTGAACAGGCGGATGGGCTGTTCCTGTGTATCCAGCCATTTGCCAAACTCGAACAATAGGCGTGATTTACCGATCCCCGCCTCCGCGACCAGGTTGATCAGATGCGTGGCGCCCTGCCTGATGGTCTCCTCGAACGCGGCTTTCATTTGTTCCAGTTCCAACTCGCGCCCGATGGTGCGCGTCTCGATGCCTTCCAGTCCGCGCGTGGTATCGCGGAAGGAGCGGGGTCTGATGCCGTTGACAGTGAATACCTGGATGGGCTCGCTCTTGCCTTTCACTGTGATCGGCTCGAGGGCAGTGACCTCAAATATGCCTCTTACGTGCTGGTGTGTATCGTTTGAGATCAAGATCCCGCCAACCGGCGCGGCATGTTCTAGTCGGCTTGCAAGGTTCACGGTATCGCCGATCGCCGTATATTCGCCGATCGTTCCGATCGTGCCAAGCAGGGCGGGACCCGTGTTGATGCCGATGCGCAGTTGGATGTTCTGGATCTGGGAGCGGTAGTTCGA
The DNA here is from genome assembly GCA_002418205.1 of Anaerolineales bacterium UBA5797. GTDB lineage: Bacteria > Chloroflexota > Anaerolineae > Anaerolineales > Villigracilaceae > Defluviilinea. The sequence continues at coordinate 24,138 of DIDP01000037.1, read as the reverse complement.
CAAAGCTTCAGATTGCTCCCGTTTCCAATCCTGGATCTCGGACTGGATCAGAAGCGCCGAGCGGATGGCTCTCTCGGGATCGTCCTCATGGGCGGTCGGTGTGCCGAAGAGCGCCATGATCGCGTCGCCGATGTGTTTGTCGATGCGCCCGCCATGGTCGAGGATCGCCTTGTCCACGCGCGACCAGAGTGAGTTGATCACGTCGCTGACGATCTCATGGTCCATCGTCTCAGCCATCGCGGTAAAGCCGGAGACGTCCGCAAACAAGATCGTGACCAGTTTCCGTTGTTGCGGCTCGTGTGAGGATGTTCTGTCCGTATCCAACCCTGCAAGTTTTTCCCGCAGGGATGCCAGGGCGATATCCACGGCCTCATCCCCCAGTTGCGGACGGCTTGATTCAAGGAATGCGATTACCTGTTCCAATCGTTGACGGGCGTTGCTGTGAGTGTGTTTATTTGCGGGGGTCATCTGGACTCGAAAATCATGAAACCGTAACTATTGTAACCTTTTGGGTGTGTTATATTATCGCAAAGATAGTAAAATTTGTCTGATTATCCATCATTTTCAGGATAATCGCAACAGATGGTTTTCATGTTCCACTTATGAAAAAGGAGGCGTATTACTGGAATCATTTTGTGGCATTCGACGGATCAGCTTCAGAATTAAGAGGAGACACATGAACAAGAAAATTTATTCCATGCTGGCTGTGTTGCTCATGGCAACGCTCATGGTATCGACTGCTTCCGCAGGGGGCGCGATCAAGTTTTCGAGCGTTACATTCGATCTCGGTTCGCTCATCGCGTCCGGTTTTGCAAGCGGACTTGGCAATACCGATGTGACCGTTGTTCTGGACGCCAGCGGAATCCCCGCCATTACCTGCACAAATTATGGCAGCAACGATGTGCCCGGTCAAAGTTATCCAAAGGTCTCTGCGGTTGGGCAGCAGGACCTGCTCGGATCCGATGGTCGCAGCAAGAACGGCAAGACGCCCTTCTCCACCGAGACGAATGACCCGGAGACTCTGCCCTGGGATGAGGCGGGCTGTCCCAACTCCAACTGGACCGCTCACGTTGATTTCATCTTCTGGACGGACGCCACCCTGTCCGTTTACGATATGTATACCGGCGAACTGCTTGCCAGCCAGAGTTATACCTGTACCACCACACGCTACCCAGCCAGCGTAAGTTGTACATTGGTAAAGTAATGATCTGGGTTCAATAATAAATGGGTTCCGAAAGGAACCCATTTATTATTGTCCCATGTTCATCTTCATCGAGAACTTCAGGGCAGTCTTGTAGACCTTGCTCAATTTTTCACCCAGCGCCCTGGCCTCAGGGTTGCCCTGTTCGGCAGCCTGATCCACCTGCGCAACCAGACCGATCAACGCTTCCATGAACTGGTCGTTGATCATTTCCTTGTTATCGTTCAGCATTTTCTCAAGGCTGGCATCATCGGGCGCGTCCAGCAGATGCTCGATGAACTCCACTTCGGGCGGCGTGGATGCCTGGCGCAGCACCTCGATCATCTTCTGCAATTTGCCCATGCGGGCATAATCGTTCTTTTCGGATGCCTGGCGCAGCATCTGGTTGGCGATGTCCACCACATCCTGCGTGATGTTTTGCAGGTTATCCTGAACCGCCCTGACAACATCCTCCTGCGCGAGGATATTGTCCACAACCTCCTGCGATTGCTTGTAACGCGCCTCCAGTTGTTTATCCGCTTCGTCCGTGAACTCGAGCAGTTTATCGCGCATGGATTCCAATCTGGTCCTTTCATCGCCGGAAGCCTTTTCGATATTCTCGGAGAGCAGTTGGAAGAATTGATAATCCATGCCGCCGCGCGCCAATGAGACATACGCCTTGAGCCGCGCGTCGCTCGGGGATCCGAGGACAATATCCAGCAGTTTCTCGCGCGTGAGTCCCTGCCCCGCCTCCTGCAGGGACTTTGAGGCTGCCTCCAGTTCCCCAACCGATTCCTTCAACTGACGACCGAACTCGGTCTCCTCGAGCAGTTGTTTCTGCAACTCGAGCATCGCGCGCGCAACGGGTTCCTGTCCGCTGCCTGCCGCGCTTTGTGCCAGGCGGCTGAACAACGCAAAGAACTGCTCATCGATGAGATTGCTGTTCTGCCTTATGATCTCACTGCGGACATCGCTGGAACTGGTCTGCAGGAGGCGTTCGATCACGCCCACGCGGTCCTGCTGTTCCTTGAGCATTTCAGGCGTAACGCCGTCCTTGCCAAGGATGGTCTTGATCATGGACTCATAGGTCAGGTTGGCGACCGGGTTGAGCAGGTATCCTTTGCGCTTCTCCGGCGGGAGACTTTCCGTCACTTTCTTGATGATGGGACCGAGGACCTTCTCCTGTTCATTGAGAGGCACATTTAACTCGGGCGGGAAGAAGGTGAGCAGTAGTTCCTTTTCGTTATCGTGATATACGACAGGCGTTGCCAGCCGCCCCTGATAGCCGCAATGCGGACAACGCGCAACGTTGGATGCTCCGCCCAGCAGTCTCTGCTTGGCTTGCGGATCCTGGGTTACATCGAAGAGTTGTTCTACATTTGCCGTGATCATCTGGCGGCATTGTGGACATGCGATCTGTGTTTGTGGCATTTTATAATATTCCGATTTCTTTTTTTGATGTATCTTGCAGGGGCACAGCGAAACGAATAACAACCTTGGTCCGGGCTGCGGGTATTGCTGTGCCCCTACGATGTTAACCTAATAATTCTTCCATCTGGTCGATGTAGCCTTCCATGACCGCGAAGGTCTCCTCCACAGGTTGCGGCGTGGTCAGATCCACACCTGCCTTCCTGAGCACGTTCAACGAATAATCCGAGCCGCCTGCCTTGAGGAAGCCGAGATAATTTTCGACTGCGTTCGGTTCGCCACGCAAAATCCCGCCTGCCAGCGCGTTCGCCCCGGAAATGCCCGTGGCGTAGGAATAGACATAATAATCCGCGAACAGGTGACCGAACGTTGCCCACGTCATGCCGACGCGTTCGCGGTCCATGTCGAAGTTTGGACCAAACCCCTCGGCGAACAGATCAGCCATCAGGGCGATCATGGAATCGGCTGTCAGCGGTTCGCCGCGTTCGGCGCGTTGGTGGGTCTCCAGTTCGAAACGCGCCAGGGTCGGCATCTGGAAGAAGTACCTGAAAAAGTTCCCGCCGACCGCCTCTTCGATCAGGGCGAGTTTGAAGTTCCTGTCGATGTCCGTCTTCAATAAATGACCGCGCATCATCGCCTGATGAAAGTTCGATGCGACCTCGGCAACGAAGAGCGAATAATCGGTATAAATGAAGGGCTGATTTTTCCACGTGAGATGGGAATGCATCGAATGCCCGAGTTCATGCGCGAGCGTGCTCATGCTGGATACCTCGTCTGCATAGCTCATCATGATGAAGGGATGGGTCCTTTGCGTGCCCGAGGAGAACGCGCCATGACTTTTGCCTTTGTTGGGGTATACATCCACCCAGCGATCCTGGAGCACCCCGTTTCTCAAAGTTTCCACATATTCCCTGCCCATTGGCGCGAGGCTTTCGCAGATCAGATCCATAGCCTGCTCGAAAGGCACTTTAACCTTTTCCTTTGTGATGGGTGCCCACATATCGTAATAGGCAAGTTTCCTGACCCCAAGCGCCCTGCGGCGGATCTTGAAATAGCGATGCCAGACCGGCAGATTTTTCTTGAACGTATTGATGAGGTTATGGAAAACATCCGTCGGGATGTTCAGGTCGAACAGCGACGCGGCGAGCGTTGTTTCGTGTTTGCGGGCGCGCATTAGGAACACGTTGGATTTGATGGATGTGGCGAGGTTTGCCGCGAGTGTGTTCTTGTGTCCCACATATTCGTCCATGTAGCTTTTGTACGCGGCTTTGCGTGCCTTGCGATCGGAGAGATGCAGCAACTGCGAATCGAAATTTCCCTGCGTCACTTCGATCTTTTTCCCCGTGCTGTCCTTGACGGGCTTGAACTTGAAATCTGCATTGGTGAGCATGCTGGTCGAGTTCGAGGCGCCCTGCAAGGGATCGCTGACAAGCCCGAGGATCTCCTCCACTTCCGCCGGGCGCACGTGCGCCTGTTTGCGGAAGAGGTCAGCGAGGCTGTGCCGATAAACAGCCAGCTGTTCATTCTGCCCCATCCATTCATCGAGTGCGGTCCTGCCGATCCTCAAGATCTCTGGTTGCAGGAATGAAATCGCGGACAGCACCTGTCCGTACATTCCCTGCGCTCTACCATGCATACCGGCGGTTGGCTGGTTGGTGGTATCCACTGCGTAGGAAAAGCTGGCATACATCAGGGCGGTTTGCGCGCGCAACAGCAGGTCATATGCGGTGTTCAAAGCATCCAACAAAACTGCCGGACCTTCGGCAAGCCTTCCCTGAAACTTTTTCACGCCATCAATATCTTTCAGGACCCGGTTCACCTCCTCTTCCCACGCCTCGATCGAGGGGAAGACGCTTTCAGAATTCCAGGTGTACTTTTTATCCATTTCATTTCTTGGTGGGACTGTATTTGACATGCCTGTTCCCTTCTGTGGGACAAAATCGATTCGGACTCACGAATGGCTGATTCCGTTTCACCCGATTTTACCATCCTGATATGTGGATGCGCATCGATTGCTAACGCGGCAGGGAGAAGCAGATCCTCGCACCGGAATCAGGCTTCGGGTCCGCCCAGATGCGCCCGCCATGAGCTTCGATGATCGCGCGGGCAAGATAGAGTCCCAGCCCGGCGCCTTTCGTGTTTTTAACAGCTTTAGTCGAACGATAAAAACGATCGAAGATGTGCGGCAGGTCCTTGGCTTCGATGCCGGGTCCTTCATCTGAAACGCAGACGATCACCTGCTCCGGGCGCGACCGGCCACTGATCCTGATCTCGCCTTCCGGCGCGTACTTGAGGGCGTTGGAGACGAGGTTGACGATCACCTGTTCGATGCGCGTTTCATCTGCAAGGATGACGGGGAATTTCTCTGAAAAATCCGTGATGATATTGTGCTTCTTGGATTGCGATGCGAAGCGCTCGGCAACCCTGTGCGCAAGTGATTCGAGCGAAACGTCTGCCCGGTTCAGGCTCATGCCGCCAGCCTGCAGGCGGGATGCATCGAGCAGGTCGTCGATCATCCGGCTCAAACGATCGGCTTCCTCTTCGATGACCGCCAGCGAATCGCTGATGGTGGCTTTGTCCCATTTGGCGTCGTCGCGCCGGAGGGTGGAAGCATAACCTTTGATGAGTGCAACAGGTGTGCGCAGTTCGTGACTCACGATGGAGATGAATGTGCTTTTGATCTCGTCTGCCGTGCGGAAGTGAGTGATATCCCGCACGGAGGCGATGATGTTTCGCAATTTGCCATCCGCCGATAACAATGGTGCATATGTCACCCCAACGGGCAGGGAGGGAGGCAGCGGTCGTTCAAGATCGCCCTCCACGTACAAGGTTGCATTCGGTGTAAGAGGCCAGCCTCCAGCTTCCGCTTCCTCCAAGGTTTTGCCTTGCGGTTCGCGCACCCAGCGAATGATCTCCGAGTGGCCTTTTCCGACCAGTTGATCGCGCGGTTCTCCAAAGAGCTTCTCGAAGGAGATGTTACTCCGTTCGATCGTGTGGTCGGCGTTGAGGATCAAAATCCCATCCGCGGCGGAGTCGAGCAGGGCATCCAGCCTCTGCTTTTCATAGGAGACCTGTCCATAAAGGCGCGCGTTGTATACGGCAATGGCAGCCTGGTCCGCGAATGACTGGAGCAACAGGCGGTCATTTTGGGTGAAAAGATCGGGATAACTGCGGAAGATGAATATGACGCCGATCACCTGTCCGTGTGTGGCGAGGGGCAGGGCAGTGCCGTTGAGGAGACCCATGCTTGCAGTGTAGGTCAGTTCCTTTAACATGCGGTTGAGTTCGCGCACGTCCAATTCGCGGACATTTTCCTCGGCAAGCAGGGGGGTGAGGTAGCTTAAAAAAGCGGGGGCAATTCCATGGGCGGTGGCGACGCGCCAACCATCCTGTTCCTTTAACGCGATCAGCCCGGCTTGTCCTGCAAGCATTTCTATGGAAATCTTCAAAACACGCGCCAGTAGTTTCTCAAGGTCGAGTTCCTGGGTCAGAGCACGGGAGAGTTCGAGCAAATAATCACGTTGCCGGATACGGAAATCAGGAAGCATTTTGCAATTTTATCACCCGGATGTTTGCAAAATGTAAGAGAGTTAGAAGATGATTTAAGGTGGTTTTGATATCTATCATTTGGCTTCGGATTGCAACAGCAATCCCACGGAATCGTAACGCCTTCGTTGGCAATCAATTTGTTGACAAATCATCATTGAACCACTACAATCCTTTCAGAATTGTAAGGCCCAGTTTTATTTCGGATAGCCATAAAGCAGCTTTTTCATTTGGCTTATCGCAGTCAGGGTATTGTAAGAAAGGAATGGAGCAAATGGATATTCAAATCTCGTCAACTCGTTCAAAGCCCTGGCTGACAGGCATCCGGGTAGCAATTATCTTCGCTCTGGCTTTTTCAGCATTCGCTCCCTGGAAAGTTAGAACTGTATTTGCGGATAAACTTGTTTGCGGCGTGCCCGGTAAAGATGGTCCCGCAACTCTTGGTGGGGTTGTGAATACATACTATCCCGGTACTGCCAATGTCTCGGCTGGCGCAACCTCCATTCCTGTTGGCAGCCCGTCAGGTGCGGCGAGCCCGATCCAGCCGGGGGATTTATTACTGGTTGTTCAGATGCAGGGTGCTGATATAAACTCGACCAATACCGGTGCATATGGCGATGGCGTTGCGGGCGATCCGGCAAATGGTTTTTTGGCTTCCAATTTTAGCGCCGGCTTATATGAGTATGTGGTGGCTACAAGCGCCGTTGCCTCGGGTTCGGTCTCCATTAGTTCCGGATTGGTAAACAACTATTTCGCCCAGGATTATCCTGTAGGAGCAAGTAATCAAGGACAGCGGCGTTTTCAGGTGATTCGTGTCCCTCAATATTCAAGTGCAACGATCACAAGCGCCGTCACTTCCTTGCCTTGGAATGGCAGTGTGGGCGGCGTGGTGGCAATCGATGTGGCAGGTACACTTGATTTCAATGGAAATTCCATCAACGTCAGTGGCCAGGGATTTCGAGGCGGCGGCGGTGTGCAATACGCTGGCGATGGCGCGGGCACTGCTTTTGCAAGAACGGATTACCGTACTCCATCCACCTCCGAACTAAATGCATCGAAAGGTGAGGGGATTGCAGGAACGCCGCGATTTATTTTCAACGGCACCTCGGTGAATGATCTTGGTTCTGAAGGATACCCGGATGGTAGTTTTGCACGCGGCGCTCCAGGGAATGCAGGCGGCGGTGGTACAGATGGCCAGCCGATCGATAACCAGGAAAACACCGGTGGTGGCGGAGGAGGCAATGGGGGGGCTGGTGGTACCGGAGGCTTTGGCTGGGCAAACGTCGGTTCAACGATCAGTGAGAGCGGTGGTTTTGGCGGAGCGGTATTTCCTGCAACCGCAGCCCGTATGGCACTTGGCGGTGGTGGTGGCGCTGGAACCATCAATAACAATGATCCGGTTTTCAGCAGTGGCGGCGCAGGCGGCGGGATTATCATGGTGCGCGCTGGGACAGTGACCGGAAGTGGAACAATCAACGCCAACGGCGCAGACGGACAGGACCAGCCTCTTAACGATAGCGGTGGCGGCGGTGGCGCAGGTGGAAGTGTATTGGTGATGGCCCAGAACCCGCTCCCGGCGGGGTTGAACGTTACTGCAAATGGTGGGGATGGTGGCGACGCATGGCCTGGACAGCCCAATGTGGGTTGGCCCAGTCCTTCTGGCTGGCGGCACGGACCCGGTGGCGGTGGCGGTGGCGGTGTTATTTTCTTAAGTGGCGCAGCAGGTACATTGTCGGCGGCTGGCGGCGCGAATGGAATTACCACGACCGATAATGATGTTTATGGTTCAAACCCGGGTTCTCCTGGTATTGTAAATACAGCGACTTCACCCTCGAATGTGACCACTGGAATTTCGGGAGCGGAGTGTATTCCCACTCCGGCGGTTGTAAAGACGACCAGTACCCCTGTGGTCACGCAAACTCCAACGGGTACAACCGGTGAATATACGATCGTGGTGTCCATCCCGGCAGATCAGGGGACAGCCCTTGGCTTTTCGATCTCCGATAGCCTGCCGACAGGATTTACCTATGCTTCAACTTCAGCGATAAATCTATCTGGCGGCGCAGCCCGGGTCGCTACAGTCGACCCGACGGCTGGTACATCGACCCCTGCATGGGGTACATTCGACATCCCCGGCGGTGGTCAGGTGGAGATTACATTTGCGGTCGATATAGACGCATCGGTTCCTGCTGGTGTTTATCAGAATCCGGCAACCGCAACATACACCGACCCGACACGAACTGACCCGAACGGTACAACGGATTCCCAGTATGATTCCGGCTCAAGCACCGGCGAAGATATCGAGGTGATAACTGCCTCGATCCCTGATTTAACCGTAACAAAAACGAATAATGTCAATGGCAATGTGTTGCCGGGTTCATCATTCAATTGGACAATTACGGTACAGAACAGTGGCGCAGGTGCCGCGGCATTCACGAACGGTCAAACGATCATGAGCGATGCCCTGCCGGGCCTGGCAGGATATTACCCTCAGGGGTCAGTAACCGTGAGCAATGGAGCAACGCCGCCGACCGGAACGATCAACTGTGGTATTAGTGGAACCAGCTTGAGTTGTGTTGCAAGTGGAGTTGTCACCCTTCCATCCAATGCATCGTTCAGCGTGACTTTCCCGGTCACTCCAACGGCTGGCGGTGATTTGGCGAACACTGCGATTGTCGATCCGGATGGGATTATCAGTGAAAGCAATGAAGATAATAATACGGGTTCAGATACGGTGTCTGTCCTGGGCGCTGATTTGTCCATTGTAAAGAATGATGGGCAGACAAGTTACCTTGCAGGCAGTGTAGTTACATACACCGTAACGGTTACGAACAATGGCGGCGCTTCCATCATTGGTGCGACAGTTTCAGACCCGAGACCGATAAATATCTCGTCTTGGGCGTGGGCTTGTGCCACTGAGATCGGCGGCGCCAGCGGATGTACACCTGCCGCCGATTCTGCCAACGATTTTACCGACACGGTCAATTTGCCTGTTGGCGGCACCATCATATACACGGTGACCGCAAACGTGATCGCAGCCCCGACCGGCGATCTGGTCAACACAGCCACAATCTCCGTTCCAACGGGTTATGTAGATACCAACACGAACAACAACAGTTCAACGGATACGGACACGCTCACATTGAGCAGTGTGGACCTCTCCATCTCGAAAGATGATGGGCAGGCCGGCTACACTGGTGGTGGGACCGTGACGTATACAGTGACCGTGTCAAACCTTAGTGGAGCAGATGTCACCGGCGCCACCGTTTCAGACCCAAGGCCAGCGAATATCTCGACCTGGGCCTGGGCTTGCACGAGTGAGACCGGCGGTGCGAGCGGATGTACGCCTGCTGCCAATTCATCCAGCGATTTTACCGACACGGTTAACCTGCCTGTTGGCGGCACCATCATATACACGGTGACTGCGAATGTGGTTGCCAACCCGACCGGTGATCTGGTCAACACAGCCACGGTTACTCCTCCCAGTGGATTTGCCGATACGAATACATCGAACAATTCCTCAACAGATATCGACTCGCTCCTTGTTGCGGATTTGTCAATTTTGAAGGATGATGGGCAGGTCACATATGCCGGAGATGACACTCTTACATATACTGTGACGGTGACCAATCTTAGTGGCGTGGATGTGACCGGGGCGGTCATCACTGACCCGATCCCCGCAAACATCTCGGCATGGACCTGGGTTTGTACCACCCAGGGCGGAGGCGCGTCAGGCTGTGATGGCGCGGCGAGCAATTCTGTTGATTTCACCGATACCGTGAATCTGCCTGTGGGCGGCACGATCGTTTACACCGTGACGGCTGATGTTGTCGCTGATCCAACTGGTGAACTGGCCAACACCGCCACGGTTTCCCTTCCGTCCGGATATACCGATCCAAACCCGGATAACAATACTTCAACCGATACCGACTTTTTGGGACCCGTTGCAGATCTCTCGTTGGACAAGACCGCGAATAATCTGACACCCGATGTCCAGACGAACATTACATTTACGATCACTGTAATCAACATCGGACCCGACCCCGCGACCGGCGTTGAAGTAACCGAGAATCTGCCGAATGGTTTTACCTTTGTCTCTGCGATTCCCAGCCAGGGGAGTTACAACAGCGCAACAGGCGTATGGACGATAGGCGATCTTGCAGTGAATGCAACAGCGACATTGACAATGGTGGTCAATGTTAATTTGACCGGCTCCTACGTCAACACGGCGCAGATCAGCGCCTCCGATCAGATCGACCCGGATTCGACACCCAACAACAATGTCCCGGGTGAAGACGATCAGGATAATGTCACGATCACTCCTAACTTTGGAGATGGTGGTGGCGGAGGCGGGGGAGGCGGTGGTGGTGGTGGCGGGACTTCGCCCGTTGTAACCGGTTTCCTCATCCCCGTGACTGGTTTCGCTCCCAATGCGGTCACAAAATTGGATTTCGCTTCACGCCCGATATATGATCAGACCAGCCTCACAATCGAGATACCCGTGATCAATGTTAAGACTTCCATCTTGGGTGTCGAGTTCAAGAAAGGGAATTGGGACGTTTCCTGGCTGCAGGATCAGGCTGGATGGTTGAATGGAACCGCTTATCCAACCTGGAGAGGCAACAGCGTCCTTACGGCGCACGCTGTCGATAAGGATGGCAAAGCCGGGATATTCTCCAACCTGAAGCAACTAAGAGCCGGCGAATATGTTTTCGTGTATAACTCCGGTTATCGTTATACCTATAGGGTTGTCTCGAACGATCTTGTTCAACCGGGCGACGTTAACGTCCTGAAGCATGAAGACAAGCCGTACATCACACTCATCACATGCGACACCTATGATGAAGCCTCCGGCATGTATTTGCTGCGCGTTGCTGTGCGTGCCGTGCTCGTGGATGTGAGCGAAGTAAAGTAAGGCCTGCGTATCGAATCAAAGAAGGCTGCCCCGGAATGGGGCAGCCTTCTTTTTTTATCCAGCGAGATCTTATCTCAACCCCTGTTCCTTTTCTGCCATGGTGATCACTCGCTCGAAGATCTCCAGCGCTTCATCCATTTCCTTTTTGGTGATGCAGAGCGGCGGTGCGAGACGGATGACAGACTTGCCGCAGCCGAGCAGCAACAATCCGTTTTCGAAGCCCTGCGCCTCGACCATATTGCGGATCTCCTCATTCGGTTCCTTGGTGTTCTTGTCCTTAACGAATTCCACGCCGATCATCAATCCCTTGCCGCGCACATCGCCGATGGTGGTGTGCCGCGCCTGGATCTCCTGCAGGGCATCGAGCGCATATTGACCGACCTCCGTCGCGTTGTCGAGGTATCCTTCCTCGAGCAGTTCGATGGTTGCCAGTGAAGCCGCGCAGGAGATCGGGTTGCCGCCGAAGGTGTTGCCGTGCACGCCCTTGGGCCAGGTCATCACGCTTTCACGCGCGATGCAGGCGCCCAGTGGCAGGCCGGAGGCGATGCCCTTGGCGGAGGTGACGATGTCCGGTTCCACGCCCCAATGCTCGATCGCCCACCATTTGCCGGTGCGCCCCATGCCGCTCTGCACTTCGTCGGCGATCAGCAGGATGCCGTATTTATCGCACAGTTTGCGCAGTGCCGGGAAGAATCCATCCGGCGGGACGAGATACCCGCCCTCGCCCTGGATCGGCTCCACCAGCACACCGGCGATCTCATCGCCGGGCACATTATGGTCGAAGACCTCCTCTTCGATGAAGCGCACAACCGTCTCGCCGTAATCCTCGCCGTGTTTGCGTTCCAGGATCGGGCGATACGGATCGGGGAACGGGACATGCGTCACGCCCGGCATCAACGGATAAAAGCCGCGATGATAATGCGGCTTGCTGGCAGTGAATGCCACCGAGCCCATCGTCCTTCCGTGGAACGCGCCGAAGAACCCGATGAAGTTATGGCGTTTGGTATGGAACTTCGCCAGCTTGATGGCTGTTTCGACGGATTCCGTTCCGGAATTGGTCAGGAATGTTTTTGCATTCTCTTCGAACGGCGCGATCTCATCCAGCTTTTCGCTCAAACGGATCCAGCCCTCGTGATAGAAATCGGACGAAATATGCAGGAACTTTTCGGCGGCATCCTGCACCGCCTTCACCACCCGCGGGTGCGCATGCCCGGTGGAAAGCACGGCAATACCAGCCATCATGTCGATATAGCGGTTGCCATCCGGGTCCCACACTTCAACCCCTTTGCCATGATCCATCACGAACGGATACCCGCGCGGATAGGATGACGAGACCACCTTGCGGTCACGTTCGATCAATGCGCGGGATTTGGGTCCCGGCATGTTTAGCTTGTTCATACGTACTCCTTGTCAATACCTGTTGCGAATTATTTGGGACGTTTCGTGACCATTGAGTCACGCGGCTTATCATGTCTCTGGACTACCGCTTGAGGCGGCTTTCAGGACAAGCCGGAAACTGCTTCCGTTTAGAAGCCGTTACCTGTCCCTTTCCGCTGTCCACCACTTTGTTGCCAGCCATGCAGGCGGCAGGAATGTCTTTGTGTTCATCATGTCTTTTTGCTCTTCATCCGTGCCAGCGCCAGCGCGCCGAGCAGACCTGCGTTGTCTCCCAGCGCGGCTTCTGTAATGACCAGATCATCCAGGTAATGTGGATGGAATACATGCCTGCGCAGACTCTCTTTAAAAGGCTTGAACAGCAGGTCGCCAACCTGCGATACGCCGCCGCCGAAGATCAAAATGGAAGGGTCGAAGATGGCGAGATAGTTGGCGACGCCGATGCCCAGATAATGCCCGGCGCGTTCAAAAGCGGAGATCGCAAGCGGATCCCCCTCGAGCGCCGCGGAGGCGATTTGAACGGCAGACAGGCCCGGGTCCGCTTGAAGCGAGGACTTTTGTCCGGCTTTCAACTGTTCGGTGACGTAACGCGCAATGGCAGGTCCCGAAGAAAAGGATTCCACATGCCCGTTGTGACCGCACCCGCACGGCGGACCGTTCGGGTCGATGATCATGTGGCCGAGTTCCGCGCCCATGCCGTGGAATCCCTGGAGCAGTTGATCGTGGCTGATCACACCGCCGCCGATGCCGGTGCTGATGGTGATGTACACGAGATCGTGATGCCCCACCCCCGCGCCGTACTGCCATTCGCCCAACCCTGCCAGGTTTGCATCGTTATCTAGAAAGACGGGCACGCCAAAATGTTCCGAGAGTTTGGGCGCCACCGGAAAATTCTTCCATTCGGGGATGTTGGGGGTATCGAGGATCACGCCTCTATGCGGGTCTAGCGGACCGGGGGATGCGATGCCGATGGCGGCGATATTGCCTTCCTGCCAGACGGATTCGATGGCTTTTACGAGCCGGTCATAAACACCCGGGGTCTTTGCCAACGATTTTGTTCGTGTATGGGCAGCGGGTGTGATGCTGTCGGCTTCGAAGGCAGCCACGCGGATGTGCGTGCCGCCGATATCTACGGCAAGGGTGAGGCTCATGGGGCTATTATAACCTACGGCCTGGGGGCGGTTTTTTACTTGGGAGGCTGATTGACTCTTCCCTCCCTCCCTGCTAGACTCCTCATAAGAAATGGATAAAGATACAACTCTAAACCGCTTTGTAAAAAACCTGCGCGAGGTTGGGCGCTGGTTCGTGCCGGGGTTGGGGGTCAAGCGCTGGTTTTTCCTCGTGTTGGCAGGCATCACCCTGCTGGGGGTTGGGCTTGCCCTATTCCTGCTCGAAATCTATCGCACCGATTCGACCAACGAGACGGTGCTCACGGTCCTGTCCTATGCCTCTTTGCGGTTCATGCCGCGCATCCTGCGGGTGTTGATCTTTGGCGGGCTTGGAGTTGGTTTGGTGTGGTATGGGATCTGGCGACTCAACCGTTCGCTGTTGCGACCCTTCATCCGCCCCGGCCACACTGTGGTGGATGAGTTGACGGATTTTCACCGCCGCGGGCGCGGTCCGCGGATCGTGGCGATGGGCGGCGGGCACGGACTCTCCACGCTTCTGCGCGGACTGAAGGCATACACCCGCAATCTGACCGCGGTGGTCACTGTGGCGGATGATGGTGGGTCATCGGGGAGAATCCGCGAGAGTTTTGGCATCCTGCCGCCGGGCGATATCCGCAATTGCCTCGCGGCGTTATCCAATGATGAACAGATGTTGACGCAATTGTTCCAATACCGCTTCAGCGGATCCGGGGATCTGGATGGCCATTCCTTTGGGAACCTGTTCATCACCGCGCTGGCTGAGATCACCGGCAGTTTCGAAAGCGCGATCGCGGAATCCGGCAAGGTGCTGTCGGTAAGCGGACGCGTGCTCCCATCCACGCTGCATGATGTGAAACTGGTCGCGGACATGGTCCTGCCCAATGTAACGAATCAGGTACGGGTGGAGGGGGAGAGCCGCATCCCGAAGATGGCGGGCAAAGTCCGCAGGGTATGGCTGGAGCCTAACGACGCGCCCGCCTATCCGCCGGTCATCAAGGCGATCCTGAATGCGGAGATGATCGTGATCGGGCCCGGGAGTCTGTACACTTCCATCCTGCCCAACCTGCTGGTTCATGATCTTTTGGGAGCCCTGCGCGCCAGCCGGGCGGTCAAGGTGTATGTTTGCAATATCGTCACGCAGGCGGGCGAAACGGATTCGTTCTCATGCTATGACCACGTACGTTCACTGGAGGAGCACGTCGGCGAGAATCTCTTTGACGTGGTCCTTTGCAACGATAACTTCGAGAGGCAGCTCAACGAGTGGGATCATTGGGTCACCATGGACGCCAGGACGCGCTCCGATTCGCGCGTGCGCTATGCCGACCTGATCGATGACAGTCAGCCATGGCGGCACGATTCGCAGAAACTGGCGGAAGCCCTGATGCAGGTCCTCGACGAGTACACCGGTCCGCTGGAATGATGTTACATTCATCATTATTTGTCTGTGAAAACCGTTGTGATACAATCGTTTTGTATCCTTCATCACAAACTAAACCTGGAGGTTTAATATGACAGTCAAAAAAGTTGGCATTAATGGGTTTGGACGCATTGGTCGCCAGGTGCTCAAGGCAATCCGCGATATGTATCCAAACGAGCTGGAGGTTGTGGCTTTCAACGACATCGGCGATATGAAGACCATGGCGCACCTGCTCAAATATGACTCGAACTATGGCCGCTTCAACGGAACGGTTGAAGTTGCCGAAGACGGGCTGGTGATCGATGGCAAAAAGATCAAAGCCTTCAAAGAGACCGACCCTGCCGCGATCCCCTGGGGTGATCTGGGCGTGGATATCGTCATCGAGTCCACGGGCTTGTTCACCATCAAGGAGGACGGCGTCAACAAGAAGGGCAAGCAGGTGAAGGGCGCGGTCAACCACATCAAGGGCGGCGCGAAAAAGGTCATCATCTCCGCCCCGGCCGAAGGCGAAGACCTGACCATTGTGCTCGGCGTCAATGAGGATAAATATGATCCCAAGACGCATCACGTTGTTTCGAACGCCTCCTGCACCACGAACGGCCTGGCTCCGGCGGTAAAGGTTGCGCATGACAAGTTCAAGATCGTGCGCGGCTTCATGACCACCATCCATTCGTACACGAACGACCAGAAGATCCTCGACCTGCCGCATTCGGACCTGCGCCGGGCGCGTGCCGCGGCCATGAACATCATCCCCACCTCAACCGGCGCGGCGCGGGCGTTGAAGCTGGTCATCCCCGATATGGCTGGCAAACTCGACGGCTACGCCCTGCGCGTACCCACCTCGACGGTCTCCATCATCGACCTGACAGCCGAGCTCGAGACCGCGGTCACCACGGAAGAATTGCGCCAGGCGTATCGCGATGCGGCGCAGACCCCGCGCATGAAGGGTATCCTTCAGGCAGTGGATGAGCCTCTCGTCAGCATCGACTACAAGGGCGACCCGCATTCCTCCTCCATTGACCTGCCGTTCACGCAGGTGCTTGGCAAGGAAAAAAGCAACTTCGCCAAGATCGTTGCCTGGTATGACAACGAATGGGGTTACTCCTGCCGCACAGCCGATCTCGCGGCGATGATGGCAAAATCCCTGTAACATTTCGTAGGTCACGCTTGAAGCGTGACCTACTTTTGTGAGTTTGATAATGAACAAGAAAACCGTAAAAGATATCGACCTCAAAGGCAAGCGCGTCTTCATGCGCGTCGATTTCAACGTGCCGATGATGGACGGCAAGGTCGCCGACGACAAGCGTATCCGCGCCGCGCTGCCGACCATCAAGTACGTTTTGGATCAGGGAGCCTCGCTCCTGCTGGCGAGTCATTTGGGACGCCCCAAGGGCGGTCCGGACCCGGAATTCAGCCTGCGCGCCGCTTCGGAGGTTTTATCCACGCTGATCGATCGTCCCGTCAAGATGGCGCCCGATTGCGTGGGTCCCGAAGTGGAGAAGATGGCAAAGGAACTCAAGCCCGGCGAAGTGCTGATGCTGGAGAACACCCGCTTCCACGCGGGGGAGGAGAAGAACGATCCGGATTTGGCAAAGCAAATGGCGGCGCTGGCAGACGTCTATGTGAATGACGCGTTCGGGTCCGCCCACCGCGCCCATGCCTCCACCGAAGGGATCGCGCGCTTCCTGCCTGCCGTTTCCGGCTTCCTGATGGAACAGGAACTCGAATACCTCGGGCGCGCGGTTGCAAATCCCGAACATCCCTACATTGCGATCCTTGGCGGCGCGAAGATCAGCGACAAGATCCTTGTCGTCGAAACCCTGCTTGCCAAATGCGACAAGTTGATCATCGGCGGCGGCATGGCGAACACCTTCCTCGCCGCGCAGGGACTGGACATGCGGGACAGCCTTGTCGAGGACTCGTCGCTCGAGACCGCCAAAGAGATCATGGCGAAATCCGGCGGCAAACTGGTCCTGCCCGTGGATGCGGTCATCGCAGATCGGTTCGAATCCGATGCGGAGACGCAGGTCGTGGATGTTGACAAGATCCCCGCAGGCTGGCGCATGCTGGATGTGGGACCGAAGACGATCGCGTTATACAAGGGTGCATTGCAGGGCGCAAAGCTGATCGTCTGGAACGGCCCGGTCGGCGTGTTCGAAATGCCGAAGTTCGCCGAAGGGACGTTCGCCCTCGCGAAGATGCTGGCGGACTCCGGCGCGGTCACTGTGATCGGTGGCGGCGACTCGGCGAGCGCGGTCAAGAAGGCGGGCGTTGCCAAACAGATGACGCACGTTTCCACCGGCGGCGGCGCCTCGCTCGAATTCCTCGAAGGCAAGGAACTGCCCGGCGTCGCGGCGTTGATGGACAAATAGTCATTGATAACCAATAGAGCGAGATCACATCTCGCTCTATTTTTTAATTCGTCCCTCCGTTGTTCGGATTCCTTCTTTGCTATAATCGCACCAACACGTTCTCGAAATGAGGTCCCCATGAATCGCATACCCGTTGTTGCCGGAAACTGGAAGATGAACAAGACCATCGCGGAGGCCCGCGACCTGGTCTCGAAACTGCTCTCCCCCCTGATGGAAGTCACAGGTGTGGAAAAAGTATTATGCCCGCCTTTCACTTCGCTATTCGCCGTATCCTCCATGCTCGACGGCAGCGGCATCGGTCTCGGCGCGCAGGATATGTACTGGGAGGAGAAGGGCGCTTTTACCGGTGAGCTCGCGCCGGACATGGTGAAGGAGATCTGCAATTACGTCATCATCGGTCACTCGGAACGCCGCGCGTATTTCGGTGAAACGGATGAGACCGTGAACAGGAAACTTCGCGCCGCGTTGAAACATGACCTGACGCCCATCGTCTGCGTGGGGGAGACGCTGGACGAATACGAGTCGAACCGGACCTCGGAGGTTGTCCGCCGCCAGATCAGCCGCGGCTTCGCTGACGTGGACTCTGCCATCGCTGCGCGCATCATCGTGGCGTATGAACCCGTCTGGGCGATCGGCACGGGAAAAGCCTCCAGCGGGGAAAATGCCAATCAGGTGCTCGCGCAGGTCATTCGTCCCGCGTTGACCGAACTCTTCGGCACGGACGCGGCGGGGGCGATCCGCATCCAGTATGGCGGTTCGGTGACTGCCGCGAACGCATCCGAATTCTTCTCGCAGCCCGAGATCGATGGCGCGCTGGTGGGCGGCGCAAGCCTCAAGGTGGATGAATTCGTCGCCATCACAAAGGCGGCTGTGAAATAAATGTCGTTGCGAGGGCAGAGCCCGAAGCAATCTCCCGTCTCATGAGGAGATTGCTTCGACTGCTCCGCAGTTTCGCAATACCATGCTGCCATGAATCAACTCACCGGTTTCTTCTGGTTCGTGCTCATGCTTGTGCCGCTGATCTTTCTTCAGCGGCTTTTGCATCGCGAGATCCAGGCGGTCTTCCTGATCCTCACTCGTGATGTGCGTTTTACGATGGTGGCGTTCCAGATCATCTTTTTGCCCGGCGTTTTCCTGCATGAGTTGAGCCATTTTTTGACCGCCAAATTATTGCGCGTGCCCACGGGACGTTTCTCCGTCATCCCGCGCGCCCTGCCGGATGGACGCCTGCAACTTGGTTACGTGGAGACGGCGCGTTCGGATGTGGTGCGTGACTCGTTGATCGGCGCCGCGCCGCTGATCGTCGGGACTCTCGTTGTGGCGTACGTCTCGATCTATCAACTGGACATGCGCGTGCTGTGGGATGTGCTGCGCAACGGTCAATTCAACCTGTTCTGGATGGGGATCGGCGCGCTGCCGCGCGTCAGGGATTTTTATCTGTGGTTCTATCTGGTGTTTACGGTCAGCAGTACGATGATGCCGTCCGAATCAGACCGTCACGCCTGGCTGGAACTGGTGATCTCGGTCGGCGTGCTGTTTGCGATCGCCCTGCTGGTGGGCGCGGGTCCGTGGATGCTGGATAATATTGCCCCGCGCCTCAGTCTCTTCCTGAGTTCGGTGGCGGTGATCTTCGGTTTGAGTTCTGCGGTGCATGTGGTTTTGATCCTGCCGATCGCGCTGATCCATAAATTACTGGCGCGCCTGACGGGGGTGGATGTGGCGTGAAGGGTTGCGTTGGACCCTTTATATTTCTCCATACACTCCATCAACGGGAGGGATAAAAGCTCCAGCCTGATACCGTATTATTCTCTGACCATGTGACGATGGGGGTGATCGTGCCATCTGCATTGCCCAGAGACAGGGCGTTCGGCTCGTTGCCTACAAATGAAAATCGAGAGCTGTCCACCCATCGCAGCAAGGTGATGATCCGCCTGCCCAGGTGGATCGGCACCGAAAACAACCGAGGATCACGATCCCTGGGGAGCGATATCGATTTCGTATTCGGACAACGGCCCATACAGGCCTGTTCCATACAGGTCACGTTCAGAGGGACCGCCCGCGCTTTGCGCGCGTTGGATGGTGATCTTGTACCCGAAGAAGCGTTCATCCACTTCGAAAACGACGATTCGTTCGGGAGCGAGATGAAAATAGTCGGCCACCTTTTCGCGGGTCAGGGAGCCGGAGTTGCGCACCTTCTCAAAGGTCTCCGCGTCTGCAAAGAAAATGTCGCAGCAGATCATGTTGACCCCTGCGTTCTTCGACTGGATATCGTTGGTCAGTGTTCCTAATGTCACCATGGTTGTTTGTTCCCTATGCCGGCCTGACCGTCTCGAAAGTGATCGGAAAATGGGCCGCTGCCTCTTCGGCTGAGGCAAACTCGATGATGTGGTTCATAGTCCACTCATACGCCTTGCCGTAGTAGCTCGCCTCTTCATTGCGCAATTGCACGCGCCCGGCCGACCCCCGCTCGCTCAATACAGGGGTAAAGAGCAGCAATCTGCCGGCAAGCTTGGCGATCTCCATGGCCAGTTCCTTCCTTGCGGCGGTCACTTCGATCATCAGTCCGACTTCGTGGATTTCGCCCCGTTTCCTCGGTTCCCTGGCTCCCAGGATCCCATCGATCCCATACCTTGAAAAGTAGAGTTCATAGGGTGCGTCCTGATAGAAGCTCCTCACCTGCTGGCGGGTATGGGAGATCACTTCGTCCAGTTTCTGGATGAAGGATTGCGAGCGGATCCCGACCAGATACTCGGCTTTATGGCCCACATAGCCCGCCCCCTCCAGTTTGACGTTATAGGTCGGGCTGGGTTCGAACCGCGATCCCCAGGCTGCGGCGGTCTTTTCGTCCACCTCCTCGGCTTCCATCCCTTCGATATGGATAAAGCCCCCCGCCACGGCTTCGCCCTTGAATGAGCTTCTTTCATAGGCGGCGTGTTTGCGCAGGGACACCGGCGTGACCCGCTGCTCATCGTGGATGGCTGTCACGGAGATACGGTCTTCGTGGATGGTTCCAAGCACCGAGTGGTTGACCAGTTTGGGGTAGGCAACGAACGACCCGCACTCGAGCACCTTCCCCCAGAAATAGGCCAGGTCCGGGCTGTAGCCGTGGTGCATGGCAAAAGCTGCGAACGGACAGCAGTCACTGGTGCGGGAGGTGATGATCACATCCGGTTCTTCTGCTAGGCATCGCATGATGGGTTCCACGCCCATCACCGGGACGAAGCGGGTCGTCCGTTCGATGTCCCTGCGCTTCAGCGGCGGAAAACCATCCAGCCCGCGGATGATGACTCCCTCCCTCAACAGACGGCGCAGATAGTCGCGGGTCATGTCGTGTTTGATCAGCCCCATTTTCAGCGGACCCAGGCGATGCTCGGCTGCCAGTTCCCGCACGATCTGGGCATACTGGTCGACCCCTTCGTTCGTGCCGGTGTCGCTGGCTGAACTTATGATCAGCGGGATGCCGTTCTGGCGGGCGCCCTGCAGCAGTATCTCGATATCATGTTTTTGCCATTCGGCCGAGCTCGAAGCCCTGCCGGAAGCCAGGGGTTCCGGTCCAATATCACAACTGCCTGAATCGGCGATCACTGCGCGCGGCTCGAATTGTTCCAGACCGCGCCAGAATGTTTCAGGGTGGAGCGGGGAATACCCCAGATGGCCGGTTGCCACCAGACACGAAAGTCCCTCTTTTGTCTTTGTCATGCGATAAATCTAACCGATTTTATCCAATCGGTCAATCTGATCGGTGTTAATGCAGAACTTCTGGCGCTGCGACCGGAACCTCAACACTTCGAGTAACTCGCTGCTTCTCTTCGTTTGCCCATCACACCTCAATGCGAAAAATGCAGGTGATGACCCGGAAGGCTGCCTGTGGATTGTATTCCTGCTTCAAAGCCATCCCAAAAAGAAAAAGTCCCAGCCGTCCGCGTACACCGCGGTTGCCGGTCATGATGATCCATCAACTGGTGACTCTCTGAGCGATCCCGAATTTGGACTACAACTTGTCCCTGCCTGGCTGGTTCTGAGGGCGCATTGTTCGACTCACACGCCTATTCGCGATGTACTACCAGTTTAGCTTCATCACAATAATAAAATTCTTCCCCACATGCAGCTGTGAGACAGCTTGATGAATATTCAAAGGCGCCTCGCTCGTTTGGCGCGCAGGACCAGTTTCCAACCTCCATTAGGGCGTGAACAATTTCCAATGGCCTTCAGAGACGACCTCGACGGTTCCGTCGACCACTTTGATGGCTGTCTCGTCGTCAATCGCGTAAATCGGCACTGGTATCTCGGATGCCATTCTTTCCACGTTGGCAGTGGAACTTTCCGGGTGGTCTTCGTGATCCAGGTGCGGAAGCAACGCAAAGTCAACCAGTCCCAGCCCCTCATCGATGACAAAGGGCATATTCGGGTCGTCGTACGTCTCTCCGAAAATAGGGGCCGTCACCATGCTGCCAGCGCTGACCCCCACATAGACTGTCTCGCGCAGCGACGGCAGGAGGTCTGCCAGTCCGGACTCCCGCATCCAGCGGCACAGATACAGGACATCGCCGCCCCAAACCAGTAGTGCGTCTGTCTCTTGGACAGCAGTGATCCAATGTTCTTCTTTGATGCTGGGTAGGGCCGTGAGTTCCAGCACGCCCAACGACTTCCAGCCCAATCCGCACATGGGGTTGGCGGTTGATCCGCTGATGAACCGGTAGGCCATTGAAGGCCCACCGGGGAACGGGTAGATCGCAGTGGGAATGCACAGGGCACTGGACTCGGCAATCGGTTTGCCCAGGAGGTCGACCAACGTGGCATCGATGCTTGTATTCTTGATACCCGCCGAGGTGAGAAGAAATTTCATGATGGTTTCCATTCTAATACATTAAGCGCCCAACGGCTCGCGGCGGCTGGCGGGACGAGACTCGCTCACGAAACGGAAAATCCCAAAGCCACGAAAAAAGCCATTTTGGCAGTGAGAATCCAGCCCGCCTGCCCTGCTAAGCGGAGCGGTGCGGGGTCCGCGTGGTCGGGTAAGGGAGTGACATTGCTGTCACTCCCTCCCCTCAGAACGGTACGTGCGACTTTCACCGCATACCGCTCAAGCATCTCAAAGGCACTCCTTGACAGGGAAACCCGCCAGCTCATCACTGACTTCACAATACCGACCGGGGAGCAACCAAACGTTTCCGCTTATGGGCGCACCAGCAGGATATACCTGCCGTCATCTGCTTTCCCATATAAAAGTTGTTTCTCTGGTTTCCTTGTGACGAGACACCTGCTGGAAGTCGGCTCGTTTTCACGCCGGGCAAATTCTGAACCCGTATCAACGCCATTACAGAGTCGCCTTCGCTTCCTCCAGCATCCTGTATCCGCTGTGCCATCGGTGGGTCTTGCGACCGTCCTACCCAAAGGGAGCACATCGGGCTTACCCAGTTCCGCTTGTTTACCCGAGTGGGTTAGGTGCCAACTCTACGCCGACGGTGCAACATCTGCGGCAGGGGAAGCGTGAACCCCTGCACCTGACCGCTCACCATTTTGGTTTAAGTGTGTCAGCAGGTTTCACTTATTCCAACTCACGACGCTTCTGTTGGTTCACTTCTGTTCACCTTACCACTCAACCCTAGCCCGCGAACCACCCTCCTACTGGCCGATCGCGATACATTGTCCCAACGGCTTCACACCCTGTAATTACTCACAACGCATGTGTTGGTAGGGTACAGATGGCAGAACATCTAGTTGAATCCGTGCCTTTCGGGAACGTTTCAACAGCTAAACAATCGACTTTTCAGGTCGCACCACGCTGTGTTAGGCAGTTTTTTGACTTTCAGACTCCCCGCTATTCGTTTATGACAAGTGCATAAATACATCGGGCTTTTGTTCGGCAATGCGGAGTAAAGCCACTGCTGGACCACTGGGTTTACGCCTTCCCTGTTCCCAATCTTGAACAGTGCGTAAACTGACGCCCATGAGACCCGCAAACGCCGATTGGGAGAGTTTCAATCGCTGCCGAATAACCTTTGGCGAAGAAGGTGCTTTCAAGGTACGCACGCGCAGAACCTTCTTGCCAGACTTATATTCTTTGACTTCCCGAATACCATCGAGAATTTCCTGACCAATATCACGCTTAGCCATTTTCAATTTCCTTTGCGATCTGACGCAGAACATGAGCGGGAATGCTCTCTACTTCATTCTTACTGTAAATGGTCAACAACCAAATTTCATCATCTTGTTTCTTGAAGTAGTAGATCACCCGCACGCCACCACTTTTTCCTTTACCAGCAATTGCCCAGCGTACTTTTCTTACACCGCCAGAGCCACGAACGATCTTGCCAGTTTCTGGATACTGTAGCAAGAAACTTTGTAAACCGAGATATTCGTCTTCAGACAAATAATCGTACACATACTTTGTGAAAGCGGTAGCTTCAATGAATTCCATGAAATCATTATACGGCAATGCCGTAGACTTTGCAAGTACCCCGTTTTGAGAATTTCAAGTGTTGATCCTCCAGAAGGAACTGCCTAACGAATTAAGGATTGATGCGGCGGGATGTAACAAAGCTAATGAGAAGGGACAATGCGCCGCCGCCTCTGTCCGAGTTGGACTAAGCCGTATTTGGAGAATGAAGCCGGAAAGGTCTGGCTAAACGATCATGAAAACCCAACACCCACCAATAAAGGTTCGATCTGCAAGGAATTGTACATGAAAATCAAAGCCTTGTGCAACAACCTGGGAAGGGAAAAGTGGACGAAAT
>DIDP01000039.1:147131-174003 GCA_002418205.1 Anaerolineales bacterium UBA5797 | reverse complement strand
TCTTCCGGCGTGCCTATCGTCTTTTGACGGAAGGCGGTTATGCCAGCAAGATGCTCGCCTGTTCGATGCGCCCCGGTCCGCTGGCTGCCGGGAGGATGCGATTCTGGGATGTACAAAAACTCGCAGGAGGTGACATCGTTTATACCTGTCCGCCGTATGTGTTGGAACCGCTCTTCGAGATCGGTGATGATCTTGAATTTGAATCCGAAATCAAAAGGTCTGTGCCGCGGGATGTAATGGCCAAGTTGCTGCAGATCCCCTTCTGCATCCAGGCATACGACCCGAACGGACTTTCGCTGGAGCAATTCAACGATCATCCTTCGACGATCAGCACGGTCGAAGCCTTTTCCAAGGGATTCGCCGGATTGGAAAATTTCATTGCAGAACGGATGACAGCCCGTCATCAACAAGTGTTCTCGAACTAGATCACAAATCAAAACCAGGAGGTTCGCATGTCCATCGTAAATGCAAAGGAAATCATGGTCGAGGCGGCAAAGAACAAATATGCCGTTGGGGCGTTCAACATCACAGACCTGTTACAGTTCGAGGCGGTGATCGATGCCGCCATCGAAACCAGATCGCCGGTCATCGTCCAGACCTCGGTCAAGCCATCCAAGTTCCTCGGGACGAACATGATGGTGGCGATCTATCGCACGCTCGCCGAGTCCGCGCCCGTGCCGGTCTGCCTGCATCTCGATCACTGCACGGAGATCGATTATTGCAAGAAGTGCGCGGATGCCGGCTATACCAACATCATGATCGACGCGTCGAAACAGTCCTACGAGGAGAACATCCGCCAGACGAAGGAAGTGGTGGATTACTGCCACAGCGTGGGGAATATCTCGGTCGAGGGCGAGCTGGGGACCGTCAGCGGGGTGGAGGACCAGATCAAGGTCGCGGAGGATGAGGCGCAGTTGGCGAATCCCAAACAAGCGGTCGAGTTCGTCGAACGCACCGGTCTGGATATCTTTGCGCCCGCCATCGGCACGGCACATGGCGTGTACAAGACCAAGAATCCGAAGATCGATTTCGAGCGGCTGGCGACCATCAACAAGATGCTGAACGGGGATGGGATCAAGACTCCGCTCGTTGTCCATGGCGGGACCGGACTGCCCGAGGATTACATCAAGAGACTGCTCGCCGCGGGCGGGGCGAAATTCAACGTGTCCACCGAACTGAAGCACACGTTGATCGATACGAAGTTCGAATACATCAGCGCCCATCGCGACGAATATGATCCCGGCAAATTGGATGTAGCCGTCCGTGACGCCACCCGCAAGGCTGTCATGCACTGGATGGACATGCTCGAAAGCACAGGCAAGCTGTAGAGAAGCAGGCTGTTGGTCGAGCAGGGCGAAGCCCGTATCGAAACCAACCAGCCGCAGGAATTTTCCAACCATGTGGTTTCGATGTGCCGCCCGGCATCACTTGCGGCTACCCGACCACCAAAGCAACCAATAATTTAGGAGCAAAAGAATGACAAAAAATATCGAAGAATACTACGCCCCGTGGGTCAAGGGAATTCCCATGTACATCTCGAGCCACATCGAGAAAGCGTGGCGAAACCCGTCCCTGCACCGCATGATGTCCAATGAGAATCCGAACCCGCCCTCCGACAAGGTGCTGGACGCGATGGTCAAATATGCGAAGATGGCAAACCGCTATCCCGATCAGGGATTGGTGGTGCGCAGCAGGATCGCCGAGATCAACAACGTGGACGGACCCGAGAACGTCATGATCGGCAACGGTTCCAGCGAAGTGTATGACAACATCTTCCGCATGTTCATCGTCCCGCAGCAGGATGAAGTGATCCAGCACACGCCGTGCTTCGGCATCTATCAATTGCGCGGCACCCTGCTCGGCGCGAAGATGGTCAACGTGCCGATGATCTACAAGGACAATCTCCTGCACTTCGACCCGGACGGGATCTTGAACGCCATCACCGACAAGACCAAGATCATCGTGGTGGCAAACCCCAACAACCCCACGGGCAACTTCATGGCGCCCGAACATTTCGTACGCATCGCTGAAACCGGGATCCCGTTCGTCATCGATGAGGCGTATGTGGAATATGCAGGGCTGGGCATGTCACAGGTGCAGTTGACGAAAAAGTACAGGAACGTGCTCATCACGCGCACACTCTCCAAAGCCTACGGCCTGGCAGGAATGCGCTTCGGATATGCCATCAGCAACAAGGAGGTGATCGACCAGATCTCCGGTTCGCTTCTTCCCTGGAACGTGGGCACGATCCCGATGTGGGCGGCGCTCGCGGCATTCGACGATACCGAGGGACTCGCCGAACGCGTCAAGTTTAACAACGAGGCAGTGGACTTCATCACCGAATCGTTGAGCGTCATCCCCGGGTTCGTGGTCTTCCCCTCGAGGGCAAATTACATCCTCTTCGACTGCGGCGCGACCGGCAAAACCGGCAAGGAAGTGCTCGCCTTCGCCGAGACGAAGGGCATCATCCTGCGAGGCGAGAGCAAGAAATACGGCAGCGACGGCTGGTTCCGCGTAACGGTCGGCACGAAGGAAGAGAACCAGCTGTTCGTGGATACGGTCCTTGAGTTCTTTGGGATGAAAAAGTAAATTTACCACGAAGAACACAAAGGAGCACAAAGGAACAATGATTTAAACCTTTGTGTACCTTCGTGACCCTTTGTGGTGAAAGGAGTTGACATGGCAATCAAAGCAGTATTCTTCGATCAGGACGGTGTGATCATTGACACCGAGCGCGATGGTCATCGCGTGTCGTTCAACATGACCTTCAAGGAATATGGCTTCACCGACGAATGGGATGTGGAGTATTATCACGAACTGCTCCAGATCGCGGGCGGCAAGGAACGCATGAAACATCACTGGAAGACGAAGGGCTTCTCCAGGCCGCTAACCGAGGAGGAGATCGACAACCTCGTCAAGGAGATGCACAAGCGCAAGACCGCGCTGTTCGTGGAACTGATCGAGACAGGCAAACTTCCATTACGCCCGGGCATCCATCGGTTCATGAAGGAGGCGATGGAGGCAGGCTTGCAGATCGCGGTCTGCACCACCTCCAATGAAAAGGCGGCGAAAGCCGTCACCGAGAAGGTCCTCGCAGACATCAAGTTCGACCTCGTGCTGGCGGGCGATGTGGTCCAGAACAAGAAACCGGACCCGGAGATCTACAACCTCGCCCTCTCCAAACTTGGAATGAACCCCGGGGAGGTTTTCGTGGTCGAGGACTCCAAGAACGGAGTGAAAGCCGCCAAAGCCGCCGGGCTGAAAACCATCGTCACCACCAACCATTACACCGAAAAAGAGGATGTGAGCGCGGGCGATGTGATCGTCTCCTGCCTCGGCGACGCAGACGGAGAGAAAGCCGAACTCCGCAAGGGAGAACTGGCGGGCTTCGACGGCGTAGTCCACGTCAAACAACTGGTGGAACTTTTCTCAAAGTAAGATCGTTTCCGGTTTGGTGCAGGGAAAAGGATGTGAGGATATACTTCTTCACATCCTTTCTTGTTTCAGACACCGCTCACCGAAAGAGAGATGCAATGCCCGAGGAACTATTCGACATCATCGACGAAAACGACCGGGTCATCGGTCAGGAAACCCGGACGGTTGTCCACCAACGCGGACTGTGGCATCGCGGCGTGCACATCCTGCTCTTCGACCGGCGCGGCAGGCTGCTCGTCCAGCAGCGAAGCGAAAAAAAATCGCAATCCCCTCTGGCTTTGGACTGTTCCGTCTCTGAACACGTCCAGGCAGGAGAGGACTATTACCATGCCGCGATCCGCGGACTTTCAGAGGAACTCGGCCTGGATGGAGTCGAGATCCAGCCACTGATAAAATTCAAATTGAATTACGGACCCAACGACAACGAGATCAGCACGATCTACAAAGGATCGGTCCATCGGGAACAATTCAACTTCGACCCAGCCGAAATCGAACGCGTGGATTTTTACAGCCTGACCGAAATCCAAAAAATCATGGAACAAAAAACCGCCCCATTGAGTTATTGGTTCAAACAGATCCTGCTCTGGCTTCTGGGCAACCCCTCAGACTTACACACACTTGACAACTGGCAGGAAAAGTAACAGAAAAAGAGTTTCGCGCATATAATTTCCCGCTTATGTTTAAAAGTATTTCACGTTTCTTTAGACAAGTTGCCGTCCCACCCGAATATCACGCCACCTTCCGCCACCTGTATTACGACATCGCCTGGTTCGGCGTACTCAGTGGCTCGGTTGTCAACTTCCTGAGCATCTATGCCACGCGCATCGGCGCCACCGGTTTGCAGATCGGTTTGATCGGCGCCATGTCCGCCATCGTCAACCTCTTCCTCGCCATCCCGGCAGGACGCTGGCTCTCCAGACGCAACACCAACCGCGCCATCTTCTGGACCTCCGTCATTTACCGTACCGGCTTCGTGCTCTTCATCTTCCTGCCCTGGCTTTTCGATAAGTCAGGTCAGGTTGTCGCCATCATCGTCATCACCTTCTTCATGGCGATTCCCCTCACGCCGCTCGGCGTTGGTTTCAATGCCCTCTTCGCCGAAGCCGTACCTGACCGTTTCCGCGCCCACGTGGCAGGCACGCGCAACGTGATGCTCGCCATCACATTCGTCCTGTCATCCCTCGTCAGCGGCATTATCCTGAAGAACGTTCCCTTCCCCATCGGCTATCAGATCGTCTTTGGGATCGGAGCCTTCGGCGCGGCGATGAGCAGTTACCACCTCTATTTCGTGAGACCCGTGCAGGACAGATCCTCTGCGCTTCCACCCGCCCCGGAACCTGCCCCCGCCAAAGAGACCGCATCTCCCCGCGGCTTGATCTCCGCCCTCCGCCTCGACATCCTGTCCACGCCGTTCAAAAGAGTCCTGCTGGCGTTGCTTGCATTCCACTTCGCCCACAACCTCACCACGCCGGTCTATCCGCTCTACAACGTGCGCGTCCTCGAACTCAATGACAACAACATCGGCATCGGTCAGGCGCTTTACTACCTCACCATGCTGATCGGTTCGATGGGCTTCCGGCGCATCGTCCATCGCCTCGGTCACAAAAAAGTGACCGGGCTGGGCGTGGCAGGCATGGCGCTCTATCCGCTTTTGCTGGCATTCACCCACGAGGTCTGGCAGTTCTATACCATATCCCTGCTGGGCGGATTCACCTGGGCTTGGACGAACGGCGCCTATGCCAACTACATGCTCGAACGCATCCCGCCCGACGACCGGCCATCGCATCTTGCCTGGTACACCATCATATTGAACTTCGCCATCCTTGCAGGCTCCATCGGCGGCTCCGCCATCGCAAGCCAGACCGGGCTTGCAAACGCCTTGATCCTGTTTGCAGTGTTGCGGTTCCTGGCAGGGATTTCCATCCTGAAGTGGGGATGACCCAGGCACGAGAACGATACTCGTTTTAATTGCCCACACTATTGACTCACCTCTCTTTTGCCTGTATACTTTTGAAAACGCTTTCAGAAAGCGTTTTCAAATTTTCTCCCCATGACAACAAAAAACCGTCCACCCACGATCGGCGATGTTGCCCAACGGGCAAAAGTTTCCATAGCAACGGTCAGCCGGGTGTTAAACGGAAAAGTTCCAGTCGCGCCAGATAAGGCGGACAGGGTTCGGGCGGCGATCGAAGAACTGCAATTCGTCCCTCGCACTGCGGCGCGGGTACTTGCCAGCCGCAAAACAGGGACGGTTGGGCTCGTGCTCCCGGAGATCAGTGGCGCATTCTTTTCCCCCATGTTGCGCGGTGTGGAAGCCGGGATCCGTCAGGCTGGGTACGATTTCCTGATCCATTCCATGCAAACCACCCACGAGGGCATCCCCCATCGCCAATTGGGTGAACACAATACGGATGGGTTGATCGTCTTCACGGGCAGTCTTGACATCAAGGAACTGACCCGCCTCAACCGGATCAACTTCCCCATCGTTCTGCTGCACCAGACCCCTCCTGAGTCATTGAACATCCCCGTCATCACCATCGAAAACAAATCCGGCGCCGAAATGCTTGTCGATCATTTAATCGAAGGGCACGGAAGGCGCCGGATCGTTTATTTGCAGGGACCCGAGGGTCATGAGGATTCCGTCTGGCGCGAACGCGGGTATCGTGAATCCCTGGAGGCACATGGCATCACATTCGACCCCGAATTGGTGGCAACCGGCGGATTCGATGACGAGGAAGCATTCGCAACCATTCAGGAACTCATTCTGGAGGGCGTCGAATTCGACGCGGTCTTTGCCGGCGACGACGACGCGGCAATGGGAGTGATGCGCGCGCTGAAACTGGCCGGGCGCCTCGTCCCTGACGATGTGTCTGTTGTCGGGTTCGACGACATTCCCTTCGCCCGTTACGTCTCCCCGCCGCTGACAACGATCCATGCCCCGATCGAGGAGGTTGGGCGTGAAGCTGTCAGCCAGTTGATGCGCCTGATCAACGGTCAGCAGCCCGAAGCTTTGACCTTGATGCGCACCGAGCTGGTCCTCCGCGAATCGTGCGGATGTGAATCCGGCGAAATCAAACCGGCGAGTCCCATGGATCCATGAGGAGGTGAAGCGAGCAGAGAAATCACCTTGTGCGTATCGTTCTTAATTCAATCGACTAATCGGAGGAACAGATGAAAAACAAATTGTTCAGATTGCTGGCTTTGCTTGCCCTGGCTTCCATGATTCTGGCGGCATGCGGGGGAGGCGCAACAGTGACCGAAGAAGCCCCCTCGGGTGAGGCGCCTGCTCCTGCCAGTGAAGCACCCGCCGCCGGTGAAAAAGCCAAGGTGGTGATCTTCGTCGGCTTCGGAACGGGGACGGATCCCGATCAGGTTGCCGCACAGGAGGCGCTGGCAAAAAAGTTCAACGACTCGCACGATAACATCGAAATGGAATTCCTGATCGTGCCGAACGAAGAAGCACGCGAAAGATTCCTTGCCATGGTGGCTGGCGATAACGCACCGCAGCTGGTTGGTCCCCACGGCATTTCGACCATCGCCAACTTCCTCGATCAATGGGAGGACATCACGCCCTATATCGAAAAAGAAAATTACGACATGAGCGATTTCTACGGACCCGCGACCACGCTCAACAAATATCCCGACCTCAACGCCGGTCTGCCGCTGGGCCTGTATCCATCGTTCATCTTCTATAACAAGGATGCCTTCGACGCTGCAGGGCTGGACTATCCCACACACGATTACGCCGACACATCCTGGAACCTCGATGCTCTGCGCGAAATGGCAATGCAGTTGACCCTCGACGCGGACGACCTGACCCCGAACGATGAGGGGTTCAATCCTGCCACGATCAAACAATGGGGCTACGCAGACACCTGGACCGATGCACGCGGACAGTTGACCATGTTCGGCGCGCCGACCAAGGGGCGTCCGACCACCGATGATTACAAGACCGCGACCTTTAATTCGCCCGAATGGGTCTTCGGTGCGCAGTGGCTGCACGACGGCATCTTCAAGGACTACTTCATCCCCGATGCCGCCGGTCAGAGCGCCATTGATGCCGATACGGGCGACCCGTTCGGCGGCGGGCATGTTGCCATCTGGTACAGTCACACCTGGTACATGTCCGAAGGTCTGAATGAACTGCCCTTCAAATACGACATCGCACCGCTTTTCTTCAACCAGGATGGAGAGCGCATCTCCCGCATCCATGCCGACCTGTTTACCATGCCCAAGACCGCCAAGAACAAGGATGCCGCCTGGGAAGTGATGAAATGGCTTGTGGCGCCTGAACAGATCGTGGATGTCTGCAAGGTCTATGGTTGTCTGCCGGCGCGCGAATCCTCGCAGGAAGCATACCTGAACTACATGAAGGAACGCTACCCCGGCATCGACTACGATGTGATCTTCACCGCCATCGATTACCTCGACGATCCCAACCACGAATCCTGGGTACCCGAATGGGGCAAGGTCAACGACACGCTCAACAATGCGCAAACGACCATTTACACCGAACCCGAACTGGATGTAACCAATCTCATGAACATCACAAATGAGGACATGCAAAAAATTCTCGATGAGTATTGGGCTAAACAGTAAATCCAACCTTATCCCGAATCCCCTCTCCCAAAAGGAGAGGGGACAGGGATGAGGGACATTGCAGTTATTTTGTTCCTTTTTTATTCGGAGGCGCCATGACCTTATTCAAGCCTCATAAGATGAGTCTCGCACGGCGGGAAGCCCTGGCAGGCTATGCCTTTATCATTCCGTGGATCATCGGCTTCCTGATCTTCACCATTGGTCCGATGCTCGCTTCGCTGTATTTCTCGTTCACCGATTACAACATCATTGACCCACCGCGCTGGATCGGCCTGCAAAACTACGCCCGTGTCTTTTCGGGAATCCCCGAATACTTCAAAACAGGCGACCCGCGCCAGCTGGGCGATCCGCTCTTCTGGAAATCGCTTCAGGTCACCCTTTATTTTGCCTCGCTTGCCCTGCCGCTGAATCTCATCCTGAGCTTTTTTCTCGCCATATTGCTCAACCAGAAGGTCCCCGGCGTCAATGTCTGGCGGACGATCTTCTTCCTCCCCTCGATCATTGCCGGTGTGGCTGTGACCTTGTTATGGATCCGCATCCTGAACCCGCGCATGGGAATATTGAATCCGTTCCTGCAAAATGTGTTGGGCATTCAAAACCCGCCCGGCTGGTTGCAGGATCCGAACTGGTCCGTCCCGGCCCTGGTGCTGATGAGTCTCTGGGGCGTGGGCGGCTCCATGATCATCTATCTCGCAGGCTTGCAGGGCATCCCCACAGACCTGTACGATGCCGCCAAAGTGGATGGCGCCAATGCCTGGCAAAGGTTCTGGAACGTCACCTTTCCCATGATGACGCCGGTCCTTTTCTACAATCTTGTGCTGGGCATGATCGGAACCTTTCAATACTTTACTGAAGTCTATGTGGCGACCAGCGGCACGGGAGGACCGCAACGTTCCACCCTCTTCTATAACCTGTATCTCTATCAGAACGCCTTCCGCTACTTCGACATGGGCTATGCCTCCACCATGGCATGGATCCTGTTCGTGATCGTGCTACTGCTGACGGCGTTGATCTTCCGGTCATCGGATGCCTGGGTCTATTACGAAGGACAGTTGCGAGGCAGAGGATGAAAAGGGTACTCAACTTCCTTCCGTGGCTGTTCGGCACCGTCAAGGGACATGAATTCCTTTTCAAGGGCATCACCACCCTGATCCTCGCCGCGGGCGCGGTGGTCATCATGGTCCCGCTGGCATTCATGATCTCCACCTCGCTCAAGGACCCCGCGCAGATCAGGTCGGATGCGAACACCCTGATCCCGCGCAAACCGCAGACCACCGAGATCAACGGCGAAAGATACAACCTGTATCAGGTCACAGTGAATGGCATCTCCCGTGAGATGGCGATGCTCAAAAAGGCTCCGGGCGGCATGGCAAATTTTGTGGATCCAGCCAGCCCCGATGAAATTTATGAATTGAAGATCAACGAGCAAACACCTCTCTACCGTCTCGACATCCATTGGGAAAATTACCCCGAAGCCCTGACCGCCATGCCGTTCTTTCGATATCTTGGCAACACATTGATCGTTACGTTCGTGGGCATGGCGGGGATGCTGTTCTCCTGCTCGCTGGTGGCGTACGGTTTCAGCCGCTTCCGGGCGCGCTGGCTGAATCTCCTGTTTCTCCTTCTGCTGTCCACCATCATGCTGCCGTCACAGGTGCGGCTCATCCCCCTCTACATCCTGTTTCAGAACCTGGGATGGGTGAACACGCTTCTCCCGCTCATCGTGCCCCAATTCTTTGCAAACGCATATGATGTGTTCCTGCTCCGCCAGTTCTTCATGACCATTCCTCTCGAACTCGACGACGCCGCCAAGATCGACGGGGCAAACCCTCTTCAGGTTTTGCTCTACATCATCCTGCCGCAGGCGCGGCCCGCATTGGTCTCGGTGGGAATCTTCCACTTCCTTTACGCGTGGAACGATTTCTACGAGCCGCTCATCTTCCTGCACACCCGCGAAAACTGGACGCTCGCCGTGGGTTTGCAAACCTTCGACGCCATCTATACCATCAATACCCACCTCATCATGGCTGTCTCGGTGTTGATGATCGTTCCGCCCATCGTGCTGTTCTTCTTCTCGCAAAGGATCTTCACGCAGGGTGTGGTGTTCAGCGGCATCAAGGGATAGCACATTGGACTCTATGAATTACAAATTCCCTCACCAATTCCTCTGGGGCGCGGGGACCGCCTCGTATCAAATCGAGGGCGCGTGGAATGAGGACGGCAAGGGCGAATCGATCTGGGATCGTTTCAGCCATACACCCGGAAAGATCGAGGACAACTCCACGGGTGATGTTGCCTGCGATCATTACCATCGCTATCAGGATGATATCGTCCTCATGCGCCAAATCGGACTCAAAGCCTATCGCTTCTCTGTTTCATGGCCGCGCGTGATCCCGTACGGACGCGGAATCATCAACCCGCGCGGACTCGATTTCTACGACCGCCTCGTGGACGCGTTGTGCGCCGCGAATATCGAACCTTTTCTCACGCTCTATCATTGGGACCTGCCGCAGGCGCTCCAGGATGAAGGCGGCTGGGAAAACAGGGACACCTGTCATGCCTTTGCCGATTACGCAGTGTTGCTGGTCAAACGGCTCGGGGACCGCGTCAAATACTGGGCAACGTTCAACGAACCGAGTGTGGCCGCGTTGGACGGCAACCTGGTCGGTGAACACGCCCCCGGGATCCAGGATGCGCGTGTTGCGTTTCAGGCCGCACATCATCTGATGGTCGCGCACGGGCTCGCGACACAAGCCATCCGTGCGGCAAACCCGGCGCTGGAAGTCGGCATTGTCTTGAATCTTTGGGGCGCGGAAGCTGCCAGCGAGGACCCTGCCGATGTCGCCGCGGCAAACGCCGCCTGGGAAAGAAGCGAGACACATTTCCTCGATCCCATTTTCAGGGGACATTATCCGGTTTCTGTTTACGAATTGGTCGGCGATAATTTTCCCAAAATCCACGACGGTGACCTTGCGCTCATCGCACAACAATTGGATTTTCTGGGCGTCAACTTTTATTCGCGCAACCTCATCACCGCCAACGGTAACATCGATCCCGTTCCCGGTTCCGAATACACCGAGATGGGCTGGGAAGTCTGCGCGCCGGCATTGCGGAACCTGCTTAATCGCATCAACAAGGATTATCGTCTGCCGCCGATCTACATCACCGAAAACGGCGCGGCGTTCAACGATGAAGTCAGCGCAGACGGAAAGGTGCACGACGAACGCAGACTCGATTACTTGAAGGATCATTTCATCCAGACACGGCTTGCCATGCAGGATGGTGTGGATGTGCGCGGCTATTTCGTCTGGTCGCTGCTCGATAATTTCGAGTGGGGGCACGGCTACACCAAACGCTTCGGCATAGTCCGGGTGGATTACGAAACCCAGAAACGCACGATCAAGGATTCGGGCGAGTGGTATGCGGAAGTGATCCGGCAGAATGCGGTTGCAGAGTAACGCAACCAGGCAGACAGGTAAACACATCTACACCCGCAACCTGGGATGCGGGCCCTGATCCTTGAAACTCTCGCGGTCGATGGTTGAGGGTACCGCGCACAGGAAACCCTATAACCTCCACACCCTTAACTTCTGGAGGCCTGCATGTCACACCAGCACGAACACGAAGAACACGATCACGAGTCTGGTCACAAACACAATGATGACCACGACCATACAGACCACGCGCATTCCAATAATCCGGTCGTGGATTGGTTCCGGCATCTGTTCTCCCCGCACGCCCATGGGCACCAGGAGGCGGCCCTCGACCCGAAACTCGCCACCGACCGCGGTATCCGGGCGCTGAAAGTTTCGCTGGCGGGGCTGCTGGCGACCGCCACATTTCAGGTCGTCATCGTGGCCATCAGCGGCAGCATTGCCCTGCTCGCCGACACCATCCACAACTTCTCCGATGCGCTCACAGCCATCCCGCTGGGATTTGCCTTCTGGCTTTCGCGCCGCGCCCGCAACAAGCGCTACACCTACGGCTATGGCCGCGCCGAAGACATTGCGGGTGTCATCATCGTCCTCATGATCGCCTTCAGTGCCTTCGAAGCGATCCGCCAATCCATTTTGCGCTTTTTCGAACCGCAACCTATCCAGAACCTCAATTGGGTCATCGCCGCCGCGATCATCGGCTTTCTCGGGAATGAACTGGTTGCTGTCTTCCGCATCCGCGTGGGCAAACAGATTGGTTCCGCTGCTCTCATTGCCGATGGCTACCACGCCCGTACCGATGGCTTCACCTCGCTGGCAGTCCTGGCGGGTGCGATCGGCGTGTGGCTGGGCTATCCGATCCTCGATCCGCTGGTCGGTTTGGGGATCGGCTTCGTCATCATCGGCATTGTGTGGAAGACCGCCCGCGACATGTGGCATCGCATGATGGACGCGGTAGACCCTGAGATCTATGGAGAATTCAAACACATCGCATCCCATGTGGCGGGCGTAATCGACGAACATAGTGCTGCGATTCGCTGGGTGGGCCACCGGTTGTGGGGTGAGATCCACGTCACCGTGGATTGCAAACAGAGCGTCCTGCAAGGCCACCTCATCACGGAAGAGGTGCGCCATGCGCTGTTCCATAAATTCCCGGCACTGGTGGAGGTCATCGTTCATGCCGACCCGTGCGAGTGCGACCCCGCCATCGAATATCATCCCACCGCCCATCATCGCCTCCTCCCCGCCGCAGATTGACCCGGAACCCGACCCATGAAACCCGCGACCTCTATAGAGACCGGCGTCTCCTACTCCGCCAATGGCTGGCTGCACCACTTCGAACACGACCTCCAAGATATCATCGCACACAACTGCACCTACATCGTGCATTGCTTCAGCGAAAACGAAATGATCTTCGCCCGTAAACGCACCAGGCAGTTTTTCCAGATGACACGCGACGCGGGGTTGGGCTGCTGGGCGAATCCCTGGGCGGTGATGGGGCTTTTCGGTGGTGATCAATTTTCCGCATTCGTGCCGCGCAACCCCGAAGCCTGCCAGATTTTGTCAACAGGTCAACGCGCTCCCGCCGCCTGTCCCTCCGCGCCTGAGACCCGCACCGCCATGAAACTCTGGATCGACATGGCGACTGACTTCGGTGCCGATACCATCTTCTGGGATGAACCGCATTTGTACATTCCCGATTGGGACGACCTGCACTTCGCTCCCGACGAAGCCTTTGCCTGCTTCTGTCCGAGATGCCGCGACTCCTTCCAGGCTCGGTTCGGTCAACCTCTGCCCGATAGTTTGACCCCCGAAATGCGCCTGCACCGCGAAGACCTGATGGTGGATTTCCTGACCGAGATGATCGGGTACGCCCACGACAAAGGCGCAAAGAACGCCATCACCCTTCTGCCCGTGGACGACGACGCCAGCGAATCCCTGCCATGGAATCGGATTGCGGACATCCGGGGTTTGGATACCTTCGGCACCGACCCGTATTGGTTCCTGCACGGAAAGGATTGCGAAGCCTGCGTCGGCGGTCAAATGAAACAGACAATGGACGTTTGCGAACGGCGCGGGCTCACGCCGCATTTCTGGGCGCAGGGGTTTGGAATCCCGTCGGGCAGGGAACATGAACTCGAAACGGGATTCCGCCTCGCCGTGGAAAGAGGCGCACAGTCCATTGCAGTGTGGGGCATGCACGGCAATGCCGCCTGGGACGGCGCCTCTGAAGACCCCGAAAAGGTCTGGGATGTGGTCGGAAAGACCTTTGGAGCGTTGAGAAATCGATGAAAAAAATCTGGAATCTTCCGAACGTGACGTTCATGCCATTCGCGTATATCGAGGAGCCGCGCGAAGTTCTACTCGTCACCTCTACGCCTGCCTGGAATGCGGTCAAAGCCTCACTATGTGGATTGAACATCACCGCAACCATCGAAGTGACTGAAGCCAACACAACGCATTGGGATAATCTTCAATCGTCAATCGAAAATCGTAAATCTGAAATTATCTATGCAGTGGGTGGCGGACTGACCGCCGATGCCGCCAAATTTTTTGCCGCCAAA
Source organism: Anaerolineales bacterium UBA5797 (assembly GCA_002418205.1). Classification (GTDB taxonomy): domain Bacteria; phylum Chloroflexota; class Anaerolineae; order Anaerolineales; family Villigracilaceae; genus Defluviilinea. The sequence goes on along the minus strand of DIDP01000039.1, from coordinate 159,971 downwards.
ATGAACCTGCCGCTCGTCGTTCTGCCAACCGCCCTCTCGGTGGACGCGTTCATTACTGCCGCCTCAGGCATCCGCCGGGACGGATGCGTGTACTACATCGAGACGAAAGTGCCCGAGCGCATCATCCTTGACCTGGATACGATCACCAACGCCCCAGCCTCCATCCGCGCTGCAGGCATTACGGATGTGATGTCCATTGCGACGGGCGCATGGGATTGGAAGTTCGCGCATGAACAGGGCAGGAATCCCGCAGGCATGGAGTTCATCCCGTGGGTATACGACAACGCCCAATCCATTTTGAGCGGGGTACTCGATTGCGCCGAAGCCGCGGGACGCGGTGACAAAGACGGACTGAAAACGCTGTATGACTGTCTTGCGCTGGAGGTGCAACTTTGCAATCAGGTCGGTCACTCCCGCCCCGAAGAGGGGAGCGAGCATTACTTCGCCTATGCCGTCGAAAACGAAATGGGACACGGACTCCCGCACGGCGATCTGGTCGGTCCCGCCATTTTGCTCATCGCCAAATTGCAGGGACAGGACACCGCGCCGCTGGAAAAAGCGTTGAAAGCCTGCAACGTGCCGCTGGACAATATTCCGCAAGATATGATCGACCGCACGCTAAAGATCCTGCCCGAATATTGCCGGAGGCATAATCTCGCGTTTGGAATTGCACATACCCTCGGAAATTAAATGATCAGATCAGAACAGGAATTTCTATCCTTCCTTGATGCGAATGGATTCAAATATCAACGCATCAAACATCCCGCCGTGTTTACCTGCGCCGAGGCGGAATTGCATCGTCCGGCGGTGCCAGCGGTGAGCACGAAGAATTTGTTTTTGTGCGACAAGAAAGCGCGCCGCTTTTTTCTGGCGGTGACCGCGTGCGAGAAGACTGTGAAGTTGGATGCACTGGCGAAGCAGTTGGGTGTGGCAAACCTCCGCTTTGCTTCGGAGGCGAATTTGCTGCGCCTGCTCGGCGTGACGCGCGGCGCGGTGACCATGATGGGGCTGGCGAATGACACGGAGCATGCGGTCGAGTTGTGGATCGATGCCGGGATCTGGCAGGGAGAGATGTTTTTGAGTCACCCGCTGGTGAACACGGCAACGTTGATCTTGAAGAAATTTGAACTGGAGCGGTTCTTCGCCTTGACGGGCCACACGCTCCATTTGTTTACAGGAGAATGATATGAGAATCGCATTTGCAGGGACAGGCTACATCAACAAAGTCCATGCGCAGGCGGCGAAAAACCTGGGCCTGGAGTTGGCGGCTGTGGTAAACCATAAACCGGATTCAATGGCAGAGTTTGGCGAACGTTTTGGCATCACGCGCCAGTACGAAAGCGTGGAAGCCCTGCTCAACGACGGTGCTGTGGATGCGCTGGTCGTCTCCACGCCGAATTATTTGCACGCCCCACAGACGATCGCCGCACTGAACGCAGGCGTGCATGTGATGGTCGAGAAGCCCATGGCGATGAACGCTGCGGAGGCGGAACAAATGAACGAAGCCGCTGAAAGATCTGGCGCGCTATTGATGGTGGCACATTGCTGGCGTTTCGACCCGGATGTGCTGTGGCTGAAAGAGCAATCTGCAAAACTGGGGCGCATACTCCGCACAAAGGGCTATGGCGTGCATACGCATTGGGGACCGGGCGGCTGGTTCACGCAGAAACAATTCGCGGGTGGCGGCGCCATGGCGGATATGGGCATACACGCGCTGGATACCGCCCGATTCCTGCTCGGCGACCCGCAGCCTGTTTCTGTCTATGCCAGGATCGGCACGTACTACAAAGACTTCGACGTGGACGATACTGGCGTCATCCTGGTCGAATGGGATAACGGCGCGACCTCATACATCGAGTCGGGCTGGTGGCAGCCGCACAGCGACGGCCCCGAAGCGGCGACGCAGTTGTATGGCACCCAGGGGTTTGGCCAGTTATTTCCAACGAGAGTGGAAACAGGAAACAGGAAAGAGGAAAGAATCGATGTCATTGAGTCCGGCTTCAAGTTTCCGAGGAATGAGCATTGTCCGCAGAGTTTGTATGATGATCAGTTGAAGTATTTTGTCGAGTGTGTGCAGAAAAATCAGAAACCAAATCCCGGCGGGCTCGAAGGGCTCATCAACATGAAGGTCGTGGATGCAGCGTATGAGAGTGCAAAAACCGGGCAGGTTGTGAAAATCAAATGACGAAAGATAAAGGAACCCATGACCATCGAAACCATCCTCCCCATTCCCGATCTATCTTCCGCAAAACGGATCCTGTGCATCCAGCCGCATTATGATGACAACGACATCGCCGCGGCGGGCATTCTCACGCAACTTTCAAAAAACGGAGCAGAGTTGTTCTATCTCACCGCCACCGATGACCTCAAGGGGGTCGTGGACGCGTCGCTATCCAACGAAGAGGCGGCAGCGGCGTTGAAGCGCGACCAATTTGCGGCGGCGAAGATCGTGGGCGTGAAAGACCAATACTGGTGCGGGTATCCCGACGCAGGCGAATACAATTACTTTGACCTGCGCCGCGATTTTCTCAAACACATCCGCCTGCTCAAACCGGATTTTGTCTTCGCACCGGACGCCTGGCTGACATACGAGGGGCACCGCGACCATGTCCAAACGGGACTCGCGGCCGCGGAAGCGGTCATGTTCGCCGGGCTGACAAAGATCGCCTCCTCCGACCCCGGGGTTGATTCGGCTTACGAGGGGCATGAGATTCGGGGGATCGCGTTGTACTTCACACGTGAGCCGAATTACATTGCGGATATCACCTCCACGTGGGAGGACAAGATCGCCGCAGTGCGCTGTTACGAAGCGCAGTTCGATGCCCCGGGCATGGACGAACTGGTCATGGCGCTGGACATGAAATCACAACAGGTCGCGCAGGGGCAAGCCTTTGCGCGCGGCGAGCCATTGAAGGTTTTGCATACCAGCGCATTGCATGTAGGAATCTAGTTGCGGTGGTTGAGTAGACACGCGCCCTGGCGAGTGTCGTATCGAAACCACCGGTAACCAAAGTAATTTTTGTTACAAGGAATTGCATGCTTACCTGCTGGTTTCGATACGGCGGACGAACGCTGCCTGCTCAACCAGCAGCACCGGAGTAAAAGATAATGAAAATCGGAATCGTCGGCGGCACGGGCAACATCAGCCAGCCCATTGTCAAACTCCTGCTCGAAAAAGGGCATGAGGTCGTGCTCTTCAATCGCGGGCAGACGGCGCTCGCGCCGGAGGGTGCACGCGTCATCGTGGGAGACCGAAACGACCGCGAGGACTTCGAGCGCAAAATGCAGGCGGAAAGATTCGACGCCGCCATCGATATGATCTGCTTCAGCGCCGAAGACGCCACCTCCAGCGTCCGGGCGTTTCGGGGCGTAGGCTGGTTCGTGCAGACCTCCACCACTTGCACATACGGCGTCCAGTACGATTACCTGCCCGTGGATGAGACGCACCCCCTGCGCCCCAACACCGAGTACGGCCGCAACAAGGTCGCGGCGGATCATGTCTATTTGGAAGCGTATCACCGCGAGAAGTTTCCCGCCATCATCCTCAAGCCTTCCACCACGTACGGTCCTGTGCAGGGCATGTTGCGCCAGATCTGCTGGGACTTCTCCTGGATCGACCGCGTGAAAAAGGGCAAGCCGGTCATCGTCTGCGGCGACGGGTTTGCCATCCACCAGCATCTGCACGTGGACGATATCGCCCAGGCGTTCGTGGGTGTGATCGGCAAGGAGCACACGGTCGGGCAAACCTATAACGCTGTCAGTCGCGGATACATCACTTGGGCAGACTATCATCGTCTCGCGGGGAAAATTCTCGGCAGGGATGTGGAGCTCGTCGGCGTGCCGTTCGAGGATTTGAAGCGGCTCAACGTCCCGGATATGGGCATTCTGGAGGACGAATTCGCCTACAACGATTATTATTCCGCGGAGAAATTGTTCCGGGATGTGCCTGAATTCCGCCCGCAGATTTCACTGGAGCAGGGCATGAGGCAAGTGTTCGAGGCGATGGAGCGCGAAGGCCGGATTCCCAATTCCGATGAGTTGACCTGGGAGGACGAGATCATTGAAAAGCAGAAAAGAGTGACAAGATCATGAAACCCAATCCCTTCCTCAAGAAACTGGGTTTATCAGAGAACGACCGGGCTGTCATCATTCACACCGATGACATCGGCATGTGTCATGCCTCGGTGCAGGCGTTCAAAGATCTGTGGGCGTTCGGCACGATCACATCCGGCGCGGCGATGGTGCCGTGTCCGTGGTTCCCGGCAGTGGCGCAGTTGTGCCGGGAAAATCCCGAAATGGACATGGGAGTCCACGCCACGCTGAATGCGGAGTGGCAAAGCTATCGCTGGAGTCCGCTTTCGGGGGGCGCAGCAGGCTCCGGCTTGCGGGATGAGACGGGCTGCTTCCATCAATGGCATCAGGCGGTCTATGACCATGCCTCCGCCGAGGAGGTGGAGCTTGAGGTCAACCTGCAGATCGAAAAAGCGCTCGCCGCGGGCATCGACATCACGCACGTGGATTCGCACATGGGCACGATCATGAACCCGAAGTTCATCCAGTCGTATGTGCAGGCGGCGTCGAGCAGGCTGCTGCCGAGCATGCTGCCGCGCCTGAGTGCCAAAGGCATCGAGGCGATGGGTGTGGGCGAACAGGAACGCATCGCGTACACGCCGGTGATGGAGATGCTTGAGTCAATGGGCATCCCGATGCTGGATGGCATCCTGTCAATGCCGCTCGAACACGACAACGACCACATCGGTGCGGCGAAGAAACTGCTCGGCGACCTGCCGGTGGGAATCACTCATTTCATCCTGCATCCCTCGGTGGATACGCCTGAACTGCGTGCGATCGCCCCCGACTGGCGGGCGCGGGTTGCCAACTACCACGCGTTCATGAGCGATGAAATGAAGAAGTTCCTGGAGAACGAAGATATTCAGCCGATCGGCTATCGCGCCATCCGAAACGCAATGAGGAGCTAAGATGAAAGAATTCGCCACCAACACCCGCACGCGCCTGCTGTATTCGCTTTCGAGTCTGGGGATCACCATCCCCGGCGAAGCGGTGGCGGGTGTGATCGCCTTTTACATTGTGGATATCAAGAACCTGCCCGTCGCCTGGTATTCGACCTTCTGGTTCTTCTACACCATTTACAACGCGCTGAACAACCCCGCGCTGGGATATCTCTCCGACCGCACACGCTCGCGCTGGGGGCGACGGTTGCCATACATTCTGTTCGGCGGTTTGCCGTATGCGCTGGCGTTCGCCCTGCTGTTCACTGCGCCCTTTGACGGTAAAACCGACCCGCGCGGATTGTTGATCTATTTTGGCGCCGCCATCGTGCTCTGGGAGGGGTTATATACGGCGCTCGCCACCGGCTACTATGGTCTGCTCCCTGAAATGTTCGGCACCTACGAAGAACGGACCGACGTCGCCGCCAAGATGAACATCTTTCAGATCGTCGGCTTGATCATCGGCGCGGCGCTGCCTCCTTTGCTGGCGAACTTGCTGGGCTGGACGAACATGGCCATGCTCTTCGCAGGGATTTCGGTGATCGCGATCTACGCGGGCTATCCCGCCATGTTCGAGCGCAAGGAACTGCGCACCGACACGAGCTTCCCGTTCTGGGACGCCCTCAAATATACGTTCGCCAACCGCAGTTATCTCACCGCCGCCGGCGCGCAGACCATGCGCTTCTTCGCCACCGGCTCCCTGCAAACCGGCATTCTCTTCTATCTCAAGTACAGCCTGAAAGTGGATGAAGCCAACGCCACGTACATTCTCGGCGGCGCCTTCGTGATCGCCATGCTGTCGTTATATCCATGGCGCAACTGGGTCGCCAATAAACTCGATTCGCGCCGCACGCTGATGCTCGCCAACGCCGTGATGATGCTGGGCATCATCCCCATGGGTTTTTCGCCAAACATCAAGTTCACGTATGCCGCGGCAGTTGTATTGGGCATCGGTCTTGGCGGACTGGTGCTCATCGGCGATGTCATCATGACCGAGGTAGTGGACGAGGACGAAGTGAAGACCGGACATCAACGCGCGGGCATGTATTTTGGAATGAGCGGATTCCTCATCACCCTGAGCGGATTGCTTGTCTCGTCCGTGTTCGGTCTCGTGATGCCCGCCTTCGGCTACGATACGCTCCTCGACGTTCAACCTGCCTCGGTCGACCTCGGCTTTCGCATCTTCCTGACCGTTCCCACCTCCATCGGCTTCCTGCTCGCCATCTTTTTACTGTGGCTGTATCCATTACATGGAAAATACCTGCAAGACATCAAGGACACCCTCCAAAAGAAACGAGCCGCAGCCAGCGAGTGAAACGCATCTTTTCGCCCTACCGCCTCTGCCCCATCGGCGCGCATGTGGATCACCAAGGCGGCGTAACCCTGGGTCGCACCCTCAGCCTCGGCACAACGCTCGATTATGAGCCGCTCGATTCAAACGAGATCCATCTTGTGAGCGGCCAATATGGCGAAGCGAAGTTCATTATCGGCGACCTCGACCGGACTCACTGGGCACGTTACGCGCAAGCCGCGGCACGCGTGTTGAAAATTCAACACGGCATGCGGGCACATCTCATCGGATCGCTCATCGGCGCGGGGCTGAGTTCGTCCGCTTCGGTGGGATTGGCCTACCTCAAGGCGTTCGCCGAGGTGAACGACATCGACCTTACCAATGAACGCCTCGTTCAATTGGACTATGAACTTGAGCACGAACAACTCGGCCTCCAGAACGGACTGCTCGACCCGCTGAGCATTGTCTACGGACAAAAATCTGCGCTTCTCTTCATGGACACGATAACTGGTTCCGTTTCCCCGATCCCTGACCCACTCCCCACCTTTGCGTGGATCGTGGCGTACTCGGGCATTTCGCGCGAACTCACCAAAAGCGGATTCAACGTCCGCGTGCAGGAATGTCACCAGGCAGCGGAGGCGTTATCGCCGGAGGCGAACATCCTCTCCGAGGTGCCGCGCGAAGTGTTCGACGATCGAAAAACGCGCCTGCCCGTCAAGCTTCGTAAACGAGCGGAGCACTACTTCACCGAAAACGAGCGCGTACATCAGGGCGCCAAAGCCTGGTACGAAGCCAATATCGAAGTCTTTGGTCAATTGATGAATCAATCCTGTCAGTCCTCCATCCATAATTACGAAGTCGGCAGCGACATGCTCATCGAACTGCATGAACTCGTCAGCGGCACGGAAAGCGTCTACGGCAGCCGCTTCAGCGGCGGCGGCTACGGTGGTTGCGTGGTGGCGTTGGTCAATCGCGCCTCGGCGGAGACCGTCTGCGCCGAGGTCGCGGAAACGTTCAAAGCCCGCCACCCAGACCTGCCATCCAGAGCCTTCGTGGCCGATATGGGAGACGGTTTGCAATGATCCAGTCTGCCATCCTCCTCGCGGCCGGGCGCGGTACCCGTCTACGTCCGTACACCGATGGAACCCCCAAGTCACTCCTTCCCATCCACGGAAGGCCAACCCTTGACTATTGCTTACACGCAGCGTCCAAAGCAGGGATCACACGCGTCTGCATCGTGACCCATCATCTGGAGGAGCAGATCTTCGCGTATGTAGGTGACGGCGCGAAATGGAATCTCACCGTCACCTTTGCCCACCAGAAGGAACTGCGCGGCAACGGCGACGCGCTGCTCCCCGTGCCCAGGGATTGGATCCGCCCCGAGCCGGTGCTGGTCGTTGCCACCGATTACATGCTCGAGGAAAATTCCCTGTGGGAACTGGTCGAGGCGCACGCTCGACGCGGCGCAGACATCACCATGAGCCTGAAGGAATGTCCAGTGGAGGAATTGCTGGCGCGCTCCAGCGTGGAGGTGGATGCGGATTGGCGTGTCAGGCGCATCGTCGAGAAGCCGAAGCGGGCAGAGGTCCTGAGTCCGTTTGCGGCGTCGATCCTGTTCATCTTCCCCCCGCAGATCTGGGAGTACCTCCCCCGCGTACAATCGTCCGCGCGCGGGGAGATCGAAATGCAATCCGCCGTGCAGATGATGATCGATGACGGTTACAAGGCATTTGGCGTGCTCCAGCCTGCCCCGCAGGAATGGTCGCCGGAATTCATTGCAAAGGTGAAACGTTCATGAAATTTTTCCTAGGGATCGATGTTGGTTCATCCAAAACGCACGCGCTGATCGTGGATGAAAAGGGTCAATGCATTGGGTTTGGAAAATCTGGTGGTGGCAATCATCAAGGTGTGGGCTATGAAGGCACTGAAAGAGTCCTGCGTGACTCGTTCGAAGGCGCGCTGAATATGTCAGGCGTGGATAAGGCTCAGATCGCCGGGGCAGGCTTCGGCGTGGCAGGCTGCGATTTTCCATCCGACCGCGAACAGCATTTGCAAGCCATCGCCCGGCTGGGATTGCACTGCCCGGTGGAGGTCGTCAACGACGGCTGGAATGGGCTGTTCGCCGGGGCCACGCGCGGGATCGGTGTCAACGTCACGGCCGGGTCATCCAACAATGCGCGCGGGCGCGGACCCAACGGACAGGAGGGGCGCATCGTCGGCAATGGCATCACGTTCGGGGAGTTCGGCGGCGCGTACGAGATCGCCGCGCGCGGCTTGCAAATGGTGAATTATGCGTGGATCCAACGCATCCCACCGACCGCGTTGACACCACTCTACATCGAGGCGCTCGGCGCAAAGAATGAAATGGATCTGGTCGAAGGGCTGTCCAATGGGCAATATCATTTGTTCCATCATCTGTCGATCAAGGTCATCGAGGCGGCACGCGCCGGCGATACGGCGGCGCGCGAAGTGGCGCGCTGGGCGGGCGAGGAATTGGGTTGGCTGGCAGTGGCGGTGGCGCGCCAGATCGAAATGGAACACGAAGCCGTGGAGGTGATCCAATCGGGCAGCATCTTCGAGGCGGGCGAGCTCATCACGGAACCCATGCGTGAACTCGTCCTCCGGCATTGTCCGCGCGCAAAACTGATGCGGCTCGACGGTCCGCCCGTGGTGGGTGCGGTCATCCTCGGCATGGAGCAGATCGGCTTCGATGGTTATCTCGTGCGTGACCACATGGTGCGCACAGCAAAGGAATTGGTTCAATGAACATCGGATATGCACAAATGGTTATCACGCCCGCGCTGGAGAAACCTGTTTATCTCGCGGGCTTCGGCAACAACCGCCGCGCAGAAACCATCCACGATGATCTGTATGCGCGCGCCCTCGCCATGCAAACCGATCAAACGACACTGGTGCTGGTCGCGCTCGATCTGATCGGATTCTTTCGCCCCGACGTGTACGATGTGATCGAACGGGTTAAGACCGCGGGCGTCGCTGTCCTCATCGCCTCCACCCATACCCATCATGGACCGGATACGATGGGATTATGGGGACCGGATGACAAGACCTGCGGTGTGGATGCGGAATACATGTCCGCGATCAAGGAGAAGATCGCTGCGATCATCCTCGCCTCCCTTTCGGACCTGCAGCCTGCCTCCGCCAAATGGACATCGGTCCACGTCCCGGGCCTGGCGAAGAACGCGCGCAATCCTGAGATCGTGGACGACGAGCTGACCCTCGCACAATTCGTAAACGAGTCCGGGAAACCGCTGGTGACCCTGTTCAACTTCCCCTGCCACCCCGAAGTGCTGTGGGAACACAACCCGCACATCACCGCTGATTACCCGGGAGTTCTGCGCACAGAAGTGGAACAACAAACCGGCGCGCCATGTATCTTCTTCTCGGGCGCCCTGGGCGGCATGATGACTCCCGATGTGAAAGACCACTCGTTTGAAGAAGCAGAGTTCATGGGCAAAAAACTGGCGCAGGTGGGATTGGAGGCACTGTCAAAGGTCGAAGGTCAAAGGTCATACGTCAGTGTGGAGCAACGGGAGATCAAGGCAAAGTTGACGAATATCTTGTACAAACTCGCCTTTGGAAGAAAGTTATTGCCAGACACACGCGATAAACACGGCTTCATCCACACCGAGGTCAATCTCATCAAGATCGGTGGGTTGTGGCTGGCGACGGTTCCGGGTGAGATGCTGCCCAAACTGGGGTTGCAACTCAAGGCGTGGATGAAAGAAGCGGGGGCGGGAGTCGCGGGTGTGATCGGGCTGGCGAACGACGAACTTGGCTACATCCTGCCGGAGGAGGATTTTAAATATCCGTGGAATCCTTTCAGGCCGGGTAAACATTACGAAGAGACGAATTCCATCGGCAAGGGCATTGCCCCCAGCGTGATGGACGGACTGAAAAGCCTGTTATGAGCAAAATCGTCATCATTGGCGGCGGGTCGTACACCTGGGGTCCCACCTTCCTGCGGGACCTCTTCGGCACGCCGGAATTGAGCGGCTCGACCATCGTCCTGCATGACATCGCCCCCGAGCGTGTGGAACTGGTCCACGCGGTTGGGCAAAAGATGATCGCAGACTTCGCACTCGATTTTCACCTCGAGCAGACCCTCTCGCTCGACGAAGCCCTGCAAGGCGCGGATTTCATCATCCTGACCATCACCACCGGCCGGTTGGACTCCATGCGACCGGATCTGGAGATTCCCGCCAGGTACGGCATCCAACAATCCGTGGGCGACACGACAGGTCCCGGTGGGCTGTCACGCGCCCTGCGGAATATCCCGATCGTGGCAGAGATCGGGCGCAAGGTGCAGGAACTCTGCCCCAAAGCCCTGTTCCTGAATTACACCAACCCCATGACGGTGCTGACGCGCGCGCTGGCGCGACAAGGTGTGCGAGTCGTCGGCCTGTGTCATGAGTGGATCGGGGTGCGCGCGCACCTGGCACACATCTTTCAAACCCAACCGGAACGAATTGAAGCAAAAATTGCCGGTATCAATCACCTGATCTGGGTCACGGATCTGTACGCGGACGGAAAACGCGTCTTCGATGAGCTCCCCGCACTCACCGACAGGATCCTGCGCTGCGAGCTCAAAGTGGATGAGGACGACACCACCGTGTTTGCCGACCATGCCAGGGTCAAGTCCACCCTGTTCCAGTTGTACGGCGCGCTGCCTGCCGCCGGTGACCGTCACATCGCGGAGTTCTTTCCGCATTTCATCAACGCTTCCACGAACTGGGGCGCGGACTATGATCTCCGGCTCACCAGCATCGAAGACCGTCAGGGCATGGAGTTGTTCGCGAAGACCATGATCGAGTCTGTCTTGAAGGGTGAAACCGATCTCAAGCCGTTCATGTCGGAAATCTCCACCGAGGCGGCGAACAGGATCATCCGCGCGGTCACCTGCGGGGAGAAATATGTGGGGATCATGAATCTACCCAATCACGGACAGGTATCCAACCTGCCCCGCGACGCAATCGTCGAGACCTACGGCGTGATTGACGCGACCGGCGCGCATGCCCTCACGTACGGCGACGTGCCCGCAGGGGTGCAAAACATTCTCGAACACCACATCCATCAGCAGGAAATGACCATCGAGGCGGCACTGAACGGAAGCCGGGAGGTTGCGTTGCAAGTCTTGTTGAACGATCCATTGTCGAGCCGCCTCACCATTTCTCAAGCCCGGCAACTGCTCGACGAACTCCTGGAGGCGAACAAGCCATACCTGCCTCAATTCTTTGGGACGATGCCATGACCTCACGAAGTTCCTTGTGGCTCATGCGCGTCTACTACCTGCTTTGGACAGGCGCGGGCGGGTTCATTTTTCCCTTCATCAGCCTTTTCTATGCCGAGCGCGGACTGAGCGGCACGCAGATGGGCTGGCTGGCCACCATCGGCAGCCTCGTCGGTCTGGTCAGTGCGCCGCTCATCGGGCGCCTGAGCGACAACCTCCCGCATCCGCGCCGCGTGCTGCAGTTCTGTCTGCTCGGCTCGGGTGCCTTGATCCTGCTGCTCAGCCAGCAACAGATCTTTGGCTGGATGGCGCTGATCGTGGCGATCGAGTCCTTCGTCGGCGCGCCCATTTACCCGTTGTCCGACGCGCAGGCGTTGAGCATCTCCAATGAAAAGGACGGCTTCGGATCGATCCGCCTGTGGGGTTCCCTCGGCTGGGCCATCACCGCCTTTGTCGGCGGCTGGATGGTCGGCCGCGCGGGCCTCGTCTCGGTGTTCGTTGGATACGCCCTCCTGTACGGACTGTGCCTGCTCGTGCTCGGACGCATCGTCACGCCCCCGAAACTGACGCGGCCATCCGAAATGCCTCCCCTGCGCTTTCGCCTGGTTTTGCGCGCGCTGGTGAAAAACCGCGTCTTGCTGGGATTGCTGATCGCCCTGACCATCTTCTGGTTCACCAACATCGGCCGGCAGCAGTTCGAAACGCTCTACATGCAACGACTCGGCGCCAGTGAGCAGTTGATCGGTTGGGCGTACACCTATCCCGCTCTGATGGAACTGCCGCTCATGCTGTGGGCGGATAAACTCATCCACAAGTATGGCGCCGGGCGGTTGTTCTCGTTTTCCATGCTGCTCGAAGCGCTGGCGCTGGTTGTGGTTGTCATCTTTCCGTCGCTGGCGGCGATCTTGTTCATGCGCGCCGCCAGTGGTGTCTATTACAGCTTCTACGCCATCGCCTCCGTGGCGTACACTGTGGAGCATGCGCCGGAGGGTCAGGGGGCCACGATCCTCTCTTTGTATTATGTGACCCTGACCGCCATCATCTCGCTCGTCACGGCGCCGCTCAGCGGAGTTGTCTTCGATGCGCTGGGCGCTTATCCCCTTTACATCATCGCCGCCATTGGGACATTCCTGACCTGGGCGGCGTTGGTCATTTCACAACGAAAACCTGTGCATCAGGCACAGGTTGCATAAAAAGGAGAACATATCATGTCTGAATTGGCAATCCTAGGCGGATCGAAAACACGCACCGAACCCTACCCGGAATGGCCTGTGTGGGATCAACGGGATATC
>DIDP01000039.1:38585-146945 GCA_002418205.1 Anaerolineales bacterium UBA5797 | reverse complement strand
GGCTGGGGCGACGAGGTCATCGTCCCGGCCTACACGTTCCAGGCGACCGCCTCCGCGCCGATGGGTGCGGGCGCGATCCCCGTCATCGTGGACGTGGACCCAAATACGTATTGCCTCGACCCGAAGGCGGCGGAGAAAGCCATCACACCGAAGACGAAGGCGATCATTCCGGTGCATCTCGGCTCGAACATGGCGGACATGGATGCCATCATGACGCTGGCGGAAAAATACAACCTGATTGTGATCGAAGACTGCGCGCACGCGCACGGCGCGAAATGGAACGGTCAAGGGGCCGGGACGATCGGTCACTTCGGCTCGTTCTCCCTGCAATCCTCGAAGACACTGACTTCGGGCGAAGGCGGCATCCTGCTGTGCAAGTCGGCAGAACATGCCGCGTTGGCGGCTTCGATCATTGACTGCGGGCGTCCGCATGCATTGGGCGGCGGAGGTGAAGACCCGAACGGGCTTGCTATTCAAGGCGGTAATTATCGCTTGAGCGAACTGCAATCGGCATTGGCGTTGACCGGCATCGAGCGCTTCCCGGCGCAGGCAAAACAGCGCGAAGAAATGGCGGCGTACATGGATGAGGCGCTGAGCGAGATTCCCGGTGTGCGCGTGATGAAACGCGATCCGCGTCATACCACACGTTCGTTCTACCGCTACATCTTCGCCATCGATCCCCAGACATTCGGTGTGGAGCACGATGTGCTCTGCGGCGCGCTCGACGCCGAGGGAATCGACTGCTGGGTCGGCTACGAAGCCATGCACAACTACGAATTATTCCAACCGCAGAAATCCAAACTCGCCGTGCCGAACGCCTTCCCCGAATATTTCGATTTCAAGAAAATGGATTTACCTGAATCCACGCGCGCCTGCGAGCACGAAGCCGTCTGGCTGGATGAGGCGGTCTTCCGCGCCGGGCCCAAAGGGGTGGACGACGCGGTGGCGGCGCTCAAGAAGATCCAAAAGAACGCCGAGGAGTTGAACAAAGCCGCCGAAGAATTGCGCAGGAAGTACGGACGGTAAGATCGATCGCGCAAAAACACCTTCGTTCCTTCGGGCATGAAGGTGTTTTTTGTTGAACTCATTATCGAAAAACAACGCACGGAATCGAAATGGTTTGACATGGCAGATGATGTGGAGTATCTTTCAGCGAACGTCCCGATGCACACCAATGCTGATGAAATGTCCCTATTGAACGCGCTGCGAGCGCGGGATGAATCCGCTTTCACGCAACTGGTCGGGCAGTACCATCCATCGCTCGTGCGGCTGGCGCGGTTGTTCGTTCAGGATGAAGCCGTGGCGGAGGAACTCGCCCAGGAAACCTGGCTTGCCGTCCTGAACGGGATCGATCACTTCGAGGGGCGCTCGAGTCTGAAGACCTGGATTTTCACCATCCTGACCAACAAGGCAAAGACGCGCGGACAGCGCGAGAAACGCACGATCTCTTTTAGCGATCTGGATGCGACGCTTCAAACCCAGCCCACGGTTGATCCCGGACGATTTAACGAATCCAACGCTGAGGCCTGGGCAAACCACTGGAAAACGGAACCCGCCTCCTGGTCCGGGATTCCGGAAGAGTCGTTCCTGTCACACGAAACGCAGAACCTGATCCGCCGGACCATCGAAAGCCTGCCCGACAACCAGCGGATCGTGATCGATCTGCGCGACGTTCAGGAACTCTCCTCCACCGAGGTGTGTAACGTTTTGGGAATTTCCGAGACCAATCAAAGGGTCCTCCTGCACCGCGCCCGGGCGAAAGTCCGCCAGGCACTGGAGGATTATCTGCAACCGGAGCATTGATGGAAGACAACCTGACGTGTAAGGAACTTGTGGAACTGGTGACCGAGTATCTGGAGGGCACATTACCGGAAGCGATCCATCTGCGCATGGATCATCATCTATCCGATTGTGACGGCTGTACGCATTACGTTGAGCAAATGCGCCAGACCATCCGCCTGACCGGAAGACTCAAAGAGGAAAGCCTCATGCCTCATCAACGTGACGACCTGTTGAGGTTGTTCAGGGACTGGAAAAAATCCTGAGCCTTCCTCACGGAACAAATTGCGCTGCGAGAACATCACAGCGCTTTTTTGTTGTAACAAATCCGGTTCTTGTGAGACTATATCCATTGAAGGTGCATAAATCAAATTTCATGTTTGTCTGGAGGTCTTAATGGTCGAACCAAAAATCACCGTGTATGGCGCGTATTGGTGTCCCGATTGCCGCCGCGCAAAGAAATTCCTGGGCGAACAATTCGTCCCTTACAAGTGGGTGGATATCGAACAGGATAAGGAAGCCGAGGAATTCGTCCTGAAAAAGAACGATGGCAAGCGCATCATTCCGACCATCGTGTTCGAGGATGGTTCGTTCCTGGTCGAACCCACAAATGCAGAGCTGGCGCAAAAACTCGGACTGACGACCGAGGCAAAGAAGACGTATTACGACCTGATCATCGTCGGCGGCGGACCTGCCGGTCTGACCGCCGCCATCTATGCCGCACGAGAGGGCGCGGACACCTTGCTGATCGAACGCTCCGGTCTTGGCGGGCAGGCTGGCATCACAGTCGGTCTCGATAACTTCCCCGGCTTCCCCGAGGGCATCAGCGGACAGGAATTCTCAGACCGCGTTGCGCAACAGGCGCGGCGGTTCGGCGTGGAGATCCTGCAGGCGGTGGATGTGGAAAGGCTGGAGATGGAGGCAGGCTATCACGAGGTCTACACTTCGGACGGCAGGCATTATCACTCACGCGCTGTGTTGATCGCGACGGGCGCTTCGTATCGCAGGCTGGAGGTGCCCGGCGAGGAGGATTTCATCGGGGCGGGCATCCACTTCTGTGCCACGTGTGACGGTCCGTTTTACAAGGGTTCGAAGGAGATCGTGGTGGTCGGCGGCGGGAACTCCGCGGTGGAGGAGGGTTTGCACCTGACCAACTTCACCGAAAAAGTGACCCTGCTTGTGCGCGGCGACAAACTCACCGCCAGCCAGATCGCCATCGATAAAGTGAACCAACCGAATTCGGGGGTCGAGGTGAAATACAACACGGTCGTTGAGGCGTTCGAAGGTCAGGGTTCGAAACTCAAGACGATCAAATATCATCACAAGGACAGCGACGAGACGGAGGAGATCCATCCCGCCGCGGCGTTCATCTTCATCGGTCAGACGCCCAACACCGCCTTCCTGAAGGAATATGCGGAACTGGACAAGTATGGCTTTGTGCTGACCGGCCACGATCTATCACATGGAGACAAACACGATCACCGCGCGCTTCCGTTCGAGAGCAGCGTACCGGGCATTTTCGCGGCTGGTGATGCGCGGCATGGCAGCACCAAACAGGTGGCTTCGGCGGTCGGCGAGGGAGCCGCGGCCTCCATTTCGATCAGGGAATTTTTGAAGAAAGGTTAAGGAGGGAAAGGATCACCATTCCCTGATCCACGGCTCCAATAGGTCAAACTCCGTGAAACCCATCGATTCATAAAGCGCGTGCGCGGCGGTTCCATACGAACTGACGGTTGCCAGCGTTGCGCCAAGTCGCTGGGCGCGGTGCAAGCCTTCGCTCATGACTGCCTTGCCAAGTCCGCGCTTTTGGTGACCGGGATGCGTGCCAACAGGCTCGAAGACCGCAGTGCGCGTCACATCATCGAACCAGACGGTGCAGAACGCGGCGAGTTCGCCATCCTCCGCCACCGCGACAATATCCAGGTCACGACGATAGATCGGAACCCGCTGGATATTTTTGTACCATTCCCAGCCCCCGTATTTTTCGTCGGGCTCATCGGGGTGGAACGCCTTCCACGAGAGCCAGCTGCGCGCGGGCAGTTCGCTCTCGTCACCCAGGGCGCGGACGGTGTATCCGTTCAGGGGAACGGGATCAGGGATCGGCCTGGTAAAGAAGCGGCGGCGCATGTGTTCGGCGGAATATTTCGAGCGGATATAGCCGCGCCCCGCAAGGATCCCCTTCATCGTTTCGTCCTCCGCATTCACCCAGGCAAGCAACTCCTTTTTGTCGTCATCCATTTGTTTAGGAAGTTTCGACTCTGCCGCTTCCAGCATTCCGGAGATGAGTTCAGGATCGTGATACGCCGGATGGATCTGGAAGAACGCTTCGCCGCGACCATCGGGGTTGACCATCGCCACGATCTGCCCGTCCGCCTCCCAGAGCGTGACCACCTCCCGCGGATCGAATTGAAAGATGTTCATGTTGACGTGCCATACCCAGTAATCCCAACGCAAAAGCGACCAGGCATAATCATGCCGGTCGTTGATTAACGAGAGCGCGCGCAGGAATTCGCGGATCTGCCAGTAGTCGTTTTCGGTCTGATAGGTTCGTGGTGTTGGTTTCATCGATTCTCCTGCATGGGTGAGGGGCGACACGGAAAGACTCTCCCTTTGACGGAAGAGTCTTCGCCATATGAACGGGCAATGGAGCAAACGGCTAAGCCATCTTCGGGCGCAGCGCGGTGTAGAGCAGATAGGCGCCCACCAGGATGATCGCCAGAGGCCAGATGATCTCGGTGTAGGAGGCAAAGAAGAGGGAGACAACACCCAGCACCGCCAGGACGATGGTCACGATCTTCGCCCAGGGTTTTGCGTGTCGCAGCCAGACAGCCGCAAAGGTCGCGGCAAGCCCGAGCATCAGAATGGCGTTTGCAAAGCCGCCCTGGTTGGCGTCCGTGATCCAGCCTGCAATGGCAAATGTGGTGATGACCGCCAGGGTCGTCAACACACCTGCGGGAATGATCGCCCACCACTGATCACCGGAGGAGCGGTAGTAGATGTAGAAGAACGGCAGTGCCACTGCAAAGAGGAAGATCGAGCCGAAATACGCGGGGACGTCGCCTCCGAAGGAAGCCATTGCAGGTGCAATGCTCAGCACGAACAGGATATAGGCGACAAGCAGTGCCCAACTGCGCGTGCGGTTGTTGAGATACACCACGAAGAAACTGAGCCCGATCAGGAAGAGGAACAGCGAGCCGACCCATTCCCCGCCGACATTGTCAACCAGCAGGGTGACCATGGCCAAAAACAGCATCACGCCGCCGGGGATCAGTGCCCACCAGTTGTTTTTCCGGTCCGTGAGATACGCGGCAGCAAATGGGAGGAGCAGACCGAAGAACAGCGGCGAACCCACCGCGGCATTACCCACGTTATTGAGCGCCAGCGCGGCTGTCACTGCCAGCCCGCCGAAGATGCCCGCCGGAAACAGCCAGCCCCATTGCTTCCAGCCGCTCGTAGCGTAGGCAACAAAGGCGACCAGGCTGATTAAAGCAAATATCCATATCCAGACGCTGTCGGGGAGTTGATCCATGTAACCCATCTGTTGGGCGAGCGCCAGCGCGCCGAAGCCGATCAACAGGATGCCCCAGAAAAGACCTGATCGATTGACGTTCATAGAAACCTCCTTTTGATTTCTATGAATAGTATACGCCTTTGAAGGGAGACCGCCTCATGCGGTGGTAGGGTTTTCGCCTGTCCAAGTGGACAGGTGAGGAATCTTCAACGAAATTCACCCATAAGTACCGATTTCGAGTGCGGTTTAGTACCATAGCCCCATACCCATCCCATTCAAAGTAGGCTACTTTTATCTCCGACCCCTATCCCACTTCATTTCAAATCAACTGTCACGATCCAGTCGGGATGGTGAAAATTCCCCCTGTACCGTAAGCGATTACGGAAAGGAGTGTTCATGCTTGCCGCGATTCTGAGTTTCCTGACCCTGTTGTTCAGTTGGACCATCGCTTATCTTCTGGCGGTGCCTGTCACATTTCTCGTACATTCAAGCGGATTGATCAACTTCCCGGTCGTCCGGGTCTTCAAACCCATTGCAGGAAACGTCCGCGTGAGAGGATTGCAAAAATTCCTGTTCGCCGTTTTTTTGGTGGGATTAATGCTTGCGCTTTCCATCCTGCTCGATACCGAGCCAGCCCTGCTGGTGTTGACGGGTTACTTTCAAAGTTTCATGAATTTCGACCTGACCCAGACCTTGATGAGCGGATTGCTCTCCAACCTCATGCTGGCATTGGGAATTTTCGTCATCCATCAGGCGATCCTCTTTACAAATGAACTGTTCCCGCGTCTGCACATCATCCTGCAGGGATGGCGCCATACGCGCTTCCATGTGATCAAATTCAAAAGCATGGAACTTGTGACGCCGGATCAGATCACCGATTTCCTGCTCTCGTTATCCCGATACGTTCAGATCGGCCTGAACCTGGTCCTGCTGGTCACAGGTTTGACGTACACGTTATCATTTTTCCCCGGCACGCAGGGTCTCGCATCCGGGATCGTCGAAAGCCTGTACGGCATCTTTCATGGCTTTGGGACAACCCTCCTCGGCTTCTTGCCGAACCTGATCACATTGATCTTCATCCTGATCGCGACCCGCTACACATTAAAACTTTTGCGGTTCTTCTATGAAGGCGTTCAAAATGACAGGATCAAGATCTTCGGTCTTCACAAGGATCTCGCCGAACCGACCTATCAATTATTGCGGTTCCTCGTTCTTGCCCTGGCGCTGGTGGCGGCCTATCCATATTTACCGGGATCCAATTCGCCGGTCTTCCGCGGCATCACCATTTTCGCGGGTTTCCTGCTCTCGCTCGGGTCGACAGCCCTCGTAACCAACATCGTCTCCGGCGTGGTGCTCACCTACACCCGCGGCCTGCGCATCGGCGACCGCGTCAAGATCGGCACAACGACCGGGGATGTGGTCGAACGCACCATGCTGGTGACCCGCATCCGCACGATCAAGAACGTCGTGGTCAGCATCCCCAACAGCATGGTCCTGAACAACGAGATCGTCAACTACAGCGCATTGACCGCCAGGGACGGTCTGATCCTCAACACCACCGTGACCATCGGCTACGACGTCCCCTGGCGCAAGGTGTACGATCTGCTTATCCGGTCTGCACTTGCCACGCGCGATATTCAACAAACGCCAAAGCCCTTCGTCCTGCAAACCTCGCTCGACGATTATTACGTCAGTTATGAACTCAACGCCTACACATCCGAACCAAAACGCATGGCACTGATCTACTCAGAACTGCACCAGAACATCCAGGACCATTTCAACCGGGCAGATGTGGAGATCATGTCGCCCGCGTATACTGCCTATCGTGAAGGCAACAAAAGCACGGTTGTGGCATAAACAAAGATGCGGACACCTGCGATTCGTGCAAGTGTCCGCATCTCCATTCATTCTTTGAGACGATCTGCGTTTACGCTTCCATCTTCCTGAAGCGCCAGACCGCCAGCACAAAGAAGAACAATGCATACATTGACAATATCCCGACCGCCATCCAGATCGATCCCAACCCCAGCCCGCGGATAAGGATATTTTGATAGCCGTTCATCGCCCAGGCAGAGGGCATCGCCCTGCCGATCGCCGCGAACGCGCCGCCCGCCGTTTCAAGCGGAAACCACATCCCACCCATTGCCGAGAACAGGAACATCGCGATCATCGAATACAGGACCACCTGTTGTTCCTCCTTCGCGACCACACCGATCAATAATCCCATCGAAGCCACCCACAATCCCAGCGTCACCGACACCAGCAGCACCGCGAGCGGTTCACGCAGGTAATCCACCTTCAATACCCACTGACCGAACACCACCAGCATTGCCGTTTGCAAGAACGTGATGGTGAACATCGCCAGCATGTGTCCCGCCACGATCTCCCACGGCTTCATATTGGTCGTGATGAGTCGCTGCAATGTGCGCGATTTTTTCTCCTGTACCAAAATCTGCGCCGATGTCACCAACCCAAAGATCGCGAACATCACCAATATCCCGGGCGACGATTGGTTGTACGGATTGCCGCCCGTCCAATCGGCATTCTCCTCCGCAACCGCCGGCTCGATCTTCACCAGCGAAACCTTTGACGCCTCCGACCATTTGCTCCACGCCAGATCGAACGCCGCGCTTTGTTCAGTGGACATGTCCGATGCGTCAACAATATCCGCTGCCTCGCGGCTGACCTCCACCGCGCTCATCAATTGGGATATCGGGACTCGCAGCAATTGATACAACGATTGTCCCTGTGCGGAGGTCGAATCCGCGATCAATTTCATTTGCGCTTCCTCCCCCGCCTCAATCTGCCCGCTGAACTCCACAGGGATGACCAACACCCCGGCAACATCCTCCTTGCGATATGCATCCATTGCATCCGCTTCACTCATGCGCTCGACGCGGATCGATTCAGACGATCCGAGTCGCGTAAGAAGTGCCTTGTTCAGCACGGCATCAGGTTCAGGGTCGACAACCGCCAGCGGGATTCGAGTATCCGCGTTCGGATCACCGCCAACGTTGCGATAGGCAAATCCCATAAAGAACGTAAACACGATTGGCATCGCAACGAGGAATAACAGCGACTGTTTATCACGGAATATCTGTGATAAATCCTTGAGGGCAAGATCCAAAATTCTCATAATAATTTCTCCGTACTCGTGCTGCGCGGAGGGACAATGATTGTCGGTCCCGCAGATGAAGCGCACATTTATGGCATGTCATTCGTTTGCGCTTCGCACCGCTCAGCACGAGATATTATGCAAACCTCTTCCCGAACATCGCCGCACCGACAACGAACATGACAACACCCATCGCGACCATCACCGCGAACGGGATGAGCAGATCGCCTGCGGCGCTTCCATCCATGACGAGGCGCCAGGCTTTCAGCACCCAGCCTTGCGGCGTGAAATTGGCGATTGTATTCATCGCCGCAGGCATGGCGTTCGGCATATTCGCCGTGAACAAACCACCGAGCATCCCCAGTGCGGTCAAACCGCCACCCAGCACCGGTCCACCCTGCCGCGAGTTCTTTACGAATGCGATGAGCAGCACGCCCAGTCCCGTCGCCGCAAAGACCTGCCCCGTCAACGCCAGCCCCATCGCGCCAAATTCGCCCCAATTGACACCAAAGGCATAGTGACCCGCAACCATCAACACAATTCCCTGCAGAATGACGGTGAGGAAAACGGCCAGGAACTTGCCCGTGAGAATGGAAGTCCGATCCGTCGGTGTTGTGAACAGGCGTGCCAGTGTCCCTTCTTCATCCTCCCGCAAAATGGACATCATCGAATACGCGCCCGTGAAGAAGGCAAAGAAGATCATCTGCCCGGCCATCGTCAAACCCATCACCTTTTGAATGGGGTCGGCGGTTTCCATTTCCCCCGCCGCCGGTGCCACAACAACATACGCGGCTTTATCCGGATGATGGAACAGATTGCGTTGAAATTCAGCATACCAATTTCCATAACGCTCGATCCACGATGGGATTTGCGCAGGGTCGGTTTGGATACCGTTCGCATCCAAACGTTCCATGATCGTTTGTAGCGCGATGCCGCCGCCTGCAACTCCGTCCACCATCATCGTGACCATATCCTGCACCACGGCTGGACCAATGGACAACGTCGGATCGCTGATGATCAATACCTGCACGTCCTGTTTACCGCTCAGATACCGTTCGGTAAAGTTCTGCGGAATGATGACCGCCACCCCGATCTCCTGTTCATCCAGCGCGCTCCGCGCGGAGGCTTCATCCGCGTAATCCGTCGCGGTGATCCAAGACCCGACGCTTTCATCGAAGAACATCGAGCGGATGTTGTCGCCGATGGGTGCTTCGAGCACCGAGTCGGCAGGAAGCTTGTCGGCATTGACCACACCCACCTTGACGGCGGTCATGCTCACGTCCCCTCCAGACATGCCGCCGAACGCGAAGTAGATCAACCCGGTCAGCATCAATGGTGCGATTACCATCATCCCGATGGCGAACGCGCTGCGGAAGGAACGCGTCAGATCTTTGAAGGCAATATCCAATATTTTCATATCAATCCCTCAACGCACGACCCGTCAGATGCAGGAACACCGTTTCGAGATTCGGCTCCTGAATATCCACGGACGTGATGCGCACATCCACTCTGGAGGCGGCTTCGAACAGACGCGGCAGAACGCGGTTCGAATCATCGACGAGCGCAGTGACTTTTCCATCAAGTGCATCAATTTTGGAAACGCCTTCAGCCTTTTGCCATAACGCCAGGACCTTTTCGGCTTCCGTGTTGAGCGTGATGTCGATGCGCGTCTGCTCGCCGACCATTTGGATCAACTCATCATGCGTGCCGTAGGCGATCACCCTGCCCTTGTCCATGATGGCGATGTGATCCGACAACTCCGCGGCTTCCTCCATGTAGTGGGTTGTGTACAGCACGGTCATGCCCTGCTTGTTCAACTCTTTGACGTTATCCAAAATATGACGCCGCGACTGCGGATCGATGCCCACCGTGGGCTCATCCATGATGATGACCTCGGGCTTGTGCAACAACGCCGCACCGATGTTGACGCGCCGCTTCATCCCGCCCGAGAACTTGCCGACGTGGTCCTTCTGCCTGTCCGCCAGCCCGATGATCTCCAGCACTTCGTCCACACGCTGCTTCAACGCCGCGCCGCGCAGACCGTACATCTTGCCCCAAAAGACCAGGTTCTCACGTGCGGACAGGTCGGGATACAAGGCAATATCCTGCGGAACCACACCGAGACTCTTCTTCGCGGCTTCAGGCTCCTTAATGACAGAATGTCCCATGATGGACGCCTCGCCCCCGGTCGGAGCGAGCAGGCCCGAGAGCATGGAGATCGTGGTCGACTTCCCCGCCCCGTTGGGACCGAGCAGGCTCAACACCTCGCCCGAGTCCGCGCCGAAATTTGCATCCTGCACGGCTGCAAAATCACCGAATGACTTCCTGAGATTTTTAACTTCGATGGCTTTCATGATTACTCCTTCTGCAAAGCGGCAAGCGCCAATGAGGTCAACCCGATGCCCAGCATGGAAACCCCCGTTTCCACGGTCAACGTGCCCAGCACGTTCAACACGATCACGGCGACACCCATGCCGAGCGCCACAGCCTTGAAAATGGTGGTTGGCAGGTTCTTGTTCATGTCATTCTCCTCTGTCCAGTATATGTTTTGTGGTTCGGGCGGTCATCTTCCATTGGTTCAGTCTTTTACCTATCCAAGTGGACAGCGCCTTGAACTGACATCAGTATACGGACCGCCCCGCCCCGCCACAATTGCGCCTTCGGGAAGGCGCAGGCTGTACTTTCGTACAATGTCCTCACGCACAATGGTTTTTACCCGTTATTGGAGATACAATCTGGGTGACATGAAGGAGACCTCTGTTCCCAACCTCAACCGGGACCCGCGCCTGTTGGTGCTCTTCCTGACCATCATAGTCCTGGGCATGTATGCGGTGTCGATCGTCACCATTCCCGAAGTGCGTCAACCTCTCAGGCTGGTCACCTTCACCCTTCTGATCGTTGTCCATCTCGCCCTGCACTGGATGCTGGAAAAAATTTCACTCCATCCCAAATGGATTCCCTGGTATATCGTCGTGCAGGGATTGGTTTCACTCGCCGCCACCCTGCTGAGCGGCACGGTTGGCATGGTCTATGCCCTCTACATGGGACTGATCGGCGAAGGCATTGGCCTGCTCGGTCTTAAACGCGGCGGACTGATGGCGCTTGTCTATTACCTGCTTCTTTCGCTGATCGGTTTCATATATTACACAGGCATTACATCGGCAGGATGGTGGGCAATTGGCACACTCCCCATAGTCATTTTCGTGGCAACCTACGTCACCCTTTACATGCGCCAGGTTGAGGCGCGTGAACGGGCGCAGATCCTCGCATCCGAACTCGAGACCGCCAACCGGCAACTTACCGAATATGCCGCGCAGGTCGAGGACCTCACCATCGCCAACGAGCGCCAGCGCATGGCGCGCGAACTCCACGATACTCTCTCGCAGGGCCTTGCGGGTCTCATCCTCCAACTGGAAGCCGTCGACGCCCACCTCGCCAGTCAACGCCACGACAAGGCACAGTCCATCATCGGCAATGCGATGGAGCAGGCGCGCCTCACCCTTGCCAATGCCCGCCGCGTCATCGATGATCTCCGCCAGACTTCTCTGGATGATTTGGACTCTGCCCTCCGCCTCGAAATGGACCGTTTCACCGAGGCCACAGGCATCCCCATCCGATTCCACCCGGATCACCCCCCGCCCCTGCCTGATCCCGTCAAAGAGACTCTTGTCCGCGCCCTGGCTGAGTCCCTCACCAACATCGCGCATCATGCCCGGGCGCAGAACGTGGATGTCAATCTCAGGATGAAAGACAAAAGCCTCTCGCTCACGATTCAGGATGATGGCGTGGGTTTCGACGCGTCCTCCATCCCCGCGGGTCACTATGGCATTCTGGGCATCAAGGAACGCGTCCGACTTGTGAATGGTCAATTTGAAATCCAAAGCGAAAATGGCAAAGGCACGCTATTGAAAATTACAATTCCATTCCTCGCTGGGCGCAGTGTGGACAAAGCGCCGCTATGATCAAACTCCTCATCGCAGATGACCACCTCATCATCCGCCAGGGACTGCGCCTGATCCTCGAGACCGAAACCGATTTCGAACTCGTGGGCGAAGCCTCCGATGGTAACGAGGCATTGAGTCTCTGCAAAAAACTCAAACCCGATGTTGTTTTGATGGATCTGCGCATGCCCAACATGGACGGTTTGACCGCCATCGAAAAACTGCGCGCAGAACAGCCCGATGTCGCGGTCGTTATCCTGACCACCTTCAACGAGGACGAACTCATGTTCCGCGGACTTCAGGCAGGCGCGCGCGGCTACCTGCTCAAGGATACCGACCGCTCGACCCTGTTCGATACCATCCGCGCCGCGGTGCGCGGCGAGACCCTGCTCAAGCCCGAGATCCTGGCCCGCATCCTATCGAAGGCAAATGCCCCGAAATCCACATCGAACGAACCTGTCAACCTGACCGAGCGTGAACTCGAAGTGCTTGAGGCGGTTGCGCGCGGCGAACGCAGCAAGGAGATCGCCGTCCAACTCGGCATCTCCGAACGGACGGTCAAGGCGCATCTGGCGAGCATCTACAACAAACTGGGAGTCGACTCTCGCGCCGCCGCCATCGCGGTCGCCGCGCAAAGAGGCTTGTTATCAGGTCAATGATGTTCTGCCACACGGCGGGAAGCCTACGGTAAAATTCGTCCATGTCTCAATTCGATCTATTCAACACGGGTTCATCCCAATATGCATCGCTCGACGAATTGTTCGATGCCATGAAGCAGATGAAGGACGATCCGCTCGCCAACGCCGGTACAAATGTGGTCATCAGCCGCGGGAACCCGCAGGCGAGATTGCTCATCATCGGCGAGGCGCCGGGTCCCGAGGAAAACATCAAGGGCAGGCCGTTCGTCGGGCGGGCGGGGCAGCTGCTGGATAAGATCCTCGAAGCGGGAGGTTTCGATCCCGAAACGGACGTGTTCATCACCAATTCCGTCTTCCGCCTGCCGCCCGGCACAGATGGAAAGGCGTTCCGCAAGCCGACCGACGAGGAGATAAAATATTACCGCCCCTACGTTATCGAGATCATCCGCCTCGTGGACCCGCTCATCATGCTGCTGACCGGCAACGTGGCATGCCAGTCCCTATTGGGGAAGACGGGCATCACCTCCCTGCGCGGACAGTGGACACAAATGGACAGCCGCTGGGTCATGCCGATCTATCACCCCTCGTACTTATTGCGGAATCCCTCGCGCGAACCCGGCTCGCCCAAAGCCCAGATGTGGGATGACATCCGCGAGGTGCGCAGGAAGTATGATGAGTTGACGGGGAAATAATTTCGCTCAAGCGACGGTCATCTTCAAACGGATATCACTCCACCTGCGCGAGCGCAGTGAGAAGCAGGACCAGCACGCCGCAGACCGCCATCAGATTGACATATTTTCGGAAGCGGAGAATCGCCTGTTCCGGATTGTTCGAACTCATCAACTGCCCGACGCGCAGAATTGCGTTGTACCAAAACCCCAACGCCATCATCCCAAGCAGGATGAGGTGCTTCACCAACATCACAATGCCCCAAAAGTTGCCGAAATTCATGAAACCCAGGTAACCCGTATCAATGACCATCAGGTAGGTCCCCGTGACGAGGAAGACGACCATGGAAGCATACAGCCAGGAACGGCTGCGCTTTGAAATTTCACTGAGCGCCGCTCCGTTCTTTGATAAGACGGGCAGATAAATGACCGCCAGCAAAAAATAATGTCCGATAAAAACAACAGTCGCCAGCGCGTGAAGCCATACAGAGAGGGAAACCAGAATTTGTGACATGCTCAACTTCCTTTCCAATGCATCAAAATGTTCCACCATCCGACCCGATTACCACAACAGTTGTTCCAGTTCTTTCACCTCATCCCGCCAGCCATACACGTGCCGCAGATTTTCATCCAGTTTCGCAGCGTCCTTTTCATAGCCTTTTGCGAGTTCCGCGAGATGTTCGTAATAGCCCGCCAGTTTTTCGAGCGGTGGATGAGATAACGCACCCTCCTCGCGCAGTTCGTCACTCAGCCGTTCAAGCATTGTCAACCATTCTTCGACAGGCATCCCCGCCGTCTTCTTGAAATCACGGATGACCCATTGACGTTCGAACAGCGAGCGACTCCTCCAGCCCTCGGATTGTTCCTTGAGGGTGACGCGCACCGCTTCGCACAAAGCCTCAGCCTGCTTCCGTTTTTCAGCATTTACCTCAACCGGTTCCATTCCCGCTTCATGCGTCCCAAAGTTAATATCCGCCGCCTTCAACGCCTGAATGGACGAGATCTCCTGCCCGCGGAATTTTTCCGCAAAGACCACCGAGAGTGCGAACCCCGCGCCCGCCTCCTCGACCGAAAGCACCGCGCCCTTGTTCATCTCGAAGAACTGCTCCACGGTCATGCCCATTTGTGGCGCGAGTTGACCCACTGCCTTCGACGCCGTTTCTGTTGGCACGAGTCCCGGTCCAATCGTGTATGCGATGACGTGCGTGCCTTCGAGTTCGGCATCCAGCGTATTCGCCAGGTGCACCTGCGCGGCTTTGAAGGTTTCATACCCACCCAGAAACGCCGTCCCTGTGGAGGAGACACAGGCGAACACGCCGTGATCGCGTTCGAGCATATCGGGGATGAAGTACTTTGCCATCAACACAGGCCCTCGCAAATTAACACGGTAACTGCGATCCCACTCCGCGATGGGTATGTCAACAACCTTTCCCAGCACCGGGATCGTGGCATTGTTGATGACCGCGTCCACCTGGCCGAAGGCGAGAACGGAATGATTGTATAAATTCTTCACGCTTTCCTCATCACCCACATCCGCCTCGACGAACAACACGCGGTCCCTGCCAAATTCCTTTTCCAATCTCTCTTCGGCCCGACGTCCGTTTTGCTGGTTGATCTCTGCGATAACCACGTTCGCGCCCAGCCAGAGCAGGGCGCGCGCAGCTTCGTAGCCGATCCCTCCGCCCGCGCCGGTAACGATGATCGTTTCGCCGCGCAAGGCATCCTGTTTGAGACCGAGCTGGGAGATGATCATGGGAATCCTTGCCTTTGTATTACACGCGTGACAAAAAATAATGTGTCACCGCGTTCACAATTTTGAGACTCGCGAGAATTGCAATGGCAAGCAAAGCCTGCCCGTCGTTCGCGATGAACGGGAGTTTCCAGCCGACGAAGACAGCCAGCGCGATGAGCAGGATGAGTCCGCCGAGGAGGTAGCCGAGGATCGAAAGCGGATGAGTCCACTGGCCCGTCGCGGCGACGCGTCCGATCCCGCCCTGTGAGCAGATCGCCATGCCGATGATGACGAGCAGGATGATATCAACACGGATGTTGGAAAGCAAAGGCACACGTTTGCCCGTCGCACCGATGAAGGTGATCGCGGCGAAGAGGATGGCAAGCCCGATGATCGTGGGCGTGATAACCGCGGGTTGTGCAATGGTTTTCATGGTTTATCTCCTTTTGTCTGTGATGGTTTCAGAAATCCAAAAACTCCGTCGCCAAAAAATGGTTGAATCTCACACCCCAAAAAAGATGAAGCAATGTTTCATTTTGCATCTCCCTTTCCCAACAAAGCCATGACAGCAAGGGCCGCGCCGAAGAGCAAAACCGCAAACATCGCAACAGGCATCCACTGACCCTGCCCGGCAAAATAACCGGGGCTGACGATCTCGCTATAGATGACCATCCCCAGAGCAACCAACAGAAGTTGCCCTCCCCACGTTTTTGATCTCAACACAGCCGCTCCGCCCGTGATAAGCATCAGCGCAGTGGAAAACTCTGCGGCGAGGTGAAAGCCGATTGCCCAGGGGGCAGTCTGGAATTCGGGAACGCCTCCGGTAACGATGGAGATCGTCCACTGTGCAATCATGAAGATACCAACCAGAATGCCATACCATGCGGAATATTTCATTGCCTATGCCTGCCAAATGACTATGCAATCCATTCTATGCGCCACGAACAAAAGACTCCCCCGCCAACGGGAGAGTCTTTCACTAGTCAGATGGATAGTATGTTTCAATTCGTTCCAAAGAAGTAAATCAGCATTTCATCGGATAAACCGCGCCAATTGTCCCAGGTATGTCCCTCGCGGACCTGATGAAACTCGACCGGATATTTCTGTTCTTCCAGGCTTGCCACCAGACCGCTGAAGTCGCCGACATCCCAATCTGCGAAGCCAACCGTCAGGAAAATTTTTACAGGCAATCTTGGGCACTCGAAACCGGTGTTGTCGCCGCACTTTGTCGTTTCCCCGCTGACGGCAGGCAGCATTGCCCTTGAACCTTCTTTCTGCGCCTCGCTGGATAGATACTGGGGACTGTCCAATACCCAAAGGGAGGGGGAAAAGGCAGCCAGATTATGAAAGGTATCGGAACGTGAAGCGGCGATATAGAACGCACTCAAACCGCCGTAGCTGACACCTGTAATCGTCCGTGCCTCAGGACGGGGATCTGTGTGATAGTTTCGGTCCATGACTGGCACCAATTCATCCGATATGAATTGCGCATGTTCGACCGGGTGAACAAGGAATTCATCCTCGCGTCGATTAAATTTTGGATTTTCCGGGTCGCGAGCATCAACGAATACTGCCATTACAGGCTTGATGCGCCCATCAGCGATCAGATTATCGAGGACGTTGGGCAGTGCGCCCATACGTTCATCAACGAAATCATTGCCATCAAGCACATAGATCACAGGAAGTTTTTCCAGAGTCTCATAACCAACCGGCGTATAAACCCGATAATTGACAGAATAGCCGAGAGCCTCACTCCGGATGGATAAGCTCCCGGTCAATTTCCCATGCGCCACGTCGCTTCGCGCCTGGCTTTCATCGGTTACGCTGAAGCCGGGCAGTGTAATAACGTTATTGACGCCCGTCATGCCGCTGAAGGTTGTTTCGGGGTTGACAGGATCCTCAACCCATTCTCCATCGTTCAGCACGATTTTGTACTCAACACGGCTCGCCTCGGGGAACTCGGTATAGGCGATCCAAAGATCGGTCTTTTCAACATGAACCCCGGGCAAACCGGGGACGCTCCAGTTATTGAATGATCCACGCCAATGAACCTGATCAGCCTGCCCCTTGTAGAAGAAGATCACCTGTGTTCCAAACACAAGAGGTTCTCGCTGGCTGTCCACCAAAGTCTGCCATAGTTTATCCGCATGGCTCTGTGCCTCCGTTGGATTTGCCTCTTTGATCTCCTTGAAGACCTTCTGCAGATCCTGATAGGTCTCAATCTTGATCGGTTCCGTATCGACCATGGGCGAGGCACAGGCTGTGAAGATGATGATCGTTAAAAGTATTATCGATGGAATTCTGAATCCTGAAAAGCAGTTGGTCATATGTTCCTTCTTTCCTTTGAATGCCTTCCTGACCTGCTCCCATAATATTTCTGATGATGAAAAGACTCCCCCGCCGATGGGGGAGTCTTTCGCTATCCATGTGGACAGGTTCGATTACTTGTCGCCAGATTTGCTTACGTTACCGAGTCCGCTGATCTGCTTGGTGACAGCCGGCGAGCCGTAGTAATTGACCGAGCCCGCGCCGGAGATCTGCGCGTCGAGCCGGTCATCCACCCAGACGGTGGCGCTTCCCGCGCCGCTCAGGTCGATGTTCGCGGTCTGATTGTGCAGGTCCCTGCCATTGAAACTGCCAAATCCGCTGATGACGAGCGAAAGGTCATCCGCCGTGCCGGAGGCACTCATACTGCCTGCGCCGCTCAGACTCACTTCGAGACCTTTCACAGCAATTTCGTTTAGTTCCAGGTTGCCTGCGCCGCTGACAGAGATGTTCAGGTCATCGGTTTCGATGCCCTCGATGGTGAGTTCTCCCGCGCTGTTGAACTCCACATCCTTCAGTTCCCTGACCACGATGGTGACCTTGACGGGTTTGCGCGCGTTGACACGCTTGCCGTCATCCGCTTTGTAATAGATGCGGAGCTGGTCCCCGCGCACTTCGGTCTTCAAGCCGGGCAGAACGTTATCCTCCGCTTCGACCTTGACCGATACGCTGCTTCCCTGTGAGATGAAAACCTGCGCAGGGTAGTCGATCTCGACCGCAGTAAAATCGCTGACGTCGCGATCCGAAGTTACAACATTCCCCGAGCCGGGATCACCAGGACCGACGTAGAAATCGCCGTCGCCAATATTGATGATGCCGGTCATGGACGGGTTATCCCATCCAAGGGTCGGGGCATAGAGGATCGCCAACAGTACACCACCAATGATGATGATATCCATCAGGATGTTCATGTACTGCCAGTAGGGGCGCAGCACCAGTCCGACGCCTGCCGCAATAAGCACGTACGGCCAGATATGAGTCAATGCCCACAGGTTCGCCGAGGGGACATTGCCAGATTTGACCAGCAGCCAGACCGCGCCGGCGGCAATAAGAAGCAACGGACCAAATATGGATCTAGGTTGAGACATGATTAGCCTTCTTTCTTAACTTGCAGGGGGAACGGAATCTGATGAGCCGGTCTTCTTTCCGCCAAACAGACCGGAACGACTCAGGATCAAATATGCACCCAACAGGATGAGCAGCACCGGGAAGAGCAGGTTGTTGAACGATGAGAAGATCATCTCGAAGAATGCGCCGAAGATGATGAAGAGGATGAAACCGATCTTCATCACACGCAGACCGGACTGTCTTTGACCGGTGTCGCCGCCGTACCATCCCATGATATAGATGCCCGCGCCGACGAACAGGATGATCAGCGTCCAGAAGTAGGACATGGATTCCCAGTGGCGGGTGATGTTCTGGAACAACAGCACCAGACCGATGCCCCCGACAATGCTGCCGGGGATGGCAAAACCGGCGGTCTGCTTGCCGCCCGCGAACATGGCTACAAAGAACAGGGCGCCAAATCCGATCACGATGAAGGGCCAGAAGAAATCCCAGTTCAGCGAGCGGAATATCCGGCCTGCCAGAGCCAGGAGCCCGAAGACGATCAGGAGCGCGCCTCCGATCAGCGCGCCGGCATTGGAACGATTCGTTTGCATTTTCATTCTCCTTTCAAATGTCACTTGCCATTTTTCTTCACGCCGCCCGAAGCGGAATGAGAGGCGGGAGTATATTTATTCCTACGCAAAAGCGGAGTTAGTGTTGCAATCAATTCATCAGGTGGGACGCCTTTATGGATGAAATCCGCGCCCGCCTTCTTTGCCGCAGCTTCATCGTCCGCATCCACACTGAGCAGGATGATCTTCAGATCAGGGTAGGCTTTTTGGAGCAGGCGGCAGGTATCGGTGGCGGGTGAACCGTACAGCCTCCAATCGAGCAAAAGGACATCGGGAGGGGTATCTGCCAGGGCCCGGATCAATGTCCCAACATCATCCGCTTCGACGAGATTGTTCATCCCCATCCTGCGTCGAAGCAGCAAGGCTAACGCTTTGCGGGTCGCAGGATCGGCGTCGGCGATGATGATACGAATCATTTGGACCTCGCTTGTAGTGTATGACAAGCGAGGTCCATTGACATCCGACGATGGTCGGGTTTTTACCTAGCCGGATGGACAGTGCGCTTCACGCGCCGCCGAGGCTGTCACACCAGCTTTTGTTCGATCGCCAACCTGACAGCTTCGACGCGGCTGTCCACGCCGAGTTTGTGGAAGATGTTCGAGATGTGGAATTTGACCGTGCCCAGACTCACCACAAGCGATTCGGCGATCTCATTATTGTTCAGCCCATCCACCATGCATTTGAGAACATCGCGTTCGCGGTCGGTCAATTGTTCGCCGGCGATCTGAGGCTGGGCGACCGAATATGCAAGCACCTGCGTTGCTTCGGGCGAGAGGATCATCCGCCCGGCACAGGCGGAACGGATCGCGTTCGCCAGTTCCCTGGCAGTGACGTTCTTCTGCAGATAACCGACGGCGCCCGCCTGCAATGCACCCTGCACCATGTTCTGCTCGGCAAAACTCGTCAATGCAATCACCTTGATCTGCGGATATTTTTTGTGGATCTCGCGCGTGGCAGTGATGCCATCCATGCCGGGCATCATCAGATCCATCAGCACCACATTGGGTTTGTAAAGCGAAACTTTCTGCAGGGCTTCCTCCCCATCGGATGCCTCACCGACAAGTTTCAGGTCCTTGTTGACCATGAGGAACTTCGATAAACCGCTCCTCACCACGGCATGGTCATCCACCAGAAGAACTTTTATGGTCATTTTTCACTCCTTGATCGTCCCTGCCCGGGCAGTCAGCCTTCACCCAAAGAACAGGCGTTATAACACCCGTAATTTTCGATTCGGGCTGGCGTTCCACGTCACTTCAACGCATGTCCCTGAACCGGGTTTGCTGTCGACCTGCAATTCCGCGCCGATGGCTTCCGCACGTTCGTGCATGATGCGCAATCCGAGGCTTGTGGGTTTGTTCCTGGACGCGTCAAAGCCGATGCCGTTGTCGCAGGTTTCATAATGGGCGGAACCCGGCGACAGGAACAGGTTTACATTCACTTGTGTTGCCCGCGCGTATTTGAAAACATTGTTCAAGCTCTCCTGCGCGATCCGATAGAACGCGACCTGCACCTCCGGCGGAAGCTCACATTCGCCTTCGATATTGAGGGTGATGGGCAGGCGCGAACGTCCGATGAAGGCTTCGCACAACTGTTTGATGAGTTCGCTCAAGCGGGTCTGAGTCAGGGTCGAGGGGCGCAGTTCCAATAGAAGCGTACGCATCTCAGCCAACGCGCCGCGCGTGAGCTGACGCAGTTCTTCTGTGGATCTCCTTGCCTCCTCCACATCCAGATCCCAAAGATCAGGCAGGACCTCCGCGGTCAGGCTGGCGGAGAAAAGGGTCTGGGTGACGGCGTCATGCAGGTCACGCGCGAGGCGGGTGCGGTCGGCGGTCACAGCCTCCTCGGCTGCCCGCTCCGCCAGTTCCTTTTCGATCTTCTTTCGCTGCTCGATCTCATTCTGCAGGCGCATGTTCGCCTCTTCGAACTCGTGGGTCCGCTCTTCCACGCGTTGTTGAAGCGTGCGGAGATAGTCGGATTCCTGTTCGGCGAGGCGTTCTGAGGCACGTTTCTGGTCGTCGATGTCTTCGATGATCCCGATCAAATAATCCGGGTTGTCATTAAGATCGCGCACCAGGGAATAATTTATGCGCGCCCAGAAGATCTGACCACTCTTGCGGCGGTAACGCCTTTCCATTACATATGAATCCCGCCTGCCTTCGATCAATTCCCTGAACCATAATGTGTCCATATCTCTATCTTCCGGCACAGCCAGCGAACGCGGATCGATATCGCGCAACTCTTCTGCAGAATAACCGATGATTCTCTCAGCCGCCGCATTGAAGGCAAGGGGTTTCCGCTCCAGGGTCATGACCGCCACGCCCACGGCAACATTATCGAAGATCGCCTGGAAGCGCGCCTGTGATTTGCGCAATTCTTCCTCGGCGCGTTTTTGCTTATCGATGTCCATGACCATCCCAACCAGATACAAGGGTTTTCCATCCAACCCGCGCACGGAGGACATGGTCACATGCGCCCAGAAGACCTCTCCATTGCTGCGTATATAGCGGCGATCCGCTTCATAGGAATCGGTCTGACCCGAGACGATTTGCTTGAACAACCTCACTGATTCAGGATTGTCGTCGGGATATGTCACTTCCGCCGCGTCCATTCCGATCAACTCTTCGCGCGTCCTGCCATAGATCCTGCAAAGGGCGGGGTTGGCGGCGATCAATCGGCGGTCCAGTCTCATCATGCCGATCCCGATGGCGGAATGTTCGAACATGGAACGGAAACGCTCTTCAGATAGCTGTAATTCCTCCGATATGTGCCTTGTCAGTTCGGCCTCGGCACGCTTCTGTTTCTCCGCTTCCTCTTGAAGGAATTGGTTTGCGCCGACCGGTTCAGACGCACGAACGGAAACTTGTTTTTTGGAACGGATGCGCCGCTCACGGATCCGGTTCGGACGTTGTCTTAATCCGCCAGCAATCAGGGTGCCCAACACAGGGATAAGCACCCTGCCGAACCACGGATCACCGTCCTTGTCCCGAAAGGTTACCACCCCCGCATTCTGCAAAAATTCGCCATCAATCATCGAATTCTCAAAACGAAACACGCTGACAGGTATATCATCCGGCTTGATGTCAAAAACCGCACCGGTGGAAGGTGCGGTTGAGACAGATGAATGCAAAAATAACAGAGAAATGATTAATATTGGAAAAAGCCAGATAACACGCATCATGCTTTCGTGACCTCAAGTTATTCTAGCATCCCGCGTATTCCCAAGCCTACTAACAAGCATCTTAAAATTCCAGACAGATGTAATCCGGCCTTTGCAGTTGCAGGAACCAATCTCACGGACCGGCTCAATTAATGCGGAGGCAGTGATCCAAATTGAGCAGGTTCTATTTCAGAACCCGGCGCATCATCTCTTCAACGGTCTTGTAGACAGGCGACTCATCCCCCAACTCCACCAATGGACGGCCGGAGAATTCAAATGCAGACATTTCATCATCAGCCGGAATCGTGCCGAGCAGGGGCACATCCATTTTGTCGGTGAATGCTTTAAGTTCAGCGGGCATCTCACCATGCAAGCGATTGATGATAAGCCAGGCGTTTTCGATATTGATCCCGAGTTCCCTGCGCATATCGGCAATGCGCTGCGCCGCGACCAGTCCGCGCTGGGTGGGGTCGCTGACGATGAACAGGTGCTGGACATCGCGCGTGGTACGGCGCGAGAGATGTTCCATGCCTGCTTCATTATCGATCACAACATACGCGTAATGTTTGCTCAACCCATCGATCACTTCGCGCAGGTTGTGGTTGACCGCGCAATAACAGCCCGGTCCCTCGCCTCTGCCCATTGCGATGAGATCAAAACGTGAGCCTTCGGCAAGCGAGGAACGGATCTGGTAATCCAGATAATCGCGTTTGTTGACTCCGCCGGGGAGCGCGCCCATCGCCGCGCCGCCCTGCGCAAGTGATGTTTTGACCTGTTCCAGCATGTCCTCGCGGATGTCGCCGACGGTCCATTCTAGGTCGAGACCCAACACCATGTTCAGGTTGGAGGAGGGATCGGCATCGATGGCGAGAATGCTGCCCGTTTGGTTCTTGGCAAGATATTTGATGATCATGCCTGCGGTGGTCGTCTTGCCCACGCCACCCTTGCCTGCGAGCGCAATTGTGGTGCTCATTCGATCACCTCGTCGGCTGTCAACCTCGTGATCTCATCAATGATCTGTCTTGCCGAGGTTTTCAAACTTTCCACATGATCGTAAACTGGAATACCGAGTCGATCCGCCTCCTGCACTTTCATATCGGCAGGAAGATAACCGATCAACGGGATATCAGGCGTTGTGTTTTCCAGGAATCTGGCTTCGTCCTCATTTCGGACCTTGTTCCCGACAAGATACAAACGCAACAAGCCGATATCATTTGCCAGTTTTCTGATCTGCTTTGCCGTACCGAGACTGCGCCGCGTCGGTTCCACAACGACCAGCATGGCATCCACAAAATCCACCGTGGCGCGGCCGAGGTGCTCCACACCGGCGTACATGTCGAGCAGGAGGATGTCATCGTCGCGGAAGAGCAGATGGGTGAAGAGCGTTTTCAGCATCGCTGATTCAGGACAGATGCAGCCTGAACCGCCCAGGTCCACGCTGCCCATTTCAAGCAAACGCACACCGCGATGCAGGACACTGAAACGTTCGGGGATATCGTCCACGCGCGGATTGAGGGTGAAGAATCCGCCCACGGTGCCGGGCTTGGCGCCGGTGCGTTCCTCGATCAGAGCGTCCATTTCAGCGATGGGCTTGAGTTCCTCGCGCAGTTCGTCGGGGAATCCCAACGCCCCCGCCAGGCATGGAGACGGGTCCGCATCCACCGCCAGCACCTGGCGTCCCATGTCTGCATAGGCTTGAGCCATCAACGCGGTGAGCGTGGTCTTGCCCACGCCGCCTTTGCCAGTGATCGCAAGTTTCATATTGCACTCCTGTCATGAATATTCTACAGTTTCCCCATCCCGCAGAATAGTGACAGAATTCCTCGATTTAGACGGATTAAGAATGAATTATTTTCTTCGCCACCATGCCCCCCAGAATGGCGCAGGCATCGATCGGCAGATAATGGCTTGCAGACTCATCGAACATTATTTTGCACGCTGAGGGGAAATCCTCGTCGCCGAGCCAATAAGTGACCATCAACGGCAGGCGCGGCAACGCCTGAAACACAAATGAAGCGCTCCCCCATTCAACAGGTATGCCTCCTGCCTTGTCGCACGCAGATTTGAAGCCATTCAGATTCAAGCCGAACGTCTTCACGATCTCGTCCCCGCTGTAACCCTGGAACGCGGCGTTATAGGTGCGTCCATCAGGCAGGTCGGCAAACGAGATCCAATGATCTGTCAAAGGCGCGCCATCGGCGGTGAGGAGATAATAGAGCAACAAGGCTTGTTGAAAATCGGAGAGGCGATCATCGTGATTGGTGTATCCCATCAATTCCGGGAAGGAAAAGATACAGATATTTCCCCACAACGGAAGATGCAATTCGCCGCGGTCGGGACCAAGCCTCAGCCAGGATGAACCGCTTCGCGCGGCGACCAGTTCCGGGTCCCGGACCCGAAGCGTTGACCTTAGCTCCTCCACGCGGCCCGCCAATTGATCAGCGGAAGTCTGCCCGCGGGACGGTTTCCAATCCCTGCGAATATCGGACATTGTTACCTCCAATGTCCATTATATACATTCACCGATGAATAATCGAATGATACCCGTGTTGGGTACATTTATCAGATTTTCTAATGACAATATTCACAATTTACTTCCCAACCAAGATGCTAGAATAAACACAAGGAAGAGTCTATACCTTTAGAGGTGTCTTCGCAGGAGTCATCGTTCCAACCATTCTCATGGAGGTGTCTCATGAAGACAAAGACCTTTGAAGCGCCTGCGCTCTATGGCGATCATCATGTCACGGAGGTGAGGCGAATTTTGCTGGGGTTGGAGGGGGTTGTTGATGTGTATGCAAGCAGTGCCTTTCAGACCATCGAAGTGATGTACGACGAGTCCAAGATCAACGATCTTGAAATCGCTGTGAAACTGGACGAATCCGGTTATCTCAGCGAATGGTCGGTGCCCGCCGAAATGGGGGTTGCAGCACAACAGGGCGATGGTCAGAGACCCTTTTTCCGTCACACCACCACGTACGAGACCATCAAGCATACGATCAGTTTTGCGCAAAAGGTGAACTACAACGGAAGACCGCTCTGGTATTGCCCGGGCATCGGCGGCATCAAGATGGATGAGGAGGCGAACAATGGCTAAGAAGCGCGAGATCAAGGACTATTCGACCGACCCCGCCGCACAGCAGATGCTGATCCGCGCGGAGGAACTGGGTATCGGCACGGCGTTCACCCGAGCCGATAACATGGTCCCATGCAACATTGGCGGCGCAGGCATGTGCTGTAAACAATGCGGTATGGGACCGTGTCGTTTAACCAAGAGCGGCGACGTGGGCGTGTGCGGTGCGACACTGGATACCATCCAGGCGCGCAACCTGACGCGCGCCATCGCGGCGGGCGGTGCGGCGCATTCCGATCATGGACGGGATATGGCATTCCTTCTCAAGGCCACAGCCAATGGAGAGGCGGAAGGGTATTCGATTCGCGATGTCGCCAAGCTGCGGATCGTCGCCTCGAAGTACGACATCAAGGTGGAAGGACGCTCACCTGAGGAAATTGCGAACGACCTCGCTGACCTGTACATTTCACAGTTCGGTCAACAGCGTGGCGAGGTGGTACCGGCCATCCGTGCGCCGAAGAAGCGACAGCAGCTCTGGCGCGAACAAAAGGTCTGGCCGCGCGGCGTGGACCGTGAAGTGGTGGAGGCGTTACACCGCACCCATATCGGCGACGATCAGGAACCTGCACATATTCTGAATCATGCCATCCGTACGGCGCTGGCAGACGGGTGGGGCGGCTCGATGATCGCCACGGACATCTCGGACATCCTGTTCGGCACGCCTGCCCCGGTGTTGGGCGAAGCCAACCTCGGCGTTATTAAAGAAGACATGGTCAACGTGGTCGTACATGGGCACGAACCCTCCATGAGCGAGATGCTGGTTGCGGCTTCACAATCGCCCGACATCATCGCCTATGCCAAGGCGGCAGGCGCGCACGGCGTGAACCTTTCAGGCATCTGCTGTACCGCGAACGAAATCCTCATGCGGCAGGGCATCCCGGCGGCGGGCAACTTCCTGCATCAAGAGTTATCCATCATGACCGGCGCGGTCGAGGCGATGGTGGT
This sequence comes from Anaerolineales bacterium UBA5797, assembly GCA_002418205.1. GTDB lineage: Bacteria > Chloroflexota > Anaerolineae > Anaerolineales > Villigracilaceae > Defluviilinea. Next base: position 120,322 of record DIDP01000039.1, on the reverse strand, counting down.
GGATGTGCAGTGCATCATGCAGGCGTTGGTGGGTCTGGCGCAGAACTTCCATACGGCGATCATCACCACTTCGCCGAAGGTCAAGATCACGGGGGCGACTCACATTGAGTTCGATGAACACAAGGCGCTGACAATTGCCAAGCAAATATTGAAAGTGGCGATTGATAATTTCAAGAACCGCGAATCCGCCAAGGTGAGAATTCCGCAGATCAAGGAAAGTGTCATCCCCGGCTTTTCGCATGAATACATCAACTACATGCTGGGCGGCTCGTACCGCGCCTCGTTCCGTCCGCTCAATGATGCCATCATGACGGGACGCATCCGCGGCGTGGCAGCGATCGTGGGTTGCAACAATCCGCGCTCCTCGCAGGATTACCTCCACAACCTTGTCGTGAAGGAACTGCTCAAGCAGGATGTGCTGGTCGTGCAGACGGGGTGCGGCGCGATCGCGGCGGGCAAGCTGGGACTCCTTTTGGGGGAAGCAGGCCTGACCGAAGTCGGAAGCGGGTTGAGGGAAGTCTGCGAAACCGTTGGCATCCCGCCCGTCCTCCATATGGGCTCCTGCGTCGACAACACCCGCATCCTGACCGTGCTGACGCAAATGGTCGAGGAGGGCGGTCTGGGCGATGACATCGACCAGATCCCAGCCGTGGGTCTCGCGCCCGAATGGATGAGCGAGAAGGCGCTGGCGATCGCGACATACTGCGTGGCGTCAGGCGCATACGTCATCTTCGGCGGTGCATCGCCGATCAGCGGCATGCCCGAAAGAGTTAACGACAGCGACGCGGTGCTTCATTACATCAGCGAGGGCTGGGAGAAACTATACGGCGGCAAACTTGAGTTCATCCCTGACCCACAGAAGATGATCGAAGCCACACTGGCGCATATCGACAAGAAACGCGCTGCGCTTGGCCTGCCAGAATGGGACCCGAACAAGTTCGGTCGCAGCGGCGATTCAAAGATGAACGAACTGGAGGCTCTGCCGTTGGAGAAGAAGCGCGAAGCCATTTATGGGCTGGCGGCGGACTAGGAGGCGAACATGTCAAAATACATTGCCACTCGTGCGATGCGCGGCGCGAACGCGCTGGTCACTGAAGCCGAATTAATGCTCAACCGCGTGCTGAAAGAGAAGGGCGCGGATACGCCCGTCTCGTTCCCAAACACCGCGTACTACCTCCCTACCATCCTCGGCATGACAGGCAAAGCCGTTGAAAAACTCGGCGACCTTCAGCCCATCATCAAATACGCAAGGGATATGCTCCACCCGATCCCCGCATTCGCAAAATGGACTCCCTACCTCGGTGAGACCCTGGACTCGGGAATGGCGACGCTTCTCGCGGCGGAGACGATTGAAGCCGTGCGCTTCGCTTATGGGCTTCAGCCTGAGCCCATGCCGGGATTCAAACTCGCGGGCGGCACCTCCTTCACCAGCCCGGATGGCGGCAACGGCGACGGGAAGAATCTTGATGGACATCTCAACGGTCCCATCGACGACATCCAACTCCGCTCGTGGGGTATCCAACTCGTGGACGGTCGCATGCCGGGTTTTGCCGCCATCGTTGGGTGTGCGAAGTCAAACGAGGTGGCGGTCAAGATCGTGCGCGAACTGCAACGCCGCAACATATTGACCTTCCTCTCGGGCAACGTCAACGGACGCAGCATCATCCATCAGTTGCAGGAGGAAGGCGTCGAACTCGGTTACGACACCTACACCGTACCGTTCGGCACGGACACCATCTCTGCCATCTACGCGCTGGGATTTGCCACCCGCTCCGCCCTGACCTTCGGCGGACTCAAACCCGGTCAATCGCGCGAGATCCTGCTCTACAACAAGGAACGCGTCTTTGCCTTCGTCCTCGCCCTCGGCGAAGTGGATGATCTCAAATATGCCGCCGCGGCGGGCGCGATCAACTTCGGCTTCCCCGTCATTGCGGACACAGTCATTCCCGAAATTTTGCCCACCGGCGTGACCACCTATGAACACGTTGTCTCGATGCCGTTCAACCAGATCGAAGGCAAGGACGATCTCGAGCGCGCCGAACAACTCGTTCAGAAATGCATCGAGGTGCGCGGCGTGAAGGTCAAGGTCTCGAACGTGGACGTGCCCGTGCCGTACGGCTCCGCCTTTGAAGGCGAGGTCGTCCGCAAGGCGGACCTGCGCGTGGAATTCGGCGGCAAGCACTCGCGTGCCTTCGAATACCTGCACATGGCGAAATTGGACGAAGTCACTGACGGCAAGATCGAAGTGATCGGTCCTGATTTCTCCGCCATCCCGCCGCAAGGCTCCATGGATCTGGGCATTGTTATCAAGGTCGCGGGCAGGCAGATGCAGCAGGACTTCGAGCCTGTGTTGGAGAGGCAGGTCCATTACTTCGTCAACGGCGCGAGTGGAATCCAGCACGTCGGTCAACGCGACATCGCCTGGATCCGCATCTCGAACAATGCGGCTGATAAAGGCTTCAATCTTCAACACTTCGGCAAGATACTCCATGCCCGCTTTCATGAAGATTTCGGCGCCATCGTGGACAAAGTCCAGGTCACGGTCATCACCGAACCCGCGCTGCACGCCGAATGGCTGGAAAAGGCGCGTGCCGCGTACGACTTCCGCAACAAACGTCTCGCCGACCTGACCGATAATAAAGTGGAAGAGTTCTACTCCTGCACGCTGTGCCAGTCCTTTGCGCCGAACCACGTCTGCGTGGTTTCGCCTGAACGGCTCGGTCTATGCGGCGCGTATAACTGGCTGGACTGCAAAGCCTCGTTCAGCATCAACCCCACGGGACCGAACCAGCCGATCAAGTTGGGCAAACTCGTGGACGACAGGAAGGGCTACTGGGAGGGGACGAACGATTACGCCAAGATCGGTTCTCACGGCGTGGTGCAGGAAGTCTCGATGTACTCCATCATGGAGAACCCAATGACGGCGTGCGGCTGTTTCGAGTGCATCGTCATGCTCATCCCCGAAGCCAACGGCGTGATGGTCGTCTCGCGCGAGGACACCTCCATGACCCCCGCGGGCATGACCTTCTCCACGCTGGCTGGCATCGCGGGCGGCGGGATGCAGACCCCGGGTGTGATGGGCGTCGGCAAGTTCTACCTCATCAGCCCCAAGTTCATCTCTGCCGATGGCGGCTTCAAGCGCGTGGTATGGATGTCATCCGTGCTGAAGCAGACCATGAACGATGAATTCAAAACCGTCTGCGAACGCGAGGGCGACCCCGACCTGCTCGACAAGATCGCCGACGAGCGCAACGTGACGACGGTTGATGACCTGCTTGCCTGGCTGGAGGCGCACAACCATCCTGCCATGGCAATGGAGCCGATGTTCTAACGGTTCCAGGTTGGAAGGTTGAAGGTTTAACCTTCCAACCTCCAAAAGTTCAACTTGAAACAGGAGCAAAACATGAAAGGCGACGATAAACTCATCAAAGTCCTCAACGACCTCCTGGCGGATGAATTAACCGCCATCAGCCAGTACATGGTGCATTCCGAGATGTGCGACAACTGGGGGTATGGAAAACTTCACAAAGATATTGAGAAGAAAGCCATCGATGAGATGCACCACGCCGAGTGGCTCATCGGGCGTATCCTCTTCCTCGAAGGGATGCCCATCGTCTCCAAACTCAACCAGATGAAGATCGGCAAAACCGTACAGGAAATGGTCAGCAACGACCAGGAAGCCGAACTGGGCGCGATCAAAGCCTACAACGCGGGAATTGCGCTGGCAGGCGAAGTCGGCGACGAGTCCACAGGCGATCTGTTGACCACCATCCTCAAGATGGAGGAGGGACATCACGACTGGGCGAAGAAACAGCGCACCCAGATCGAGCAGATGGGACTGGAGAACTACCTGAGTAATCAGGCTGGCGAGGGAGAGTAAACCATTGAAACCTGACAGGTCTCCTGAGACCTGTCAGGTTTTTCGCTGGAAATCATGGAAGAAACCAAACTCATCCGTGACTTGATGCTGTTCGTGTGCCGACCTGCAAACGAGTGATGTAACGATGACCGACAGTACGGACCAGTTCGACCTCAGCCACCAAAGCGTATTCGCACGCGTGCTTTGGTTGTATGGGTTATATTCCCTGCTCAATTTGAGTTCCTACTTGATCGGGTATTATCTCCTGCCTGAAGGCTTTATGCGAGGTAGTCCGCAGGCGGCTGTGGGGAAATTCGTCGCCTCCGCGACCTCCTTCTGGTCTGAATTCGGGCTTACATTATTGTTCAACCTTGGCATGGTGGTTGGTTTGAGCATTCTTTTGAACCTGCAACAGGTAAATGGATTCCCAACAGGCTACATCCTGCCGATAACCCTGGGAATTACCACAGGATTTATTTCAGGCACCAATTCCTTTGCGGCTTCCGATTTGAAGCAGTTCAACGCCTGGGATGGCATGGCGCTCGGCATGAGCATCGGCGGTTTGGAAATGCTTGCCTATGTACTCGTCATTGGCGCCACCGTGGGATTTGGAATGTATCAATATAAGAGTTGGACAAACTGGAAGAGCGAAAAAATCAAGAATTTTCGGGATATTCGGCTATCCCGTTCTGAAATACTTTGTCTTGTGCTCGGCATCATACTGCTGGTTTTCGCCGCCTACCGCGAGACAGTCATGGCTTTTCAATAAGATGAAAGAAGCAAAACTCGTCCGCGACTTGATGACCGTCGGCGTGCCGACCTGCAAATGGGACTCTCCCATTATGGATATCGCGCGCTTTCTGCTGGAAAAGAACGTCGAGGCGATGTGCGTGCTAGACGCGGAAGGTCACGGCATCGGTGTGGTCGGAGTTGATGAACTGGTCTGGGCGTACGCGCGGGAAGGGTACGAGACACTGGCCGCCGAAGACATCATGAGTGAAGGTGTCCCCGATCTGCCTGCCGACATCTCCCTGGCGGTCGCGGCGCAGATGATGAAGGACCGCGGCATACGCGTGGCGTACATGCTGCACAATTCGGCGGGAATTATTTACCCCGCGGCTTATATTTCTTATCGTCATATTTTGCGTCACATGGCGGCAAAAGATGAAAGTGAATTGAAGGATCTGGGTCTTTCGGCGGAACGCAAGACGCCGATCGAGCAGTTCATTGAAAGAAGAGATGAGGCGAGGAGAAAAGCAGGATTAACGTAATGTCATTGCGAGGAGTGGCGCTGGGCGCCACGAAGCAATCTCCTCGCATCATAAAACAATTGTTTGCAGGTTCCATGAGATTGCTTCGCTTCGCTCGCAATGACATATAACAAGGAGAATCGTTATGCCAATCGAAATCCCAAAAGACAAATGGACCGGAAATATCAGAGCCATCACCATCGGCGCGACGAGCGCAGACGGCGGCACCCGCACAAAAGCCGTCACCGTTGGCGGCGGGACGACGATGCCGTACCTGCAATTCGAGGCGCCCACACCGAACAAGCCCGTCATCGCGATCGAGATCAAATCGCGCAAGCCCGAAGACTGGTCACCGCTGCTGGCGGAGGTCTGGGGTGAGGCGATGGCGGATCCCGCCCGATGGGCGAAAAAGGCTGAAGAGGCGGGAGCAGACCTGCTCGTCCTGGCGTTGACCGTGGAAGATTCGGTCGAGGACGCGGTCAAGGCGGTCAAATCCGTTTTGGAGGCGACGGGGCTCCCTCTCATCGTCTGGGGTCCGGGGCAGGCGGAGAAGGATAACGAACTGCTTGTGCCGGTCTCTGAAGCGACGAAGGGCGAACGGCTCGTGCTCGGCATCTGCGAAGATAAAAATTATCGGACCATCGTGGCAACGGCCATGGCAAACGGACATCTCGTGCAGGCGCGCGCGCCGATGGATGTGAACCTGTCGAAGCAGTTGAACATTCTCATCAGCGACATGGGCATGCCGAAGGAACGCATCCTGATGGACCCGACAACCGGCGCGCTCGGTTATGGAATCGAATATGGCTACTCGGTGATGGAACGCCTGAGGCTCGCCGCATTGCAGGGCGACGCGATGACACAATTCCCGATGATCGTCACGCCCGGTTTTGAAGCGTGGAAGACGAAAGAAGCGAAGGTTGGCGAGGGCGTGCCCGAAGCCTGGGGCGATTGGAATGCCCGCGCCATCAACTGGGAAACCATCACCGCCACCGCGCTCGTCGAATCAGGTGCGGACATCATCGTGTTGCGGCATCCAGAATCGGTGAAACGCATCAAGGAAGCGATCGAGGAATTGATTGCAGCGTGATGTCCTTGCGAACCCCAAGGGGTGAAGCAATCTCATGTAACCATCAAACAGAAGATTGCTTCGCTACGCCCGCAATGACATGTTGAATAGGAGAACCCATGGCACTTTCAGGAATTCAAATCTACAAAATGCTCCCGCAGACCAACTGCAAGGAATGCGGCTTCCCCACCTGTCTCGCGTTCGCGATGAAACTCGCCGCCAAGCAGGTTGAACTCAGCGCGTGTCCGTACGTCAGCGAGGAATCGAAGAAGCAGCTCGCCGAGTCCGCTGCGCCGCCCATCCGCCTCATCACGCTCAAAGCCGACGGCACCGAAGTCAAGGTCGGCAACGAAGTGGTGATGTTCCGCCACGAAAAGACCTTTTACAACAAGCCTGGTCTGTTCCTGCGCCTCAAAGCCAGTGACCCCGACATCGCCAAAAAGGTCGCAACCGCCGACGCCTATAAGGTCAACTATGTGGGCATGGACTTCAACCTCAACGGGTACGCCATCGAAGCAGATGGGGATCTGTCAGCCGCGGTGAAAGCAGTTCGGGAGGTGACCAAGCGTCCGCTGATTTTGATCGGGACCGACGCGGCGGTTCTGGACTCAAGCCTCAGCCTGCTCTCCGGTGAATCGACCTTGGTCTACGCTGCAGACTCATCCAACTACGAATCCCTGGCGGATGTGGCAAAGAAGCACAAAGCCTCGCTCGTCGTCAAGGCAGACTCGCTCGACGATCTCGCCGATTTGACTCAAAAAGTCCAGGCGAAGGGAGTCGAAGATATGGTGCTCGACCTCGGCGGGAAGAACCTCGGCGAGTGGCTGGCGCGTTCGACGCAGGCCCGCCGCCTGGCATTGAAATCCAACTTCAAGCCGCTGGGCTACCCCACCATCTTTTTCGCCGCCCAAAACGGACTCGACAAGGAAGCCGTCTACGCCTCGCAGGCGATCGCGAAATATGCGGGCTTTGTGGTGATCGACACCTTCGCGCCCGAGATGATCTATCCGTTGCTCGTCCTGCGCGAGAACATCTACACCGACCCACAGAAACCGATCCAGGTCCAGCCGGGCATCTACGAGATCAACTCGCCAAAACCCGAAAGCCCCGTGCTGGTCACCACGAACTTCAGCATCACCTACTTCGCGGTTGCCAATGAAGTGGAAGGGAGCGGATTACCTGCATGGCTTGTCGTCACCGACGCGGAAGGCATGTCCGTGCTCACGGCGTGGGCGGCAGGCAAGTTCGATGCGGAGCGGATCGCGAAGGCAATCAAAGGATTCAACGTCGCCGACAAGGTCAGCAAAAAGAGGCTTGTCCTGCCCGGTCACGTCGCGGTGCTTTCAGGCGAAGTGGAGGAGGAACTCTCCGATTGGGAGATCCGCGTCGGTCCGCGTGAAGCAGTGGACCTGCCCGCGTTCATGAAGCAGGCATTGAATTAAGTTTTCAGGTTCAAGGTTGAAGGTGGAAAGTTCCGCAGAGAATCACAACCTTCAACCTTGAACCTTCAACCCGTGACCCAATGGAACACTCCGTCACCTTCACCCTCGACGAAAAACCCCTAACGGTTTCCGTCCCCACCAACACCCTGCTGGCAGATGCCGCACACATCGCAGGCATTGACATCGGTCAGCCGTGTGGTGGGCAGGGACGTTGCGGACGTTGCGCCGTGCAGGTGACCGGTGGAACGGTCAGGCGCAGAAGCACTTTACGCCTCTCCCCTGCCGATATCGAGCAGGGCTACGCGCTCGCCTGTCAAACCGTTGTCGAAGGCGATGTTTCCATTTATGTTCCGCCGCAGGAGAAGATCGAACGCAGGCTGACCACCGACCGCGTGGTTGCCGAGGTCACGGTTCCCGATGGCTACGATTACCTTCAGAGTCAAACCGTACAGCGCATCCATCTGGAACTCACCCCGCCCAGCATGGACGACCAGACCGACGACTGGTCGCGTTTGCAGACCGCGCTGCGATTGCAGCATCGTTTCCTGCAAGTGGCATGTTCCCTCAACCTGCTTCAGAGACTCGGCACGGTATTGCGCGCTGGAGACTGGAAGGTCACTGCCGTCATCGATGTTTCGAATGTGATCCGGAATGATGAGACCAATCAGGTTGTGCGTCTCATTGACCTGCAACCCGGTCATCTCGATGAGTTCGCTCCGCTTTGGGGCGCCGCCATCGATATCGGCACGACCACGGTGTCCCTGTGGCTGGTCGACCTCGTCACCGGGAAGGTGCGGGCGCAGGTCGCTGAATACAACGGTCAGATCGCCCGCGGTGAGGATGTGATCTCAAGGATCATCTATGCGGGCAAGAACGGCGGCGGGAGCGACCTGCGGCAACGCGTGCTGGATACGATCAATGGACTGCTCGATACCGCCTGCAAACGCGTCAAGGCGAAGCCCGGGGAGGTTGTCAAGGCGACGATCGCCGGCAACAGCACGATGATGCACCTGCTGCTGGGCATTTCGGCGGAAAGCATCCGCCTTTCGCCGTTCATCACCGCCGTAAATCATCCTCCGATAATGAGCGCGCGGGAGGTGGGGTTGAATACGCATCCCGAAGCCAGCGTGGACTGTCTGCCCGGCGTGGCAAGTTATGTGGGCGCGGATATTACGGCCGGCGTATTGTCATCGGGGGTGGACTCGGCGGAGGATACCACCCTGTTCCTGGATGTGGGCACCAACGGCGAGACCGTTCTGGGCAACCGCGATTGGTTGGTCACCTGTGCATGTTCGGCGGGACCCGCATTCGAGGGCGCAGGCGTGGTCAATGGGATGCGCGCAACCACGGGCGCGATCGAGGAAGTGTGGATCAACAGTGAAACCTTCGAGCCGACCTATCGCGTCATTGGTGGAGGCAGGCCGAAGGGGATCTGCGGAAGCGGGTTGATCGCGCTGTTGTCGGAGGCGTTCTTAACGGGAATCCTCGACAAGGCAGGCAATGTCAAATTAACGGCGGGCAGTCCTCGGGTCCGGGAGGGAGCGCATGGCGGCGAGTATGTGGTGGCCTGGGGCGCGGAGACGGAGTCCGGTGAGGATATTGTTCTATCGAGGGTGGATGTCGACAACCTGTTGCGCGCCAAAGCCGCCATTTATGCAGGCTTTACCGTGCTGGCTGAGACGGTCGGCATCGAACTGCAGAACGTCTCAAAGGTTTTGGTCGGGGGGTCGTTCGGAAAATATATCAACGTGGAGAAGGCTGTGCAGATCGGGTTGCTGCCTGATCTGTCGTGGGACCATTTCGACTTTTTGGGCAATACATCTGTGAAAGGCGCATATTACGCGCTGCTCGACTGGCGCGGGCGCGAACGCATCGGGGAGATCGCGAAGCGTATGACCTATATCGAACTTTCAGCGGACAATACATTCTATGAAGCCTTTACGTCCGCATTGTTTCTGCCGCATACCGACCTGGGCAAATTCCCGTCGGTGGAAATGGCATTGAAAAAGGATTGACCTTTCCCTCGGCCCGACCGAGGAAAGCAAGGAGAAGATAACCATGCTGCCAGACCAGATCAAAACATTCCGGGAAATGGTCACACTCAAGGACGGCGTATATGTTTTGCTGCGCCCGTTGGTCAGGGAGGATCGTCCGCATCTGGATGAACTCTTCCTGCCGGTCAGTGATGATGATATGCGGTATTTCAGGCATAGCAACATCAAGGACCCGAATTTGTTGCAAGGCTGGTGCGATCACCTGGATTATGACGAGGTGCTGCCCCTGCTGGCGCTCGTCAAGGACCATGCCGTGGGGAGCGGTTCACTGCACTTCTTCAAGGGTCCCAAACGTCACATCGGGGAGGTGCGCCTGTTCCTGTCGAAGGAATATCGCAAGCGCGGACTCGGCATGAAGATGATCAAGGTGCTGGTGGAGTTCGCCCGCAAGCAGGGACTCTCGATGCTTACCGCGGAGATCATCGCCGACAAGACAAAGGTGGTACGCGCCTTTGAGCAGATCGGTTTTGTCTCGCAGTGCACCCTCGAAGACTTTTTCATGTTCCCCGACGGCGACTGCACGGACGTTGTCTTCATGACGCTGTGCCTCAAGCCGCGCGCGGACGAGTTCTAGCATCCATCGCGTACATTCAATCATCCGGAGGCACACATGTACATCATTGGCGAAAATATCCACATCATTTCAGAGAAAGTGAAGGAAGCGCTGAAGAACAAGGACCGCGAATTCTTCATGGACCTGGCGGTCAAGCAGGTGGAGGCGGGCGCAAAAGCGATCGACATCAACCTGGGTCCGCGCAAGAAGGACTGGGCGGAGGTCTTTCCGTGGATCGTGGAAACGGTCGAGACCGTGGTGGACGTCCCGCTCTCGATCGACACAACGAACGTGGACGGCATGGAAGCAGCTTTGCAGAAGATCAGCAAGGCGCAGCCGATCCTGAATTCGACTTCGGCGGAGCCGGAACGATTGGAGAAGGTGCCGCTGCTGGCAAAGAAGTACAACGCCAAGGTCATTGCGCTGACCATGCGGACCGAGGGCATCCCGGTGGAGGCGGACGCCCGCGTCACCATCGCGGTCGAACAGTTGATCCCGCGCATGATGGAGATCGACTTCCCGATGGAGAACCTCATCATCGATCCACTCGTGCTGACGGTGAGCGGATGCCAGCAATATTGCCCGCATCTCATCGAAACGGTGCGGACCCTGCAATATGCCTGGGACCCGGCGCCCAACATTTCGGTCGGGTTGTCGAACGTCTCGAACGCGGTGCCAAACGAAAATCGTCCGCTCATCAACCGCGTCTACCTCGCCATGTTGATGGGCGTCGGCTTGCAGATGATGATCGCCAACCCGTTCGACGAAAAGCAGAACGATGTCATCCGCTGGATAGAGACAAAAGACACTAGCAATCCGCTGGCCGCCGTCTACAATAAGATTGCAGAGCGCATCGCGAACGGTGAAGAGCCACAGATGGCGGACTTCGACACGACCGATCCGGAACAGGCTGCCATCTGGAAGACCACGCAGATCCTGCTGAACAAGGTCATCTACGCGGATTCGTATTTGATGAACTAATCAGTTTGTGGTTGTCAGTTGGCAGTTTACAGCAATGCCATTAACAATCAACTGACAACTGGAGGAACCCATGCCGATATTTACACCCGGTCGACGCTGGCAGCCAGCCTATTCCCCTTTCAAGGAAGAACCGCTCAGCCACAAGTTGATGGAGGACTTTGAATACATCATCAAGGGTCCTCTGTTCGGTTGCCGCATGTGCGGCAACTGCCTCCTTCAGGAGACGGCGTTCATCTGCCCGATGGAATGTCCCAAGGGATTGCGCAACGGTCCCTGCGGCGGCTCCACACCCGAACATTGCTACGTGGATAAGACCCGTCCCTGCATCTGGTACAAGATCTATGAGCGCGCCCACAACATGGGACGCGAGGAAAAACTGCTCGAAGTTCTGCCGCCATTGGATTGGGAAAAGGTCGGCACCGAAACCTGGAAGGACGTGACCACCTGCATCCGCAAGAACGGCACGGGCAAGGTACTGAGGAGTCTCGTTCTCGATCAGGGTGAAAACCGCTACAAGACCTGGGACCTGATCTTCCGCACCGTGCGCCAGCCGGACTGGTGGCAGGGCGATGACAAATACCACGCTCCCGCCTACGCCGAACCAGTTTCCGATCTGGAGAGGGCGCTCAAAGCCGGAGAGTTCGTCGTCGCCTGTGAGATCGCACCGCCCCTGAGCATGTCCACGAAGAAGTTGATCGAGAACATCAACCTCGTCAAACCGTACGTCACCGCCATCAACTTCACAGACAACGCCTCCGCCACCCCGCGCATGACCTCCTGGGCATGCAGTAAATTTGCCGTCGAGAATGGAGCCGAACCCGTGATGCAGATCGCCGCCCGCGACCGCACACGCGCCAGCCTGCAGGGCGAGATCCTCGGCGCGACCGCGTTCGGCGTGCGCAATGTCCTGTGCGTCACCGGCGACAGCCCCGTGCTCGCCCCCCAACCGCGCGGCCGCATGGACATCAACGACCTCGACGCCATCCAGATGATCTGGATCCTGCGCCGGATGCGCGACGAGGGACATTACCTCGATGGACGCGAGATCAAGTTCCCGCCCAGGTTCTTCCTCGGCGCGGCAGCCTCGCCGTTCGCCTCCGACCCGAAATTCCAGGCATTGCGCGAACACAAGAAGGTCAATGCCGGCGCGCAGTTCTTCCAGACCAATCTCGTCTATGATGTGGAACGCATGCAGATCTGGCTGAACGAGATCGCCAAACGGAACATCCTCGACAAGGTCTACATCATGATCGGCATCACCCCGCTCAAGAGCGCAAAGATGACCCATTACATGAATGAAGTGCCCGGCGTGTACGTCCCCGATGAGATCGTCAAACGCATGGACGACGCGCAGGCAAAAGGCGGACCCGAAGGCGCAAAGGAGGAGGGCGTGAGGATCGCGCTGGAGATCATCGAGAAGATCAAGGCGCTGCGCGGGCAGGGCATCCACGGTCTGCACATCATGCCGGTCGGCTGGGAGGATGTGGTGCCGCGCATCGTCACCGAGGCAAATCTCTTGAAACCGGGAACAGCCGTCCCTGAGAAGGAAGCGGAGCCGCTTCCGGCATAAGCGATGTCTCTGCGGAGCATTGTCAAATCGGCAACCGGTCAGGATGTCCATGTCTGTCAGTCCTGCAATGACTGCGACATCGGCTCTTATGCGGACATGGACATCCCGCTGTCGAGTCTGATCCAGCTTGTCATGCTGAACGATGAGGAGGCGCTTCAATGCCGGACCCTGTGGTCTGATTCCGTCATGGAAGCCGCACGCGGCGCCTGCAAGCGTGGACTCGATCTATATGCAATGATGATTGCCCTCCGGGAGGAATCGTTGCGGAGGGCAGGAAGATAACAATTCAAGGAGGCAGATATGAATACGGAAGAGCTGCTTGCCAAGGCAAAGAAGCCTTCTGCCGATGCAATGAAATTGCATCCGTTCTACCGGGGGAAGATCGAGACCACGCTCAAATGCACGGTCCACAGTTTCGATGATTTTGCCATCTGGTACACGCCCGGCGTTGCCGCCCCCTGTAAAGCCATTCAAGCCGATCCCGAACTCGCCTACGAATACACCAACAAGTGGAACACCGTAGCCGTGGTCAGCGACGGGACGCGCGTGCTCGGCTTGGGCGACATTGGACCGAAGGCGGGACTGCCTGTGATGGAGGGCAAGGCATTGCTCTACAAATATCTGGGCGGCGTGGACGGCGTGCCGATCATGCTCGACACGAAAGACCCGGATGCCATCATCAATACTGTGATGATGCTTCAACCTGGGTTTGGCGGCGTCAACCTCGAGGATATCTCCAATCCAAAATGCTTCTACATCCTTGATACCTTGCGCGAAAAAGCCGAGATCCCCATCTGGCATGATGACCAGCAAGGCACCGCCACGGTCACGCTGGCGGGGCTTATCAATGCAGTCAAGGTGGTGGGCAAAAAGATGGAGGATGTGAGCATCGCTTTCATCGGCACCGGCGCATCGAACGTTGCCTGTTCGCGTCTGATCTTCGGCTGGGGTGCCGACCCCGCCAAATGCTACATGGTGGACAGCAAAGGCATCCTTGGCAAACACCGCAAAGACCTCGAAATGCGCAAGGCTGAATACAAGGACAAGTGGAAACTATGCAACATTACCAACGCCCAGGGGCGCGAGGGCGACATCCCTGAAGCGATGAAGGATGTGGATGTGGTCATCGCCCTGTCCAAACCGGGACCAGACGTCATCAAGGCGGAGTGGGTCAAGACGATGGCAAAGGATGCGATCGTGTTTGCCTGTGCGAACCCCGTCCCTGAGATCTGGCCCTGGGAGGCAAAGGAGGCAGGCGCGGCTGTGGTCGCGACCGGTCGTTCCGACTTTCCGAACCAGGTCAACAACTCGCTGGGCTTCCCCGGCATCTTCCGCGGCACGCTGGACGTCCGCGCCCGGACGATCACCGATGAGATGTGCTTCGCCGCAGCGCAGGCGATGGCGAACCATGTCGGTGACCGCATCGGACCTGACTTCATCCTGCCAAACATGGACGACTGGGAGGTCTTCCCCAAGGAGGCCGCAGCGGTTGCAATGAAGGCCATTGAGCAGGGGCTGGCGCGCATCGAGTGCTCCTATGAAGAGGAGTTCGAACGCGCCTTGAAAATCATCAGACGCTCACGCTCCATGACCAAACGCCTGATGGAGGAGGGGTTCATCGCCGAGCCGCCCGCGGATGATGGCGATCGTCCCGAGATCGACACAGCGACAATCGAAGCCGCTTATTAGGCGAAAGGAGAACCATCATGTACGACTTGATCATCATCGGTGGCGGACCTGCAGGTCTGACTGCCGCGGTCTATGCCATTCGCAAACGCCTGAACGTCCTGCTCATCTCGAAGGACCTCGGCGGCAAGACCAACTACCGGCTTGCCCTGCCCTGGATCGAAGAATATCAGGTCATCAAGGGGCTCGAGATCGTCAACAAGTTCCGCAACGAACTGGAATATCTGGACTTCGCGCGGCACATCGAATCGGTTGACAGGGTCGAAAAGAAGAATGACCACTTTATCGTCACAACCAAGAGCGGCGCGGCATTGGAATCCAGGGCGGTGATCCTTGCCACCGGCACGCGCCAGGTGCGCATGAATGTGCCCGGTGAAAAGGAATTCACCATGAAGGGCTTGTGCTACTCCGCGCTTTCCTACGCACCGTTGTTCATCGATAAATCCGTTGTGGTGATCGGTGACGAAGACCTGGCGCTCCGTTCCGCCGGGGAACTCTCGACGGTGGCGAAGGAAGTGACCATGGTCTGCACCAACGACAAAATGCTCGATTCACCCCTTGGTCATAAACTCCAGAAAGCCGGGAATGTGAGGATCATGAAGGATTGCGAGATCGTCGAGGTGCAGGGCGATGAATATGCCCGTAAATTAATCCTTAAGGACAAAACCGGCAAAATCAATGAATTCCCCGCCGATGGCATGTTTGTGGAAAAGGCACTCACGCCCAACACGAACATGGTCAGAGACCTGGCAAATCTCGATGGGCAGGGACGCGTGATCGTGGACAGCTCCTGCCGCACGAACATCCCAGGTCTCTTCGCGGCCGGAGATGTCACCAACAACTATGCCGAGCAGGTCCTGATCGCGGTCGGCGAGGGGGCAAAGGCTGCGTTGAGCGCCTACGAATATCTGCTGCCGACGCTTTAAAACCGCAGTTCGACCCTGAAATGATGCGCGGCGTGAAGTGACAATTTCTTCACGCCGCGCAAACTGGTTATATAATAATACTGAAGGTTCTCAAGTCGCCAATCGGACAGTCTGAATGGCAGATCGGGCAGGGAGTACCGTGCAAATGGATCATGTAAAACCGGATGAGGACACGCGGTTTCGAATTCTGACGGAGATCAGCCAGCAGATCACTTCCATTCTGGAGATCGACGAACTGCTGGTCCGGGTAGTCAGGCTGATCCAACGCACCTTCAACTATTATCATGTTGGAATTGGCCTGATCGAAAATGACGACGTGGTTTACCGGGTTGGAGCCGGGGTCCTTTGGGACGACCCAAACTTTCAATTCAAACCCGGGCATTTGAAGATCGGATCAGAGGGGATCACGGGCTGGGTCGCGAGAACCGGTAAACCGGCGCTGGTCCCGGATGTCTCGGCTGATCCTCGCTACGTCTGGATGCAGGGCAGCCTGACAAAATCGGAACTGATCGTGCCGATCACGGTCAAAGGGATGGTCATCGGGGTATTGGACGTCCAAAGCCGGCACAAGAACGACTTTGAACCAACCGATGTGGAGCTCATGCAAGCCATTGCCAACCAGGCAGGCATTGCCATCGAAAATGCACGCCTGTTTGCCGAAACGCAGCGCCTGCTCCAGGAGACCGAACAGCGCGCCAATGAACTCACGATCATCAACAATGTCCAGCAGGGGCTCGCATCGAAACTCGATGTCCAATCCATTTACAATCTGGTCGGGGACAGGTTCCGTGAAATGTTCGATGCCGAGGTGGTGATGATCTCCACCTACGACCCTCAATCCAACACCGTCGAGCATCGCTATGCGATCGAACGCGGCGAACGCGTTTATTCACAAGGCACACACCCACCGGGCGGATTCCGATCCCGGATCATCCAGACACGGCAGCCGTTTCTGCTCAACACCGGAGTCCCGGATGAAGCGGCGCGTCTCGGACAGCCAACCTTGCCGGGTACGACCACACCAAAATCCTGGCTCGGGGTGCCGATCCTGGCTGGCGACCAGGTGACCGGGATCCTGAGCGTGCAGAACCTGGAACGGGAGAATGCGTTCGACGATTCCGATGTCCGTCTGCTGGAAACCTTTGCCGCTTCGATGAGCATCGCGCTCGAGAATGCGCACCTGTACGAACAGGCGCGTCAACTGGCGATCCTGGAGGAGCGCCAGCGCCTGGGCAGGGAACTGCACGATTCGGTCACACAGGCCTTGTATGGGATCAGCCTGTACGCCCAGGCGGCAACAGGCAAAATATCGAATGATCAAATCGATCAGGCTTTGCAGTACATTTCGGACATTCAAAATACCGCCCAGGAATCCCTGGCGGATATGCGCCTGCTCATCCATGAATTGCGCCCCCCGATCCTCGCCAGGGATGGTCTGGTGGCGGCCCTTCAAAGCCGCCTGATGTCGGTGGAGGACAGGGCGGGCATCAAATCCAATTTGAGGAACAATCTGACCGGGAGACTTCCAACGAACATGGAGGAGGGGCTTTATCAGATCGCGCGCGAAGCACTCAACAACTCGATCAAACATGCGCATTCGAGGAACGTATCGGTCAACCTGGAACAGAGGCCCAATTTGATCTCGATGGAAATATCAGACGATGGAATTGGTTTTGACCCCAAAACCGCGCGGAGGGAGGGAGGCATGGGGTTGGGCAACATGCAGGAACGCGCCCAGTCGCAGGGCTGGAAGTTTCAGGTTGAAAGCAGTCCGGGGAACGGAACCCTCATAAAAGTGGAGATAGAGCAGCCATGAGCGAGAAACCAACAGAAACTGCCGGGATCATCCGGGTATTGGTCGTGGATGACCATGCCATCATCCGCAAGGGGGTGAGAGCCGTATTGGAACTCGTACCAGATATCGATCTGGTGGGAGAGGCGGAGAACGGGGCACAAGCCGTCAAAGTGGAACCGGAATTGACCCCGGATGTCATCCTGATGGACCTGATGATGCCGGAAATGGATGGGATCGAGTGCATCAGGCAGATCAAAGCCCGGCGGCCCGAAGCGCGCATCCTGGTGTTGACGAACTTCGCCGGTGAGGAAATGATCTTTCCTGCCATCAAAGCCGGGGCAATGGGATATCACCTGAAAGATTCGAGTCCTGAGACATTGATCGACGCGATCCGGCAGGTGAATCAGGGTGTGGCTTCCCTGCATCCAAGCATTGCCAAAAAAGTGCTGGATGAACTACATCACACGGAAAAGCAGAAACTTTCGGAGGAGCCGCTGACCCAACGGGAGGTGGAGGTGCTTCGGCTGATCGCGCAGGGGCTTGAAAACAGGGAGATCGCCGGGCAACTGGTGATCAGCGAGGCGACCGTGCGGACACACGTCAGCAACATACTGGGGAAATTGCATCTTGCCAGCCGTACGCAGGCTGCCCTCTACGCACTGCGGGAGGGGTTTGCCAGTCTGGAGGAGTAGTAATCACCGTCCACAATTTGCGTAGTGGGGATGGTGTTTTTGGGGAGAAGGGACCGTTCAAAAACGGTCTTTTCGTTTATGGATAGTTCCACTACAGAACGATGCGTCGAATACCGTTTCCTGTTATTCTAGTGTCAGAAGATACGGAACTGGATTCGATCACTGCGATATTCAACACGGACACGACCTGTAATTCTGAAGGAGGCAGCCATGAATAACCTTTACACCTGGCACGATGAGAGAATGGTGAGTTTGAAAATGAACGAACTCGACCGCGAGCTGGTTTCGATCCGCCTGCTCCATGATGCGGGCCTTGCCAATCCGGGCGCATTCGAGCGAACGATCATCGCCCTGGCAAATGGTCTGGTCAGGCTGGGCAATCGCCTTTACAAAAGCTACACGGATCCGCAACAGGCATACCAGACCACAAGCGGCAAATTTGCTGCATGAACCATTTCGCTCCTCACAAAGATCAAGGCTTTCATCCGGCATGATGAAAGCCTTGATTGTTTATGGGAAAAAAGCAGCCGCCGCAGCCCGTGTGCAAACATTTGCCAGGCAACACATTTTGTGTACGCGATTAATCGATCCGCTTAGAAAAAACCATCCAAAGACCAACCATCCTCCATCCAAAAATCCATTCCATTCTGATGTCAAACGGGACCATATCTGCTATGCTGAGATCGCGAAAAGGAAAATACCCAATACACCCTGCATACCCGGCTGAATGGAGTCGCAAATGAACAAGAAATTACGCATCATGATCGTCGATGACAACCCGCATGCCAGAAGGGCCCTTTCAGCCTTCATCTCCACCCAGGAATGGTCTGAGGCCGTCAGTGAGGCATCGAACGGGAAGGACGCGGTCGAACTGATCGAGAGCCAAATCCCGGATATGATCCTGATGGATGTCCAAATGCCGGTTATGGACGGACTGGAAGCCACACAGATCATCAAGGGGCGCTGGCCGCAGGTCAAGGTGATCGTTCTGACGATCTACATGGATTACCAGTTAAAGGCAAAGACCGCCGGTGCGGATGCCTTCCTCGTCAAGGGATGCCCGATGGATGAGATGACATCCATCATCTGTTCCTTGAACTAAACAATCCCAAAATCCGGGGGAACCGAACGGACCTGCATGGGCTTTCCCATTCCATAAGCAATCAAAAGAATACATCCAGATGGTTGCATGAGCGACAATTGTTCGCCATAAAATCATCCCCGTCCAGTTTATGGAGCAACCCATCCAAAGGATTAGATTCGCGTCTGTTTTTCAGAACACCTTGCAGAATGTGCCGGCAGACAATAAATTACGCCAGGTCATGGGGGCAACCCACAAGATGTTATAAATTTGGGATTCCAGGTTTTGATTCGAAGGTTCAATCACACTTCTTCACCGCCAGCAAGGTGATATCGTCAAATTGCTTTGCCTCGCCGATGAAACGATGGAGTTGGTCTTCAACCTTTTCGACCAGCGCAGCAGCCGACAGATCCGCTCCATCCAGCGCCTCGATCAGGCGTTGGGTGCCAAAGAATTCATTGTCCGCGTTCTTGCTGTCGGGAATCCCATCGGTGAACGCCACGAGAAGATCATCCCTCTCGATCGGGATTTCCTTGATGGCGAACCTGGCATCCGAGAACAAGCCCACCACCGGGCCGGTGGGCGGAAGCGTTGCCGCGACCTTCCCGTCCCGCAAGAGCAGCGGATGTTCATTCCCGCAGTTGGCATAAGTCAATGTGCCAGCCTGCAGATCGAAGATGCCCACAAAAAGGGTCGCAAACATATTCGCTTCGCAGTGGGTTTCGGCGATGTAGTTGTTCGTGAACGAGACAACATGCCCCAGCCGTTCCGCGTGAGTCCACGCGTTCGTTTCCCCGGCGGCGCGTAAAACATTGGTCGTGGCTGTCACGCGGATGAGACTGCGGAACAGGGTCATAAACAGCGCCGCGCCCACGCCTTTGTCGCACACATCCCCCACCACGCCCAGCAGGTTCCCATCGGGCAGCAGGAAGGCATCGTAAAAATCGCCCGCCACCTCGCGCGCCGCCTGGAAATAAGCGGCAATCTCCCAGCCTTTCACCCTCGGCAGTTCGGATGGGAGGAATCCCTGCTGGATCCTGTGACCGATATCCAGTTCACGTTCGAGGCTCTTGAGATAGAGCCGCTCCACATCGCGCAGGCGTTTCTTTTCGAGGCTGGAGGAAATGCGGGCTTGCAGCAGCGTCGGCTCAAAGGGTTTGGGCAGGTAATCCTCAGCGCCCAGTTGAATGCCTTTTACCACACTTTGCAGGTCGTTGTTCGCCGAGATGACGATGACCGGAATATCGCGCACGGCCGCATCCGCCTTGAGATGCCTCAGCACCTCGAACCCATCCATGACCGGCATCATGATGTCGAGCAGGATCAGGTCGGGCGATTCAGCCTGCACCTTGTCGAGCGCCTCCCGGCCGTTGACGGCGGAAACGGTCTCGCAGTTCGAGTCCTCCAATTCCTGCTCGAGGTAATCCACGTTGAAGGGTTCATCGTCCACAATGAGGATCTTGGGATTGGGCATGGCATGTCCTGGTTCAATGGGTGACCCAACGCTCGGGTCATCATTCAAGATATTCCTTCAGCTTCTTCAACAACAGGTCTTCATCAATGGGCTTGGTGAGGTAATCGGTGCAGCCCGCGTCTTTGGCCTTTTCGGCGTCGCCCTGCATGGCATGCGCGGACAGGCCGATGATGGGCAGGGATGGAAACGTGCGGCGGATGGCACGCGCAGCTTCGTAGCCGTCCATGACCGGCAGGGAAATATCCATCAACACCAGGTCGGGGCTGTGCTGCTCGGTGAGCGCCACTCCCTGTACGCCGTCCTTCGCGACCAGCAGGCGATAGTCGTCCTCGAGCAGCTGCGTGAGCAGGTCGATGTTCAGGTCAATGTCTTCAACGATCAGGATGGTTTTCATCGGCGCCCTTTCACGAGGCCGCAGGGATCAACCTGCTCAACACATGGTTCATTTCGTCCACAAGCTTGTCCCCGTCAAACCCCTGCTTCTTCATGACGAGAGACACGGTCTCCTTCAGCCGCGCGGATTCCGCCGGGGTCAATTCCTTGGCGCTGATGACGATGATGGGCAGGTCCTTCGTGCTGGGATCTTCGCGCAGGCGTTCGATGACCTCGAACCCGTCGGGATGCGGCATGATGAGGTCCAATAGCAGGATGTCGGGGCGCTTCGCCTCGATCGCCCGAAGGCCTGTTTCCCCATCCAGAGCGGACTCGAGGCTGAAGTCTGACTCCGGCAATGCCTGGCGCAGCATATCGGCGATGTCCGGGTCATCGTCCACCAGCAGGACGCGCCGCGGCCGCTGAAGGTCAACGCCGATGACGCGCTGCAGCGCGTCCCTGACCTCCGCCGCATCCAATGGCTTGAGCAGGTAGGCCGCCGCGCCCAGTTGGAATCCCAGCGCCTTGTTGTCCACGATCGTCAGCATGACGACCGGGATGTTGGAAGTGACCGGGTCCGCTTTCAGGTCGTGGAGCACCTGCCAGCCGTCCGCGCCGGGCATGATGATATCGAGCAGGATGGCGTGCGGATGGAGCTCCCGCGCAGCCTGCATGCCATCCTGCCCGTTAAGCCTGCCGATGATCTCGAACTCCTGCTGATTGAGATTCTCCTGCAGGAGGTACACGGCGTCGGGGTCGTCGTCAATGACGAGGATGCGCTTTTTGGCAGAGACAGGCGCGGTCGGAGGCGCGGCCGATTCCACGGGAGCAGGCGCGGGGTCCGGGGTGAGGCGGAGAACATCCTCCACGGGCAGCAGCATTTTGCCGCGATACTGCATGGGGATGACGAGCGTGAACGTCGAGCCTTTCCCCGGTTCGCTTTCCACGGTGATGTCGCCGCCGAGCAGGCGCGCCAGGTTGCGGCTGATGGACAATCCCAACCCGGTGCCGCCGTATTGACGCGTGGTGCTGGTATCGGCCTGTTGGAATTCCTTGAAGATGCGCGGCAGGGCTTCGGCGCTGATGCCGATGCCGGTATCGCTGACCGAGATATGCAGATTTTCGCCCTCGCGCCGGGCTGCGAGACGGATGCTCCCGGCATGCGTGAACTTGGCGGCATTGCTCAACAGGTTGAGGACGATCTGCCGGATCTTGTCCTGATCGGAGTGGACGATGCTGAGAGTCTCGTCCACATACTTTTCCAGGGCCACATCGGGTTTGAGAAGCGGCTGGGCGGTGTTGGCGCACAGGTCAATGAGGGCACCGATACGGAAGTTGGCAGCGAGCACATCCATGCGCCCTGCTTCGATCTTGGCAATGTCGAGCACGGTGTTGATGAGGTTGAGCAGATGGTCGGAACTGCTGAGGACCTTGTCGAGATTCTCGATCTGTTTTTCGGGGAGCAGCCCCTCAGCCTTGCGCCGGACAATGCGCGTGAACCCGATGATGGCGTTGAGCGGTGTGCGCAGTTCGTGACTCATGTTCGCCAGGAAGGCGCTCTTGGCCTGGGTGGCCGCCTCCGCCATTTCCTTGGCATGACGCAGTTCCGCCTGGGCGCGCCTGCGCTCGGTGATGTCGCGGTCGAGACCGATGGTGAAGGTACGATCGCCCACGCGGGTGGGAGCGGCGTTGTACTCGATGATGTTCTCCCTCCCGTCGGGGCGGATCCACGAGAAGACGCCTGAAAAGACCTGTTCCTCGAGCACTGATTCGCGGTCTTCCTCCTCCGGGGCATTCTCGATGCCGCGCTGGATATCACGGGTATCCGGGAGTTGCAGCAGTTCCTCCTTGTTCCGCCCCGCCATCTCGCAATAGCGGTCGTTGCAATCCAGGAGGATGCGCTTGTCCTTGCCGGGGAGCTCCTCGTAGATGCTGATGCCATCGAAGGCATTTTCAAAGATCAGACGCAACTTTTCATTGGACTGGCGCAGTTCCATTTCGGCAAGTTTGCGGTCGGTGATATCCCGGATGGTCTCAATGGCACCGACAACGTTCCCGCCGGCATCGTGCAGGGCGGAAGCGGTGGCATACAGGTATCGTGCCCCATCCTTGAGGGCCGGCGTATAGGCTTCGCCCGTCAGAGTCGCGCCATCCCGTTGAATGTGCGAATACTTCTTTTCGATTTCCTCCCGAGGCAGATTCACCAGATCGATCAGGATGGGTCGCCTCTCAGCATAGAAGGGAATTGCATATTCGTAGTCGCCCCTGCCCAATATTTCGTCCGCCGGGATGCCGGTCATTTCTTCGATCGCATGGTTCCAGGCAATGACCCTGCCTTCATTGTCGATCACAAGCGTGGCATCCGGCAGGAAGTCGATGATATCCGCCAGGCGGTGTTGTGTCTCCAGAGCCACCTGTTCGTGATGCCTGATCTCGTCAAAGAGGCGGGCATTTTGGATGGCAATTCCCACATTGGCTGCAATTGTACTGAGTAAATGCTGATCGTTCTCGGTGAAGAGTCCTTCCTGTGTGGTGCTTTGAACGCTGACCACGCCAATTGCCTCCCCGCTGACGAAGATCGGCACGCCCAGATAGGACCGCGCCCGCCTGCCGATGAGTGCCGTGCCCAGCTGCTCGCGCTCGCGTTCCATCTCCTGGTTGATGAGCAAAGGCCTGCCGCTTTGAATGATCCGGCTGGTGAGTCCCTGCCCGAGGCGCAAGGGCTCGAGTTGTTCGCCGTATTGGTATGGGAAGTTAATGATGCCGCACTCCCTGTCCAGCAGGGCTACATAGGCGACATCTGTCTTGAACACGGAGCGGACCTGCTCGCCGACAAGGTTGATCAGCGCGTTCAGGTCCAGTTCGCTGATGAGGGCGGAACTGACTGTATTAACGGTATCAAGCTCGGCGGCGCGCTGCTGAGTCTCGCTGAACAGACGCGCATTCTCCAGTGCCACCCCGAGGTTGGACGCCAACGTATTCAGGAGGCGTACGACCGTCCCGGTGAACAGATTCGGGCGTTGGTCCTGTATGGAGATCACGCCGAGCACCTGATCGCCGTTCTTGATCGGCACGCCCAGCCAGGACTGTGAGTCGATGTGCTGGCTGGTCTGCGTGAATGTGATCACCCCATGCGCGACCTGCTCCTCCAGCGTGTTCAACACCAGCGGCTCCCCCGACCGGATCACCTGGGAGGTGAGACCCGGGCCCAGTTCCGTCGGAGGTTCCCTGAACCGTTTTCCCGCTCCATCGATCAGGTAGGGGAACTCGATCATGTCGGTCTGGGGATCGTACAACGCGATGAACACCGAATAATTGTGAGCCTTTCTTTCCTCGGGCGGGAAGATGAGCATCAACTCGTCGCCAATCAGATCCACAATGGATTGAATGTCGAGCTTGGATGCCAGCCCTTGTTGAATATTATTGATAATGGAAAGCTCACGGTTGCGCTGCCCGGTCTCTTTGAGCAGGTGTTGGGACTCGTCAAAGAGGCGGGCGTTCTCGATCGCCGCACCCAAATTGGAGGAGAGCGTTTGTAGAAGGCGTTGATGATTTTGATTGAACGCGTGTGCGCGTCCATCTGCCAATGCCACCAATCCCAGGACTTGATCGCTCGACATGATCGGTACGCCCAGCCAGGACTGGCTGTAAAAGCCTGATCCCTTTTCGATGATCTCCAGCGGGAAATACGCGCCGTTGGCGATTTCCTCTTCGAGGGTGCCTGCCAGCAATGGCTCTCCAGTGGTGATGACCCTGGAGGAAAGTCCCTTCCCAAGCGGGAACGGTTCCACAAAATCAATGTAACCGCCTTCGTTCTTATCGTATTCATAAGGGACGTGGATCAGGTTGGTCTGCCGGTCCAACAACATGATCATTGCCGAATCCACGTGGAAGACCTCGAGCATCTTGTCCCCGACCAGGCGAGTCATGGCTTTGACATCCATCGTTTCGGTCATTGCCTTGCCGACACTGTTGAGGATGGCCAGGGCGGCGTTGCGCTGTTCCAGGCTGTGGTTGGAATCCTGCAGTTCCCTGGTACGCTCCAACACTTTTTGTTCCAGCGTTGCGTTCTGCTCCTCCAGCAGTTCCTGCGCCTGAAGGAGCTCCGCCTGCGTGCGGCGCTCGCTCGCGATCGTGCGTTCATGAAAGCGATAGAACAGGATGAGCAGCACGATGACAACGGACAGTATCCCCACCGTATCTGCGAACTCAGCAAGCCAATCGGCCGGAAGCAGCGAATTTCTATCCCGGATCAGGGCTTCACCCAATATGCCCTGGTCGGCCAAAATGGCAAAAAACACCATGGTCAGGATGCTGAACGCCGAAGTGAACATACCCGGTCGCTCCCCCAACAGGACCAGCGCCAGGATGGGCATTGCCAACAAATACAAACGTCCACTACTCCCCAGACCAAAAGTGGACAATGTTGCCAGGCCCGCCACATACCCGATCAGTATGATGCTCCAGGCTCGTGCGCGATAGTCGATCTGACGGAAGATCGCCAGCCCCGCCACTACGACCGTCAGGATCGCGTAAACAACAACGGCTGGCCACAACCCCGGGCCTGACATTGCATCCAGGATGGTCGCTACGGTCATCACTGTCGCTATCGCCACAACGACCAGCAGGAAACCGTTCAGGATCTTCGTGCGCCAATCGCGCAACACCCTCCCTGGGTCGTCGTTATTCTTTGAATCCATGAAGCCTCCCGGCCCGGCTGCAAATTCGGATGTTTTTGTTTTGGGTTGCACTTTATCTTCAGGCCTGCCGTCATCTGCCTGCCCTGATGCACTCGAATCCCCACCTGGATTTGATTTCATAGCCATGCCGGTTACTCCATTCTGGTTTGGCGTCCCGGGGGCCGTCCATTTCTACTATACACTTCGGCCCGGATAACGTCAATACAATGTGTAACCAACGCGTACCGCCCGACGATGTTGCTCCTGGGTCATCTCCTCATCCGGAGTACAAGGCGTCCACAAAATGAGGATGAAAGACCCCACTAAAGGCTGATGTATAAGCGACCGGAATTCGCTACACTGAAAGCGACCACTGTTCGCTATAAGACCATTCCCATCCAATTTATGGAGTAACACATGCCCAAAGGTATCCCCCTCACCGAAGAAGAACAGGCAAAACGCCGCCATGAGATCTTCCACCAGGTTGCCAACGTGTTCCTGAAAAAAGGGTTCCAGGAAACATCCATGCGCGAGATTGCCGAGGCGGCGGGGTTGGGCAAGTCCACCCTGTACGATTACTTCAAAAACAAGGACGAGATCCTGGTTTATTTCTTTGAAGATCAATTGAATGACATGACCGAAGAGGCGCAGAAGATCGCCATGCAAAACCTTTCAGCAAACGCGCGGCTGCGCCAGATCACGGAAAAGTACCTTGAAAGTCTGCAGGCAAACAAGAGCCTGTTCCTGAAATTAATGCAAGAGTCACAGCGCTTGAAACTCGAAAGCCAGAAACAGGTGCAGGCAAAACGATACGGCTACCAGGATCTGATCCGCGCCCTGATCGATGAAGGTATACGCGAAGGCGTCTTCCGCAACGTGAACTCCCTGCTGGCTGCCCGCCTGCTCATCGGCAGTATTTCATCTGCTGTTTACGGCTCGCGCTCAACTGGAAGCCCGCAGGAGATGTTGCAGGAGACACTGGATATTTTCTTCAAAGGCATCGAAATCTGCTAGGGCTTCACCTTTGGAGTTAATAAATTCCCGTTTCATGAGGAAACACAAACATGCAACGCATAACATTGACTTCGATTGGTCTGATCATCTTCATCGCACTGACATCCTGCACGCCTCGACCACAGCTGACACCTGATCTAGCCCCGACCGACATTCCCCAGGCCGACATGCCCAACCCCGCCTCGGCCTATTGTGAGGACCAGGGATATCGCGTCGAGATCCGCACCGCCGCGGACGGAAGTCAAACCGGCTACTGCATCTTCCCTGACGGCAGTGAATGTGACGAATGGGCATACTTCCGCGGCGAATGCGGACCATTCGTCCCACCTCCTACGCCGAAACTCGTGGATGAACCTCTTGCCATGCCTGCTGCAAGCGTTCCGCTCCCGTTTGCTGTACTCGTCAACACCGGCGACCAACTGGGCATCACAGCCTATGACCGATCTGGCCTGGCGCTGGGCGAATGGCAGACATCCCCCCGAACTGGCCAGGTCCATACAGCTGGACCGATCACGGATGGCATCATGACCACACCGCTGGTATTTTGGAGCTGGGATGTGGAGGACAATAGTAAAAGCCTGAACTTCAACCTCCGTGAGGACATCACTTCCCTGTTCAGTATCACCGCTCCTCCCGTTATGGTGACCGGCATGACCGGTGTCCCCGCCAGCCCGGTGATCGCCTACTCCACCCTGCAATACGAAGAGAATGGCGCGCTCATCTACAGCAAGGTATATCTCGGAGATTATCATGCGCTGGCATCCGCTGCCCCGGTTCTGGCCATCGAAAGCCGCGAGTCGGAATACATCACCCCACTTGCCATCCGCATGGAAAGCCAGAAAGCCGTCGGTATATGGTTTACCTACCATCTGATGGGAATTGGCGGAACGCCCGCATTGTTCACCAACAACTCTGGCTTGTATTACTTTAATATTTCTGCCGATACCGTTTACACATTTCTCGAAGCGGGCAAAACATTGACGGACCTCTCTCCCAACCAGGCTTATGCCGTGTGGACGGATGCGAGCTCCGGTGATCTGCAAGTCACCGATCTCATCAAAAGGCAAACTGTTTCCTTCCGCAAACTGGCCGAATCAGAACGGAGCGCGGGCGTTGGCATGGCTTCGCCTTCAGGCGGGTATGTGGCTTGGGAGGAAGGGGTCCATCTCATCCCGGGGGAAGAGACACCGGTGTTCACAGTCCGCATTGGGACGGCAGACGGAAACGTCCTCGCCGAGTACCCACACGCCAACTTTGCGAAGACATCCGAACTGGGCATGGAGAGTTCCATCAAATTGCTGGGCTGGCTGAGCGATGAGGTCCTGTTGGTCGGCGTAACCCAGCTTGGCAAGGAAGGCGAATCTGTGATCGTGGCGGTGAACGTCAACGAGAATGACGTCACACTCTTCGCCCGAGGAGATTTCGCCGGGTTTGCATATCAATGACCCGGGTTCAGAGTGAGGCGAGACGATCATCGCCGCGCTCAACGAGTGAAGCCGAAAGGAGCAAAGTGTATGTCCAAACCTTTTGTCATCGAGACGCATGAGGCAGAAGCGCCCGCCAGCGATAGTCCAGGCATCAGGCAATTTGCCGGAAAAGTTGTCCTGTCAGCGCTTCTCCTGGCCACCTCGGCGCTTTTCTTTCTCGGGGATCACCTCTTGGCATCGGGGAGAAGCGCCAACCTCACGGTGTACCCCCCGATCATCCTCCTGGTATTGACCGTCTTTTTCTATCTCATTAAAAACCTGCGAAGATACTGGGAGGTGGCATTTGCTTTCTTCTGCGGCTCATTTGGATTGTATCTGGCATGGTCTCCACTGAACTGGCCCGTAGGGTTCCTGGGCGCTAACTTTTATACGGTCAAGGGGATAACGATATACAAATTCTCCGAAATCCTGGCGGTCACCCTGCCGATCATCTTATTGACGTGGTTGGTTCAACGAAATCTGACTCCGATCTATTTGCAGAAAGGCAACCTGAAAATCGGCCTGGGTCTGGGATTGGGTTTGAGCATCCTGATATTTGGAGTTTATGTACTGGTCTCGTGGTCAAGGATTGATTTTGAGAAAGCCCGGCTGGCGCTGATCTGGATGGTGATCTTCGCCTTTATGGATGCCTTATTCGAGGTGCTGTTGCTGCAAGGGTTATTGCTCAGGAGGTTTATCGGGTTATTGGGCAACACCTGGGCGATCATCTTATCCACTCTTGTTTATGGCCTCTTCGGCCTAGGTGTGGGATCCGCAACAGGTCCAATCTCTTATGGCGGGCTGATTCTGTTCCTAACTCTTGGCTTCTTGTACAGTTTCATCATGCAGAAATCGGATGCCATTTGGGGTTCACTCTCCATACATGCAACGATCGATTTGATTTATTTGATCGGCGTATTTGCATCTACTTGAACAGGATGGTCATCGTCTCGCTCCAAGTGTCATAAAGACTGTGTCAATGGAATTCATCATATGACCCTGATTGGATACCGGAAAGGAAAACAAAATGCTCGATCAGACCGATACCCAAACCATTCTCGCCCAATACGCCAACGGACCATCGCTTCTAGGCTCCGCTTTGGCAGGACTCTGCGAAACTGACCTTGACCTCGCCCTCAGCGTTGACTCATGGACAATCCGCCAGATCGTTCATCATACCGTAGATGGCGATGATCTTTGGAAAACCTGCATCAAAATGGCACTGGGCAACTGCAATGCCCTGTTCAGCCTCCAATGGTACACGGCCAAATCGCAAATCGAGTGGGCAGAGAGTTGGGCTTACCCCCAACGCGGAGTGGCGGCCTCTCTGGCACTGTATTCCGCCAATCGCCGCCATATTGTGGATCTGCTGGAACATGTCCCCAACGCCTGTGAAAAGACCATTCGTTTCCAACCCTCTGCGAAACCGGAAATGTGCATCACCGTTCTGGATGTGATCGAACTTCATGTTCGACACCTGGCGGAGCATATCGAGTCCATTCAGGCGATCCGGAAAGTGTACGGAGTTTGATCTGTACGGAGGTAATTCGTATGTCCAGTATTCACGATCATAAATATATGCTTGTGTCGTTTTTCCTCCTCACCTTTCTCATCACCTGGGGATTGGGCGCGTTCGCCATCTTCTTCCCGGCACAATTTCAGACATTCTTCGGTGAACTGACCGACACCAGCCCAATGTATTTCCTCGCCGTCGCCGCACCAACCGTCTCCGCCACCTTCCTGACCTTCGCGCTGGATGGCCTAGAAGGTCTGAAGTCGCTGTACGGACGGTTGGTCCGCTGGCGATTCGGCCTCAAGTGGTACGCCCTGGTCTTGCTCGGAATTCCTGCCATGGGTTGGATCGCCGCTCGCATCACCGGCGCCAGCCCGTTGAAGGAATCCAATACCACCGAAGAATTTATCCGGCTGATGTTCTACATTCTGGCCACCGGGCCACTGTGTGAAGAACTGGGCTGGCGTGGATTTGCCCTGCCGCGGCTGCTCAAGGCCTTTGGCCCCTTCAATGCCAGCCTGATCCTCGGAGTCGTTTGGGGCGTGTGGCATCTACCCTCATTCTTTGTAGGAGGAATGGAGCAACACGCGATGTCAGTCCCCGTCTTTCTGCTCAATGCGCTCTTCCTATCCATCTTCGTGACATGGATTTTCCTGCATACCGGCGGGAGCGTGTTCATCGCGGTACTCATTCACTTCACAGTGAACTTCTGCGCAACCATCATCGGAGTTACGCTTCCCACGCTGGGCGCGTTGTTACTGGCGGCAAACATCCTCATACTGATCTTGGACAAGCAGTTCGGCTGGTTCGATACATCGAATTTTGAACGCCATATTATTTCAGTTGGAGAAGCAAAATGACTACTCAAACTGCGACTCTCAGTAACAAAGGATCAACTCAAACAGCCTGGCCGCAACGCCTCGGCCTATTCTTCCTGTTCCTGATCTGCAAAGCCGTGATTTTTATCTTCGGCTCATATTACTTCGACGTCTTCCCGACGAACAAGAACCTGACCTTCAACCTGGCCGTTTCTGCCGTGCTCCTGGCCGCCTCGCTCTGGTTCAAGCTCGACAAACGTTTCAATCAATACTGGCTGGTTGCCTTTGCATTCTTCATGGCTTCGACGGCCTACCCCGTCTCGGCGATCTTTGACGGGTGGATTCGTATAGTGCTGGGATGGTTTGCCGTAACCACAAACACATCACAGGGACTCGCCATCGAAAAAATATGTGAGATGCTGCTGAAGGTGATTCCCATCTTCGTGCTGGTCAAACTCTCCGGCGCGGACTTCGGATCGGTATTCCTCAAGCGCGGAAATTTGAAACTGGGTTTGGGGATCGGCGCGCTGGTATTTGTCTTCCTCGGAACCGCTTCCTTCGCGTTCGCCACGCAGCGATTCACAAGCGTGGATACACTCAGCGCAGCGGTGGTTTGGGGCTTGATCTTCTCCATCACAAACAGTTTTATGGAAGAACTCTGGCTGCGCGGCATCTTCCTGAAACGCTTCGAGCCGCTTCTCGGCGCCAGCGCTTCGGTCTGGATCACATCCATCATCTTCGCCATCATGCACGGCTTCGCGTTTTATTTCGATCCCTTTGCGCTCTCCTTCTTTACGATCAACACCCTGGCACTGGGACTGGCGTGCGGCTACCTGATGATGAAATCGGACAGCATCTGGGGCGCGGTAGTCATCCACGCCGCATCGGATTATTTCCTGTTCCTCGCGGTGCTGGCAAATGCATAATTTTTTTCGGAGGATGAAATGAAAACCACCTACGTGCTCCCCCTCTCGGACCCTCAAGCCACGCTCGAAACCGTCGGCGGGAAGGGCTTGTCGCTGGCAAAGCTGATCCATGCGGGATTCCCCGTCCCTGACGGATTCCACGTCACCACCGAAGCCTATCGGACGTTCATCGCGGCAAATGGATTGCAGACGAAGATCCTCGTCGCGCTCAAGGATGCGGACCCCTCGCTTCCCGCGACGCTCGAAACTGTTTCTGCTACGATCAGCCGTCTCTTCGCTGACGCATCCATCCCCAACGATGTCGCCACAACCATCACTACCGCATACAGCGACCTCAATCGTAAATCGGTCGCCGTTCGTTCCTCCGCCACCGCTGAAGATTTACCCGAAGCCTCCTTCGCGGGTCAACAGGAGACCTTCCTCAACGTTCGCGGCGAAGAAGAGTTGCTCGAAGCGGTCAAAAAATGCTGGGCATCGTTATGGACAGCGCGCGCCATCGCCTATCGCGTCAAGAAGGACATTGACCAGAATACGGTTGCGCTGGCAGTCGTCGTGCAGGAGATGGTGGATGCCGAAGCCGCAGGGATTCTCTTCACGGCGAATCCCATCAACGGACGCCGCGATGAGATGGTCATCAACGCCGCCTGGGGGCTGGGAGAAGCCGTTGTCGGCGGACTCGTTTCTCCAGACATGATCCTCGCGGACAAAGCCACGGGCAAAGTCAAAGAGTACGAGGTCGCGGAGAAGACCGTCATCACAGTTCGGACAGAAAAAGGCACCAGTGAAGAATCGCTTAATGACGCTCGACGCAGTTCAAAGGTCCTGAGTGATACGCAGGTGATCGAGCTGGTAAAGATCGCACGCAAGATCGAAGTCCATTATGGCAAACCTCAAGACATCGAGTGGTGCCGTACCGGCGGTCATTTCTATATTGTGCAATCGCGCCCGATCACAACCTTGCGGGAATTGGAAGTTCCCTCACCAACTTCATGGAAACTACCCAAAGGCGCTTACGCGGTCATGCGGAACAACATTGTCGAGTTGATGGCTGACCCGCTGTCGCCGCTGTTTGCCACGCTCGGGCTGGAAGCGATCAACACCAGCCTGCCGCGCCTGATGAATGAGTCGTTTGGGATGCGCGGCATCATGCCAGATGACATCATCATCGTGGTCAACAAGTATGCCTACAACAACGGCTCGGTCAGTGCAAAAGGAATGCTGCGCTTGCTCTTCAGCATGAAGAGGATCGCAAAGATGATGTTCACGGGCGCAGTGGAACGCTGGACCGAGCGCGGCAGACCGCATTACTTCGAAACAGTTGAAAACTGGAACACGATCGATTGGCGCGGGTTCTCATCCACTGCATTGGTGGAAAGCGCAAAACAATTGACCGAGTCTGCCATCGACGCGTACGGCGCGCTCGTCTCGGGCGTGATCCCCGCGGCATGGATCACCGAAGCCACGTTCACCAACGTCTACAACCGATTGATCAAACGCCGCGAGGATCCAACCGCTCCAACTTTCCTGCTTGGCTATGACAGCCTGCCCATCCGCGCAGATAAATCGCTTTACTCACTTGCAGAGTGGGCACGAGGATATCCAGGCTTGGCACAATGCCTAGAGCGCACACCGACCTCACAACTGGTCGCTTTGTGCGAGAGCGGTGACATTCCTGGCGATGTGGCCCCTGCGATCTGGCATGACTGGCGCATGCGCTTCCATGAACATCTGCGCTCTTTTGGCCACATGCTCTATGATCTCGACTTCATTCACCCTGTCCCGGCCGATGACCCTGCACCTGTGATCGATGCGCTCAAACTCTACCTGAATGAACAGGGTACCAATCCCTACACGCGTCAACGCGAGTCAGCCGAAAGGCGCGAACAAGCTGTTGAAGCAATGAGACGACGTTTGAAGGGATCACGCTTGAAATGGTTCAACAAATATCTCGCCTCCGCCCAGAAATATGCCCCATTGCGCGAAAACGGACTGGCAGAGATCGGTCTTGCGTATCCGCTCATCCGACAGATGTTGGGTGAACTTGGACAGCGCTTCGTGCAACACAACGTGATCCCCACAGCCGATGAGATCTTCTGGTTGACGCAGGATGAAGTTCTCGAGGCGGCAACACGCCTGGATGAGGGACAACCCGTAGAGTCACTCGCGGAAAAGATCCCTCATCGCAAAGCGGAACACCGCGCCGCGCTGAGCGTCAGACCGCCGATGATGCTGCCGCAGATGAAGATCTTCGGCTTTGACCTGATGTCCATCAGGGATAAGCGTGGACGTCGCAACAGGGGCGATGTGATCAAGGGTGTCGCGGCAAGCCCGGGCGTGGCGGGAGGCGTGGCACGCGTCCTGCATGGTCCTGAAGATTTCGATCAAATGAAACCTGGCGACGTCTTGGTCGCTCCGATCACCACACCCGCATGGACGCCCCTCTTCGCGATGGCATCTGCTATCGTGACCGATATTGGCGGTCCGTTATCGCACGGCTCCATTGTGGCACGCGAGTACGGCATCCCTGCGGTGCTTGGCACAGGTGTTGCCACACATCGTTTGAATAGCGGAGATACCGTCGAAGTAAATGGCACGGAAGGAAAGGTTTCCATCAAGGCCCGCGCTGCAGCAAAGGGCGAAACCGATCAATGGATTCCGCCCAGCCCCAAAGGCATGTATATGCGCGGCAGTCTGTGCGAGCATCTGCCCAACCCTGTCTCCCCGTTATTTGGCACGCTCGGCATTCGCATGGTCAACATCCCCACCAAGGAACTCGGTGAGATGGCACTGGGTGTTGGTGGAGGTGGCTATCAGTATCGGCTCATCAACGGTTACGTGTACCTTGGCATGGAACTGACCTGGCGTGAATGGGTCTCAATGGCAAAAAACTCCGCCACACTCACACGTACGATGTTCAAGACCAGCCACGAAACCTGGTTGGAAGCGCGGAAGAAACTCATCGCCGCGGTCGCCGTGCAGGATGCAAAAGATGTAAAGACTCTATCACCATCAGCATTGCTCGAAGGCGCGCGCGAACTGATGATCGCCATCGGCAGGTTTTACACCGTCATTCAGGCGAGTACATTGCCCGCCGCCACAGCCGGTGAGATGATGTTCACGCGCGTCTACAAAATGGTCAGCCGCAAGGATGAACCCAAAGCCGAAACGCTTTTATTCGGGCTGGAGACAATACCCCTGCGTGCCGAAAGATCCTTATTCGATCTGGGAATGTGGACTCGTGAACATCCTGCCCTGCGTGACCTCACGCTTCAAGCGTCGACCGGGGAACTGGTCGCCGCGCTGGAAGCCGACTCCACACCCAAGACGATTCCCGCCGCAGACTGGCGCGAGTTCAGGAACCGCTTCCAAACCTATCTCGATGAGTTCGGTCACACCACCTACGAATTCGACTTCATGAATCCCACTCCCGCCGAAACCCCTGAGGTGATCCTCGATGCGCTCAAACTCTACATCGAAGGCAAAGGAAATGACCCGTACGCACGTCAACGCGAAGCTGACCAGCAGCGGGAAAAGACACTTACAAACATTCGAAGCCGCTTCAAGCTGATCCCGAACCGCTGGTTCGATCGGTCGGCCAACTATGCCATCCGCCTGGGACCCGACCGTGAAGACAGCATTGCAGACCTTGGCATGGGGCATACCACCGTCCGCCGCCTGTTGGGCGAATTGGGCAAGCGCTTTGCCGCGCATGGAGCCATCGAAAACGCGGAAGACATTTACTGGCTCTTCGAAGACGAAGTGAATGAACTCGCCTCTCTGCTCGAACGCAGTGAGATCCTGCCCGATCATTCTGCCGGCATCCCTGAACGCAAAGCCCGGTGGCAGACGCGGATGAAACTCATCCCACCCGTCATGTTCCCCGAAAAATCGATCCTGGCGAAGATGCTGCCTTGGAACCGTGCCAACACCACCAGCGACGTGCTGACAGGCGTGGCATCCAGTGCAGGCAGGGTCACCGGCACGGCGCGCGTACTGTTTGGTCCTGAAGATTTCAGCAAAATGAAACACGGCGACGTGCTGGTAGCAGTCACCACCACCCCCGCCTGGACCCCACTCTTCGCCATGGCATCCGCCATCGTCACTGACTTGGGAGGTCCGCTCAGCCACAGTTCCATCGTGGCGCGCGAGTATGGCATCCCTGCGGTGGTCGCTACAGGCATTGCCACGCGTCGCATCACTGATGGGCAGACCATCACCGTGGATGGTGGCGCGGGAATCGTGTCGTTGAATTGAGCATGAGAATTAGGATCATTGAAAATACTTCAACATTCTTCTGACACATATTGGAACAGAAAGGAGAATTCCAATGTCACACGAAAACTATTTGTATCGCAAGAATCAGATAATGAAGACTTTTGATAAATTGCTCGCCCGCGTGCAACCATCTGTCTCTGAATGGTTCGGCGAGGAACAAGCCAGGCAATTTATTCGGGAGGCACGGCAGGAGTATGAAGCGCTGATACCGCGCATTCCATACATTGGCGAGAGCCGTCTGCTGCTCGGCTTATTCCTTCCAAGCAGTAGGTATCTCGCCGTATATCGAGCACTTCAAAGGCAGGGCCAGACACTTGAGAATGCCGGACGCGTGGTATTCCTGATGGGGGCAGAGGAAGCAAGGGCGGTTCCATATATCGGCCGTCGCATTATGGAGGTTCTTTGGTTTTCCCGATGGTTCAGGAGTTTACTCAAGAAAGGGGCGCTCAAATCACAACAACGTAGATATCCGGGAAGTTTCGTCATGAGCTATGTGGAAGGTGACGGACGGGAGTTTGACTATGGCGTTGATTACACCGAATGCGCCCACTGCAAATTTCTGCGGGCAGAAAATGCTTTCGAGTTGGCGCCGTATGTGTGTGCCACCGACAAACCCGTCAGCGAATTAATCGGATGGGGACTGACCCGTCCAAAGACGATTGCAGATGGGTTCCCGATCTGTGGTTTTCGTTTCAAGAAAGGCGGCGCGACGAACGTACCTGTCCCTAAATCGTTGCAGGCGTTAATCGAGACGGGATCACTTTAATGCATTGTATGACATGAAAACGAAAGGAGTTTCCATGACTATCGCACAGAGCTACATCCTTATATCTATCATTGTTATAGCGATACTCGTTCTGCTCGTCATTGCTGTTGGCAAAAAAAGGGGAATGAAGATACCGATCAACAAACCCCTTTTTGCCATTGGCCTGCTCATTGTAGGCGTCGCTGTCACGCTGTTGCTGATGGACATCATCGAGTCTGGGGTTGCGGCATTAATAGGAATTGTGGGGATCGGGCTGATCTCCGCGTCAGGCAGGTCGTACAT
Organism: Anaerolineales bacterium UBA5797; assembly: GCA_002418205.1. Lineage (GTDB taxonomy): Bacteria > Chloroflexota > Anaerolineae > Anaerolineales > Villigracilaceae > Defluviilinea. The sequence goes on along the minus strand of DIDP01000039.1, from coordinate 83,779 downwards.
GAAAAGATCGCGTTGATACAAATCAGCCAGTGGAGAAAGGGAAAAGAATAGATCGAGATTGAAATCGGAGGGCACTAGCACGCGCCGCATTCAGGATGGCTAAACCGTCACCGTGGATAGAGACGCGGGTACGGTGACGTTGAGATAAAAGGAGATAACATGTCAACGCAAGAGATGAAACACATGGCTATTTGCATTCCCAAAGCCCTGAAAGTGACTCGTTGATCATTTACGTCCAACAGCATCGTGAAAAGCGCTGACCTGGTGGCAATAGATTTGTTCTCTACTGATGAAGTCGTCGGCAACACCTTTAATCGATTTGAAAACATTCTAGTTCTAAAGGAAGAAAATGATAGAAATCCCCATTTCAACCGCGCTTCAGGTACATGGATTATTTCAGTCGCTCGAACACCATCTGCTTATTCGCGCGTTGTTCGAAGGCAACCTCGTTGCGAAGATATTCACGGATGATAAACCCCGACCCAGGGCTGGATCGATCGCATATAACAGCCGATTCATTTTGGGCGGCGACCCTGACAACGAATCATTCAACAAGGATATCGCTGCATATTTTCGCGAGGCAGTTTTACCATCCTGCAATGGCGAAGGATTCCTTGTCACATTCACATCAGACGCATGGATACCAACGCTGAACATGCTGTTTGCTGGAAACGAGATCATTCTCGCACCACGGTTGTATCTTGAAATAATGCCCGATCAAAATCTCGCGGTTAAACTCCCCGAAGGATTTTCAATTCAGCCCGTTGCGATGGATCTTATGAAAAGCGACATGGAAGGACTCGAAGCCCTCCGCGAAGAAATGTGTTCCGAGCGCACATCTGTGGAGGACTTTCTCGAAAAAAGCTTTGGTGTTTGCCCTGTTTACGAAAATCAAATAGTGGGCTGGTGCCTCTCCGAATACAACACCGGCGACCGCTGCGAGATCGGCATTGCCACACTCCAACCTCATCAACGAAAAGGAATTGCAACCGCCATCACCAGGGCATTCCTCATCGAAGCGGCAAAACGCGGTTATCAACGCGTCGGCTGGGATTGCTGGGAAAGAAACCAGGCATCTGTCGCCACTGCCCGCAAGGTGGGTTTTGAGAAAAAGCATCGCGAGCAGGCAATGGTTATCATTCCGAAATAGAGTCCCATGTCCACACCAGCCCAGGGAAATCCCATCATGGCATCACAGATGGCCAGACCTTTACAGTGGATAGCGGCGCGGGGACGGTGGAGTTGAACTGAACACGAAGGTGATTGTCGTCTTCGAGATGACGATCGCCTGAAATGTTGAATACATGTTAAGCAACGGATTAGCAACAAGAAAGGAGTTGCGTCCATGAAGCAGAAAATGTATTTCGTTCTGTTGATTTCAACCATCGCGGCGCTGCCGCTGTTGACTTGGGCGCTGTTCGGCCCTCCCAGGTTGGTGGTGAAGCCTGAGGCAGCCTCCCACCTCGACGAACTGCTGGAACAATGGGCCCTCGATGGCACAATCTCCGGCTCGGTCTTGATCGCTCAAGATGGGGTGGTTTTCCTCAACGAGGGGTATGGACTCGCGGACCGCGCACAGGGTATCCCCAATACGCCCGGGACGCGCTTTCACCTGGCTTCCTTGTCCAAGTCATTCACGGCGATGGCGATCCTGATCCTGCAGTCGCAGGGTAGGTTGAACGTGCAGGATCCCATTTGTAACCATATGGTCAGGTGTTCTGAAGCGTGGCAGGGCATCACCATCCACCAACTGCTGACCCATACCTCAGGGCTGTCTCCCCGGCTGCACGACATTGTGAGCAAGGCCGCACGCAAGCCAGAGGCGCCGCCTGACCCTGGCTACTACATTGAGATCGCGGGGGAGGTTCCGCTCGAGACTCGCCCGGGCGAGCAGTACGACTACAACAACTTCGGCTACACCCTCCTGGCACACATCATCGAACAGGCCTCCGGCCAGTCCTATGCAGACTTCCTCGATAAGAACATCTTCACCCCGTTGAACATGCGCGACTCGGGGTACGAGGACAGTTCGAGCGGAGGGGCATTGGGCTACAGCTATCGATACGACACGACCGGGGCGGAGTATGAGCAATGGCCCATCTCAGATGGCGAAGGCCAGTTGTACTCCACCACCGGAGATCTCTACCTGTGGGACCAGGCTCTTTATACCGATCAACTGTTGCCTCAGGCTGAACTGGAGACAATGTTCGAGCGTTATGTCCCTCAGACGATTGATGTCCCGGGTTTCGGCTGGGGGTACGGCGTGTTGGTGACCAAGCTCTTGGGGCGGCCTGTAATTGCCGGCGCGGGGGGCAGCGGATACCATTCCACGTTCTGGCTCCGCTATCCGGCTGATGGACTGACGCTGATCGTGCTAATGAACCAGGGAGATATTGACCATATGTCCGTGCTGCTGGCCATTGCCGGCGCCCTGTTCCTCAGTGATCTGGTCTTCCTTGTCAGCGCGCTGGCATTCAATCTCCTGCTCGCCATTCTCTTTGTTGCCCAGAAAAACGAGTGGACCAGAGCAGTCAGAGGTATCGGCATCATGTGGCTGCTCCTGGCGATCCCTCTCGCTTTCGTTTTTGCCCGCTACCTGGCTGAAGGGATGGGTCTGCCGATCCTGGTTTCGCTTGCCCTTGTCCTTCTTTACATGCTGGTGGAGTTCCTCCTGGACTTTGTTTTCAAGGTCGAGTTCAGGCAAAACTGGAAAACGCACGTCCCATACATCGTGTTGGAATACATCGCCCTGTTCAGCCTGATCAGGCTGGCCTTCAACATCCATCCAACATACGGATATGCCGTCTCGATCACTTTCTGGATTCTCCTGGCGGCTTTGATATACCTGTTCTGGGACAAAATAAGGATGTGGAAACGCAAGGAGCCTTAGGAGAAAAATGAAACATCAATTATCAACTCTATTGCATCTGTTTATCCTGCTGGCATTGAGCGCGTGTGGTGTAACCAAAGCCAATCCGTCTCCAATGTTCAGCCCTACTACGGAAAGAGAATGTTCAAATGAATAAGAAACTTGCATTGACCGTATTGATTGTCCTTGCCACACTGACGCTGGCGGACTGCGCCCCCCGTGTGACAAGTTTAACCCCCGAAGAGGGAGCCGCCTACGCGGCTGAGGTTGACGAGATTGTTGAGAACATGATCGTCGGCGACATCAAGTGCGACTTCGCCATGTACACCCGCGATTTCGATCCAGAAGAATGGGAAGGGGAATTAGATGAGAGCGCCTGGCAGCAGAAATGCAAGGTGAACCAAGATGTGTATGGCGCCTATCTATCAAAGACGCTTGACCATGTTGAAGATCGAGGGAGGAACCGGGTTGTGATCTACCACGTCGTTTATGAGAATGACCCGGATGTTACCTTGGAAGTTTACTTCAGGAGCGAAGATCCCGAGCATAGGATCACCGGCCTTTGGTGGACAGTTGAGTAGAAATTGCGTGCGGTCAGACCATCGGATTGACGGAACGGAACGGCTGTCTGCGCTTCAAGATGAGGTTGGTTACCACCTCATGCGCGGCCTGCCAAAGCTGTTACCGGTCAATCCCATGGCAACGCGGGGACGGTGATTTTGAATTGAGATATAAAGGTAACTGTCAACTTTGAACTGACTGCCACTTCATGGAGGAACAAATGCAGGCCCAAAAGCAAATTACAAATGAGCCGTCAGTGATACACCAAAACCGTCAATTCATTCTTGGCGTTGCCCTGATTTCCATCATCCTGTTTGCATACTATGCCTACACCTGGCGCAATGCTTACAACTTCAGAGCGGCCATGGATGTATGCTCAAAGCCGTTCTGCGACCTCGCAGATTATTACTATCCCATGGGAGAGACGATCTTCCAAACGAAACTGCCCATCGAAGGCTTTGTCTATTCCCCGTTCATTGCCATCCTGCTTGCTGCACTCCCACCGTTGGGACTCGATATTTCGCTTCTTTTCTGGGGCATCCTGCAAATCCTCTTCGTCATTCTGTACCTATTCGCCTTCCGCCAACTCGTCCCAGCCAAACTACCGTTTCAACTTCTCTTTGTTACCCTGGTGCTATCTTCATTTCCTCTACTGCACAATTTCAAATGGGGACAGGTGGGCGTCTTTACAACCGTGTCCATTTTATATGCACTTATTTTTCTCGAACGCAATCGCCACGCATTCGCCGCCGCGTTTCTCGCATTTGCGGCAAGCTTCAAATTCTTTCCGCTTATCTTTCTTGCTCCATTTATTTTTCGCCGCGACCTTCGCTTTCTCCTGTACGCGATCCTTGCCTGCGGCGTATTCCTCCTCGCGGTTCCCTGTCTTCTTCTGGGAATTGATGGTACGCTGAATTTTTACTCCGCCCTCCTCGATTCGTATCGTCATTTCGACTGGGTCATCACCAATTACAACTCACAACATTTTCCTCATGTCCTCTTGAGATGGATGGAAGCAATCGGATTCGACGTCTCTAACTATCTTCCGCTTCTGCGCTGGACTTCGTACGGGATCACCCTCCTCAACATGGGACTCATTCTCGGCATTCAGCGTGCCCGTCTGCCCCATGCCGACCTGTGGAGTTTTCACCTCATCTTCCTCTCCATCCCCTTCTTCCTGATGACATCCTGGCCAGTGGATCTTGTATACCTGCCCTTCGCTCAAGCCCTCCTTGCGTGGAAGATTCTGGAGGGAGACAAAACCCAATCGTGGAAGCACCCGCTTCCGGCGCGGAAGGCTGCGTCGCTTCTTCTGCTGGTATCCATTGTCATCTCCAATATCGTCTTCTTCAATCTCATCGGTAATAGATCTTTTTATGGTTCTGTCGGCTTTATCTTCTGGGCAGACTTCCTCCTTCTCGTGGTCTCCTACATGGAACTCCTGCCATCCGTATTGCAACAGATTCGCGCAATATCCAGCAAGCTGACGATTCAGGGAAGATAAGATGAAGAAATCGTTTGGCATATGGGTTTTGAAAAAGATGCGATCCGCTTGGAATTGGCTCACCAGTTCCTCGTTGCGCGCCTTTGTTTTCATCTTCATCCTGGCATTTGGGATTCGTGCTTCGGAGAATGAATTGTATATCCTTCCTTCCCCCGAAAGGGAATTGGGAACGATCGCCAGGTCACTGGCGGAGACAGGCCGCTTTGCAGATCCCTACATAATCCCAACAGGTCCCACCGCGCATCTTCCGCCTATTCCTCCGGCTATCGTTGCATTGATTTATTCCTTATTTGGGAATACATGGCAGGCAGGTTATGCCTTTGTGATGTTTAACTTCATAATCAGTTCGCTGATATATGCCCTGTTGCCCTGGATCGCAGACAGGCTTGGAGCAGGCAGACAAGCGGGATTTGTCGGTGGGCTGATGGGCGCTTTCATGGTGGAACTGGAAAAACCGACACACGGAGAAGGCTTGGCAGCCATCCTGCTCGGTCTAATGTTGATGACATTCCTGAGAAGGTGGAACAACAGGCAAAGTTCCTTCAAAGCCGCATTCCTGCTCGGATTGGGGTCCGGAATATCCTTTCATGTACAACCAGTCCTATTATCCGTCTTTCTCGGATGTCTGGTTTTTGAAACAGGCTGGTACAGAGCCGGGAGAAAAACTGCCACAATCAGTATGTTGATATTGGGAGTCGTTCTAGCGTGCGCTCCCTGGGCTTGGCGCAACTACGTTGTATTTCATGAATTCTTTTTTATCCGCGACAACCTGGGACTGGAGCTACGCATGGGCAACAGCCCCGGCGTCGCCGCCACTTTTGAAGAGATGGACAGAGCCGGGCATGGATACAAACATCCACGCATTGACCTGATGGAAGCGCGAAAGGTCAGGGAGTTGGGTGAAGTGGAATATATGCGGGAGGCATTGACCGAATCGTTGGGATGGATTCAAGAGAACCCGCTGGAGTTTTTCAAATTAACCATTATGAGGCTCGTTCATTTCTGGTTCGGGCCTCTGACGCCTTCGCCGGCATCTGTGTTAATGGTCATGCTGACGATTCTTGCCATTTTGGGCATCAGACATGTACTCCCAATTCTCACGGCTCCCCAGCGAGTAATTCTATTGACGCCGTTGCTGACATACCCGCTTATTTACTATCTTGTTCCGTACATGCCTCGCTATCGCATACCCATGGATTGGATGCTATTTCTTCTCGCTGGTATCGAAATTTGCGGCTGGATTCATTTGCACAAAAGATGAGATGAAGCCATTGCTGTTTCCTGAAAGGAGTTCGACATGTCCACCAATAAATATCGTGTCCATCGCTTTGATATCCGCATGACAGCGGATCAAAGCAAGCTGGAACAATTCCTCAACAGTCTTGAAGGCGAGATCATCGCCATCATTCCAAACGTTACCTGGTTCCCGAGCGCCACGCACGTGGACTTTCTGCTCATCGTGGAAAAGGTTTCATGACGCAAGAAAGCATTCATTGGAAACCGGATCATTGACCATCATCGTACATCATCCGCATCCGGCTCTGACAAGCCGGGTAATCCGGGTATAATGCCCCGAAATGTCAGACGCGCCCATTTTTCCGAACGAGTCTGAACCTCCCCTTGCCGCCTCCCTCACCGACGAAGAAAAGCTTCAACTCGTCGCCAAAGTCTCTGCCGACGCCATCTACGATTGGGATATCGTAGCGGGTCTCACGCGCTGGAATCACGGCATGAGGACACTGTTCGGCTATGCGGGAGATACCGTCCAAACGCACGAGTGGTGGCAGGAACGCATTTTCCCAGACGACAAGGAACGGGTGGTCGCAAGCGTCCGCCAGGCGCTCAAACAAAAAGTGGATTACTGGACAGAGGAATACAAATTCCGCCGCGTGGATGGGACGAACGCGCATGTCATCGATCGCGGATATTTCATCTATGACAGGGATCGCAATCCGCTGCGCATGATCGGCGCAATGGTGGATATCACCAGCCGCGTCAACCTGGCCGAGGCGCAGGCACAAAGCGCCATCGAGGAACGTCAGCGCCTCGCACGTGACCTGCACGACTCGGTCTCTCAAACCTTGTACAGCATGACCCTTCTCGCTGAAGCCACCCATCGCCTTGCCAAAAGCGGACAATTGGATCAGGTCATCGCGCAGTCCAAACGATTGGGCGAGCTTTCGCAACAATCGCTGAAAGAGATGCGCCTGCTTTTGTTCGAGTTGCGCCTGCCGACCCTGGAGAGCGACGGGCTCGTGAAAGCCATCCAGAAGAGGCTCGAGGCGGTGGAAAAGCGTGCGGGCATTGAAACAGTTTTGAGCGTGGAGGGAATCGAGCGTCTGCCTGTGTTGGTGGAGGAAGGTTTGTTCCACATGGCGCACGAAGCGTTGAATAATTCCCTCAAACATGCCGCCGCGAGCAGGGTCAATGTGTCCATCCGCTCCACAGGCAGCGCCGTTGAAATGGACATACGGGATAACGGTCGAGGGTTCGATCCCGCCACCGCGCAGGATGAAGGCGGGATGGGGTTGGGCAACCTTAAGGAACGCGCGCAAAAATTGAACGCAGATCTGCAAATCGTTTCCGGGTTGGAAAAAGGCACCCAAATAAAAATTGTAGTTCCCATACAGGAGATATGACATGACCAGGCTGCGCATCTTTATTGCCGATGACCATGCCATTGTGCGTGAGGGACTCCGCTCCCTGCTCGCCACAGAACCCGACCTGGAGCTGGTCGGCGAAGCGAATGACGGGGTACAAGCTGTAGATAAAGTGCGCGCGCTCAAGCCTGATGTAATCCTGCTCGATCTGATGATGCCGCGCATGGACGGTGTGGAGGCGATCACAGAGATCAAAAAGGACTGGCAGGATGCGAGGATCATTATATTGACATCCTTCTCGGATGACGAAAAGGTGTTTTCCGCCATCCGCAGCGGTGCGTTGGGATATTTGCTCAAAGAGTCGTCGCCTGATGAATTGCTGAAAGCCATTTACAGTGTTTCGCGCGGGGAAGGATTCCTCTCGCCAGGCATTGCATCCAAAGTCATGCGCGAGATCAACCAACCGCCAAAACTGCCCCCCACGAAGGATCCGCTCACGGAGCGCGAGAACGAGATATTACAACTTGTGGCGCAGGGACTGACCAACGACCAGATCGCCGAAAAACTCGTAGTGAGCGAGCGGACCGTCCGCACGCACGTCAGCAATATTCTGGCGAAACTGCAACTGGCGAACCGCACCCAGGCCGCGCTATATGCCTTGAAAGAGGGCCTGGCTTCACTTTAATTCATACGTCATTTGTCCTGTCCAAGACCGCTGAAAAGGCGGTCTTTTGTTTTACATGGTCCACGTCAACCCTCCGATGTGAAATTCCCATGCGATTTGTACAATGGCATCAATGATTTCAATAAAAGGAGATGAACCATGACCACTGTATCCAAACCCAAACGAGGCTTTCTGTTCTGGCTCAAGCGTATCGTGACGGGCTTCCTGATCTTCATACTTGCGCTGATCGTGACGATCTTTGCTGGCGGCGCGCTCGTGAGGGCGCAGGTCAAAGCCAATTACCCGCCTCCCGGTCAATTGGTGGATGTCGGCGGCTACAAGTTGCACATCCACTGTGAAGGCGAAGGCAGCCCGACCGTCGTCGTTCTGGCAGGTTCGGGCGTTCCTTCCACGTACTATTGGCTCATCCAGAGCGAAGCGGCAAAGATGACGCGCGTATGCGTCTATGACCGGGCGGGGTATGCCTGGAGCGAGGAGGGAAGCGGCGATCTGTCTCCGATGGGGCAGGTGGAGGATTTGGAAATCCTGCTTGCCAACGCTGGGATCAAAGCGCCGTATATCCTCGCCGGTCATTCCTATGGCGGCTACGTCGCGCGCCTGTACGCCCAGGCACATCCCGAGGCTGTAGCGGGGCTGGTGATGATCGACTCAGCACATGAAGACCAGTGGACAAATTATCCGCAGTCCATTCAGGACATGGCGAAGCAGATGTATTCGGGTCCCAACAAGCCGTTCAACGTCTTTTTGATGGGATTCCTGCGTTCGCTGCAGACCGTCCTCCCTGTCAGCGACCCGATGGTGGAATACTTCCCATCCGATGTGGCAGAGACGCTTACCGCCGTGCGGAAATTGCATCCGCTCAATATCTACACCGTGAAGGCGGAGGTCAGTGACATGGCGCTTGGCAAATCCCCGCGCGTTTTACACCTGGGCGATATTCCGATGATCGTGATCACGCATGGCGTTCCCGTCGAATTAATGGGCCAGTCTGATGAGGCAAATGCAGGCTTCGAGCGGGTCAATCTCGAAATGCAGACCAGGCTGCTCTCGCTCTCCGCCAATGTCCGTCAGGTCTTCGCCGAGGAATCCAATCACGACGAGCTTCCCGTCAAGCAGGCTGATCTGGTCGTGGAGGCGCTCAACGATCTGCTTTCCGGGAGCCGCTAAGCGGTACGTCATTTGTCCTGTCCAAGACCGCTCAAAAGGCGGTCTTTTGTTTTATCCGTTTCGCGTCACTCCGCCGATGTGGAAGGGATGGGGAAGACTTAAACTGCAAACATCAAACCAAGGAGATTGAAATGAAAACCAAATTGACCGCCATGTTCGTTTTATTGATCGTTGCCATGATCGCCTCTGCATGCGGAGGTTCCCCGCCGCAAGGCGAGGCAGTGTCCGTCCTATCCCAGCAGGAAGCCGCCGAAATGATCGGCAGCGCCCTGGGGGCTTTCAACACAGGCGACTACGCCGCCTGGAGCCGTGACTGGAACGATTCCATGAAAGCCATGATCGATGAAAAGGGCTTTCAGGACTACCGCAGCCAGGTCCTCGCGACGTATGGACAGTATGTCTTGCTCGAGTCGGTTGAGATTCAACCGGGGGCGAACAAGGGGTATGTCCGCTGGGTTGCGATTGCCAACTTCGAAAAAGGCAGGATCAAATTCGGGTTCGGCTTTCTGAACGATGGACGGGAGATCACGGGCATCCTCCCGGAGGCGGTGGAGTAACCGTCGAAACGGGATCAGGCTGGGCGTCCGGGGTGAAGCGTGCCTCGGACGCCGCGCTGCCCGCAGGAATACGTCATTTGTCGCAGTCCGAGTCCGAGCATCCGCCGATGCGCCATCGAGTTGAACAGGATATTCTTGGAACATGAAACAGAACATCGAAACCCTCATCGTAACCCGTTCGGTCGTTTTGCTGCAGGGACTTGGCGCGCTGCTGGAATCATTGCCAGGCATCACGAGCGTCAAAGGGATTCGGGAATTGGCGAACGCATACGAATGGATGAAAGCGCATCAACCAAAGATCGTTCTGCTGGACTCGGATGTACTGGGGAACAACTCCGAATCAGCTTTGGAAAAGATCAGGATGATGAGCCCGAAAACAAAAAGAGTGCTGCTGGTGGGCGAGATTCAAAGAGTGGATCTCACACCCAAATTCGCAGAGGCGATCTTGATCAAAGGTATTTCGCCATCAGCGTTGACCACAACAATTATCAATCTATTATCGGAAAAAGGAGATGAATATGCTGACTCAAACGGGTAGGACCCATCCATTTGGAGAAGTGCTTGGTAACCGCAATTTCCGCCTGTTGTGGATCGGTGAAGGCGTGTCGGTGCTTGGCGACCACTTCTACATGATCGCCCTGCCGTGGCTCGTCCTGCAATTGACGGGCGACTCGCTGGCGATGGGAACGGTACTGGCGCTTTCGGCGATCCCGCGCGCTCTGCTGATGCTGGTCGGCGGCGCATTGACCGACCGCTTCTCGCCTCGTTCGCTCATGCTGGTCTCGAATGCGATCCGTTTTGCGCTGGTCTCCCTTCTAACAATTTTGGTCTTTACCAACAACGTTGAGATGTGGATGCTCTACACACTCGCCATCCTCTTCGGCGTGGCGGATGCGTTCTTCTATCCCGCGCAGAGTTCGATGACACCGCAACTGGTGAAGATGGATCACCTGCAAATCGCCAATTCGCTCATGCACGGCACGATGATGCTCGCCATGCTGGCGGGACCCGTGCTGGCGGGTGTGTTGATCGCCGTGCTGGGCGACGGTCATTCCGGGTCGGCAGGGATGCAGGGCATCGCCGCCGCGTTCGGCCTGGACGCGCTGACGTTCCTCGTTTCGCTCGTCATGATGGCGTTCATCAAAACACCACGCGCGGCATCCAGTGACAATGACGAAAACATTCTGGAATCGATCCGCTCGGGGTTGAACTTCGTCTGGAACGATCTGCCCCTGCGTGCCTTCTTCTTCGTCGTTGCCGCGGTCACCTTTTTCTTCAACGGACCCTTCAACATCGGCGTGCCCATTCTCGCTGACACCCGCTTCCCCGAGGGTGCGCTCGCCTATGGCACGATCCTTTCCACGTGGGGCGCGGGTTCGCTCCTCGGCATGGCGCTGGCAGGCATGCTGCCCCGTCCGAACCCAAAAAGCATGGGGGCGTTGCTCCTCAGCCTTGTCAGCGTGATGGGCATCGGTCTCGCGCTCCTCGGCGTTTCGGCTTCCACGTTCATTGCCGCCGTCATCGGTCTCATGCTCGGCTCGCTCAACGGCTACATTAACGTTTTCTTCACCACCTGGGTACAAAGCCGCGCGCCCAAAGCCTTCATCGGTCGCCTGATGTCGCTTTTGATGTTTTCCAGCACGGGTCTTTTCCCCGTTTCGATGGCACTTTCTGGCGCCGTCAGCCGCGTGGATGTGACCCTGCTCCTCACCGTCTCTGGTGGGATTGTTGCCCTGCTGGGTCTCATGATGACTTTGAATCCGACCGTCCGCTCGATGGAACCTGCTGTACAGGCAGCAACGGTGGTCGAGTAGCAAACAAGAAAGGAATCTGACATGAACCTCACGCCTCTTTTCTGGATCCTCGGCCTGCTCTCCGGTTCGATCATCCTTTTCCTCGCCCTGGCATCCCGCGCCAAAGCCCGCCTCAAGAAGCAATATCCGCCCATCGGGCAGATGGTGGACATCGGCGGCTACCGCCTGCACATGCACACCGAAGGGGAAGGGACTCCCACCGTGGTCCTCGACGCGGGCGCAGGCGGGATCGGACTCTCATGGGAGCTTGTCCGTCCCGCGATCGCCAAAGTGACCCGCGTCGTCACCTACGACCGCGCAGGTCTCGGCTGGAGCGACCCCAGCCCCAAGCCGCGCCGCGCCGATGTGATGGCGGAAGAACTGCACACAATGTTGACCAACGCAAACGTCAAAGCCCCGTACATTCTCGTCGGTCATTCCCTCGGCGGAGTCATCGCCCGCCAATTCGCGGCAAAGTATCCAGGTGAGGTTGCTGGCCTGGTGATGGTGGATTCCGCCCATGAAAAGCAGATGAAACACTTCCCCGAAGCGATGGTAAAGATGGTCAACTCAATGAAAGGCATGATGGGCGCAATGAAACTGATGGGCAAACTCGGCATCTTTGCCCTCAAACCCAGCCCCGTGCAGATCGGTGATAACGGAGCGCTCTCGAAGGAGCTCGTGGCGCAAATGCAAGGCGTGATGGCTTCCAGTGACAACCATCTTGAATCCATGCTTGCCGAATCAGAAAGCGTATACGCCGCGGAAACCCAGCCTGTTTCCACGCTCGGCGATCTTCCACTGACCGTCATCAGCCATGGTCAACTCGATGCGAATGCTGTTCCACCATCGCTCGGTCAGCAGGTGCGGGACGACTACGAAGCCGCCTGGCAAAAACTTCAGGCGGAGATCACATCCCTGTCAACGCGCGGCAGGCGCATCGTCGCAGAGAGAAGCGGGCACAACGTCATCTTCGACCAGCCCGGGATCGTCATTGAATCCGTTTTGGAGATGGTGGGTACAATCAGGAATGAGGATCCGCTATTCATCGCAAACGAGGAGATGAGCCATGTTCAAACTGGTTGAACCGTTGAAAAAAAACGTCCCATTCGATTTCTGGAATTGTGGGAGAATGACGACTGGAGGTTGAAAGTATACAGCCTTTCCTATCGGATGCCGCTGGCGCGTCCGCATGTGATCGAAACGTCGAAGTCCGTTTTGTGGGAGCATTTGCAGGAGGTTGCACGCGACAAGCCGCATTACAACGTCGGCTTCATCGGCGTCAATGACGGGCGCGGCGCGATCTTCTCCTTCGTGGATTTCTGGGCGGACGAGAACGAACTACATCATCACGTCTTTGTCTCGCCGAAAGATGAAGTGGAAAAACTGGAATACAAAACACCCACAGGATTGACCGCCTGTGTTTGGGATGGGGCACTGCTCGCCTTCGAGCGTCAAGCCTGGGTGGATGCAATGTTGAACAATCCGAACGGCCCAAACCTTGAGCAGTATCTGTCCACACGGATGAACGAGGATGTGTGACCCTGTTTCATTTCAGGAGCATGATTTGCCAAGGTTCGGGTTTCAAATCATCTGCAATCGAGCGCGAGAGGTACGCAAAGATCGAACACATAAGCGGAGTTCCCGGACTAAACTCAATACTCCCTATCTCAGCGGAATGTAATACAACCCGTCTCCATCCGCGACCACGACCAAGGCTGGGTAGGCAGATGGCGGAACCACATAAGAGGAGTAACCGCCTCCGCCTGCCAGTTCCCAGAAGCCGACCGTTTCGCCGTCAGGGATCGAGACCAGCGAGACGCCTTGTGAGGAACTGAAGGCGAGTTGCGATGACTCCGGCAGATAGCGCGGGAAGAGGTTTGGATAGTTGCGCGGCAGATGTCCCTGCACTGTGATGATTGGCGAGGCGGTGTCCGGCGCGTCCACCCAGATCAGTTCGTAGATATCTTCCGAAGGCGGGTCGCCAATGTAATTTGCCATTTCCACCATTTCGCCGTTCGGGAAGAACAGCAAGGGGCTGGCAGATTTTGGCTGGATGATCTCCACCTGACTGGTTTCGGGGTGGAAGACGTAGATACCCTGATTGCGCGGATGATTGACGCGGATCGAGATGTGATGTCCTTCCCATGCAAAGGTCGAGACGTCGTTCGGGTAGGAAATATCGAGCAGGAAGATATCGCGCAGGACATCTATGAATTTTGGAGGAACCACACTGAAGTCAACGAGAAATAGCGCGTTGTCCCCGCTGAATAACAATTCCTCCTCTGACGTCCATATCACCATCGGTGCACTTTGGTCGGTGGCATCTTCCATGGGAAGTTCATACTCCACCGCGCCGGTTGTGCCGTTTACGATGAAGAGCGTGCTTCCTTCCCTCGCAGTCCGCCCGTTCAGGCGCGAGATGGCAATGCGGTTTCCCTCCGGCGACCAATCAAAATGATCCCAATGTAAGTCGAACGGATTTGGAGTGACATTTGGGAGTTGAATCGCTTCCAGGTTGTGCCCGTCCAGAATCCAGAAGGAGTTCTGGTTTTTCAATAAGACGCGGCCGGTCCCTTCGTGATAATCGAGCGCGTGGGTGAAGGTCACAGGGTAGGAGTCGGTCAATGAAACAGAATCAGGCTCACACGGGGAAAGAAGCGCCATTTCCCCGGAGGCGGGAACGTACAACAGGCGTCCATCGGGAAGCCAGGCGAAGTGTTCACGCACGCCATCTTCCATTCCTGTTGCCTGTTGAGTTTCGCTCGCCGGACAGATCTCGCCGGAATCCGCCTTGAGAAAGGATAAACTCATCGCCGATTGATTCCCGGATGTCCTGGGCAAACCAAGCACGAGGTACATTCCATCCGGCGACCATTTGCCGACCGAAACCGCAGGCGCACGAACGATGGGTTGAACGGTTTGCCTTTGCGTGTTGACAACACTGGTGGGGAGAGGCGCGGGCGTGGGCGGCTGCATCGCGTTCGGGTCCTCCATCGGGGAATAATATTTTCCCTTCATTTCCGCCAATCGTTCCTCGCATGGAATCGGACTTGTCGGGACGTCCCCGGCAGATTTGTAGAGGCGCAGGGAAACCGGCGCGCTGAAGAATTCCCGGTAGAATGCCGCCAGCCGGTAATAATTCCCGTCACTTTCATAGCACCATTTCTCTCCTGCCAGGATCATCGGCTGTTGGATGAATAGAAGATCGCGCGGAGACAATTCGTTCAGAGATTCGGGGTAATGACCTTCGCGTTCTTTGAACTGGTCGAGCGCGCCAGCGATACGTTCCGCCCTTCCCTCAGTGATCTCATGGTAGGAAACGCGCCAGCCTCTTTCAAAGGATTGATTGAGCATGACCGGCACAATCAGCATGAACAACAAGCCGACCGGGCGCGATTTGCCGCGCGTTGCAAGTATCATGACCATGCCGGCGCCGATGGCTGTGATCGCTGAGGGCTGCACGAGAGACAACCCCAGAAGACCATCATCGGTATGATCCCATATCGAGCCCCAATAAATGATATACGCCAGATATAAAATCAGACTTGCGCTAAATGTGATCTTTACCGCTCGATGAAAACGGCTCAGGCTTTCCTCCTCCTGCGTCAGGCTGTCGGTGAATAACACCGCCGACATGACCACCGAAAGCCCGGGGACGATATAAAATAGGGGGAACAACACCATGCCGAACACACGAACGTTTGGGTTGTCGTAATCAGGAGGATGGGTCATTATCCAGTTTGTGAATAAGAGGACGGCGATGGAAAACAAACTCAAGATGACTGCCAGCCGAGGATGTGGTCTTCCCAGCGCCCACCCGATCGACAGGATTAGCGCTCCCGGCAGGATCAAAAATTCCAAGCCCCACTGGGAATCCCGGTTCAGCGCGAACAGAAATGCCATCACCAGAGCCAGCAACCCAGCCGCCATCCTGGTCCTGCGGTTCATATTTATCCATGCTGTCCTTGCATTCAGCAGGATGAGCGCCAGAATTCCCAGGATGGAGGGTGCCAGCAGCCAGGTCGCTTGAAATATCGGCTGGTTATACGGCTCAGTGAAATAACGTCTTATGATGAAAAGAGCCAGTTGAAACAACACCATCACCCCCAGCAAAAATAACAAAAAGCGAGGCGTGTTTCTTTCCTTGTCCTCGCCGCGCAGGATCAGGAGCCCCGTCAGTGCGATCAATATGGCGGGGATGATGCCCAACTGGCTCAAGAGCATTGTCGTCATGAGAACGCTTCTCCTTCCGGTGCCTCATTTTGATGAAAGCGGAATGTAATACAACCCATCCCCATCCGAAGCAACGATCAACCCCTCGCCGAACGGCGAGGGAAACACGTCGAAATATTCCGCGCGGCTCGACAATTCCCAAAAGGCGGTTGTTTTACCATCGGGTATCGACACGAGCGAAATGCCCTGCGAGGAAGTGAAAATCAGATGGGAGGTGTCTGGCATTATTCTGGGGATCATCTGAAAATTGGCGCGCGGGACATGACCTTCCACCTCCAGCCGCATCTGTTCATTTGACTGATCCATCCAGACCAGTTCGTATTTATCGCGAAACGTCGGCTCGTCTTCCCATTTCAACAAACGCATCCATTGACCCGTCGGAAAGAAAACCAGTGTGCTGACGTCGTGCGTAAAAATATCGACTTGTCCCGTCCTCGAGGAATAAACGTATGCATCCGTATTACGCGGATGGTTGACCTGTACCCCGATGTAGTAACCTTCCCCATCCCTCGAGCGGACAGAATCCATGCTTGAAACATCGAATGGGTAGGCGATGTCCAGCAGGAAAATTTCGCGCAGGACATCGGTCACGGCGGGCGGCTCGGAACGGAAGTCCAACACCGTCAGCGTGCTTCCGTGCAACAGCAGTTCGTCACGCGTCAGCCATTCGACGATGGGCAGGTTCGCATCCGACGCGCCTTCGAGCGGGATCACGTCCTCCACCTGCGCGCTCGCCCAATCCACAATGTACAGGAACGCCTCGTCCTCGATCTCCGCTCCGCTCATCAGGGACAGCGCCAGACGTCCGCCGCCCGGCGACCAGTCATACCACGGACGGTACGACTCTGTTGGGACGCCCTCGATCTTCCTCACCTCGAGGTTGATCCCGTCCATCAGCCAATACGCCTCTTCATTCTTCAGCAGGATGTGCCCGCCTTCCTCGTCGGATGACATCACATGCGTGAACTTGACCGGATACCGATCAGTCAGGTTCTCCACCTCATCAGCGCAGGGACGGAACAGGGTCATTGCTCCAGTTTCGGTCACGTATAGGAAGCGTCCGTCTGCCAGCCAGGCGGAATGCTCGCGCAGACCGTTCGATTGTTCCACCGTCCATTTGCTTTGACTGGGCTGGCAGATCTCCCCGCTGTCCACGTCGAGGAAACGCAGGTCGATCGTCACGTGTTCGATCCCGTCCGTCATGAAATATTCTGTCAAACCGAAGACGAGGAATTTCCCGTCCGGTGACCAATCGCCGACTGAAAAGGATCGCGCCTGAAGGATCGGCTCGACGACAACGCGCGGGACCGAAACTTCGCTGGCAGGAAGCGGGTCCGGTGTGGGCGGAGGGCTATAAAAACTGTTCTGCGACATCACCTCAGCCAGCTTCTCGTCACATTCCCAGTTTCCCTGCGGTACGTTCCCCGCGGAGGCGTACACGCGCACTTCAAGATATGGCGAACTCCAATGCTCACGATAGACCGCGCCGAGGCGGTAATAGTTCGAGCCGCCCTGATAACACCAGCCCTGCCCCGGCATAATCATCGGGAGTGGGATCCGCCACATTTCACCCGGAACCAGATCGTCCAGTTCCATTGGGTAATTTCCATTTTTCGTCCGGTAATCTTCAATGGACTCCTGAATACGCAGGGCACGTTCCTCGGTAACCGAATAATTTGTACTCTCCTCCCCAAACCCAAAGCCGGTAAAGATTGCAAAATAGATCGAACCGATTACCACCATTGCGAAAATCGCACCAGCCCAACGCGACCATCCGGAGACGGTCAGGATGATAATCAATGTTCCCGAGATGGCTGCAATGACTGACACCATCATTATGAAAAGTATGCGAATGCCATCTTCGGTCCCATCCCACAGCCAAAGCCATCGAAATACATATAAAAGCAATCCAAGCAAAATGATGAAGAGAGTCAACCGCACAAGGATCGGACTCCATGTGCTCTTCTTGATTTCGTCGGTGGTGGAGGATGTGTTTAACGCGCCCGCCGTCAACATCGCCATGACCGGGATGGTCAAGCCTGGAATTGTGAGATAAGCCAACATACCCAGGGCATGCAGATGCATCTGCCCAGGCGCGGTTTCGGTGAACATGGGTAGCGACCCCAGATCGAACGCCAGAAAAATCGTCAGATAAAGAACATTTATAAGGACAAGCAGGAGCGGAGAACGCTTTCCCCACCTCCAGACGATGAACATGAACACCGCGACGGTAAGCAGCGCCATCCCAAAAAACAGCGATTCGCGTTGGTAAATGTCACCGTTCAGGATAACATTCGCAAGTTGTGCGAAGATAGTCACCAGCAGGATGCTCCCCGCAGACAAAATGGGAATCTTCGTCCAGCGGCTTAAGGCATTCCATTCGCGCCAGTGCAGGAGGGTCAATACTACCAGCCCGGGGATCACGGGAAATAATGCCATTCCATAACCAAAGATGGAACGAGGGAAGATCCAATTGAGGAGGGTCAATGCCAGCGCCCCGATGGTGGTCCAGGTTAAAAACAGGAAGTAGCGCCGCCCGGCGGTTTCGGAGTTTCCCCGCGCACGGACGAGGATGCCGGTGATAATGAGCAGCAAGACTGGCGATATGAAAATGATCAAATTCAGCATCGTTCGAGCCTCCAATCAGATCGCGCGCTTGAGGCTGACGGCGCGTCCCAACAGGGTGAGGAGGACCGGCGACAGGATGAGAAGCCCCCACTGAAGCCATAATCTCAGCAACCAGAACATCTCTTCGATGCCCGCGGACGGAACCGTGACCCAATTCATCAGGCCGCCGGCGAAATGGATCTTGTCCAGCCATGCGCCACAGATCGAGAAGGTCAGTCCCGCGAGGAGCGCGGAGATCTGCAAAGTCCTTTCGCGGCTTCGGCAGTAGATCAAAGCGCAGACCACCATTGTCAAGGCGGATAGGGCGAGGTAAGGTGTACGGCTGTCCACGTGGGCATCGTCGAATGCGAGCAGGATGACCAATGGCATCGCACCGAACATCCCAAAGGACAGACGCGTCCAGTCTACAGAAATACTCTGTCCGATGCGCCGAAGCGGAAGCGGCAGGAGCGAACGTTGAGGATTGGTAATGACCTCAGCGACTGCCAACGCGAGGAAAGCCAACACCATGACGAACAGGAAGAGCCACATGCTGGATTGATACGAGACGAATACCTGATATCCCATCAACAGCCCGCCAAACGGGTACGCCCAACGCGGCAGTCCGCGCCACAGACCGAGGAACAGGAAGGGCAGCGTCAACGGCATGATCACCTTGCCGAGGAATTCAGGATCGCGCTGCCAGCCCGCGTGCAGGCCGTCGAAGTAAGTGACCACGATGAGCAAAAATGCAGCGACGGCGAACAGGCTCAACTCGAGGAAAGCCTGACGCCAAGACTCGCGTCCGTCTGGAGGAGCAGGCGGGAGGTCGGAGGTCGAAGCGATGTCCTGCAGGACTTGCATCCCCGATTGCAGTTTTGTCCTCCACCCATCCCAGTACGCGTTTGCGAGCGCCCTTGGTGTATCGCGCAATTCCTTGAGCAGGAACCAGCCGAGAGTCCCATGAGTTTCTGCGTCTTCCACGCCCTCAATGAATGTGTCGTACATCTCGCGTCCGAACTGTGCGCGATACGAGGGCGGATAGGCGTTCAGGAGCAGTCGATAAAAATGGGTGAGCGGATCCACAAGATACGATCTCATGCGGTCACCGATATGGGAACTGACCCTTGGCGCTGAAATGGCCATCACCATTCCCGTGCCACACTTGATAAGAATCGGGGCCGCCAACGAAAACATCAGGGATGCCGTCACCGGTCACATCGCCGACTGCAACGCCATCATATCGACTGTACTTGATGCGTTGCCCCAATTCGAATCCTCCTGAACCATCGTTCAACCAGACTCGGATCGAAGAGTTTCCGCCCAGGAACAGATCCAGGTCGCCATCAGCATCCAGATCGCTGACAAAAATGATGCTGGTTGCACCGCGTCCCAACCGCTGGCTTCCTTTGGTAAAGTTGCCCTGGCCGTTGTTGAACCAGACCTCGCCTCCCTCGCGGTTGCCAACCACCGCATCCAGAAAACCATCATTATTCAAGTCACCCAACGCCGCGTAAAAACTCTGTGAATTTCCCAACCTCTGACCGCTATCGGTGAAGTTCCCCGTTCCGTCATTGAACCAGACTTCGTTCGGTGTGGTGCTTTGAGGCTCCCCATTTACAAGCATCCACCCTTTGGCGAGGAAGACATCGAGCGAGCCATCGCCGTTCAGATCGCCCAGTGCTCCAGCCGCGGGAGGATCCGATCCAAGGCAGGGACGGCGATCCGAAGGCAGGAACTCATAATTCATCATCGTCGTGCCGCCGCCACAACAGCCCGCGACAAAGTCTTCCGGGACACCATCGCGATTTCCATCCCGTACCGCAAAGACCTGGTTTGGAATATCCACCGTGCTAACCGGGAAAATATAATCGGATGACATCTCACCGCATTCCAAAATCAGATCTCCTCCCATCTCGCCATTTTCGAATTTCGTCAGGATGGCATCCAACTGCCCGTTCCCATTCAGGTCGCCCAGCGCCAGCGCGTACTTCCGCATGAAAAGTTCCTTGCTGGACTTGAACCTTCCAGTCCCGTCGTTGAAGGCGATGCTGTGCATTTGGTTGGTCACCATGAAGACATCCTGATGACCGTCGTCGTTCAGGTCGGCGATGAAAATGTGGACGACACGTTTTTGGGTATCGTTGTCAAGGACGAGAGCCAAACCCTGCATGGCAATGACGCCCAAACCGCCAATCAACAAACCGGCACAACCGAGGGTGGCCACCAGGCGCGGCAAACTTTTCAAGGTCTTCCTCGCGCTGTCTGCCAGCCGCGCCTTTCCGTTCATGCATGCTCCTCGACCATGCGGTTTCCCGCCGCTGTGAGCAGTTTGTTCAGGCGGGCAACTTCATCCTTCAGCACGCGCTGCCCGTGCTCGCTGAGTTTGTACACCTTGCGGTCGCGGACGTTGCCTTTGGGAGTGGATTCCTCCAGGCGGACGATCCAGCCTTGATCGAGCAGGCGTTTGAGCGCGCCGTATAGGGTGCCTGTGCTGAGGATGATACGGCCATCGCTGATCGCCTGTACCTCCTTCATGATGGCATATCCATGCTTTGGCTTTGGCGAAAGGCTTAATAGTATGAAATAGGTGGTTTCGGTGAGGGGGAGTTCAGCAGGTTGGTTCATGATATCTCTCTGATATGTCGTCTGACGACATGTTGATGGATGACATAATAAACGGAAAATGGGAAAATGACAAGACCCTTTCGGATTGTCCTTTTTAACTTTTCAACTGATGGGATTGCTGGCTTGAAGTACCCCCTTAATAAAGAAGCAAAACAAGAACAATGAAGGTCAGACCAATTCGGCTGCGATCGCTTCCAGGGAACGCTTCGATCCCCCTTCCCCGATCCTTTGCATTTGCTCTACACCCAATTGACTTTCCAATTCCTGCAGCAGCCGGCAGGCGCGTTCCTTCATGTCGCTGGTGGCAGCGGGATGACCCATGACCACCGTCAGCCGGATCGCAGCCTGTTCGGGGGTGGAGCGCATGTCCAGGGATGCCAGATCCGTTATGGCGTCCAGGATGAGCGGAGTTGAATGCACGTCACGCGCGAGGCGCAAGGCATCCAGCAGGGTTTGACGGGCTTGGGGCAGGTTCCCTTTCTGGATGTTCGTCTCACCGATATAAATCAGCGTCCTGGCAATATCCCAGCCCTTGAAATACTCTCCAAATACGTCAAGACTTTTTTGGAGATAATCCTGCGCTTCGTCGTATCGACCTATTGCCAGGGTTGCCAGACCGAGATAGCGATACGCAGTTCCCAATCCCCAGCGATTCTTCGTCTGTTCGCAGAGAGCGATGCTTTCCCGCATGGCAGTGACCGCCGCCTCGTGCTGCCCAAGCGCGATCTGGGTTTCGACCAGAAAGTTCAACCCTAACGATATGGAGTGGGGATCGCCGAGTTCCCGCCAGAGTTTCATCCCCGCCTGCATTTGTTCGTAGCCTTTCTGGTATTCGCCCAGCAGGCTGTCAACATGCCCCAGATTGTATATGCCATAAGCGGCAAACCACGAATCATTCGCCGTCTGCGCGTACAGCAAGCCTTCCTGTATCAAGGCTTTTGCTTTGAGGTAATCCCCATTCAGGTGAGAGATCGTACCGCTGAAGATCAGCGCGTCAGCGAGGGGCGCATATGCATCAACAGATCGAAGAATGACGATGCTCCTCTCATATAACTTCACGGCGTGGATGAACTCACCTGTTCGGAAATTCAGCAGCCCCTGATGGACAAGCGCCGAGCCTAATGCCCTTTTTACTTGTTTGTCGCCCGACTCGCTGCTCGATGCCCGTACCAATAACTCAAGTTGCTCGATGCCATCCTGCAGCATGCCTGTGACCTCGTAAAACCAGCCGAACGAACGGACTGCCCTGCCAAGTGCTTCGAATTTGCCGCGCTTGATCCCCCAGTCCCAGGCTGCCCGCATGTTATCCAGTTCAACCGACATCTGATGCACTGCGACTTGTTGATGGGCGCTCTTTAGTTTTTTCTCGTATTCGGAGGCGAGGGCGAGATAATATTCACAGTAACGGTCGTGGTTTTCAAAATATTTTTCTGATTCCTCCTCCAGATGGGACAAGGCATATTGGCGGATGACCTCGTGCAGGTCATAACGTCCGTCCTCCGTGCGCCTCACGAGGGACTTGGAGACCAGCGACGCCAAAAGAGGCAGGGTCGCGTCTGCGACCTTTTGCGCGGCGAGACGGTCGAAGCCGCCGTGAAAAACGGCGAGGCGGCTCAAGGCGTCGCGCTCCTCGTCTGACAGCAGGCGCCAGGAGTGGTCGAAGGTCGCCTTGAGCGAGCGGTGACGTTCGGGAATGTCGCGCATGGAGGTGGTCAGGAAATCGATGTTCCTCTCGATCTCCTGCGCGAGCTCGCGGCAGGAGATCATTCCCATCCATGCCGCGGCGAGTTCGATCGCCAGCGGGATGCCTTCCACCATCTGGCAAATGCGCACCAGGGAGGGTCTATCGGTTTCGGTCAATTCGAATTCGGCGTGGATCTGGTGTGCGCGCTGGAGGAATAGTTCCGCCGCGCTGTACTCCTCGAGTTTGTCGAGGAATTCGTATGGAGGAATGGGCAGGCCGTGGAGTTCGTAGGTCCATTCGCCGTGCAGGTTCAGGCGTTCACGCGAGGTGCAGAGGATCTTGATGTTGGGGAAGCGCTGGAGGATCTCTGCAACCAGCTCCGCCGCGCTGGAAGATTGTGCCAGCAGATGCTCCAGGTTGTCGAGAACCAGCAAGGCAGGCTGTTTTATGTTTTGGGCGAGGAAATTGAACAATTGCTCCTGCAGGTCGGCGGGGCCTGAGAACGAAAAGTCAAGCGTTTCAGCAACCGCCGGGATGATCAGTTCCGCCGAGTTGATCGATGCCAGGGGAACGTAATGGACGCCATCGGGGAATCTGCTTTGCTGGCGGGAGGCAAATTCGATGGCAAGCCGCGTCTTGCCGATTCCGCCCATGCCTGTCAACGTGAGCAGGCGGCAGGGAGGTTCGTTGAAGATGCGTTCCATCGCCGTGAGTTCGGGGTCGCGTCCTAAAAGCGGGGTGGGAGGTAAAGGCAGATGGTGGGAAGCAGGTTGAGGGGAGGGAGAAGTGGATTTCGAGTCGGGCCGGGATGTGTGCAGACGTTCAACCGTCAAATCTCCACGCGCCGCGCGGATGAATGTCTGCCTGTTGTCTTCTGGAATTTTAAGCGCGTCGGCAAGCAATGCTGCGAGCTGCTTGGATGGGCGGCGTTCCCCCGTTTCGATCTTGCGCAGGGCGAAGACGGAACAGCCCGCGCGCGCTGCCAATTCCTCCTGTGTGAGGTCGAGCGCTTTGCGCCGGCGTTTCAACCACTCGCCAAAGAAGGTTGGAGAATCGATCCCATTCATCACGGAAGATCAACTGACCTATCCGACTGGATGTAAATTCGTCCAGTCTGTACAATTTCGGAGATGACTTCGTGAAGGGCTTTTCCGTTTTTCCATGCATGAGCAGCCTCAACCTGCTGTGGAGACAGGAGGACTGTCAATTTGGTGAGAATCCCCTCCGCACGGGCTTTCGATTCAAGCCGGATGTGAGGATGGGTTAAGGCAAGCAACACCATTGCCAGCGCTTCTTCAAGATCCTCTTCCTCCCTGAGGGTATCCGCCATTCCAATCAAAGCATCCAACGCCTCAGGCAGAATCTGTTCATGTCCCGCGATAGACAGCGACTCACAAAAGGCAGATTGGGCTTCGGAATAAGCGCCCAGGGTGAGGTAAACAGCCCCAAGACTATTGAGCGCTTGTAACATACTCCAGAATTCATTGATCTCCCGAAGTTGTGCCAGTGATTCACGAAACAGGCGAATTGCCTCTCCATACTCTTCTTTCGCCTTGAAAACCAAGCCTAACTGGTTAAGAGATAGACCACTTATCCAACGATCGCCAAAGGTCCTGCTGATCTTCAGGCTTTCATTCAGGCAATCCTGCGCTTCCACATACTCCCCCAGATTCCGTAATGCCTCTCCGAAGAACTGGAGGCCGACCGCGAGAATGCGCCGATCGCCGACTTCCCGAAAGATGGTGTTAGCGGTATAAAGCCGGGCACGCGCTTCCTGGTAATCTCCGAGAGCGAGTTTTGCCACTCCGACGTTACCATGAGCAAGTGCTATGTACCATCGAGCCTCCATCCTTGTTGCATGATCGAGCATTTCCAAGAAAAGCTCTTGTGAAAGAACGAAATTGCCAGCCAGCCTTTCCAAAGCTCCCATATGATGGAGTGTATTCAACAGCTCCGTATTTGCGCCATGGGAACGAAGCAAAGTCAAACTATGGCGCAACAAATTGCGAGATTCATCGAACTTTCCGAGTCTTACACAAAACCAGGCGAGGTTGGCCCGGATGTGTTCTCGGGCAATGATTGTTTCCAGATTTCCTTTCTGACCCGGCTCATTTTTTGTGTCCAATTCCTCGATAGTCCAACGAAAAAGAGCATAAGCCTCTTGAAACCATCCGCGAATATCGTAGAACCAAAAACTCAGGATTGGTTTCCGAAGTTTAGCAACTTGGTCATGAATCACCGCGTGATGCCATGCCGCCCGAATATTCTCGATCTCTGCGCTGATCTCAGCCATAGCCATATGCTGCCGTTCGTTTCTGAGGTCGCCTTCGCGGTCCCCCAAAAAATCCAAGTAGTAAACACAATGGATATCTTTTGTATTTGCCAGTTCCTCCGGCGATTCCTCGAGTTTCATCAGGGTGTATTTCCGGAGCAAATCGTGCAGGTCGAATCGCTCACTCTCCGTCCGGTGCACGAGCGACTTGGCGTGCAAAGAGGCTAACGATGACAGGGATGCGCCGGCAACTTGTTCGGCCGCGTGGCGAGAAAAACCCCCATGGAAAACAGACAATCGGCGAAGGACGCGGCGTTCATTATCTGACAACAACCTCCAAGAATGGTCGATTGCTGCACGTAGTGAGCGATGTCGCTCGGGGACGTCCCGCATTGAAGTGGTCAGGAAGTCCAGGCTGGATTCGATTTCATGCGCAATCTCCTCACAGGAAAGCATTCCAACCCAGGCTGCGGCAAGTTCGATTGCCAGAGGGATCCCCTCTAATAAGCGGCAGATTCGAATCAGAGCCGGCTGTTCATCCTTTTGGATTTCGAAATCCGCCTGCACCCGCCGGGCGCTGAGTATAAACAATTTGACCGCGCCGTAATCCTCCAACCTGGTGGCAAAATCCATTGGAGGTGCGGGTAAACCATGCAGTTCATACATCCACTCTCCATGCAGGTTGAGTTGCTCTCTGGAAGTCGCCAGGATCTTCAAATTGGGCAGGCGTTCCAGGATTTCCACCACCAACCCTGTTACCTCTGAGGCGGCGTTTCCCTGTGCATAAGGCGCAAGCAAGTGTTCGAGATTGTCAAACACCAGGAGGGAGGGTTGTTTAATGCGATTAGCCATGTAATTCAATAATTGGTCTTTCGGGTTGGCTGGCCCGGAAAACGTCAATCCAAAAACTTCTGCAATGGTGGGGATGATGAGGTCCGGCGAAATTAGGGAGGCGAGTGAGATAAAAAAGATCCCGCCGGGGAACCTGCTTTGCTGGCGGGAGGCAAATTCGATGGCAAGCCGCGTCTTGCCGATGCCGCCCATGCCTGTCAACGTGAGCAGGCGGCAGGGAGACTCATTGAAGATGCGGTCCATTGCGGCGAGTTCGGGGTCGCGTCCCAGCAGGGGGGTGGGAGGCAAAGGCAGATGGTGGGAAGCAGGCTGGGGAGAGGGAGAAGCGGGTTTTGAGTCAGGTTGGGATGTTTGCAGGCGTTCAGCGGTGAGGTCTCCGCGCGCCACACGGATGAAGGTCGGCTTGTCGTCCTCGGAAATTTGAAGCGCGTCGGCGAGCAATGCTGCGAGCTGCTTGGAGGGTCGGCGTTCCCCCGTTTCGATCTTGCGCAGGGCGAAGACGGAACAACCCGCTTGCGACGACAATTCCTCCTGCGTCAGGTCGAGCGTTTTGCGGCGTGCTTTGAGCCAATCGCCAAACGAACCTGGAAGTTCCAAGTCTCTCCTCATCCTTTTCTGTTTCTCTGGGTCGTAGAAAAGATGCAATCGCTCAAATCGCCACTAAAGGGGGAAGGTGAAAAAATTGTAGCACATTTTGGGTGAATTTTCGGGTAATTGAGTAACCCCTCAGGGCATTCGAGTTGTCGTTTAATGGCGCAAGTAAATATTCGCAAAAGGAGTTGAACATGAATATCTATCTTTTGAACCTGCTTCGTTTCGTCCATGTGGTGGCTGGAATTCTGTGGGCTGGCGCGGCAGTATCGTATCTGTTCTTCGTCAAGCCTTCGGTCAAAGCCATCGGCGCGACGGGTCCGCAGTTTATGCAGAATCTGATGGAGCGGCGTAAGTATCCGATCTTCATGATGAGCACCAGCCTGCTGACGATCCTGGCGGGCGGCGTGCTGTTTTGGTTCTCCTCGGGTGGATTCAACGCGGCATGGATGGCTTCAGGTCCGGGCATTGGTTTCACCATCGGCTCGGTTGCCTCGTTGGTCGCCTTTTTGGCGGGCGGTCTTGGCGTTGGTCCCACCTCGGAGAAGATGGCTGCGCTGGGAGGCCAGATCATCGCCTCGGGCAAGGGACCGACACCCGAGCAGGTCGCTCACATGGAGGCGTTGGAAAAGCGCCTGAACCTTGCCGAACAGATTGATTTCATCATGCTGGTCATCGCCATGTTGACCATGGCTACCGCCCGCTACTGGTTGTTCTGATGCGATTGCCGTTGTTCTTCCACAGGCTGTTAAGCCAGCCTGTGGAAGAACTCTTGAGAGGCTGAAACGAATCATGAAAACCAGAAAGTTGTTCCTCATATTTTCCTTCGCGATTATTTTCGTTGCAGTCGTTGGAGCCTTTATCGCAAAGTCAAATATGGATGACCGGAATGCGACCTTGCCCGTGACTCAGGAACTGTCGCTTCAGGATGGCGCCTCGTTGATCAACAGCCGTTGCGCCCGCTGTCACAGCGTCGAATTGCTCAAGCAGACCAAACAGACCGGCGCTGAATGGGAAAAATCCCTGGCGCAGATGGAGAATATGGGCGTGAACTTGAGCGCTGACGAAAAGATCGTCTTGATCAAGTATCTGACCGGCATGGATATGCCTTGAAAATGAAAGGAGAAAACCATGAAAAGGGACATTGTCAATACTGTATTGAAAGGGGCTGAAGATGAAACGGCGACCAGCTATCGCTTTCAAACCGTGTGGCGAACATCCGCGGATATCGAGCGCATCTGGGAGACCCTGGCGAACTACGCCGCCTGGCCCTCCTGGTGGCGAGGCATCCGGAAGGTCGAGGTGCTGCGCAGCGGCGATGAGAGCGGCGTCGGAACCGTTCTGCGTCAGGGGTGGCGTAGTTGGATGCCGTACACGCTCGTGTTCGACCTCGAGATGATCCGGCTCGAAAGCAGGAGGGTACTCGAGGGACGCGCGAACGGCGACCTGGAGGGCATCTGCAAGTGGACGTTCACGCCGATCGATGGAGGCACGGAGATCCGCTTCAACGTCCATGTGCGACCGGGCCGCTGGTGGATGAACCTTCCCGTCCCGTTCGCGCCGCAAATCGTCCGCGCAAACTTCGAGACCATCATGCGCTGGGGCCGCGAGGGATTGGAACGGAAACTGGGCACACCTGTCAAGTTACGTTCGTAACGATGAGCAGAGTCAAACCGCACTGCAAACAAGCGCGGCAGTCCGAAATTGAAAGCCAAAGGAGTTGCTATGAAAGCCTTCCTCAAACGTCATTCGCTGGTCGTCGGCCTCATCCTAATGTTCCTCTACACCTGGACGATCGACCTATCCAATTCGGGCGTCCTGCCATTCAAAGTTCCGTTCTTCGTCGCCATGACGCTCGGCTGGGGATTCATCTTCGCCTCGCTGTTTATGACGTGGCTGACTCTGGACAAAAATGAAGCGGTGAAGTTGTTCAAGCGCTTCTTCCTCTGGAGCGTGGGTTGGAAGTGGTGGATGGTTGCCCTCCTCCTTTTACCTGCCCTGCGATTTGCCGCGTTGTTGTTGACTGCCCTGCTAACGGGCGTCCCTGCGGATTTTTCCCGCCCGATGATTCGCGACGTCGTCCCGCTCGACGCGCCCCTGCTCATGCTCGTCGTCCCGTGGATCATCTTCGAGATTCTCACCAACGGTGAAGAGATGGGCTGGCGCGGATACGTCCTGCCAAGATTGCAGGCGAAGTACAACGCGTTGATTGCGAGTTTAATCGTCGGCGTGATTTGGGCAGTCTGGCACCTGCCGAAATTTTTCGGGACGGGTTTAAACGGCGAGGGTTCCTTCGCCTGGTTCACCGTCGCCCATCTGGCTTTGGCGGTGTTGTACACCTGGCTCTACAACAACACGCGCGGCAGTCTCCTGCTCGTCACGCTTTTTCATGCTTCGGGCAATACGTTTGGTATGTTCATGCCAGCGAAATTTGCAGTGACGGGTGGCATCCTGTTCAATTTGGAAATTGTGTTTTTTGTCATCGCCGCCATCGTTGTGACCCTCGTCGCGGGCGCGGAGCGTCTCTCGCGGACGGAAGAGAAGCAGGTACAGAGCTGAAGCCAATAAAGAAGAAAAGTTTGTCGATCCATGAAGAAACCCGTCTGAAAACGAGAAGGAGAAACAACATGTCAACTCCAAAGGTAATTTCCATCCTCAAGAGACCCGCAGTGTTCATATTGACTCTGACGTTGCTGCTGTCCGTCGTCGCACCTGTCGCGGCCGGGACGGGCGGAGCGGCTTCGGGGGAGGGAATGCCCATATCGCTGAATCATGCGCAGGGTCCGACCGACGCGGCGGAGATGGAAACATTCCTGGACGACTTGATCACCCGTCAAATGGACGAGTATCACATCGCCGGCGCGGCTGTCGCGGTCGTCAAGGACGGGCAGTTGTTCTTTGCCAAAGGTTACGGCTACGCGGACGTGGAGAACAAAATCCCCGTTGACGTCGAGACGACGATCTTCCGCACTGGCTCGGTTGGCAAAGTGATCACCTGGACGGCGGTGATGCAACTCGTCGAGCAGGGCAAACTGGATCTGGATGCGGACATCAACACCTATCTCGACTTCCGCATTCCAGACACCTATCCACAACCGATCACGCTGAAGCATTTGATGACTCACACGTCGGGAATCGAAGACCGCTGGCTCGAAAGTGTGACGCAGAACGCGGACGAACTGATGACGGAGCGCGAATGGCTGGTGGCGAATTTCCCGGGTCGGGTGCGTCCGCCTGGAGAAGCAGCGGGCTACTCGAACTATAACGCCATGTTGGGAGGCTATATTGTGGCGCGCGTTTCGGGTGAACCGTATGAGGAGTACATACAGAAACACATCTTCGACCCGCTTGGCATGACTCATTCAACCGTCCAGCCGCAAATGCCTGCTGATCTGCTCCCGTTTGTATCCAGGAGTTACACGTACGCGGATGGCGCGTTCCAGTCGTTCCCTGATTATCTGACCCAATCGGCAGTATTGCCATCAGGCTTTCATCAGACAAGTGTTACGGATATGGCGCGCTTCATGATCGCACGGCTTGAGGGCGGTTTCTATGGCGACGAATCCAATGAGATGCGCATTTTGGAAGAAGACACCGCGCGGCAAATGTTGACCACCCTGTATACCCCCGACCCGCGAATGCGTGGCACAGCTTACGGTATGTTTGATTTCACTGACAACGGGCAGTGGGTGCTTGGGCATGAAGGGTACGCGCCAGTGATGTTAAGCCAGCTATTGCTTCTGCCCGATCAGCATCTGGGCGTATATGTGGTCTACAACAGTCTGGGCGCCAGGGATGGCGGGTTGACTCCTCAGCATGTTGGATTCCAACGAGCGTTCTTCGACCATTACTATCCAGCACCTGCGGTCGAGCCGACCCAGCCGCCTGCAGACTTTGCGGAGCGCGCCGAACTGTTCGCGGGCTTTTATCGCGCTGCCAACAGTCACGCCACCACCCCTGAAAAAGTCGTTGGGCTTTTGGGCGGCTTCACGATTGAAGTTACCGCGCCCGGCGATGGCACATTGCTCATTCCCATGGAAGGGCTCGAGTTGCGGTTTGTGGAAGTGGAGCCGCTCTACTTCCGCCAGGTGGACGGCTCTTTTACCCTTGTCTTTCGCGAAGACGACAAGGGAAACATCACCCACCTGTTTACCGACATCCAGCCGCAAAATGGGTTTGTGAAGTTGGGTTGGTACGAGACGCCCGGTTTCAACATGGTGTTGATCCAGGTCTGCCTCTTGATCCTGCTGTCCATGCTGCCCGTGGGAGTGATCCGCGCGATTCGGAATCGCCTCGCTTCCCGCTCCGCCCGCGCGGCTGACTCGATCATCTTCGGAATCTGCCTGCTGAACGCGCTGTTTCTGGTCGGCTTGGCGATTTGGTTCCGCCCAATGCATCCATCGGAATTGCACAGCCTCTCATTGACCGTCGAGATCGTGATGGGGCTCGGTGTTCTGGCTGGCTTGCTGACTCCCGTCGCATTGGTCTACACCATGCTGGTATGGAAGCATCGCTATTGGGGAGTCGCCTATCGAGTCTATTACACGCTGGTGACGGTCGCGGCGGTTGGTTTTGTCTGGTTCCTGCATTATTGGAATTGGCTGGGCTGGCGGTATTGATGTCAAAACCCTAAAGAACAGGAGCAATCAAATGTCAACGCAAGAAATTGTTTCAACAAACAAAGGGCAAGACCTTTCAACGTCTATGGAGAATCAATACACCCTCTGGCAGATTCTCGGAATCTGGTTTGCGGCTGGCGCGCCGATGTGGATTCTCGGCTGGGTGACGTATCCCGCGCTGAGCGCAGGTCTCGCTCCATTGGATGCAGGTCTGTTGCGGATGAAATTGATCACCGTCGGGCTGGTCTGGCAGTTCGTTCTGTCCATGATCATTCTCTACCGCGAAGAGGGGAACATCCGTCCGAGTACGATCAGCCGTCGGTTCTGGCTGAACCACCCCAGGTCCGCGCGAAGCGGAGAGACGAAGAAAGCCCTGTGGTGGTGGATCATCCCGCTCTGCCTGCTCGCCGCTGCGCTGGAATTTGGTTTGCGCTCCACCCTTGTGGACGTGTGGACGGGAATCTTCCCCTTCTTCGCCGAACCTGCAGGCTACGATTTCTCTGTCATGCTCACGCCTGAAATGCGCGTGCAGTTGGTCGGCGCGTGGGGAATGCTCGCATTGTTCTCTGTAAGCGCGTTGTTCAACACGTTTCTCGGAGAGGAATTCCTCTTTCGCGGCGTGTTGCTGCCGAAGATGGAAGGCGTGTTCGGCAAATGGGACTGGGTCGCGAACGGCGTGATGTTTTCCTTTTATCACCTGCACCAGCCCTGGGGCATTCTGGCGACGCTTCCAGCGGACCTGATCCTTGCGTTTTCGGGCAGGCGCTTCCGCAGTAACTGGTTTCCCATCATCATCCATTCGGGGCAGAGCGTGTTCTTCCTGGTTTTGATCCTGGGACTCGTGCTCGGTTTGGCATGAGTCATGTTCACTGAACGAAAGGAACCTTGCATGCACCTCACCATCCAATCCCTCTCCAAACAATACCGCCGCGACTTCTGGGGGCTGCGCGACTTTGATCTTGAAGTGAAGCCTGGCGTCATCGGCTTGCTGGGACCGAACGGCGCGGGCAAGTCCACGCTCATGCGCATGCTTGCCACCATCACCCAGCCCAGCGCAGGGACGATCCAATGGAACGGCGTGGACGTGGTCAAATCGCCCGACGCGTTGCGTTCCACGCTCGGTTACCTGCCGCAGGATTTCGGCATCTATCCCAACCTGAGCGCGCAGGAATTTCTCGAATACATCGCCGCCATCAAAGGCTTGGACGCCAGGTCCGCCCGCCGCCGCATCGAAGAACTGCTCGTGCTGGTCAATCTCGTCCATGCCGCGAAGCGACCGCTGGGCGGGTATTCGGGCGGGATGAAACAACGCGTTGGCATCGCCCAGGCGCTGCTCAACGATCCGCAGCTGCTCATCGTGGACGAGCCGACGGTGGGACTTGACCCCGAGGAGCGCGTGCGCTTCCGCAACCTGCTCTCCGATCTTTCGGGCGAGCGCATCATCTTCCTCTCCACGCACATCGTCTCGGACGTGGAAGCGACCGCCACCGAGATCGTCATCATCAACAAAGGACGCAAACTCCAGCATGCCGCGCCTGAAAAACTATTGCAGACTCTGGAAGGGAAGGTCTGGCAGTGGGTGGTTCCCTCCGAGTCCCTGCCTGCGCTCAAGCAGAAACACATCGTCAGCGGAGTCGTCCGCCGTCAGGATGGGATTCAGGTTCGGGCGGTGAGCGAAGCGGCTCCCGCATCCAATGCCCAATCCGTCGCGCCGAGTCTCGAAGATGTGTATCTACATCTCGTTTCCCAACAAAACGGAGCGGCATCATGACCCTGCGAACGCTCTTCCACATGGCGCGCGCCGACTTCTTCGAGCGCACGCGTCGCTACAGTTTTCTGGTCATGCTGGGATTGGTGGTTTGGCTTGGTTATCTTTCCGCCACGGGCGCGTTGGTGATGAGCGTGCCGCCCTACTACGTCGGCGAAACCAATTCGCCGTGGGTCGGCGCGTTGATGACCGTCACCGTCACGATGTTCCTCGGCTGGTTCGGTTTTTATCTTGTCAAAGGCTCAGTCGCGCGCGACTACGAAACGGGCGTCGGGCAGATCATCGCCACCACGCCGCTCTCGCGCCCACTGTACGCGATCGGAAAATGGCTGAGCAACTTCGCCGTGCTCGGCGCGATGGTCGTCATCCTCATGCTCGCTGGCATTGCCATGAATCTCGTTTTCGGCAGCGCTCCGCTCGACCTGTGGGCGTTGACCGCGCCGCTGCTTTTCATCGCCCTGCCATGCATGGCGGTCGTTGCCGCGCTGGCTGTACTCTTTGAAACTGTCAGCTGGCTGCGCGGTGGCTTCGGCAACGTCGTTTATTTTTTCCTGTTCATCATGGCGCTCATTCCTGGTTTTGAGACCGAACCCTACCAGCCCATGCTCGACCTGACGGGCTTCCGCCTCATCGGCGACCGCATCGCCCAAGCGGCAAAACTCGTGTACCCCGAAAGCGAAAGTGGTTTTGCCTTTCAGATCGTGACCGCTGCCACCGAGGTC
This sequence comes from Anaerolineales bacterium UBA5797, assembly GCA_002418205.1. Lineage (GTDB taxonomy): Bacteria > Chloroflexota > Anaerolineae > Anaerolineales > Villigracilaceae > Defluviilinea. Next base: position 50,064 of record DIDP01000039.1, on the reverse strand, counting down.
AAATACTTCCCCTACAACGGCATCGAGTGGACTGCCGATATCCTCCTGCCGCGCCTCACCTTCGTCTTGATCGCGATCGGACTCGCCGCGCTCGCCGCCCTGTTCTTCGACCGCTTCAACACAACAAAAGTCTTGCGGATGAAGAAACGCCTCACCCCGGACCCCGCGCGGGCTTCTGCTTCCGAGCCTGTTCCACTCCCGAACATTCACCTGACACCCCTCCCCGCCGCGCGGCGCTTCCGCTTCGGCGCGCTTTATCTCGCCGAACTAAAAATGCTCCTCAAAGGACACCGCTGGTGGTGGTACGTCGTCTCGCTCGGCTTGGTCATCGCCCAATTGAGCGCCCCATCCGAATCAGCGTCCTTCACGCTTGCCATCACCTGGCTGTGGATGATCCTGCTGCTGAGCGGATTGGGCAACCGCGAAGCCCTGTACAACACGCGCGAGATCGTCTTCTCCGCGCCGCGCCCCACGCTCAACCAACTGCCTGCCGCATGGCTTGCCGCCTTTACCGTTAACGCGCTGCTGGGCTCAGGCGCATTCCTGCGCCACCTCCTCGATGGCGACTCATCCCGCCTCCTCGCATGGACGAGCGGCGCGCTGTTCATCCCCTCGCTTGCGCTCGCCCTCGGTGTGCTGACCTCCAGCCGCAAACCCTTCGAAGTCATCTACGTGACCTGGATGTACCTCATCCTCAACGCCGCGCCCCCGCTCGATTTTGTCGGCGTCACGTCCGAAAGCCCCTGGTGGTTCTACACCCTGTCCGCTTTTGTACTGCTTGCCCTTGCCGCCTTTGCCCGTCACTGGCGGTTGAGGGGAGGAAAATTATTGAAGTGAAATCCTGTCTCATGCTCCTGTTCTCCTCGTTATTGTAGACGTGCTGATCGCCATCCTGCGATGCTCGCTTTATCACACTTTTAGAAAAAGGAAACACATTATGAAACAACCATCTCTCACATCCATCACCCTGAAAACCACAACTGTCCATGTTGCCTATGTTGGAAGCATTGTCCGCTTTTGGCTTGCTTTCACCAGCCGCTTGAGGATGAGTGACGTATGCATACACTGACTCATGAATATTTCCGCCGCTGGCTCACCCTGTATGGCAAAGCCAGTGAGGACAACGATCCAAAAGCCTCAGCGGACCTGTTCGCGCTGGATGCCCATTATTACGAAAGCCCGTTCAACGAACCCATGATCGGGCGCGAGGCCATTTACGAATACTGGAACAAAGGCGCTCAGACATTGAAGGACAAAATATCCTGCCATGAGATTCTGGCGGTGAAGAACAACCTCGGCATCGCGCGCTGGCAGTCCAGATTCACCGTCATCGAATCGGGCGAACGCCTCGCGCTGGATTGTCTGTTCGTGGTCGAATTCAATGAAGCAGGCTTGTGTCAAACCTTTCGCGAATGGTGGCATGTCCAGGAAACATTACTATCTGAAAATTAAAATGAAAATTCTGGAATATAACGACGTTGATCCATTACAAATATTAAACCTCACCCTGCTGGCGCTGGACTTCCCGTTCACGCCCGAGCGCGCCGCGCACCTCCGCCGCACTGACCAGCGGCCGTTTCCCTGTTTCACGGTCAACGCGGTGGAGGATGATCTGGTGTTGGGACAGGTGGGGGTCTTTCGCCTGCCGATGATCTCCACCATGGGACGTGAGGATGTGGGCGGAGTTTGGGCGGTCTCCACCCATCCGCTTCACGCGGGACGCGGGGTCGCCTCCGCTTTACTAGAGGAGGCTCACACCCGAATGCGCAATTCAGGTCTGCGCTTCTCCACGTTGGGAACGAGCCGCTCGGGCATTGCGTACCGCCTCTACCAAAAGCATGGCTACGTGGACATGAACATCTGGGCGACGGCATTGACCCGCTGGGAGATGGCGCACCAGCCCACTCGTCTGCGCGCCCAGCCTGCGGGCGCCGCCCTGAGCGAGTCGAAGGGTGAGGTGGGATTCGATTTTCTCGACGCGATATTTCGGGATCTAGCGGGGGAATATCTCGGTTTCGCCTGGAGGCATCAACCCTTTATCCGTATGCGGGACAAGGTCAATCTGGAGGAGGTCTGGGTCGTATGGGAGAACCGCGAACCTGTCGGTTTCGTCTTCGCTCGAAAAGAGGACCTGCTCCTGAAGATCAACATCCAGCTTTTGCGAATGGACATCGATGCCGTGGAGGCCGTTGCCTCGGTCGCCTCAAAGTTGAGGACCTCCTACGTGCAGGTTACGATGAGCCGTCCATCGGACATTGCCGGGTTTCAACGCGCAGGCTGGCAGGTGGCGCATCCAACCTGGGAGGCATTCATGCTCAAGCCGCTCCTCCCCGAACTGACTGCCGAAGACGCGCGCCGCCTCTTTGGCATCGGCACCGATCGTTTCCTCATTTCATGGCTGGATGTGACGTGAGCGTGGAATTCCGCATGGTTTGTCTTATTTGCGCCAGCACAAAGAAGAACACCCGAGTTGTCGTTAAAGTATGAACATGGATCCAATTCTTCGATCAAATTGGACGGTCAGTGATGTCATGTCGAATTATCCCGAAACGATCCCTTATTTTCTCAAACTCAAAACAAGCTGCGCGGGATGTTATCTGGCGCGTTTCTGCACGCTCGAGGACGTTGCCAGGGTCTATGAATTGCTACTCCAGGATCTTCTGGGAGATCTGGACGTGGTCGTTCGATCTTCACGAAAGTAGTAATGTATGCAGCAGATAAAGCGAGGCGTTTTTTTCATGTTCCTTGCTGTTCTACTGGCTGCATGTGGGGGCGGTAGGGCAGACCCGCCAAGCACGAAGGAGTATGTCCTGACGACCGCCCTGGAAAATGGCACGCCGGTTTTTCTTGGCGTGGGTGACGAGATCAACGGCGTGGTCAATCCGGAGTTATCCGCGGAAGCCGGACAGACGATTACCATCACCCTCGTCAACGGAGGAGATGGAGAACACCAGGTCGTTATTTCCGGGATCAAAGCCAGATCGAGTATTGTGGACGAAAAAGGGGAAAGCGCGTCCGTCACATTCAAGGTGCCCGAGTCTCTTGCCGAGATGGAATATATGGATGGCAACCCGGCTTATGAAGCGCTCGGGATGCGCGGCGTTTTGAAGATACAAAAGCCGCCAGCCATGTCGAGCACCCAGAAACTGGCAATGACCGCCTTTCAAAAGGGCGGCTGTGCCGCCTGTCACACCATCCCGGGTGTGCCCGGCGCGGTGGGCATGATCGGGCCGGACCTGAGTGAGATTGGCACAGTGGTACAAACGCAACTCGATAAGGGCGAATATACCGGTGAAGCAAAGACAAAAGAGGAATATCTCCTCGAAGCGATTCAATCCCCTGATGCTTTCATCTCGCCGGCGTGTTCCTTGGGTCCCTGCCCGAAGGGGACCATGCCTTCCATGGCGGCTTTATTGAACCCCGAGGAACTCAACGCGGCTGTGAAGTACCTGTCGGTGCTTCCGGATGGGCTGGATGCCCTTTTGACGGAATCAGGCACGGATGAGTCTGAGGCGGCCGCGCTCACGGGTGAACCACCGGAGTTGACGGACGAGGAATTTGCCTGGGCGAAGCAGACGTCTTCGAGCGGTGCGCGGGCTGTCATGGGACGCTTCGCAAAGGCGCGACGGGGCCGGCGCTGACCCCGGATAAGACTCTGCCCAAAGGCACGACCGGCCTGGCGGCGATCATTTTCAACGGGACCTCGCGCGGCATGCCGGATTGGGGCAAGCAGGGTTTCCTGACTCAAGCCGACACGGAGGTCATGGCAAAGTTCCTGCAAAACGAACCGCCTGCGCCGCCCGAGCTTTCCCTGCAGCAAATGAAAGACTCATGGCAGTTGATCACGCCTGTGGAGGAACGCCCTGTTGCACCGGAAACGACGCGCGACTGGCAGAATTATTTCATCGTGACGCTGCGTGATGCGGGGCAGGTGGCGATCATTGACGGCGATACCTATGAGGTCGTCAACACCGTGGATAGCGGTTATGCTGTGCATATCACGCGCATGTCGGCTTCCGGTCGTTATGCGTACGTCATCGGCCGGGATGGCCGCCTGGCGCTGATCGATCTATGGATGGAAAAACCTGAGGTGGTGGCGCGGGTGCAGATCTGTTACGATGCACGCTCGGTTGAGGTAAGCAAATACGAGGGTCCCGAGGGCGACTTCCGCGATAAATATGCCATCACGGGTTGTTACTGGCCCCCGCACTTCGCCATCCTGGATGGGCAAACACTGGAGCCGATGAAGGTCGTTTCGAGTCGCAGTTACACCTACGATACCGGCGAGTTCCATCCGGAGCCGCGCGTGGCAAGCATCCTGGCTTCACACTTCAAACCCGAATGGATCGTGAACATCAAGGAGACCGGGCAGGTGTGGATCGTCAACTACACCGATCCGCAAAACCCGTCCATCAAGATGATCGAGGCGGCGCTCTTCCTGCACGATGGCGGCTGGGATTCGACCAAACGCTACTTCATGGTGGCGGCAAACCAATCCAACAAGATCGCGGTGGTGGACGCATTGGAAGGCGATCTGGAGGCATTGGTGGATACGCCTGCCGTTCCGCACCCGGGACGCGGCGCGAACTGGATCGACCCGGAGTTCGGTCCCGTGTGGAGTTCCCCGCATCTGGGCGACCCGGCAGTTGTTTCCGTTGCAACGGACCCGGTCAACCATCCGGAAAATGCCTGGAAGTCGGTGCGGGTGACGCCTCTGCCCGGCTCCGGCAGTCTGTTCATCAAGACCCATCCCAACAGCAAGTGGATCTGGGTGGATATGACCCTCAACTCCGATCCTGTCCTGGCGCGTACCATCTGCGTGATTGCAAAGGATGATCCGGCGGAGGTCCATAAATGTTGGGAGGTCTCGACCTATGGTCGCGCGGTCCACATGGAATACAACAAACAGGGCACCGAAGTATGGATCAGCGTCTGGGGCGATGCCGCCAACCCCGGCGAAACGGGCGAGATCGTCATCTACAATGACGCCACCCTGGAAGAGAAGACGCGCATCAAGGACCTGATCACCCCGACCGGCAAGTTCAACGTCTACAACACTGTGAACGATATTTACTAGACCACGCTTGGCAGTATAATGAAAAAGCCGTATCGCAAAGTTGCTTCTGGTTTATTTTTTCGATGATCAAACGCATTCAGGTTCAATTCGCCATTCTGTTCACAGCGTTTGTTTTGCTTGTGATCATTTCCGTGGGTGGCACTTATTGGGGGTTACAGACCCAGCAACAGGACGCGTTGGTGATCAATCTGGCTGGACGTCAACGCATGTTGACGCAGCAGATGACGCGACTGGCGATTCAATTGCAAGCCGGGGATGTGTCTGTATCTGCTACTTTGCAGGAATCCGAGCAAATCTTTGACCAGACGCTGTCTGCCCTGCGGAGTGGAGGAACTGCGCCTCACCTGACGGACAGCGTTGTCAACCTGCCAGCCACACGCGACCCTCAGATTCTCGCGGCATTGAGTGACGTGGAATCTGTATGGAATTCCTATCGCTCCACTTTGGAGGCAATGACTGCATCCGTCCCCGCCTCCACTTTTTTACAAACCACTCTTGAAGAACAATCGAATGATCTGGTCCAAAAAACCGATGAAGTAGTGCGATCATACGAAGCGGGTTCGATCGCCAAGGTGAAGCGCCTGCGTGCCATTCAGGTGATATTCCTGGTGTCGGCGCTCATATTGCTGGCAGTGGGTGCCTGGGTAACGCGCCGCTCTCTGCTCAGGCCGCTTCAGGATCTGGGTTTGGCGGCGAAACGTCTGGGACAGAACGATCTCGATACGCCGGTGCAGGTTGAGGGTCCGGTGGAGATGCGGGCATTATCGCAGGCGTTCGATGAGATGAGGTCCCGTCTTCATGCTGCACGCGAGGAACTCATCCAGTGGAATGTCACACTGGAGCAGCGCGTGACCCAGCGTACGCACGAACTCGAAATGCTCAACGAGGTCAGCCGTGAAATCTCCTCCCGACTCGATATTCAACAGGTGCTTAACTCCGTCACAGAGAAGGCACGCGCTTTATTGGGCGGAGACGTTGCATCACTCTGTCTGGTGGATGCAAACCGGCAATGGTTAAAACTCCAGGCGCTCAGCGGACCACAACATGCGGTCGTTGGTGATACGATGCCTGTCAACGAAGAATTTACACAAGCGGTACTTGCAGGTGAAGAAGCCCTGTTCTGCGGGGTAAGTGCCTGTCGAGGCGGATGCCGGATGTTGTCCAAGGAATATCGTTCGAGTCATCTGGCAGCGCCATTGCGGATCGGTGATCGTGTGATTGGGGCATTATGTGTGGGCAGCCCTGCGCAAAACCATTTTGCTGAAGAGTCGGCGGATATGCTGACCAAACTGGCAAATGTCGCGGCGATTGCATTGGAGAACGCCCGCCTTTTCGCGCAAGCTGAACGTGTGGCTACGCTGGAGGAGCGCCGACGCGTCGCTGCAGAGATGCATGACGGTTTGGGACAAACGCTCAGCTACCTTGGCTTGATGACCGACCAGGTGGTGGACTTCCTTTCTGAGGGGCAGGAAGGCGCGGCGCTTGAACGCCTGCATAAGACTCGGGAGACGATCGGGAGAGCCACAAGCGATGTCCGTCACGCCATCAACACTCTCATGGATGAGACACCGGCGCACAAGGATTTGTGCACCCACCTGCGCGAAGCCCTGGAAGAGGTCGCATCCGAGCACAACCTGAAAACAGAATGGCGGGTGGATGCCGATCCTTCCTCCATGTGTTCACCGCAGACGGCGGAATCAGTTTACAACATTACGCGCGAGGCACTGACCAACGCGGCCCGTCATGCCCATGGTTTTCAGGTCGGGGTTCAGATTGGTGAGAATGGTGGGAATTATTTTGTGACAGTTGAGGATAACGGTCGGGGATTCGATGCATCCCAGCCTGTTCCGGATGGACATTTCGGCTTACGGATCATGCGGGCTCGCGCAAAGCACATCGGTGGAAACATCGACGTGGCATCAAGACCGGAACATGGCACACGTGTCACGTTGACATGGCCAAAAGAAACTGGAGATTAATGTGGGACGCGTTCGTGTATTGCTGGTGGATGATCATGCCCTCTTTCGTGAGGGGCTGGCAGGCATTATCAGTGCCCAGCCCGACATGCAGGTAGTGGGTGAAGCCAACGACGGACTGGAAGCCTTTGTCAAAGCGCAGGAGTTAAAACCTGACCTGATCCTCATGGATGTACAAATGCCCGGCATGGATGGTCTGGAGGCGGCACGGCAGATCAAGCAGGTTCTGCCGGAGACCATCATCGTCATGCTGACCGTCCGTGACGACGACGATAAACTCTTTGAAGCGCTCAAGAATGGCGCACAAGGTTATCTGTTAAAGGAAATCCGTTCGCCGATCATGTTGGAAATGCTGCGAGGCGCGTTGCACGGGCAGGCGGCTTTGTCTCCGGATATGGCCGGGCGCGTCCTCTCCGAGTTTCGACGATTGAGCAAAGGCGCTTCCATTGAAAAGGAGACCAGTGATGGGTTGACAGAGCGGGAACAGCAGGTGTTGATCCAGGTATCACAAGGTGCATCTGACAAGGAAATTGCCGCCGCATTGCACATCAGTGTAAACACGGTCAAGACACACATGCGCAACATCCTGGCGAAGCTGCACGTCCGTACGCGGCGCGAGGCGGCAAAGGCGGCGCAAGCCAAAGGGGTGCTGTAAACCGGAAGAACTAATTCCTTTCAAAAAAAGAGTGATTGAAAAATCACTCTTTTTTCATTCCAAAGGCAGGATGAGGGAGGATGGAATCGCGCCTTGATTCCAGGTAATCTTGAACAGTACTTTGTTCAATCTGTCACATACGATTATGTCAAAGCCACGCGTCCTGTTGATCAGCTCCCAGCATCTTTTCGGCGAAAGCATGGAGACGATCCTGCGCGCAATAAGTGATATCGAATTGATCGGTCCATGGAATTTGAACGATCAGAATATCCGGCAGCAGTTGCTTGATGCCCAGCCAGCCTTGGTTGTAATCGCAGACGAGAACCTGCAAAGCGAGGCGGCAGCTGAGTTAACAAAGTCCATCGTCGAACAGGCCCCGGACCTTACTGTGATCCGTACCGGGTTGAACAGGAATGTTTTTCGGGTCTTCACCATACGAACCCTGCCCGCCCAGGGGAACAGCCTGCTCGATACGATACGCGAGTGCGTAATCCGGGACGGGAATTGAAAAAGTCTGATGATCCGATAATGGAGATGGAGAGCACCAGGCCATTCGCTTCCATCAAAATCAGGAGTTTACGAAACCCATGACGAACCACAAAGGCAAGTTTAAGATGCGAACATCTCTTCTCTTGTTCATCACCCTCCTCACATTTTTGTTGTTCGGGTGTGATTCTGCCTACGGAGAGGGAATGACCAAACCAGTTTCCGCCCAGGCAATTGCCGCCGGGAATATCGAGAACGGCCGGGATTTATTCATGGGGTATGCCCATTTCCAAAATGATGGACCTCCTTGCATGGGATGTCATAGCGTGGGCCAGAGCGGACTTTTAGGCGGCGGGGCAATGGGACCGGATCTGACGGACGTCTCCACCAAAATGAGCCAGACTGACATCGCTTCAATCATCACCAATTACGGATGGACGATCTCACCGGTCATGGAACCCATTTACAACAAACATCCCCTGACCGAAAACGAGCAGGCGGATTTGATCGCCTTCTTAAACGCATCCAGCGGGCAGCCCAAAACCAATAAAGAACCGCTCGTGATCGGCATCAGTCTGGCTGGGAGTCTGGCAGCGGCCATTCTGCTTGGAATTATCTATCGGGGACGGTTGCGCGGCGCCCGCAGGCTGCTGGTCAATAAAGCGCAAAAGGAGTTGCTATGAATTGGATCGAGGAGATCGCAAACCCGCAAGCCCGCCAGTGGGAGGAATTTTATCGGAATCGCTGGCAGCATGACCGCGTGGTACGGAGCACGCACGGCGTCAACTGCACCGGCAGTTGTTCATGGTACATCTACGTCAAGGATGGCATCGTCACCTGGGAGTTGCAGGCGCTGGACTATCCCACCCTGGAATCGGGATTGCCGCCCTATGAACCGCGCGGCTGTCAGCGCGGCATCTCCTTCTCGTGGTATCAGTACAGCCCGGTACGGGTCAAATACCCATACATGCGCGGCGTGTTGATGGATCTATGGCGCAAAGCCAAAGAGACCCACAAAGACCCGGTCGAGGCGTGGACAGCCGTCGTTGAGGATGAAGCGGGGCGCCGGGCTTTTCATCAGGCACGCGGCAAGGGCGGGTTCCGCCGCACCAGCTGGGACGAGGCACTGGAGATCATCGCCGCGTCCACCATTTACACGATCAAGAAATACGGACCCGACCGCATCATCGGGTTCTCGCCCATCCCCGCCATGTCCATGCTGAGTTATGCAGGTGGGAGCCGCCTGATGCAATTGCTGGGTGCGGTGAGCATGAGTTTCTACGATTGGTACAGCGACCTGCCGCCCGCCAGCCCCGAAGTATGGGGCGAGCAGACCGATGTGGCGGAAAGCGCAGACTGGTACAACGCCAAGTTCATTGCCTCGGTCGGATCGAACATGAGCATGACGCGCACACCTGATGTTCATTTCGCGGCGGAGGCGCGTCACAACGGGACCAAGTTGGTGGTCTTCGCACCCGATTTCAACCAGGTCGCCAAGTACGCGGACTGGTGGGTGCCTGTCAACGCGGGGCAGGATGGCGCGTTCTGGATGGCGGTCAACCACGTCATCATGAACGAATTCCATTATCAAAACCCGACGCCTTACTTTTTGGATTACATGCGCCGCTACACCGACGCACCCTTCCTTGTCGTATTGGATGAAGTGGATGGGAAGTTCGTGCCAGGTCGCATGTTGCGCGCTGCGCAGGTGGAGCGCACCCGCCAAGTTGAAAACGGCGAATGGAAATTTTTAGTCTGGGATGAGATCAGCAACGCACCGCGCATGCCGCAGGGCAGTCTCGGATTCCGCTGGCAGGCACAGAAAGGTCAATGGAACCTGGAGCCGAAGGACGGTCTGGATGGAAGCGAGATTCGTCCACAGCTCACGTTCCTGGGCGCGACTGATGAGCAGTTGCCCGTTTCGTTTGCAGAGTTCGGCGAAGGGAAATCCTTCCAGCGGGATGTCCCCGTGCGCACCATCGAAACATCCGAAGGCACGGTCAAGGTGGCGACCATCTACGATGTGTTGATGGCGCAGTTCGGCGTGGGGCGCGGACTCGAAGGCGATTATGCCGCGGATTACGACGACGAGAATCTTTCGTACACGCCCGCCTGGCAGGAACGCTACACGGGCATTGACCGCCAGACGGTGATTCAATTTGCGCGCGAGTGGGCAGTCACCGCCGCCAAGACCGAAGGCAAGTGCATGGTCATCATCGGCGCGGGCGTCAATCACTGGTATCACAACAATTTGATCTATCGCGCCTGCATCAGCACGTTGATGATGACAGGCTGTGTGGGACGCAACGGCGGCGGGTTGAATCATTATGTGGGTCAGGAAAAACTTGCTCCGCAGGCACCGTGGGCGGCATTGGCTTTTGCGCTGGACTGGGCGAAGCCGCCACGCCAAATGAACTCGCCTTCCTTCCATTACATCAACAGCGACCAGTGGCGCTATGAACGCACCTATACGGAACTTCAGCCCGTTTCCCGTCCTGAGGGTGAACGCCACCGCGACATGCCTCAGGAACACACCATTGACGCGAACATCCGCGCGGTGCGCATGGGCTGGCTGCCGTCGTATCCGCAGTTCAACCTCAACTCGCTGGAAATCGTCAAACGGGCAGAGCAGGCTGGGGCGAAGTCAGACGCGGAGATCAAGCAATGGATCGTGGATCAACTCAAGTCGGGCGGTCTCAAGTTTGCGGTTCAGGACCCCGACGCGCCTGAGAATTGGCCGCGTCTGTGGTTCATCTGGCGCAGTAACGCCCTCAACGCCAGCGCAAAGGGTCAGGAGTATTTCTTCAAGCACTATCTGGGCACGCATTACCAGGTCATCTCGGAAGAGGTGGACAGGAGCCATTTCCACGAAGTGAATTACCGCGAGAATGCGCCTGAGGGCAAGTTCGACCTGATCGTGGATATCAACTTCCGTATGGATACGTCGGCGTTGTATTCGGATATCGTCCTGCCGACCGCGAGCTGGTACGAGAAGGACGACCTGAACACCACCGATATGCACTCGTTCATCCATCCGTTCACGATGGCTGTGCCGCCCTCCTGGGAATCGAAAAGCGATTGGGATATTTTCAGGATCCTGGCAGGCTGGATCAGCGAACTCGCGCAGAAACACCTGCCCGAGCCTGTGCGCGATCTGGTTGCCATGCCGCTCCAGCACGATACGCCCGCCGAGATGGCGCAGGCGCACATCCGCGACTGGGCACGCGGCGAATGCGATCCGATCCCAGGTGTGACCATGCCGAACTTTGTCATCACCGAGCGCGA
>DIDP01000039.1:4080-38550 GCA_002418205.1 Anaerolineales bacterium UBA5797 | reverse complement strand
GCCATTCACGGCATTCATTGGGATGTGGCAGACCTTTACGAGCAACTGTTGGACACCAAGCCGACCGTCGAATGGAACGGTCAGCGTTACCCATCGCTGGAAGTCGCGCGTGACGCGGCGGATGTCATACTGCATCTGGCCCCGGAAACCAATGGCGAAGTGGCGTACCGTGCCTTCCAGGCGGAAGAAGAACGTATGGGACTCAAACTGACCGATCTGGCGGAGCCCTTGCGCGGCACGCGCATGACCTTTAAGGATCTGGTGCGCCAACCGCATCGACTGCTCAACAGCCCTGTTTGGACCGGCATCGTCACGGATGGGCGCGCCTACTCGGCATACTGCCTGAATGTGGAACGACTCGTCCCGTGGCGTACACTGACGGGACGCCAGCACTTCTATCTCGACCACGAAGGTTATCTGGCGTATGGCGAACATCTCCCCACCTATAAGCCGCGCCCCGATCCGCAGGAGTTTGGCGATCTGGAGAAGAGCCAACGCGAAGGCAAGACCTTGCAGTTGAACTATCTCACGCCGCATGCCAAGTGGCACATCCACTCAAACTACTTCGACAACGACCGCATGTTGACCCTCTCACGCGGCATCGAACCGCTCTGGCTCAGCGAGCAGGACGCGAAGGGGCTCGGCGTTTTCGATAACGACTGGGTTGAACTCTACAACGATCACGGCACAACGGTCACCCGCGCCATCGTCAGCGCCCGCATCCCACCCGGGTTGTGTCTCGTCTATCACGCTCCAGAACGAACCGTGAGCGTGCCCAAGTCGCCGATCCGTGGAAACAAACGCGCCGGCGGACACAACAGCCCCACGCGCATTCATCTCAAGCCTTCGCTCATGGTCGGCGGCTACGGACAGTTCACCTACGGCTTTAACTACTGGGGTCCGACGGGCGTCAACCGCGACACGTTCGTGCTGGTGCGCAAACTGCCGGGCAAGCCGCAGTTCTAGAGACAGTTGCCCTTACCCTGACCCTCTCCCTTTGGGAGATGGGACTGGGGATGAGGGAGAAAAAAGGAAATCACTATGAAAATCCGCTCACAAGTTTCAATGGTTTTCCACCTCGATAAGTGCATTGGTTGTCACACATGCAGCATCGCCTGCAAGAACATCTGGACCGACCGCCAGGGCGCGGAGTACATGTGGTGGAACAACGTGGAGACCAAACCCGGTGTCGGTTTCCCCACATTGTGGGAAGACCAGGAAAAATACAAAGGTGGCTGGGAACTCACGGGCAAGCCGAAAAATCCCGATCTGAAATTAAAGCTACAAAACCGATTGCAGACTTTCGGCAACCTGTTCTCCAATCCAGCCATGCCCACCATGGATGACTACTACGAACCATGGACATACAACTACGGCGACCTGTTCAACTCCCCGCTCGGCGACGACCAGCCCACCGCCCGCCCCATCTCGCGCGTGGACGGCAAACCGATCGAGATCGAAGCAGGACCCAACTGGGACGACGACCTCGGCGGTTCCAATGTCTATGCCGCCAATGATCCCCTGCTGGAGAATATGAGCGAGGAGGACAAGCGGCGGCTCTTCTCCATCGAGCAGATTTTCTACTTCTACATGCCGCGCATCTGCAACCACTGCCTGAACGCGGGCTGTGTGGCAGCTTGTCCTTCGGGCGCGATCTATAAACGCGCCGAGGACGGCATCGTGCTAATCAACCAGGACAAATGCCGCGGCTGGCGTATGTGTGTTTCCGCCTGTCCGTATAAGAAGACCTACTACAACTGGGCAACGGGTAAATCCGAAAAATGCATCCTGTGCTACCCGCGCATCGAATCAGGACAAGCCCCCGCCTGCTTCCACTCCTGCGTCGGGCGCATCCGCTACCTGGGAGTTTTGCTCTACGATGCCGACCAGATTTTGGATGCCGTCAAAGTCCCCGATGAACAATTGGTTCAACGTCAACGGGAAATGATCCTCGATCCGCACGACCCGAAGGTTGTTGCCGCCGCAAAAGAAAGCGGCATCCCCGACGGAGTCATCACCGCCGCGCAGCGTTCGCCGGTTTACCGTTACGTCAAGGAATGGGAAATGGCTTTGCCCCTGCATCCCGAATATCGCACCCTGCCAATGCTGTTCTACGTCCCGCCGCTTCTGCCCGTTCTTTCGGTGGCGCAGGAAGGAGGCGCCCAACGCGTCGAGAACGACCTGTTCAGTTCGCTCGAAAATGCCCGTGTGCCCGTCCGCTATATGTCGCGCATGTTGTCGGCAGGCAATGATGAATTGGTCGTCAAGGCGTATCAAAAGATGATCGCCGTCCGCCTGTACAAACGTGCCCAGGAGGTGGGCGATGTAACCGCCGCTGAAGCCGCGGCCGCCCTGGTCAAAGCTGGGATCAGCGCCGAGGAAGCGGAAGCCATCTACCGCCTAACCTCCCTGCCCTCCTATCAGGAACGGTTCGTCATCCCACCTGCCAGACGTGAAGGCGACATCGAGGAAATCTACGACCCGCAGCAGCGTAAGGCAGAAGCGGGATTCGGCAGAAGCCAGAGTCCGCACCGAGGTCTGTAACCATGAACAAGGATGCCATCGGAGCCGTATACGCTTCCTTCCCGGACCTGCTGACGTATCCGACCTCATCGATTCATCAGCAGGCTGAAAACTGTCTCGTCCGCCTTCAGGGGATTCATCCTGAAGCAGCGGTTGCAATGGAAAATTTTCTGCACGGTTTGAAACAATGCACGCTGGAGAGACTCAAGGAACTCTACACCACCACCTTCGACATGCAGCCGGTCTGCTATCCGTACATCGGCTATCAGCTGTTCGGTGAAAGTTACAAGCGCGGGGCATTGATGGCACAACTGAACGAAGCGTACCGCGCCTTCGGCTATTCCGCCGGGCAGGAACTGCCGGATCATTTGTCCGTTATCCTGCGCTTTCTGGGGCTGGACACAGCCAACCGTGAAGGCGAATTCTGCCAGGCGCTGTTGAACAGCGGGCTGATCCCCGCCCTCGAAAAAATGCTCCAGCCTTTCGGAGCGCAGTCTGAGAATCCATACTACTGGCTTCTCTACGCCCTCCAACGATTTCTCGTTAAGACCCCTGAGAAGGAGTTCGATCATGCTTGATAATCTGCTTTTTGTCGTCTTCCCCTATGTCGCGGTTGCCGTGGCGGTCGGAGGGACGATCTACCGCTTTCTCACCAACCAATTCTCGTTCACCAGTCTGTCTTCGCAGTTTCTGGAATCGGATATCCAGTTTTGGGGCTCGACACTCTGGCATTACGGAATCATCCCGACGCTGGTCATCCATATGATGGGTTTTGTCTTCCCGAAAGTGATGGAAGCCCTGCACGGCACGCCTGAGACCCTTTATCTGGCGGAACTGGCGGGCAAAATTCTGGGCATCATGGCGCTGGTGGGCGCGGCGCTATTGTTCTATCGCCGGGTGTCCCAGAGCAAGATCCGCGTCGTCACCACACCTGCAGACTGGGTGGTCATGGTCCTGCTGATCAACCAGGTGGTGCTGGGATTATGGATCGCGTTCGGGTATCGCTGGGGCGCCACATGGTTCGTTCACACAGTCACCCCCTGGGTGGTCTCGCTGGCAACCTTTCAGCCTGCGCCGCAATTTGTCTCGGCTTTGCCCCTGGTCCCCAAACTGCATTTCCTGAACGCCACACTGCTGATCCTGGTGTTCCCCTTCACCCGCCTCGTGCATATGATCACCCTTCCAGTGGAATATCTATGGCGGAGTTTCCAACGCGTGATCTGGACGCGGCGAAAAGTAGTGTAGGAAATCGCCCAAACGTTCATAGAGAAGAGCGAAAATGACGACAAAGGCTGTTCGAAATCCAATCCGGGCGGGCATTGAAGACCTTGCCCCGGGCTATTTTGCGATGGTGATGGCAACCGGGATCATTTCCATTGCAGCCAACCTGTTGCAGATGAAGTGGATTGCGTTTACGCTTTTCTACATCAACATTGCCGCATACGGTGTGCTTTGGGCGCTGACATTGGCGCGTTTGATCTTCTTCCCAAAGCGCATGTTAAGCGATCTCATGGCGCACGCAACAGGTCCTGGTTATTTCACCCTGGTGGCAGGCACCTGTGTCCTTGGCTCCAATTTCGTAAATCTGTTCCACAATTATTCAGCCGCGATCGCTCTCTGGCTGCTTGGAGGGGCGTTGTGGATGTTCATCATGTATGCCTTCTTTACCGCCGTAGTCACGCGCTCTGAAAAACCGTCCATCGAACAGGGCATCAATGGCGCCTGGCTCATCGCCGCGGTGGCGACCCAATCCATATCCGTGTTGGGAACGTTGATCGCAGCCCAGATCCCGGATTATCAGCAAATCATCCTGTTTATTGCCCTGATTTTTTACCTGTTGGGCTGCATGCTTTATTTGAACATCATTGCCCTGATTTTCTACCGCTTTACATTCTTTGTCCTGAAGCCTGAGACATTGACCCCTCCCTACTGGATCAACATGGGAGCGGTCGCCATTGCCACCCTGGCAGGCTCCACCCTGATGCTTAATGCCAATCAATGGGATCTGTTGACCGATTTGGCCCCTTACCTGAAAGGCTTCACATTGTTTTTTTGGGCAACTGGCACCTGGTGGATTCCCCTGCTCATTATTCTGGGTATATGGCGGCACATCCACAAACAGTTTCCATTGGAATACAGCCCTTTATACTGGGGCATGGTCTTCCCATTGGGTATGTATACCGCCAGCACCTTTCAACTGGCAAAAGCCATAAAATTGGATTTCCTCATGGTGATCCCGAACTGCTTCATTTACCTGGCCCTGCTTGCCTGGTTGCTCACCGCCTATGGATTGGTACACCATATCATCGCCGCGTTCCGCACGGTTTCAGCCATGAAACAAGCAGATCATACTGAAACAGAAGGTGGACTTTGAACGCCTCTTCGACCAGCATGGATGAACTCCTTGCACTCAGCGCGGCTCACCATCACAAACTCTGCCCGCGACAAGTGCTCGGCGTTCGTGCTGGACTTTTGGCTGGACTCCTGCTCGACCTGACATTACCTCAATCTGACAAACGCCTCATCGCCATCTCCGAAACGGACGGCTGCTTCGTAGATGGACTCGCCGCCGCGACAGGTTGTTACGTCGGCAGGCGCACCCTGCGCATCGAAGACTACGGCAAGACCGCCGCCACCTTCGTGGATACGGTCACCGAACATGCCGTTCGAATTCATCCGCAAAAAAGCGCACGCGAACTGGCATGGAATTACGCCGCCTCCGCGCGCAACAAGTGGGAGGCGCAACTCATCGGCTACCAACACATCCCTGATGATTTGTTGCTCCAATGGCAGCGCGTCGAACTGACGACATCCATCAAGCAGATTGTCGGCCAGGCGGGAAAGCGCGTGTCCTGTGAAATATGCGGGGAGGAGATCATCAATCAGCGGGAAGTCATCCGCGAAGGGACAGTGTTGTGTCAACCTTGCGCGGGCGGCTCGTATTTTCGTTTCTCGTCAGACCCGAACCACATGCGGACGTTGGAGAACATCTGCCATACCGCCGCATAGGGACACAACGCCACCCTACCAATATCTCAGTCACAGCCTCTTCCATTGATGGCGCATTTGCAGGAACATGGTGTTTGTTTTTTTTAGCAACTGCCCCGCTCGCTGTCTGATGCTGTAGGTCGCCGCGGGGTGGTTGATGATGAAGGTCAGCCACCCAGGTGCAGGCGTGGAGTCAACGCGTAATTCCAGTGAGGCGAGCCCGCGAGGGAATCGAGGATCAGCGGCACGGAGTGGATGTCGCGGGTGAGGCGCGGGGAATCCAGAGGATGGTTTTGGCTTGGGCTTCGTCGCCGCTCAGGTGTTTGATGGTGCCGCTGAAGATCAACGCGTCGGCAAGGAGCGCATGTTCATTGACGGGGCGAAGAACGGCTATTGAAAGCGAGGAAATAAGCCATGGCCAAACCAGCCTTATCCTGTGACCTGTGATACTGCCGCATCTCTCCTACGCGCATAGCGAACCGTAAATAATGACTGAGTTCTCTTTTGAAAAATGTTTTTGCTGAGGATTTCCGGCAGGTTGCACTCTCGCGCAAATTAACCCATTCGAATCCCCCCAACCCGTGCAAAGGCATGCATATCGAAAGGTCAGTGCAGGGAGACTAAATATCTCCCTGCACTGACTCCTTATCCTACTTTGACGCCGGGTACGAGATCCAGCCTTCCATGGTGAAGTTGCCTTCCTTGGTCACAACGTTGAGAGTGCCTTCCGTGTCACCTGCTCCCTGAGCGTCGGCGAACCGTCCCGTGCCGCCTGTAATGGTCCACGGAGAATTGATGATGACAACGAGAGGGTTCCCGTTCTCATCAAATTCAAGAACGCCTCCGGGAGTTCCGTAATATGTGCCCCAAATCTTGTCGCCATTCGCGGCGGTTTGTTCAAAATACCCGTCTGTGATCGAAGCCGTTG
This sequence comes from Anaerolineales bacterium UBA5797, assembly GCA_002418205.1. GTDB lineage: Bacteria > Chloroflexota > Anaerolineae > Anaerolineales > Villigracilaceae > Defluviilinea. The sequence continues at coordinate 32,111 of DIDP01000039.1, read as the reverse complement.
CAAGATCGAAACAATGGCGACGGACAATGGTGTATTGACCGATGTGAGTCCCCTGTCCGCTACCCTGGACATCGACCTTGAGTTTGCCCGTCCCGCAATCCGGATGCGGCGCTTCCTGAAGGACGAACTCTGGCCCGCCTGCCGAGTAAGGCAGTTGTTTTCCCTCTGCTGCTGCCCGGGTCTGCGTAAACCCAATGGCGAGCAAGACCGCGCTGACCAATAGAATGCCAACACTTACGTAAAGCTTTTTCATGTGAATAGCCTCCATAAAGAATTTGGACACACGGGATTGTGTCTCTGGATACAACCTTACCCGCCGACCGCAAAAAAATCGTTAAATCCTTTCGACCTCCAAACAAAAAGCCTGCTCAACGCAGGCTTTGATCAAGCAGATTTGTCTGCACTTTATCCAGGATTCAATGCGAATTGAATTGTGTGTTCCAATGGCATTTCATGCCCATTCGTCCGGGCGATCCTGAAACTTTCTTCTCCAAGCAATTCCCTGACCGCAGAGTAAGTCTGTTCATATTCGATCTGAAGGACCGTTTCGAGGAGGACGCCGAGGTCATCCCGAATCGCATCAACTGCGCCCAATAATGTTGCGGCACGCTGTGGGTCTTCCTGTGTGTAAGCCAGACAGGCAAATCCAAAAAGCGAATAGCCGATGCCGCGTCTGTCCCCCATGCGGGCGAATAGCTCCAAACCGGCTGTATGATGTCGACCTGCCGAGGCAAAGTCGCATTGAATTCGGGCGATCCGCCCGAGGTGAAATTCCGAGAAGGCGATGCCTTGTGCGTTTCCGTGCCCCTCCTTCATCAGGTTGATACTTTCTTCAAATTGAAAACGCGCCAGTTCGTAATTGCCCTGGAATGAAGTGCCGATGGCAATGAAGTGTAATGCGATGGAGGCAAGCCACTTGTCATCGATCTCCGTCGCAATCTGCAAACACCTGCTGAAACATTGACTTGCTGTAACGTGTTCGCCCAATCCGTTGGCGGCGAAACCCAATCCATGCAGGGAGAATGCGACGCCTGCGCCGTTATTCATCTCTTCAAAAAGTTTCAGACTTGCTTCGAGTTCGGGGCGTGCGGATGCGAAGTCGCCCTGCCAGCAGGCGAGAAAACCGGATGTCAAACAAGCCTGCGCTTGTACAGGCGGAGAAACGGTGGCTTCTCTGGCTCGTAGTTTGCTGATCCATTCACGCCCTTCTGACAAGCGGTTGTTTATGAGGAAATACCAATGCAAATCTCCTGCCATTTTGAGTCCCGCCTCTGCTTGAGATGGATTCTCTTCACAGAATGCGATGGCAGCCCGCAGATTATCGTGTTCCGGGATGAGCACTCCAAGCCAGGCAAGCATTTCTCCATCGGCCAGGAAGAATCCCAAATGGGATTCGATGGTTTCAACCACCTTGAGGTAGTGAGAGAGATGGCGTTTCTGAGCCTCATGTGATTCGCCTGAGCGGAACAACTCTTCCAGTGCGTACTGCCGGATGGTCTCCAGCATGCGATAGCGTGTCCTGCCTTTCTGGTCTCCCTCCCGGATCACAAGGGATTTATCCACGAGGTTCGAGAGCAGATCGAGGATCTCGTTTTTTTCAAGATGACCGTTTGCAGAACAGATCGTTTCGGTTGCATCCAGGTCCCAGCTGCCCGAGAATACTGCCAGGGAACGGAACAGCCTCTGTTCTTTTTCATTCAGGAGTTCGTAACTCCAATCCATCACGGCTTGCAGTGTTTGATGGCGGGGCGGGGCGATGCGGCTGCCATTGGTAAGCAGGTGAAAGCGATCATCGAGCCGGGCGGCGATCTGTTCGGGTGTGAGGAGTTTTGTCCGCGCGGCTGCCAGCTCGATCGCCAGGGGGATGCCATCGAGGCGGGAGCAGATCCGGGTCACGAAAGAGGCGTTTTGTTCCGTGAGGGTGAAATTCGAATCGGCGGACCGGGCACGTTCAACGAAAAGTCGAATCCCTTCATATCCCAATAACAGGTCGATAAGCGTGATCTTTTGTGAATCCGGCAGGGACAGGGTGGGTATCTGCCAGATTTGTTCCCCTGTCACGTTCAGCGACTCGCGGCTGGTGGCAAGGATCGTCAATCGGCTGCAACGTTCGCCCAGGAAATGGATGATTTGCGCACACGGCTCGATAAGATGTTCGCAATTATCGAGGATCAGCAGGAGATGTCTGGAGTGGAGAAAATGGGCGAGTGTTTCATTTAGTGGTTGATGTGCGTTCTCATGCACACCCAATGATTTTGCGATCGCGTTGGGGACAAGTGCTTTGTCGGTCAACGCGGTCAGGTCCACCCACCAGACCCCATCCTCGAAGGAGTCAAGCAACTCGGTTCCGACCTGGAGTGCAAGACGGGTCTTGCCGCTTCCGCCCGGACCTGCGATCGTCAGCAATCGGGTGGATGAAAGCCTCTGCCTGATCTCGGTCAACTCACGCTTTCGACCGATGAACGATGTGATGGAAAGGGGCAGGTTCGTGATGCGCGCTTCGAGGGGATTCGTTTCGACAGGGGATTGCTTGATCCATTCGTATAATGCGGTGGTTTCCGGGGCGGGCTCCACTCCCAACTCCTCCGTCAAAATACGCTGACATTCCTTGTACTGTTCGAGGGCGGCATTGCGGTTGCCCACTGCCGCATGGCAGAACATGATCTGTTGATGAGCGCGTTCATTGGAAGGGTCGAAAGTTATCACCTTGTAGGCATGTTCAATGGCTTTTTCATATTCACTTTGCGAACGCATTTGCTGCGTGAGCTGTAAAAGCGTCTTGATAAATAGCGAACGATAGTGTTCACGCAGGGGGAAGATCCACTCGTCGTAAAGGTCCATGAGCAGGTCGTTAGTGTATAGCTCGATATTGACCTGATTGAGGTCAGATGCGGGAGCGGCAAGGAATTCAACAGCCTGCGACTCAAATTCAAGCACATCCACCCACAGCGGATAATCAGGATTGATGGAAACACTTTGTCGATCAACAGACAGGAGATCACGTCCAATCTTTTTGTTGAGCACTGACAGGGCATTCCGCAGTGAGTTACGGGCTTCGGTATCCGACGAGTCCCCCCAAAAGAGCGCGGCCAATTTCTCCCGTCCGTGACTTCCAGGATGCAGGACCAGATAGGCAAGCAACGATTCTGTTTTTCGGGTGGATAACTGAAGAGTCTGGGTCTGCTTCTCAATTCGAAAGCGCCCTGACACATAGATATAAATCTGTGCCTGATCATGTATGGGGGTTTGTCGCGACATCAACGCCTCACTCTGTTAATCGACAATAATAAGTTTCAAGACTCGCGGCAGGTTTTGATCATTATAACTACTTTCCCGCTCTACACATTTTGGAATAGCCCCGGGTTTTAATGATTAATTTGCGGTTCATGTGTAAAATGTGCCAATCGTGATATACCACTAAACAAGGAGAAGATATGCCTTATTCGTACACCCGGAGCACCGTTGGTTTTCTTTTCACAGTGGGATTGATGATTGTTTCGCTTTCATCGCAATATGCGGCATCGGCCGCGGAACCCCAGGGTGTGGAATATGAAAGCAGGCTTGAAGACTTTCTTCGCACGCAAATGGAAACCTATAAAATCCCCGGATTGGCGATCGCCATTGTGCGGAACGGTGAGGTCGAGCACATCGATGGTGTTGGCATTGCCAACCCGGATGGAGACCCGGTCACGCCCGATACTCCATTCCTGCTGGCATCGGTCAGCAAGTCATTTACCGCGCTTGGCATCCTGCAACTGGTTGAGGATGGGAAGATCAACCTTGACGACCCGGTGCAGAAATACCTGCCCTGGTTCGATGTAAAGGGCAAAGGCGAATCGGAGATCACCGTGGCGCATTTGGTGTACCAGACCAGCGGCTTTTCCGAGTACGACGGCAGTCAGATGAACCTGCGCCCGAATAACCCGGATGAACCGGAAGCGGCAGTACGAGATCTGGGCAAGACCAGCCTGCTTTTCCAGCCGGGCGAAGGCTGGGAATACTCCAACATCAATTACAGCGTGCTTGGGTTATTGATCCAGGAGGTGTCGGGGCAGAGGTACGAGTCTTATATCGAGCAAAATATTTTCGCCCCACTGGGAATGACCCATTCCCACACCTCGCTGAACAGCGCCCGGGCAGACAATGCTGCGCGCGGTTATACGTTTTATTTTGGAACTCCACTGGCATTGGATGCGAACATGCCCTACACGACGGCGATCATCCCTACGGCAGGGCTGTGGGCAAGCGCGGCAGACATGAGCCGTTACCTGATCGCTCATCTTGATGAAGAAGCGGAAATTTTAATCTCCCCCGATGGGATGAAGCAAATCCATACGCCCGGGGTGGAAATAGAACCCGGTTACAACTACGCCATGGGCTGGTTCCATGCCCCGAACTTCCTCGACCCGGATTTCCTTCAAACCCTCAACACAAATCTTGACCTGACCGATGACTTGCAGGTACTCTGGCACGAAGGAGATGGACCGGGATACAAAGCAGTTGTGCTCATGGCCCCCGGGCTGGAGTACGGAGTTGTCCTGCTGATGAATACCAACAATTACGCCATCTCTTCCGTCTATAAAGACTTTGCCTGGGATGTGACCTTGATCGCCAACGGCGGCGATGCATTTTATTTCAAACCATCAGGCAGTTTTGTGATTCGCAATGTACGCTGGATTGCCAGCGGGCTGGTTTTATTTCTAGTAGGCGGGCTGAGTTGGTCGATCCATCAGTGGAGGCGGACAGGGAACAAAGGCGGAAGATGGGGCAAATGGCTTGTCATCCTGTTTAAGCTAGGTCTGGTGGCGTTCATATACCTGAAGTTTCTACCCGATAACAGCGCCAGCCTCGGAATTTTGTTGGGTTACTCCCCGGATATTGGCATTTTGGTTATCCTCATCACCATCTTCTCCATTGGGTGGAGCGCAATAAACGCCTGGATGCTCATGAAAGCCTGGCCAAAATGAACGGCGCCGCCATCATAACTCACTTGTTGGCAGCAGGTGGTGGGATAAATATGTTTGAGCTGATGTATTGATCCAACAAGCTTCTTAAGACAAATTCATATTTACAGCGGAAAGTCTCGCATTGAGATCGATCCTTCGACGAACGCCGCCGCAGAGGCTGTCGCCGCGGTGAAATCGCAATCGAGGGCAACCCGGCCTATGAAGCGCTCGGGATGCATGGCATTTTGAAGGTACAAAAGCCGCCAGCCACCCAGACAAACGGTGCTAGCTGCTTCGCCAAAGATCGAATTTGAGGGGCATGCTGTGGCATGCAGGCAGCAGGAACATCCTACACACAATATATTCCAAGCTGGGCAGATAGTGACGAAGTCAGAATTTCGCGGATGTCTCCAAATTGATGAACAAGGAGAATATTGTGATATTCCTCCCCCGGCAGATATAGGTAATTAATTCGGAATCCCGATGCGACTTCAAATGTAGACAATCAGTTAGAATGCTTCTACCAGATTGAATTATAAGTTCTTGAAAACTTTGTACAAGGCATTGTATAAACAGTCGCCCCACCGAACAGGGAGATTTTATTGATTACCCTAATCATCGGGGGGAATTTTTCGAACCGAATAACAACGCCGTTTCCTGCAAACACCCAGAAGATGCCTCCAAGGCTGCAGGTTTCCTCGTTTGCAGAAACAGCCAAGTCATGATCGGGCACACTGGCAATAATCTGGGACCACAGGAAAGAATGGGCGAATCCCCAGAACAGTGAATCTCTTCGACATCCGCTCCCAGTTCATTGAGCACGTCGCAGATGCTTTTAAAAAGATACCCGACCTCTTCCATCAATGGCCGGGCTATACGATGCGTATCCTGATTTAATGTAAGACCGAAGAAAACACCACACGCATTCATATTCCAGCAGGGATTGCATTTACCAACGAAGAACAGGAGACAGATCAAGCCGTCAGCATCGGGCGAAATTTGTGATACGGAAGCGACCAAATCATCAAAAGGTGAGCGGGTGCCTTTCCCCTGAAGATGATGCAACCGGTTGCATGCTCTTGAAGTCAGGCCAGTGCCAGTCCGCCATTGTTGTTGGCGCCACCCACCAACCAATAACCGTTGTCTGCTGCGTATTACCAACTGCGTGCCTGCATGTCCAGCATGAGGCGTGAAGCAAAGATAGGGAACGCGCCGCCGGTCCCGATCACGGATGTGGCCTGTCCAGGCATGATTGCGCCAGCATCAAGGCTGGAATTAACAGCATCAGCAGAACCCAGAATATATGGTGTATCGCACGTTGATATTTTGAATCGTTTCCGATCAAGGATGTTTGGCAATTACGAGCACTACTCCCGCGCATCTGGTTGGTGACCCATGGCAGATTTTTCAGGCAGACTCACAGGCGGTCTACATGCAATATGGTATGGAGGTAAATAAGTCGCAGACCGGGCGGATGCTGCCGGATCATTGGATTATTCTGTTGTTTTTTGTATAATGATTCTATGGCGGATACCTTCCTGCAAACCAAATTGCAGATTCCGATATTGCGGCCAAGTCTCGTCCTGCGCCCCCACCTGATCGACAGACTCAACGCGGGCATGGACGGGAGGCTGTTTGTGATTTCCGCACCGGCGGGGTACGGAAAGACAACTTTAGTCTCTAATTGGCTGGGGCAATCAAACCATCCAGCAGCTTGGCTCTCTCTCGATGAAAACGATAATGATCCTCGCCGATTTTTAGGCTATTTCCTCGCCGCACTGAAACAAATAAAGAAAAATGTAGGCGCTTCCGTTGATGCAATGCTTCAAGCGCAACAGCCGCCTCCCAATGAAGTGATCCTGACTGCGCTTGTCAACGAAATCTCTTCCTTCGTCCAGCCCTTCATCCTTATCCTCGACGATTATCACAGTATTCACATCCCCCTCATTCACACCCAATTGAATTTCCTGCTTGAACACCAGCCCCAACAAATGCATCTGGTCATTATCACACGTGAAGATCCCCCTCTGTCGTTGCCGCGTTTGCGTGCGCGTGGGCAGTTGACCGAGATTCGTCAAAACGACTTGCGTTTTTCTTCAGATGAATGCTCGGATTTTTTGCGGCGGGTTATGGGCTTGGATTTGTCCCCCGAAGAGGTCGCCATCCTCGAACGCCGCACTGAGGGCTGGATCGCGGGATTGCAGCTTGCTGCGCTTTCGATGCGAGGACAAAAGGACGTCACTGGATTCATCCAAGCCTTTGCAGGAAGCAGCCGCTTCATTCTAGACTATTTGATCGATGAGGTCTTCGAGCAGCAGTCTCCTGATGTGAAGAAATTCCTACTCAAGACCTCCATCCTGGAACGGTTATCCGGGCCATTATGCGATGCGGTGGCAGAGAGAACCTTCAGCCAAGGGCTGCTTGAGGAACTGGAAAAAGCCAACCTGTTCATCATTCCGCTTGACCAGTCAAGAATCTGGTACAGGTATCACCGCCTGTTTGTGGAATTGCTGCGTCATCGGTTGCGGATTTCGTCAATCGCTGAAAACAGATTGCATCAACGCGCAAGCCAATGGTATGAAGATCATAACCTTCCATCCGATGCCATCCAGCATGCCCTGTCTGCACAGGATTGGGAGCGGGCAACCAGGTTAATCGGGCAGACTGTCGACAACTTTCTCAAGCGCGGTGAACTGATGACAGTGATCGGCTGGTATCAGCGAGTACCCAAGGAATTGATCCGCGCACAGCCTGATTTCGGCATGGCGTATGCCTGGGCTTTGTTGCTATTGGGGAAGTCTGGTGAGGCGGAAGAGTTATTGGTTTATTTCGAAGAAATCGGTCAGGAAATGCCCATGCTTTTGGGGCAGGTAGCAACAGCCCAAGCATATTCTGCACGCGCCAGGGGCAACAATCCGCGGGTCATTGAAAAATCTGTGCAGGCTTTAATACTGCTGCCGGAAAATGATATTGTTTCTCGTTGTGCCGTGTCGTTGAATTTGGGACTAGTCTACTGGCATGAAGGGCGACTCAGGGAAGCCATGCCCACGTTTAATAATGTGCGGACGCTGGCTTTGCAGTCGGAAAATCGTTATGCGAGTCTGACCGCTGAAATCTTCTTGGCGCGCACGCTGGTTTCGCAAGGAGGGCTGCGGCAGGCAGAGGAAATGCTGCGAAAAACGGTCCAGACCGGGGGTCAAAATCCGATCCTGACTCTGGCACATTATGATCTATCCGGAATCTATTATGAGTGGAACGAGTTGGAGAAAGCGTGGAAGCACATGGAACTTGGCTTGGAAATCAGCACAGGCAGCGGAAATGTTGAGTTTCAAAATGGTGGGCACCTGCTGAAAGCCTGTCTGATGATGGCGCAGGGGAACATGCCTGGGGCGTTGGCAGAAGCGAAAACCACACACGCGCTCTCCACAGACTTTGGACCTGCCACCCAAGCCCGTAGCAAGGCCTGCCATGCACAAGTTGCACTGGCGATGGGTGATGTGGCAGCGGCAGGGCAGTGGGCTAAACAAATCTCCGAGGATGTGGATGTAAATTCTTTCTATCGTTTCATAGGTTTGACAAAAGCACGCTTGTTATTAGCCCAGGGCGACAAGATGGCAGCCAGGGAGGTGTTGGATGAACGTTTTGCCAAGGCAACCCAGGCAGGTTGGGGATATGCAGTCGTGGCGATCCGCGCTTTGCAGGCGCTGGCGGCGGAGACAGAAGAGGCAGCTCTGAAGATTCTGGCAGAGGGGTTGAAATTGTCGCAGCCAGAGGGCTTTATCCGCACGTATGTGGAAGCGGGCGCAGGCTTGATCCCGTTGTTGCAAAAATCAGCAGCCCGGCGGGGGATCATCCCCGATTATATTGGGCAGATTTTAAATGCCTATGATTCAAAGGCAAGGTCAACCCTGTCGCTGGTCGAGCCATTAAGCGAGCGCGAACTGGAGGTATTGCGGCTGATGACCGTGGGGCTCTCGAATCGTGAAATTGCCGAGCAACTGGTCATCAGCACAGGGACTGCCAAGACCCATATCCATAACCTGTGTGGAAAGCTGGGGGTGAGGAATCGCACCGAGGCAGCCATGCGCGCCAGGGAACTGGGGTTGATCTAGGGTTTTCCATCAGAAAAATGACAGTAAACCCCTTTTTCTACCATTTGGTAGATGATTTTCCATTTAACTGTTTGTATACTAATAAAAATTGGTCTTAGCAATCATTGGTTTGGGGGTCGAATAAGGTTCAGGGAAAACTGTCGTAGATCATTTTCAATCCGTATCTTCATCAAGAAAGGCAAAGATTCAAGTATGAACACAAAGGCCATTTTTCTGATCGTTTTGACAGGCTTATTCTTCACAGCCTGTTCTAGTTCCACCGAAGCAGGGACAGAAACACCGGAAGCGATCCCAACGGTCGTTGCAGATGATACGATCATTGCCGAAGGACGGGTGGAGCCCATTCAGTATGCTGAGATCGCATTCACTGCCAGTGGCATGGTTGGCGAGTTGATGGTCAAGGAAGGTCAGGTTGTTAAAGAAGGGGATCCCCTGATCCGCCTTGGCAGCGAGAACGATTCGAGCTACGCATCCGCCCAACTCGAGCTGGCGGATGCGCAAAAAGCCATGGACGACCTTGTCAATTCGCGCGGCCCCGACTTTGCCCAGGCGGTCATTGATCTGCATGATGCAGAAAAAAAGTATACAAGGGCAGAGAATTACCTGCGTTACTTGAAGACATCCGACAGAGTCCCACAGACGAGCTACAGTGTTCGCCTTGTGCAAACGGCCAGAGGGTATGAATACAAACCCGAAGTGGAAAATTTCAAGGGCCCAGCCTCTGAGGAATGGATCCTCAATGCAACGAACGACCTTGCGTTGAAAAAGGCGGCTTTGGAAAAAGCCCAACGCGCTTATGACAATCTGAAGGACGGGCCGAACGCCGAGCAACTGCCAGTGCTGGAAGCGCGTTTGAACGCAGCCAAGGCTGCATTGTCAGCCTTTACTATCACCGCCCCGTTCAATGGTATGGTGGCGGAGTTGAACGCGAAGACCGGAAGCACGATCAATGCCGGTGAGATTGCCATTGTGGTCGCTGATACATCCAGGTGGATCGTCATCACGACGGATGTGACCGAGATTGACGTGGTCAGGCTTGCAGAAGGTCAGAGCACGGTCGTCACTTTGGATGCGCTTCCTGATGTGGACTTGAAAGGTGAGATACTTCTCATTGGACAGAACTACTTGGAGAACCAGGGCGATGTTGTCTACGAGGTCACGGTCTTGTTGACAGACACAAATCCTGCCATGCGTTGGGGCATGACTGCTGCTGTCAATTTCGGACAGTAAGTATTCACAAACAGGGTGAGATAAAACGAAATGTTATTCCTTTTATCTCACTTCACACCAGAGAACGGAGTCCGGCATGTCCCTCTTTAGTAAACCAGAGACAAATAGCAATCATTGTCCAATGATTGACCTGCAAGATATTCACAAATACTACAAAACGGCGGTTGGTGATTTCCATGCGCTCAACAGCGTGAATTTGCAGATCAACGCGGGGGAATTCGTCAGTGTGATTGGCAAATCAGGCAGTGGAAAAAGCACACTGCTCAACATGATCACCGGCATTGACCGGCCCAGCACGGGCGAAGTATATGTCAATGATACGGCTGTCCATAAACTGAGCGAAAACCGTACCGCCCGCTGGCGCGGGAAGAACCTTGGGATTGTCTTCCAGTTCTTCCAACTGCTGCCGACAATCTCGGTCATCGAGAACATCATGCTGCCGATGGATTTTTGCCACACCTACCCGATGCGTGAGCGTGAGAAGCGTGCGCTCTCACTCCTCAAGTTGGTGGAGCTTGAAGATCATGCGTACAAGCTCCCCACCGCCCTTTCCGGAGGCCAGCAACAACGCGTAGCAATTGCGCGCGCGCTTGCCAATGATCCACCTATCGTCATCGCAGATGAACCGACAGGTAATCTCGACTCAAAGACAGCCGACAGTGTCTTTGAATTGTTCCGAAACCTGGTTTCAGAGGGCAAGACCATTATCATCGTCACTCATGATAGCAGCCTTGCCAAACGGACCGACCGCACTGCGCTCATCACAGACGGCGAGATCGTCAATGAGTATGTAGCCAGGGTCATGCCTGCCCTTACGCGTGAGCAATTGTTGGAAGCCACGCACGTTGCCAATAAACAATCCCACCCGGCTGGCGCACTGATCCTCTCTGAAGGCAGGGATGCAAAAGCATTTTATATTGTAACCAAGGGAACAGTGGAGATTGTTTTGCCGCGCCCGAATCAATCGGATGTAATCGCGGTTCAACTCGGACCTGGAAAATACTTCGGTGAAATGGAATTTTTCCACGAACGACGAAACCGGGCTTCGGTTCGAGCATCGGAAGCGGGCTCTGTGGAAGTGTTGGCAATCAATTACGACCAATTTGACAAGTTGTTGAACCAGTCAGAAGCCACACGCGAGATGTTCCATCAATATGCCGACATACGTGAAGAAGAGAACATTAGGCGGAGAGGAGTGCCGGCATGAGCAGCCGCTGGAAAAAAATATGGGCGGATTTTTGGGGGCAAAAAGGTCGTACAGTTCTTACCATCCTTACCATCCTGGTCGGCACCGTCGGCGTCGGGTTCATCAGTAATTTGCAACTGTATATGGTCGAAAGCATGGACGGCGATTTTCTCTCTGCCGACCCAGCTGAGTTCAGGATCTATGCCTACCCGATGGATGATGATACCGTGAAGATCGCCCGGGAAGTTCCGGGCGTAAATGCCGTCGAAGGGTACTACTTCTTCCTTGCGTCGGCGATCCATCCAAATGGAGAGAAAGATAGAATTCTGTTGACTTCCATCAAAAGCCCCTATGATCTGACCGTAAATAGACTCAAACCAGTTGGAGAAGAAACGCAAATTGCAGCTCTGGGCTACAGGGAAATTTTGATCGATGCCGGTGCCGCCTCATTGGGCTACAAACCGGGAGATCTAATCACGGTGGAACTCAACAATGGCAAACAGCGCAAGGTCCGCCTGGCAGGGTATATGCATGATGCTACAGGGACCCCTTTTAGTCAGGGGAATCTAATAAATGCCTATGTCACCCCAAAGACCATGGAATGGATCGGTGGTTCCACGAAATACAATATGTTGGCGGTCAGCGTGGCCGAGAGAATGACAGATGAAAAGCATGTCACCTTTGTGGCACAGGCGGTCCAGAAGCGTCTGGAACACAGTGGTCTGACCGATGTTTCATATTTCGTTTATCAACCAGGCCACCACTATGCGTATCAAATTTCACAGGGCATTTTCCTGGTGATGGGTATTTTGGGATGGCTGACCGTTCTGTTGAGTTGTTTCCTGATCATCAATACCATTTCTGCGTTAATGAGCCAGCAAACGCGCCAGATCGGAATTATGAAAGCCACTGGCGGCAGTACCATGCAAATCTTTGGCATGTATCTTGTGTTAATACTTGCCTTTGGTACAGTGGCATTGATCATTGCCATTCCGGTTGCCAATAAAGCTGCACATACCATTGGGGATGGCATGGCGGAGTATCTGGGTTTTTACACACAGGGATATCGAGGATACACAGCTACTTTGATCCAGCAGGCGTTTGTGGCGCTTGGAATTCCTTTTCTTGCTTCCCTCTTGCCGATGTATAACAGTGCCCGTCTCACTGTGAGAGAAACCCTGACCGATTATGGCATTGGAGGAAGTGAAAAGCCCAGAAAAGCTTCTGTAAGTAAGGGAAGTCTGCTCATCCCGCGTCCAATGCGCCTATCGTTGCGAAATGCTTTCAGGCGCAAAATGCGGCTCTCGTTGACATTGTTCACGCTTGTGCTGGGAGGTGCCATCTTCATTGCAGTGATCAATCTGTGGGGGTCGTTCTATAAGGTCATCGATGAACTTCGCGGGTATTACATTACAGATATTCAAATAAATTTTGCCCGAAATTACCATTTCAATAAAGTGGCCGCCATGGCAAAAAGAGTACCGGGCGTGGCGGATGTTGAAGGTTGGATGCAAACCACCGGTACACTCCTCACCGATGAAGGCAGGCTGGAGACTGCTGTCACGTTCGAGGTGCCGCCATCCACTTCGAAGTTAATTCAACCGATCCTCATTTCCGGTCGCTGGCTGAAGCCTGGCGATGAGAATGCCATTGTGGCGAGCAATTATCTGCTCAATAAGTTCCCGGATCTAAAAATTGGTGACTGGTTGACGATCAAGGTCAATGACAAGGAATCGCCATGGCAGATCGTAGGTTTTGTCAGCATGACGGCTACCGGCGGGAATCCAGCGATTTTTGCCAACTACGAATACTTTAGTCAACTGACCAACCAGTCTGGGGAAATACAGTCCCTGCGGGTTGTGACGACCACTCGCGATATTCCGTCACAACGAAACATCCGCGACGAGGTGCTGAAAGTGTATGCCATAAACGGCATCCAGGTGAGCAGCACGTTTTTGGGTGAGGAGGAATCACTGCGTATCACTTCGATGTTCGATATCTTTATCTATTTCTTCCTTGCGATGGCGATCCTGATCGCTGTGATCGGGAGCGTGGGGCTGGCAAGTACGATGGGCATCAACGTTATGGAGCGTACACGTGAGATCGGTGTCATGCGTGCCTTGGGTGCCTCCAGTTGGAACATTCAGTCGATTGTGATCGTGGAAGGCATGGTGGTTGGGATGATCAGTTGGGTCATCAGCATATTATTTTCGGTTCCCATTACAAGCGTGATGGCTGTGGGCGTTGGACAGCTTTTGTTCCAAAAGCCGATGGACGTTGTCTACGGCTTGAATGGAATTCTCGGCTGGCTGGTCGGCATATTGGTCATCGGCACGATCGCCAGCGCCCTGCCTGCCAGGAATGCGTCACATTTGACGATCAAAGACACTTTGGCATATGAAGGGTAACATTTAATTAATCCCGATGTGTAAATTATGACCAACCCGATATAACCAGAAACCAATAAAATAAACCAGACATATCTACCCTTTGGTAGATGAAGAATAAAGTCTGCACAATTACACTAAGAATGTAAATTGTGCAGACTTTTTTTATGAAAGGAGAGAAGCCATGTCAAACATGATCCTTGAAGCCAATGGACTTGTCAAAAAGTTCGGCAATTTCGTGGCTGTGAATGATGTCAGTTTTACGATGCGGGAGGGCGAGGTGTTTGGTCTGCTCGGACCGAATGGGGCGGGCAAAAGCACCACCATCTCGATGCTCACATGTTTGTATCCACCGAACGAAGGCGATATGCGCATCTTCGGGCATGATGTTGTCAAGGACGCAGCGAAGGTCAAAAAACTGATCGGGGTGGTGCCGCAGGATATTGCGCTCTACCCAACCCTGAGCGCCCGCGACAACCTGAGTTTCTTTGGCGAGATGTATGGCTTGAAGGGGCGCGATCTCAAGGAACGGGTGGAAACGGTCATTGATTATGTGGCGATGCGTGAACGCGCCAAGGATGCCATCAAGACCTATTCGGGCGGGATGAAGCGCCGCATCAACCTTGCCGCGGGCCTGGTGCACGGCCCAAAGCTGCTCTTCCTGGATGAGCCGACGGTGGGTGTTGACCCGCAGAGCCGCAATCATATTTTCGAAAGCGTGGAACGGCTCAACAAGGAACAGGGCATGGCGATCCTGTACACCACGCACTACATGGAGGAAGCCGAGCGTCTGTGCGACCGCGTGGGCATTATCGACCGCGGCAAGATCATTGCCATGGATACGCCCAAGAACCTGGTCGGCATGTTGGGTGGTGGGATCATCCAGATCGGGCTGGAGCGGGAGGATGAAGAACTTCGTAAAGCGGTAACAAGCCTGAGCGAGGTCCGATCCGCCGACTTTGTCCCGCAGGAGGAGACTGAGGAGGGGATGTCCACCAAAGCGATGCTCAAGGTGGAAGCGCGCACACATGCCAATGATGCGCTCGTGCAGTTGATCCAACTCTTCAACAAGAAGGATGTGCAAATACTTTCGCTTGAAACGTTGGAGCCGAACCTTGAGACGGTCTTTCTGCACCTGACAGGCAAGTCGCTGCGACAGTAGGAGGCGGAGATGAGAATCCTATCCCTTTTGAAGAACGATTTGCGGCGTCTGTTCAAAGATGTTGGTGTGATGCTCAGTCTGCTGCTGATACCGCTGGTGTTCATGGTTCCGACCATATTGAACACTGATTTCGAGACACTTGATCTGGATGATGACGAAAAATCCGAAGGCACGCCGTTGGTGATCGCGGATTACGATGGCGGCGAAGTTGCCCTGGATTACATCAAGGAGTTGGATACGAATCTTAAAGTTGAACAGAACTTTTCGGGTGATGTATTGGCGGAGTATGAACTGCAGGACGATCCGCGTTGCGCCCAGCCCAGTCCTGCATGCGATGAGGCGGTCGGGCGTGCCCGTTTGCTGGATGGCAGTTTGTCTGGCGTGCTGGTCATCCCAGAAGGCTTGACGACTGCATTCAAGGACGGCAAACACACCAATGTGGCTTTGTTCTTTGATCCAGGCGGCGATGCGCTGGTGGCAACCCAGATCCAAAAGATCAGCCAGGGACTCGCCATCAAAGTGGCGTTGACCAAGCAGATCGATGGAGCCAAAGGTGACTTCACCGACCTGAGTTCGGTCAGCGACCCCAAGGTGCAGGCTGAGATCGACAAGATCCTGAATCAAAACACGTCCATCGGCACGGGGAAGGAAACAGCCATTCACGTGGACGAAGTATCCCCAGCGGGTTTCACAGAAAAGAAGAAACTGGGTCCAGTTGAACAGGGAATTCCGCAGACCAGTGTCTTATTCATATTCATGTTACCCATGTTCCTGACCATGTGGGTGCGGGAGGAACAGGAATCTGGTTTGTTGAAACGGTTGCTCAGCACCCCGGCGGGTAAAGCCGACATGATCATTGACAAGCTGCTGTTTGGTGTTTTGGTGTGCCTGGTTCAAATGTTCATCATCGTTGGGCTTGGCATCCTTGCCTCAACGTATAAAGGACACCCGGTTTCCATTGACATCCCGGGTTTTCTGGTATTGACCCTGGCACTTTCAGCCTCTTCAGCTTCGATCGGTTTGTTCATATCTTCAACCAGGCTGCCTTCCTCTACTGGGCTGGTTCCGATGCTGTTGGGCGGCTTGTTGGGTGGTGCTCTCCTGTTCCTGGACTACCTGCCAGCCTTCATGCTGCCGTTCAGTTACATTGTGCCGCAGCGTTACGGGATGGTCGGTTATCTTGACTTGGTGGCGCGCGGCGGGACTCTGGTGTCAATATTGCCTGAGGCGGGTATCTTGTGCATGTTCACCCTGTTCTTTGCAGGCATTGCCATCTGGCGCCTTGACTTGCTGGACTAGGCAAAAGAAGGAGATAAACATGCTTCGAAAAATGTTATCCATTGCTTACAAGGAATTCCGCCTGTGGCTGCAGGCTCCTGCAAACTGGCTGATCGTTTTCCTGGTGCCATTTGCGTTCATCGGAATTTTTGGGGCAACCCTCGGCGAGGGAACTCCTGTGGTAACGGTCTACGGTGTCAATGAAGACAAGGGCGAACTCGGCGAAGAGATCATCACCCTGCTGCAGAAGTCTGACAACCTGGAGCTGGAGATGCTGTCCACGCAGGAGGAAGCGGATGAATTGGTGAACAAGGGGACGCGGATGGCTGCCATCGTCATCCCTGAAGATTTCAGCGAGTCAGTCACAACCGACGATGGCGCATCCATCCAGGTCGTTCTCGACCCTGGAAAAGCCGATCAGGCCGGCATCGTGACTGGCCTGGTGCAGGAGGCGTTGATCAAGCCGATTGTGTATGCCGAGATCGAACGTGCCCTGTCGGGATTGTTCAAGGGAAAGTCCATTGAAGGTGTGGATACGGATGTGTTCAAAACCTTCATCAATGCAGGTGTCAAGGCTGTCGTGGCGAAGTCTGTCAATGAGGCGATTGACGATCCGCTGATCAAGATCGAGGCAAAGCCTTATTCTGCGGAAGCATCCCAGGGAAAGATCAGCATCTTTAGTCAGATCGCTCCTGGATTTGCCATGGTGTTCGCATTCTTCATGGTTCAACAGCTTGCAGATGCGGTCATGGACGAACGCTCCACAGGCACACTGCGGCGCCTGATGAGCACACCCTTGAGCAAGGCATCGCTGCTGTTTGGCAAAGCCCTGCCATCCTTCCTGCTTGCAGTGGTACAGATGATCTTCGTCCTGCTGGTTTGCAACCAGTTCTTTAACCTGCCTCTCGGCAACTCGTGGCTGGCATTGATGACCATCATCCTCGCCACCGCTTTGAGCGTGGCAGGGCTGGGTATCCTGATCGCGGGGCTGGCGCGGACGCCAACCCAATCGGGTGCGGTTGCCACGTTCATCGTTCTGGCAATGGGCGCGGTCAGCGGAGCGATGATCCCCGCGCTGAAGCTGGCAGGCATTGGTTATGTCACACCGCACTATTGGGCACTGGAAGGCATCCAGAATGTCACCGCACGCGGCATGGGTATGGAGGGTGTACTGATGCAGTCGGGCATCCTGCTTGGCATGGCCGTGCTGTTCTTCGTCGTGGGTGCGTGGCGCTTTAAGTATGAATAGTCGCCAATTTCGGCGAGAATACCATGAGCAACAAACAACTTGCCGCCCTCTTTTTGTGCAGTCTGGTGCCATGGACTGCAGGAAATGGATTGGTGCCATTACTGCCCATATATGCTACACAGCTGGGAGCGGATACTGCGATGGCGGGATATTATCTTGCTTTCTCATACCTCGCCATCGCATTAGGCGCCCTTTCTGCCGGGTGGGTGTCTGATACTTTCCGGCGCCGAAAACTTCCGCTGGTCATTGGAGGATTTATCGCCATTCCAGTGACGTGGTTTATGGGTCAGGTGGACTCGATTTGGAGGTTGACTCTCCTGACTGCCTCACTTTGGTTCTGCGGGGGTATCGGGTTGGCATTGATTGGCATCCTCACTGGGCTTTCTGCAGGAGAACAGGAGCGCGGCAGGGTTTTTGGCATCCTCTCATTGACGGGAGGTGTAGGTGCTGTAGTCGGTGGGCTCGGGATCGGTTGGCTGGTGGAAAGTTTGGGGTTCAAGGTTATGTTTGCAATGTTGGCCACCTTTCTTTTACTGTGGCCCATCAGTGCATCGCTAATCGAAGAGAAGGGAGTCAGGCGCGCTGAATCTGAAAATGCTCGGCAACAGAAGCAGGCAGGCTTGGGAAAAAGTTTTTACCTGTTGTTTTTTGCGAATATTCTGGCTTCGGTCGCCGGGTTTTTCATCGTGCTCATCCGCTCCATCTCCATGAACGATCTGGGATTTAATTCGTTTGAGATTTCCAGCACCGGCGCCATTGGAGGTTTGATCGCGTTGCCGCTTCCAATGATTATGGGTTGGTTTTCAGACCGGCTTGGGCGGAAAACTTTTCTGCATGCCGGATACCTTGTAGCCATGTTAAGTATAGTCATGCTGGCATTTTCAAATGCACTCTGGCATTTCTGGATTGTCATTATGCTTCAGGGAATTTCGATGGGAAACGCCGGCGCGATTGGGAACGCGGTTGTGACTGACCTGCTGCCTAAAGAATCTCTTGCCAGAGGCATGGCGTTGTTTGGTTCGACCGGCTGGATCGGAGGTGTCATAGGTTTTGCAGTTGCAGGTTGGTTTTTGCAAAATCTGGGATTTACCCTCACCTTTGTGATCGGCGGCATTCTGGCATTCGGCGCGGTTGTATTGTTGTTCCCTATAAAACTTGTGCCACAAACCTAACTTGAAAAAGGAGAACCATATGAACCAATCTAGACTTATCTGGGGCCTCATCTGCCTGGGGATTGCGGCAGGGTTGATCGTACTAAACTTGACACTGCCGGAAGAAGACTTGATTTTCCAAATCGGTGATATCAACATGCCGTGGGTGCCGCCTGTTGCGCTGGGAATTTTGGGAATCATCCTCCTTACCACTGCGGGTCAAAATGAGGAAACCAAAATGAAAGATGAGGCAAAGAAAGTAACCAATATTGATCCTGAAAAAGCCGCCTTGAACAAGCGCCTGGAAACAATGGCCTGGGGTGCATTCCTGATCATGCTTGGTGGATTTTTGTTCGTATCGGAGGAGATCATCAGGGGTGGATGGTGGTCCATCGGGGTGGGATTGATTCTCCTTGGTTTGAACGGAGCGCGCTATACCAATGGTCTGCGGATGAGCGGATTTACCACTTTCCTGGGTGTCGTTTCCGTTTTTGGAGGGATATTGGATCTGGTGGTTACTACACAGGATTTCGGTGGCGCGATTCTTTTAATCATTCTGGGTGGTTACTTAATCCTCAAACCATGGTTCGATAAGCGTCAGCTCTTCGGCAAGGCGGAGAAATCGTAACGGTTGAGATTACGATGCCGGCGAGGCATGGCAGCAAACCGGGAGCATGGAATGCAGATTGTAGAGATCCGGATCGAAGGACACATTGACAAAAACTGGGCGGAATGGCTGGATGGTTTTATTCCCACCCATACCCGGGGAGGTGAAACCATTCTGACAGGCAATGTCGAGGATCAAGCCGCTTTATATGGATTAATTGCCAAGCTGCGCGATCTGGGTATAAAGTTGATTTCTGTTAATACCGTGCAACCACCTACCCAAGAAACCCCGTAGCTTCCGCTCGCGGCGTCTCGATGTAGGTATTGATCGGGTCCAGCATGGAACCAGGGATCCACTTTATAATATATTGTCAAGGCCGCAGCCAAGAACGGGCAAGTTTTGTGTGTCACCGAAATACCCCATCCGTGGAGAATATAAAAGCGGGGATTGGAAGCGATCCAACTGACGGAAGACCTGGGCCCGAATCTCATCCTGATCGACATCCAGTTGCCGATCCTGGATGGATTGGAGGCAATGCGGTGCCTGAGGAAAAACCCAGGCTTCGTTTCCATGGTGATCATTGCCCCGACCACCCTGTCATGCCCGGCAACCGGGAGCATTGTCCTGCGGCTGACGTCAGCGACGGATCAGAGTAAACCGGTCAGCCCGGGTGCGCCCGCCAGACTGATTGCAGGTCTATTGGGCAGGGCAGAATGAAGAACATCACACACCTGATTCCAGATGCGGGATAAAAGCAACACCTCCACCAATAGCCGGGCATGTTTTCACTCGTACACCTTTTCCCCCTCTGTTTCTGCATTCGGGGAATCAGCCTCCACATCCCGCCCGGGTGAGGCGGCTGAAAGTATTTCCCTGAAATACTCGTGCTGGATGACGAGGTTCATGATCTCATTCGTGCCGGTCCAGATCGTCATCAAACGCGCATCGCGCAACAGGCGTTCGATCGGGTAAACGTTGGTATATCCGATCCCGCCCATGATCTGCAGCGCGTCGTTCACAACTGCCCAGGTGGTATCTGTGGCGAACTTCTTCGATTCAGAAACCATCCGGCGGACATGGCCTGAATTGCCAGAGCGGTCAATGATGCGCGCCGTTTCATGCACAAGCGCGCGCGCCGCGTCCAGACGCGTCAGACTTTCGGCGATCTTGAAGCTGACCCCCTCGAACTCACGAATCTTTTGCCCGAAGGCTTTTCTCCGGTCGGCGTAACGCGCTGCGATTTCCAATGCCGCGCGGGCAAGCCCCAGCGCGCCCGCCGCGCTGGTCATCCGTTCGGGGATCATCATCTGATTGAAGACATCATACGCGCCGTGTTCCCGCCCGATCAGGTTTTCCGCCGGCACGCGCACATCGCGGAAATGGACGCGCCCGGTCCCTCCGCCTCTTGTACCCAAAAGACCGTAAACATGCTGCACTTCCACGCCTTCGCCGCGCTCGACCAACAACGCGCTGATGGATCTGTGGCTCGGCGCATCGGGATCCGTGCGGGCGTAGACCATGAACAGATCCGCGCCCTCCGCGCCGACGATGAAGCGCTTCTGTCCGTTCAGGATATAAAAGTCACCTTCACGCTTTGCGACCGCCGTCGCGCCGAAGAAGTCCGAGCCGCCGCGCGGTTCGGTCAACGCCTCGGCAACGGTCATCCTGCCGGTGAGGAACGGCTTAAGATATTTCTCCTTCTGCTCGCGCGAACAGAAGACATGGATCGCCTCGCCAACAATGGATGGCAGGGAGTACAAACATGCCAGGCTTGCGCCCAGCACGCCGATCTCTTCCAACACAAGGACTTCGTGCGACCAGTCCAGCCCGCGCCCCCCGAACTCCTGTGGGAACCGGAGTCCAAGCAGGCGGCGCGTGGCAAGTTTTTGCACATACTCGCGCGGATATCGCACTTTCTCTGCATCCATATCGAGCAATAACTGGCGCGGCACTTCCTCGCGTGCAAATGTCCGCGCTTCGTCGCGCAGGTTGCGCTGTCTTTCGGTCATAAGAGCGTCTGACATTTTTCCTCCGTCCTCCATTATAGGCAATTGCAAGCGATGTACAAGCACCCTCTTCAAGCCAAACGGCTGACAAATATCACTTGGCGGCTGCCATCTTTCTTGCTACGCTAATGAAAAAGGAGAAAATTATGAAACGTTGGAACGGGTGGGGAAACGTGGATATGGATTACCCTGTGCCTCCGGCTGCACTTGCCTACCTGACAAAACGCCTCGGCCCACTCGACCCGATCCCTGATTCCGCCAAAGGGACCCTGCTCTCCACCGTAACCGAATCCCGCCTCCCGGCGCACCGGCTCGTGGACACGTCCGCAGAGACACGACTCACTCACAGCCGCGGGCAATCCCTGCCCGATTGGGTCGCTCTGCGGCACGGTTGTGTTCCTGCATTTCCCGATGGCGTGGCTTTTCCCGGCGCTGAACAGGACATTCGCGGCCTGATGAGGTACGCGCGCAACGCCGGCGCGCATGTCATTCCCTACGGCGGCGGGACAAGTGTGGTGGGTCATATCAATCCATTGAAGAGCGATATGCCTGTGCTGACGCTTTCGCTCGAAAAAATGACGCGCCTGCTCGATCTTGACGAAGAATGTCATATCGCGACCTTCGAAGCCGGCGCGGCCGGGCCAGGACTCGAAGCGCAGTTGAAAGCACGCGGTTATACGCTGGGTCATTTCCCGCAATCATTTGAGTACTCAACGCTCGGCGGCTGGATCGCCACGCGCTCCAGCGGACAGCAATCCTATCACTACGGACGAATCGAGCAGCTCTTTGCAGGCGGACGAATGGAGACCCCGCGCGGAACCATGGAACTGCCCCATTTCCCAGCCTCTGCCGCAGGACCCGATCTGCGCGAGGTTGTGCTCGGGTCGGAGGGAAGGCTTGGGGTCATCACGCAAGCCAAAGTCCGTGTGAGACGCATGCCTGAGGCAGAATCCTTTTACGGGGTCCTCTTCTCATCCTGGGAGCAGGGAGCCGAAGCGGTGCGGGTCATTGCCCAAAATGAACTGCCTGTTTCGATGTTGCGTTTCAGCAATCCATTGGAGACCGAGACCACGTTGATCCTTTCGGGGAAAAGTTGGGCGGACATGGCAGACCGCGGCTTGCGGGTGATTGGCTATGGGGATACGCGCTGTCTGTTGATCTTTGCCGTGACGGGTTCGGAGACCCTCCTCCGACGAACCCGCCGCGATGTGATGGCACTCTGCCGGAAATTTGGCGGGTTGTTCGTTGGAAGGATCGTTGGGCATGCCTGGGAGAAGAACCGGTTTCGTTCTCCATATCTTCGTAACACTTTATGGGAAGCAGGCCTGGCGCTGGATACGGTGGAGACTGCCCTGCCCTGGTCGCATGTTCTGGATGCTTCAAGGGCAATACCGGATTCGATCGTTGAAGCCATGAAAGCACATGATGAGCGGGTGCTGGCGTTTGCCCATCTCTCACACATCTACCGCGATGGCGCCAGTGTGTACATCACATTTTTGTTCCGCCGCACGGCTGATCCCAACCAACTGTTAAATCGTTGGCATGACATGAAACGCGCCGCCAGTCTCGCGATTCAAGGACATGGCGGGACGATCACCCACCAGCATGGCATTGGCACGGATCACGCGCCATATCTCGAATCGGAGAAAGGCATACCTGGCATGGACGCGCTGCGATCCGTATGCAACACATTCGATCCAGACGGGATGATGAACCCCGGGAAATTATTTTAATATGGCATTGTGGAGAATCACATGGAATGGACTCGCGGTTGGCGCGCCAGGGTTTGGAATGAGCTCGATCAGAAATATGATGTGCTCATCATCGGCGGCGGAATCACCGGCGCGGGCATTCTGCGCGAGTGTGTCCATGCGGGTCTAAGGACCCTATTGGTCGAAGCGGATGATTTTGCCTCCGGCACGTCCTCGCGCTCGTCCAAACTGGTCCACGGCGGTCTGCGCTATCTGAGGAACGCCCAGTTCAAGGTCACGCTTGAATCGGTCCGTGAACGCGAACTTTTATTGAAACAGGGCCGTGGACTGGTGAACCGTCTGGGCTTCCTCCACGCCTGTCTCGATAGCGACCACGTGCCGGGCTGGATCTTCGGCGCGGGCTTGATAGTCTACGATATCATGGCAGGAGAATGGTCGCATCGTTCGTACGATGTCGACGAAATGCACGAATTGTGTCCGACGTTGACCACGCCCGCGTTGCGCGGCGGCTATCGCTACTTCGATGCCAATACAGATGATGCGCGTCTCGTGTTGCGCCTCCTTCGCGAATCGGTCGATGGTGGAGGATCGGCGCTCAATTATGCGCGTGTGGAATCCCTGTTGCAGACCCGGGACCGGCAGGTTTGTGGCGCGGTCGTGATGGATGCCTCGGGCGAGGCAGAACATCACATGGAGGTCCGCGCCCGGGTGGTAATCAATGCCACGGGCGCATGGGCGGATGAGATGCGGGTTGCGATCCGGCGCAAACACCGCCTGCGTCCACTGCGAGGCAGTCATCTTGTCCTGCCAATCGAACGTCTGCCTCTGACGCGCGCTGTCTCATTCATGCACCCCAAGGATGGTCGTCCCGTTTTTGCCCTGCCGTGGGAAGGCGCGGTCGTGTTTGGCACGACTGATGTGGATCATGGTCCGGTGCTTCAAACGGATCCCTGCATCAGTTCCCCTGAGGCTGAATACTTGCTCTCGGGGCTCCAACAGATTTTTCCATCTCAGGAACTTTCCTTGGATGATGTCCTCTCCACCTATGCGGGCTTGCGCCCGGTTGTCGATACGGGCAAGGCAGACCCTTCGAAAGAATCACGAGAGCATGCCATCTGGGATGAGAACAACCTGCTCACTGTCAGCGGCGGCAAATTGACCACCTTCCGCATCATGGCGCGTGACGCCCTCAAGGAGGTCAGCCGGCAACTGGGACACATTCCCTTTAAACGTGAGAGGCCCGTCCTCGAACCCATTCCATTCGAAAGCGAAGTTCTGCTCGCAAAGTCGACTCTGCCTCCCGCGCAACGCCTGCGGTTACTGGCACGTTACGGGACATCGTCTGCCGCGCTGTTTTCCGCCGCTTCTTCAACGGACCTCGAGTCTGTTCCCGCAACCCCTTACTTTTGGTCCGAACTCAGGCAGGCGGCTCGCGCCGAAGGCGTTATCCACCTCGATGATCTGCTCATGCGTCGTGTGCGGCTTGGACTGCTTGTCCCTCATGGCGGCATTGATCTGCTTCCACGCATTCGCGCCATCGTTCAGCCTGAACTTGGCTGGGATGATGCGCGGTGGGACGAAGAAACACGTCAATATACGTCACTGTGGCGAAGCGCTTATTGTCCGGGGTGAACAAGAATAATAACATCTGTCTGTATCCTGTTGATTGTTCCGTTTTAAATAATTCCCAGCGGAGAACCGTTTCCCGTCTGCCGCGCAGACATTGCCGTCCTGTGTCTGGACAACCATTTTCAGGGTGATCCCAATATCCTTTGACCTATCCTCTCGGACAGTGAAGACTCCCCTCTCGACGGGGGAGTTTTTCCTGCCCGATGAGTATGATTGAAGGTGAAAGGAAATGCACCATGAAAAAAGTATTGCTGCTTCCCGCCATCCTGACCATCCTGACGCTGGCTTGCGGCGTGACGATCGATCTCACCCCGAATGCGGAAAATCCGACCGCGGAAACGACCCCCGCTTTTACCGAGCCTGCCACGCCAACCCCGGAGGTCTTCATCTCGCGCACACAAGCCATCCCTGTAACAGACCTTCCAACAAAAACCTTCGAAGGACTGCAAGTGATGGTTGCTCCTGTGAGCTTCGTCCTGCCGCCCGGACTCGCAAACGGGGTCAGCGGCGAACAATTCCCGCCTACCGAAGGGCAGGACCTGCCCTATTGGGAGTTGACCCCCGGTCATGTTGAAATCAAACTCGAAGGCTACGCCCTGCAAAACCGGTTCCACGAACCGAAGGTCTATGCCTACCCGGCGGGCGCCTATGCCGAAATGTTCCCCGGCGCATTCGAGAGCATCCGGCGTCTTGATAATATCCTCTATGCTCCCGGCGGGCCGACCCTCAATGATGAACTTCCAACCGTCCCATTTTTCAATGCCGCGCAGGTCTTCGCTGCGAACATTCAACTCATCTCGTTCCAGAACGGAGGCGGTGTGCGTTTTGTGACTGAATACTCGCAATATTTCGCCACCATCAACAATACGGATCTGTTCTATCACTTCGAAGGTGTCACCCGCGACGGCGCGTATTACATCGTGGCGATCCTGCCGGTCAGCGCACCGGTGCTGGCGGAGACCAGTGACTATGCAGCCACTGTCCCTGCCGGGGGGATCGCGCCGCCCGATATCAACGATCCCAACGCGAACTGGAAAGGCTACTACGACAGCGTGCAGACCCTGCTGAACAATACATCCCCTGAGTCATTCCAGCCTGCGCTTTCCCAACTCGATGCATTGATCCAGTCCATGCTGGTCAATCCGTGATCCCCGTCCAATGATGGTCAAACAAATGGAAAGAAGGAAAACATGAACGAACAAACTCCTGTCAATGCTCCCGAACCGCTCGACCGCCGTGAAGCGCGCCGCCAGCGCCGCGCCGAACGCCTTGCCGACCCCTCGCACGCAGGTTCCTGGATCACAGGCATCATCCTGATCGTGCTGGGCGGAGCCTTCCTCATGCAAAACATGGGGGCGTATCGCTTCCCGCTCCAGAACTGGTGGGCGCTCTTCATCCTGATCCCGGCTGTCGGCGCGTTCGACACCGCCTTCCGGTCCTATCGAAACTCCGGGACCTTTACCAACGCCGCGCGCGGCTCCCTGCTGGTGGGCATCGTGCTGACGCTGGTCACTGCCGGATTCCTGTTCAACATCGGCTGGACCTACTTTGGGCCTGTGCTCATCATCCTGGTTGGACTTGGCATCCTGATGAACGGCATGTTCATGGGCAAGGGCGGCAACGCATGACCATATCCATCCCCTCTGCCTCGCAAGGCACTGAGGTCATGCCACCCAGCCGATGATGAGGTGGATCATGCTCGAACCGGGGACTCAGGCTTTGGTCGAAAGGGTGAAGCGAGGGTTGGATCCAGAGGTTCGATATGAACGATAAAAAGCGATTATATTATCTCGACAATCTCCGGGTTGTCGTGATCACGTTGGTGATCGCGCATCACGTCGGGCAGGCGTATGGACCGACCGGCGGCTTTTGGCCCATTCAGGAAGCAGAGCGGGCGGCGTGGCTGGGCCCGTTCTTTACGGTGAACCGCTCGTTCTTCATGAGCCTCTTTTTCATGATCTCAGGCTACTTCACGGTCATGTCGTTCCGGTCGAAAGGGGCAAAGGACTTTTTGAACGACCGCCTGCTCCGCCTGGGACTGCCAACGCTGGTGTTCGGGCTCGTTATGATCCCCATTCAATTGTTCGCCTTTTCGGCGCCCGCGTTTCCGGTGGATGTGGGGCATCTGTGGTTCCTGGAGCACCTGTTGATCTTCAGCGCCGGATATGTGCTCTGGCAAAGACTGCGACCGGGTCGGCCGGAGACGGGTCAGACTCAGCCTGGTCTGCCCGGCTACCCGACGATTTTGGTCTGCGCCCTGGCCCTGGCAGCCGTGACCGGCGTGGTGCGCATCTGGTATCCGATCGACAAATGGGTCTATCTTCTGGGCTTCATCCGCGTGGCATTTGCGGATGTGCCGCGTGACCTGGGTTTTTTCATCATTGGTTTGCTGGCGTATGACCGGCGATGGTTCCAAAGATTCCCGGCGCGGGATGGGTATGTCTGGCTGGGCATCGGTCTGGCACTGGCGGCGTATTGGTATGTCTATGCCCTGTGGCTGTGGCAATACCTGCCGACCGAGGGCATCTTGATGGATGCCATCCGCCTCCTTTGGGAGATGCTGCTGTGCTTCGGGATGTGCATCGGGTTGACCGTGCTGTTCCGGGAGCGGCTGAACTTTCAGGGCAGTCTGGGAAAAACTTTGGCGCAAAGCCAGTACGCCGCGTATATTTTACACGTGGCTTTTGTGCTGCTGTTCCAGTGGATCGTGCTGAGTCTGGACCTTTCCCCCTCGGTCAAGTTCATTCTGGTGACTCTGGCTGCCGTGCCGACAACCTTCCTCTTCAGCAACTGGGCCAGGAATTCGCTGCGGTTGTAATGACTCCGACCAGAAGCACCCCCCTGCCGCCTGGAGGTGTCATCCAACCCGATACAGGAGCCACACGTTCGACAAATCCATCAGCCAGTGCGCGACAATCAACGGAGGCAGGCGGCGAAGTTTCAGGTAGGCAAGCACCATCGCAATGGAGAGCGGGACGAAGGTGATAAAAATGTAAACGAAGAACTGCAAGCCCGCCAGCATGAGGAAACTATGCTGGAGCGCAAAGAAGGAGGCGACCACGACAACCGACAGCCAGCGCGACCCGGTGATGGCAATCAGGCGCGGCAGGGCGTAGCCGTTGTAGGTTATCTCCTCGGTGGCCGACCAGATCGTCCACCAAATGAGGCGGGCATAGAGCAGCGCTGCCAGCGGCAGGACGCGGTCATTGTAGGTGTATTGAGGGAAGGCCGGGTTGAGTTTGCCGTAGATGAGCAATTGACCCAGCGCGCCGCCGCCAAGCATTGCCACAGGGAAGATGAGGATGAAGAGTCCGATGCCGAGCGGAATCTCTTTCTTGAGTCGGCTCTTCACGATGCCGATCAGGTCGAGCAGGCG
>DIDP01000039.1:0-4022 GCA_002418205.1 Anaerolineales bacterium UBA5797 | reverse complement strand
CCGTACACGGGCCACCAATTGCGGATCACAACGGTCGCGTCGGGTATCTGGAGTGCGAAAAATAGCAGGAGGACGAGTCCCTGTGTCAGCAGGATGAACGCCGAGCGCGCCACGAGCACGAGCAGTGGACCGTAGCGCGGGATGCGTCCTTCGTCAAAACGAGCCTGGATGGCTTCCTGTGAATTAATGACAGTGGCAGTGGTCATGGAAATTTCTCCATTGGCTAAAGCTGATGCAGGAAATCCTTACGCTGTCCCGCTCATGGCGGTAATGAAAGCGACCGCCGTGAAAACATCCAGCATGTTGACAAGGACATGGACGATGATGGCGAGATATAAATTTCGCCAGCGCGCGGCATAGGCAAGGGGCAGTATACCCAGTGTCCGCGTCAGGAACATCCACGGCGTCCAGAAGTGATACAGACCGAACAGCAGACAATGAAATAGAGGTGCCCATTCGCCTGCGTACTCCATGCGCGGCAGCAGATAACCACGGAAATACAACTCTTCCACGGTGGGGCCGACGAACACACCGAAGACCGCCACCATCGTCCACGTTATGATGAGGATGTTCGGCGAGTAACCCGCATCCAATCCACCTGCGAGGGCGGGCAGCCAGGCAAAGACCTGTTCACGGAAAAACACATCCACAGGTTTCATCAGTGTGAAGATCAACCCCAGCGCAATGAATAGCAGGGGCACCCCGACGAAGTACTGCCACAGGGGAATCGGATCGCGATATAGAACCACACCCTGCAAAGACAAACGTCCGTTCCTTCTTCTCCCTTCGTACAGCAGATAACCGAGTTCCACAGGCAGGAGGGTCAATGGGATGGCACACATCAACGCCATCATGGAGGGATATCCGAGCGAACGCAGGATTGGAATCAACACAAAGTAGCACGCGCCGATCAAAGCTCCGGGCAGGAGATGCAGGATGACCGAATATATGAGCGTGTGCTGTTCGTCATAGACCTTTTCTTTCATGAGGGCGACTCCTTGTTCCAGATTATCACAACAACAATTGCCGCCATGAAATATGGCGTGTACTCGAGGCAGTTATACAAAGGTGTACGCGTCACACCGTCGCCACCACCTGCCCTTCAAAGGTGTAGATCCAATGAAAGAACACCGCCGTCCAGATACTGCGGCCCGTGCGATTGTGCAGCCACGCATACAGCACCGACTGGCTGATCACGCCGGTGAGGAATCCAAGGAACGGAAAATCCAGCACATTCTGCGACGTGCCGGGGATGAAGAACAGCGGCAGGTGCCAGAGTCTCCAGAACACACCCACAATCGAACCTGAAACGAGCGGTGAAAATTTGGTCTGCAACCGGTCCTGGGCGTAGCCGCGCCAGCCGATGCGGAACTGGACGAGCCGCCTCCACACGGACCGCAAGCCCGCCATGCCTTCGAGGAGCCACGTCAACCCGAGCGCGGTCAGCGACAGCGTGAAGCCGCCGATAAAGAACCTTGCAATTGGCCAGGCGGGACCCATCTGCTGATCCACAAAACTGATGGCAGGGATTTGGAACGCAACCAACGGTCCCCAGAGGAGCAGATAGACCAAACCAAGCGTAATGCCGAAGAATAGGATGGTTTCCTTGGTGGGGTCTGATTTCATGATTGTTCTCTACGCCTCCGCGAAGAACCCAAGCAGCGCCTGATTGACCTGACCGGGGTTGGCGACCGCGGCAACGTGATGGGCGTTGGGGATCATTTGTACTTGCAGACCAGGGATCAATTCGCGGGCGGAACGAACAGCGATTTGCAGGTTGTTGTAGATCTTCTCTTGTTCCCCGACGAGGAGAAGCATCTTGGCTTTGATCTGCGCGAATTCTTCCTTTGTATACACGCGCGGAAAGACCTGATTGATCAGTCCGCCGTAGAGCATGGATTTGTGGAAGACCGCATCCCAGAGTGGATCCGCGGGCAAGCCGGCATACATCCAATCCACGCTGCGGCGCATGGAACGTTTGAGTCCTGGAAATTTGGGGAACAGCATGTAGAGCAGTTTCGGGATGAACATGTGGATGTAAAACGGGCGCATCGGTGAGATCGTGGCGGCAGGGCTGATCATCGCGAGCTTGAGAATCCGTTCGGGCAGTTTCATGGCGTAATATGCGCCGGTCAGGCCGCCGTAGGAATTTCCAACAACATACAGCGTTTTTATACTCAATCCGTCAATGACTTCGGTGAACCAGGCAAGGAAATCATCCAGCGATGTGAACGGTTTGACCGGGGTGCTTTTGTTGCCTTCCCCCATCACATCCACCGCGTAGACGCGATATGTTTTGTTCAACGCTTCCACGGTACGGTACCAGGCCGTGGCAGTCGCGCTCAACGCGTGGAGTAAAACAACGGGTGGTGCACCCTCCGTCCCGCTGGCAATGACGTGCGTCTCGCCCCAACTGGTCGGGACTTTGAGCTCCTGATACGGCTGCGGCCAGCCATCCATGACAGCTTGATAGGCTTGCATGATCTCGGTCTTGCCTTCGGGTGAGATAAAAACGGGAGGGGTGGTCATGCCGAAATTCCTCTTCAATCTAGATCATCAGGTAGACCAGCACGGTGGTGACATCCAACAGCGCGTGGACGATCACGAAGTATGGCAGCAGCGACGGGCGGAATTTGAGGGCGAGTCCGATGAAGAGGGCAAAAGGCAGGAACATCCCGAAGCGCCAGAGCAGGTAACCGCCGTAGAGGACGGTGGGCAGAAACATGTGCTGCGCGGCAAGAAAGAACGAGACGATGAGCCAGGCGACCCACCCGTTTTTGAGTTGCAGTTCAAGCCGCGGCATGCAATAGCCGAAGTAGGTGGGTAGTTCCGCGAACCAGATGGTGAGCGGGAAAAGGAAACTCAGGATGAACGCCCAGGTCGGGAGCGGCATGAAGAGCATATTCGTGGCGATCAGGTCGTCGCCGAAGATGGCCCTGGCAAGAGGCGCCCGCGGCGCACCAACGATGGGCATGGCGATGATGCTGAACGCGATGAACCACAGCAGGTCGGTTTTCCAGGTCTCGCGCGAGAAGCGCAGGATGTCCCAGAACCGTTTGCCTTCCATTCGGTACAGGCGGATGAGCAGGTACAGTGAAACCAAGTTGGTGAGGAAAGCCAGGAACGTCCAGTAGCGGGCGGATTCGTTCCAGGCATCCGCGGTGCCTGCCAGGTGGAGGCTGAGCGCGATGAGCAGTTGGAAGAACACGAAGAACACCGATCGCGAGAAGAGCATGAGCCATGGACGGGCAGCGGAGGCCTGCGGAAGCGGCACGGATCGGGGAGCTGCTGTGGTGTGCATGGGGATTCTCCTTTCAATAAAAAAGATTGTAGCCGCCGCCCGAAAAAAATTCCCCCGCCATCGGGTGAGTCTTTACTGTCCGAGCGGACAGGTTTGGAGGAGGACCCGGTGCGGATCGAGCGTAACTTTATCACCTGAAATTTGTTAATGAAAGCAACATTCCAAAGGAAGTGTCGCATGTTGTCGTCGTTGAAATGGTTCAATCTTGCCTTGCGCGCCGTCATGGAGGTGGGCATCGTTGTCGCGCTCGGTTATTGGGGATTCGGGACCGGAGACAGCACGGGCGCAAAAATTCTTTTGGGAATCGGTGTTCCATTGATCGGTTTCGGCTTATGGGGTCTGGTGGATTTTCGTCAGGCGGGTTCTCTGGCGGAACCCTTGCGCCTGATCCAGGAACTGGTCATTTCCATGTTGGCGGCAGTGGCGTGGTATGTCGCGGGGCAGCAGGTATTGGGTTGGGCGCTGGGTGCGGTTTCGATCGTCCATCATATTCTCGTGTACGCTGCGGGGGAACGGCTGATCAAACGTTGATCAAAAAAAAGTAAAGGAGACTCGATCGTGTTTACATTTGCCATCATCTTTTTATTGTTGATCGTCGCGGGCTGGCTCGACTCGCGCCTGGATTGGAAACAACAACACGAACAGGAGAAAACACAATGACCCCGGGACATTTCGGTTTGGCGGCAGGCGCCAAGAAATGGGCGCCGCAACTTCCGCTTTG
>DIDP01000055.1 GCA_002418205.1 Anaerolineales bacterium UBA5797 | reverse complement strand
CAGGCTCATCGTTTTCCGGCTCTGAGGGTGTCGGCTCCACCGGTAATTCAGGGCGGGTTTCCGCTTCAGAGTCCAGTAATCTTCTTATCTTTTTGATTCGCTCTTCGTCGTCGTTTGCCATAATCAATCTATCGTTTATTTCGGTTTGCTCATGATCAAAACGATCCATGTGCCGCGATGGCACACTTCATCGTTCTGGTTCTTCACTTCGAGCGTGATCGTCACGGAGCCGCCGCCGATGCGCGGCAGGGCTTTCGTTTCCGTGGTCTCCAGTTCCACATAAATCGTATCGCCGATAAAAACCGGTTTGACGAACTTCCATTCCTTCACTTCGCGGAAGGCAATGACCGTCCCGTCCATCAAGCCGGTCTGCCAGGCAAGCCCCGAAGCGATGGACAATCCCAAAAGCCCGTGCGCGATCTGTCTGCCGAACGGAGTCGTCTTGCTGAATTCGGGGTCCGTGTGGATGCGGTTGTCGTCGCCCGAAAGCCGGGCAAAATCCATGATGTCCTGTTCGGCGATGACGCGTTTCTCGGTGACGATCTTCTGCCCGACGGTAAATTCTTCGAAGTAAAGTCCCATGATAGTTTCCTCATTTGTTGGTTTGTTAGTTTCACAGTTTTGACGGTCTTGTAGATTCGCGGCACGCCGGTGTATGGATTCATCCATCAGCCGTTCAACAATTGAACTGCCCAACGACCGAACTACTCGAACCATCCAACTAAATTATACCCTTTGACCTCTTGACCATCTGCCCGTACAATACATCCATGCGTGACTGGTCACTCGCACCCGGCGACCCGTTGTACCTAACCATCGCGGCGGATTCACGCCTCTCCATACCTGATTACCTCAACGATCACATCTGGGAATTCGATTTCGGCGGCGGTGAACCTCCCGCCCTCTCCCTGCGCACCACCTATGGCTTGCGCGCCAGGTCCATGCGCATCTTTCCGCGTTTCAGCGAGGGCAAGACTTCCATCAGCAACCCGGCGGCGTTCGCGCTGCCGCCGACCATCCGCCGGTTTTATCCGAACTTCCTCATCGTTGAATACTCACCACTACCCAACATAGACGTCTCGAGCGAATACTGGGTTCCAGGTTCCAACGCCATCAGCGGGCGCGTATCCCTTGCGAACAGATCCAACGCCACGCGCAGGATCCGCCTGGAAATATGCTCATTGCTCACACCGATCGATGGACAGATCATGGTTGCCACCCAGATGCAGATGGTCAATGTGCTCGCCGGTCAAACAGGCGGACTCTTCCCCGTGCTCTTTTTGACCGGCGGTCCCGCGCATGGTTCCGGTCCGCATCCCTCGCTCTTCCTGGACCTCGAGCTGGGTCCCGGTGCGACGCGTCAACTCACCTGGACGCAAGCCGCGGCGGACATATTGCAAGCCGCGTTCGATCTCGCGCGCCAGACTGCGGCGCGTCCCTGGGAGGCCGAACGCGCCCGACTCGAACTGCTCAACACCAGCCAGACCATCGACATTCATACCGGGGATGAAGACTGGGACGCGGCATTTGCGTTCAGTCAATGCGCCGGGTACGGATTGCTCTTCCCGCCAAACTCGAATCTGACCTTCCCATCCTTCGTCTCCGCCCGCGGACCCGATAACGGCTATTCGCCAAAAGGCGATGGCATGGACTATCCCACCTCGTGGAACGGACAGACGCCGCTCGAATCGTATCATCTCGCCAACCTCATCCCCGCCTCGCAAGCCGCGCGGGATGTGTTGAAGAACTTCCTCGCGATCCAGAAGGAGGACGGGACGATCGACGGCAAGCCCGGTCTGGCGGGTCAACGCGGGCGCTATCTCGCCGCGCCGCTGCTGGCAAGCCTGGCATGGGAGATTTACGAATCGAACGAGGATGTGAGTTTCCTCAAGGAAGTCTTCCCTTATTTGCATAAATTCTTCTGGGCATGGTTCTCGCCTGAATTCGACGAGGACCGCGATGGACTCCCGCAGTGGAAACACATTTTGCAAACGGGCTTCGAAGATAACCCGTTGTTCGATGCCTGGCATGAATGGTCGCTGGGCGTGAACATCTCACAGGTGCACAGCCCGGCACTCGAAGCGATGCTGTATCACGAAGCCGCCTGCCTCATCCAAATGGCGGAACGGCTCGGGCAGAACGACGCCTTGAAACTGCTTCACGAACAAGCCGTGAAACTGCGCGCCTCCATCGAGTCCACGTGGCAGCCGCGCACCGGTTTGTATCATTATCGCGAGCGCGGCATGGAATCCAGCCTGGAGGGCAGGGCGCTGGTCAGGCAGCAGGGCTCGGGCACCGTCTCGCCGAAACTCAAGTTCGAGAGTCCGATCCGCCTGTTGGTGGAGGTGCAGACCCAAAGTCCCGCGGCGAAGCGACCGCAGATCCGTATCCATCAGTTTTCCACCAAAGCCGCGGATGAGGTCATCGAGGGCGGCGATTATCAGTGGCGCAACGGCGGGCTGGTGTACACCACGAAAAAGGTGTACCCGAAACTGGCGAAGGTTGTGGTGAAGGATCTCGCCGATGAGGATACGGTTACGGTCAGCACGCTCGATTTCACGACCGAAGACCACACGTTGTTCACGCCGCTGTGGGCGGGGGCGCCGGACGACCAGCACGCGCAGATCATGATCGGGCGCGCCCTGCTGGACTCGAAACGCTTCAATCGTCCGTTCGGCGTGCCGGCGTGCCCGCTTCTGGACCAGCCGGAGGCTGAATCCGTTTCACAGGCTGTGCACCTGCCCTGGAATTTGTTGATCTGCGAAGGCTTGCTGAAATACGGATTCCGCTCCGACGCGGCGCGGCTGTTCGCGCATAACATGTCCGCCGTCATCCAAAACCTGAAGGGTAGCCGCGCTTTCTACGCGCGTTATCACGCCGAAAAAGGGACCGGCATCGGCGAGCGCAACGCCCTCAGCGGACTCGCGCCCGTGGGCTTGTTCCTGAAGATCCTGGGCGTGGAGATCGTTTCGTCAAGCCGCGTGAAACTCGAAGGCGATAACCCCTTCCCGTGGGATGTGACGATCGGATATAAAGGCTTGAAGGTGATGCGGGGGCAGAAGCAAACAGAAGTTATCTTTGCGAACGGCAAATCGGTAACGGTGACGGGGACCGAGCCGACGGTGGTGGAGTTGTAAACGAGGCGCTGATTGTTCAGATGTTCGTTGGAATCGGATGGTTGAGGCTTTTCTTGTCTGAGGGGTATGAAATCCGTATAATGAATGTCAGATATAAGAATTTATGGGAAGGTGTTGTGAAGGAAAACCGTGGATCATATGCATGAACGGACTGGAAAACTTTCTACCAATGACACCGATGCTCACTGGAAAACATTATTTGCTTGTCCAAAGACAGTTTTTCGATAGTCTCATTGGGCGGCGTGTGCTCATAGCGACAAACGCAGGGATGATGATACAAAGCAAATCGTACTTGAGAACTTTCATGATCACCATGTGCTTTGTACAACTTGTTATTTTAACGAGTTGCTTGTCAGTTGGCGATCAACAAATTATGAGCACTTTTCCACCAGAATATACCCCGATCGTCATGGTTTCTGAAGGCACAACACTGCCATCTAAATCGACCTTAGTTTCCA
>DIDP01000006.1:69318-151697 GCA_002418205.1 Anaerolineales bacterium UBA5797 | reverse complement strand
CACCCAAGGAAAAAGGTCAGGGCCTGGTCGAGTACGCGATCATCCTCGCGCTCGTCGCCATCGTGGTGATTGCTGTCATGCGCTTGCTCGGACCCAAGATCGGCAATACCTTCAGCACCATCAACAACTCCCTGAACGTGTAATTCGCACTATCAGGAACAAAAGCCCCGTCGCAAGACGGGGCTTTTGTTATTTCACGGGATTGCGACCGATGTTTTGGCTATGAGCCTTCGAATTTGAATGAAACCTTGACCTTGGCGCGGTACATGGTGATCTTGCCATCATCCAGGACCATGTCAAGCTCGACAACCTCGGCGACTCGCAGATCGCGCAGGGTCTGTGCGGCGCGCTCCACGG
The DNA here is from genome assembly GCA_002418205.1 of Anaerolineales bacterium UBA5797. Taxonomy (GTDB): domain Bacteria; phylum Chloroflexota; class Anaerolineae; order Anaerolineales; family Villigracilaceae; genus Defluviilinea. Next base: position 151,340 of record DIDP01000006.1, on the reverse strand, counting down.
CGGTCGAGGCTGCTTTCTCCCACGATTCGGCGCTGGTGCCGACCAACTCGATCACTTTATATACGCTGTCTGCCATTGTTCTCTCCTTTTTGTGGTGTTTGTGATGGGTCTTTAAACACTATACAATATTTCATGCGCCATTACAACCGTTTTGTTTTCATTCGTACATCCACTGCAATCGACCCTTCGCTTAAAACGCGCAGCGGATTGATCTCCAGTTCTTCGATGGATTCGTTTTCAAGCGCAAGCCGTGATAATTTGACAAGGACATCGACAACCGCCTCTTCGTCAACGGCAGGGATGTGGCGAAAGCCCTTGAGTTTTCTACCGGCCCAGGTCTTGCGGATCATCTCCAACGCCTCGGCCTGATCCAGCGGAGCCAGGGCAAAAGCCACATCCTTGAGTCCTTCCACTTCCACGCCGCCGGAACCGAACATCATCAACGGTCCAAATTGCGGATCGCGCACCACGCCGACGATGACTTCCTGTCCATCAGGAATTTGCTGTTGGATGTGAACACCTTCGATGTGTGCATCGGGTTGGGCGGTTTTGATGCGCGCCATCATTTGCGCGTAGGCAAGCTGGAGCGAAGATGCATCTTTGATGTTCAGGATGACACCTCCGATATCTGACTTGTGCAAAATGTCGGGCGACGCAATCTTGAGCACAACGGGATAGCCGAGTTCATCCGCGATCATGATCGCTTCGTTTTCATTACGTGCAAGTCTGATGGGTGCGGCCCGGATTTCATAAGACGCGAGAAGCTCATCAATATTTGTCCATGGATGATGGATCGTGGGTGCCGCGTGATGCTCCATGGGCTTATTGTCCAGGTATTTTGCCCGTTTGAATAACGCGCCCAACGCGGAGGCAGCGCGTTCGGGGAATGGAAATGTTGGAACCTTCGCGCGTTCCAACGTGGAACGTGCTTCTTCGACAAGCATGGATCCCATCAATGTCATTACGACCGGCTTGTCGAATTGACTGATGACTTCGATCAACTTCTCTGCCACCACTTCTGCCTTGTACATCGGTGGGGGAGGCAGGATCACCATTGCCGCGTCCACATGCGGATCGTCAAGCAATATCTTGAGGCAGGTTGCATAGGTTTCCGGTGAGGCGGAGGCGAGCATATCAACAGGGTTGAACACGCCCGCGGCAGGCGGCAGGGACGCGATCAAGGCTTTCAGCGTAGGTTCGGTTAATTTGGCAAGCGATAATCCGTTCGCTTCGATTGCATCCGCGGCAATGACTCCCGGTCCGCCCGCGTTGGTTAAGATGGCGACTCCGCCCTGAGTGCTCTTCGATTGCGCTGTCGCTCCACTCAGAGCTTCGAAAATCCTTGCCCAATCAAACATCTGCTCGGTGGTTTCGGCGCGCAGGATGCCGGATTTCTCGAACGCGGCGTCGAAGGCAATGTCAGAGGCGGCCAAGGCTCCCGTATGCGAGGCGGCAGCCTTTTGTCCGGATTCGAAGCGACCGACTTTGAGGGCAATGACCGGTTTGCGCCGGGTCACTTCACGGGCAGCCTCCACAAATCGTCTCCCATCCGAAACGGACTCCATGTACAACACGATGACCTTCGTGTGCGGATCGTCTGCCAGCATGGGGAGCACGTCCGTTTCGTTGACATCAGCCTGGTTGCCGAGGCTGACGATCTGCGAAAAGCCGAAGCCCTGCTCGCGCGCCCAATCCACGATGGCGGCGCAGAACGCGCCCGAATGCGAGATGAAGCCAATGCCTCCTTCTGTTGGCATGGGCGGTTGTAGAAAAGTTGTGTCGAGTGGCAGATGGGTATCGAGTGTGCCGATGCAGTTGGGACCAAGCAGACGAACACCATGTGTGCGCGCGACCTCAAGACATTGCTTTTCAAGTTGCGCACCATCTTCGCCTGATTCACGAAACCCCGAGGAGACAATGATCGCGGCTTTGACTCCGCGTTGACCGCAATCTTCGATGGCTTTGGGCGTGGCGTTCGGCGGGACGATGAGGATGGCAAGGTCAACCGGATCGGGGACCTGGTTCAGATCCGTGTAAATCGGACGCCCGAACAATTCACCTGATTTCTGTCCCACAAAATGGATCGCGCCCGGATAGCCGCTTTGGACGAGATTGCGCGCCACGCCGTAACCGAGCTTCTCCGGCGACGTGGATACGCCGATGACCACAACGCCTTGGGGTTGGAGGAAAGGGAGGAGAGATGGGTTCATGCGGTGGATTAAACCACATTGTTCTTTGATATGAGGGTAATCATCAAACTGTCCCAATGTCACGTTAATGCAATTCCAACCCTGGTTTGCTACAATGGGTCTGTAGCATTGGAGGGGAAGGAGGTCTGTATGTTCGATGCGAAACTCGTTGCGGATTGCATCACTGCCGGTCGGGGCATCCTGGGCTTTGTCATGATCTGGCTGGGCTTTTCGCAGGGCGAAGATGCGCTTCCCGTCGTTGTCACGCTTATGCTTCTCGATTGGACGGGCGATTTTGTGGACGGTACCATCGCCAAACGCAGCCGCCATCCGCGCCGCACATGGATCGGCGACAGCGACGTCTACGTGGACTTCTTCATGTCCGTCGCTCTGGGCATCTACCTGATCGCCGCGGGATTTGTGGGGTTCGCATTGGGATTCTGGTACATCCTCGGCTGGATCCTGATCCTCTGGCGCTTCGGTCTGGACCGGAACCTGCTCATGCTTGCCCAGGCTCCCATCTACCTTTGGCTGATCCTCACCGCCCTGCGCCTTATCCCTGAAAGCGGAGTCTGGATGGTCATCTGGGTGGCGGTCGCGGTGACCATCAACTGGCGGCGATTCTCGCGCGATATCGTCCCGAAATTCATCCATGGGATGACATCCATCTGGCGGGACCGTCATACATAAACAAGGAGTCGAAAGTTAAATTGTCTCGCAACACGCAGGATATTTACATACAACCGCATCGGGAGGAACACTCGAAGTTCTACCGGCAATTCTGGTCGTCGGTCAAACGTTTATTGAATCGGATCGGGCACGACCGCCTGCCCGAATTTGCAAAGGTCGCCATGTCTGTGGCGGAGTCGTCGGGGCGCGTGTCCCTGCAGTGTGAGCCGTACCCGGTCCCGGTGGAGGAGTGCAGTTATTACACCGTCCTGAGCGCCAATCTCTGGCACGACTGGCCCCGCTTCAAGGGTTTGAAAAGGCGGCTCGAAGCGTTCGCAGATTTGGCTGAGTCCGAACGGGCGGATTTGATCCTGTTGCAGGAAGTGGCGCGCACCCCAACCTTCCGGGCGGATGAATGGCTGGCGGAACGTCTCAACATGGCGTATGTCTATTCGCGTGCCAACGGTTCGCAAAAGATCGGGTTCGAGGAGGGTCTGGGTGTATACAGTCGTTTTCCGTTAAAGCGGCTTCCGTACCTCCGACAGATGAGTCAGGCGCACAATCCGTTTTCGCGTCGTTTGGCGTTGGGCGTGGAAGTGGATACGCCCTGCGGTGAGATCATGGCGTTTTCCGCGCATCTGGGACTGGCACGCAAGCAGAACGCCAAACAATTGCGCGAATTGCATGGCTGGGTGGATCAGCTTGCTTCGGGGCGGTCTGCGATCATCGCCGGCGATTTCAATGCCCCCGAACATACGCATCAGATCAAACAGGTCCGCGCCTACTGGCAGGATGCCTTCCGTGAGATCTACGAGCATGGACATGCCGCCACGCACGAGATCCGCTGGCCCTGGGGCGGCGCGTTCCTCAGTCACCGCCTTGATTACATCTTCCTGCAGCCCGGTCATCCCGAATGGCAGGTGGTGGATGTGAAACACATCGATGCCAACGATGGACCACATTCCGATCATCGCGCAGTGCTAGCGCGGTTGGCCCCAACGCACCTGGTTGCATAGTTCAATCACAAATCACAAACCGTAAATCGCTCTACCACTTCTCCCAGTGCACGATATCCTCCAACGGCTTTCGTCCGCCCTTCTTCGGTGCAGCTGTTAATTTTTCATCCTCCAACGGATACCCAAAAGACAGCGCAATGCGCAAATGCCACTCATCAGGGAAGCCTAATATCCCGCGCGCCTTTTCATGTTCATAGATCGAAGCCGGTACCGAGCCGACTCCCAATTCCCAGGCGGCGAGCTGCATGAACGCCGCGGCTTGACCGGCATCGAACATCGTCTGAAATTTGGCGGTCGGTTCGGGCGTCAGGATGGCAACTCCCAGCGCCGCACCTGCCAGATGTCCCGCCCACGTACCGCATTCGGACAGCACCTGGAGGACCGACCGGTCGCGGATGGCAATGAACCGCCAGCCCTGCTCGTTCTTCGAGGACTGCGACCTGCGCCCTGCGTTCAGGATTGCGTTTACGACATCCTCGGGCAATGCCTCAACCTTGAATTTTCTGACAGCCCTCTTTGTGCGAATTGCTTCCGAAACATCCATACAATATCCTTTCCATATCCACTTGTTTTCGTATATGCCTGTCCATTGATCAACCACACTTCCCGCTCACCAGTTCCCGCTCCCACAGTATAATTCATGCAATGGATGAACCACTTAAATTCAAACCCTTCGGCATCTCTGCATTGATCCTCATCGTCATCGGCTGGGGCGGTTTGTATTACATCATCACGCAAACGCTTCCATACGTCTGGCCCCGCTGGGGATTCTTTGTGCTTGCCCTCATGGCGCTCACGGGCACCGTCCTTCCCATCATCTACTTCTTCCATAGGCGGTTTCCCGAAGACGTGCCTGCTGACGCAAATGTCATTGTCCGGCAGGCGTTGTGGTTTGGTGTTTACGGCGCAACCCTCGCATGGCTGCAACTCGGGCGCCTCGTCACGGTCTATGTGATCCTCGGCCTGGCGGGCGGCCTGCTCGCCATCGAGTATTTCATCCGTCTGCGAGAACGGTCGCGCTGGAAACCGCCGGAGGAAGATGAGTAGCCTTCGCGACCTCCCTTCCGTGGAGCAATTGTTACAAAGTGCGACTCACCTCCTCGATGCCTATGGTCGCCCGCTGACCCTTGACGCGCTGCGATTGACTCTGGACGAAACCCGTGCACGCTTCAAACAGGACCCCGAAACTGCATTGCCCTCATCGGACATGATCCTCGCCCGGGCCGAATCCCATCTCTCCGCATGGACAACTCCGACCCTCCAGCCGGTCATCAACGCGACGGGAGTCATCCTGCACACGAACCTGGGACGCGCTCCATTATCGAACGCAACCATCCAGGCGATGAACGCCGTCGCCTCGAACTATTCCAACCTTGAATATGACCTGTCCAAAGGCAAACGCGGATCGAGACTGATCCACGCCGAATCCGTTTTACAGAAGTTTTTGAGCGTCGAAGCCGCGCTCATCGTCAACAACAATGCTTCGGCTGTCCTGCTGGTATTATCTGCTCTGGCGAACAGGCAGCGTGTGGTCATCGCCCGTTCGCAGCTTGTCGAAATTGGCGGCGGCTTCCGAGTCCCCGATGTGATGAAACAATCCGGCGCAAAACTTGTGGAGGTGGGCACGACCAACAAGGTCAGGCTGTCGGATTACAGGGATGCCTTTGAAGAAAGGACCGCGCTCGTGATGCGCGCCCACAGGAGCAATTTCAAGATCATTGGGTTTACCGAAGAACCCGAATTGGATACGATCGTTGAAGTTGCCCACATGAAGAACGTGCTCGTTGTGGATGACCTTGGCTCGGGCGCGTTGATCGACACGGCAATATTCGGTCTTGCCCACGAACCGACGGTCCAGGAATCCCTGGCGGCTGGCGCGGATATCGTCTGTTTTTCCGGCGATAAATTGCTGGGCGGTCCGCAGGCGGGGATCATCATCGGCAGGAAGGACCTGCTCAATAAGATCAAGAGACATCCGCTGGCGCGCGCTGTCCGTGCGGATAAAACCTGTCTAGCGGGCGTCACCGCCACGCTGACTCACTATCTCAAGGATGAGGCGGAGCGTGAAATACCGATCGTGAGGATGATGTCGTTGACGCCGGAGCAGGTTCGGGTCCGGGCAGAGGCGTGGCATGAGGCGTTGGGGCAGGGTGAGGTGGTTGAGTCTGAATCCACGGTGGGCGGCGGTAGCCTTCCCGAAGAATCCATGCCAACGTTTGTCCTGGCATTGCATGTCAATTCCCCTGATAAATTTCTGAAAAAACTGCGGGAGGCGAATCCGCCTGTCATCGCGCGCGTAGCCGGTGATACAATCTTCCTTGACCCGCGAACCGTGCTGGAAGATCAGGACGTGAAGATCATTTCGATACTTAGGAGACTGTTGTGAAGTCAGATCTTGATGCATTGATGAAAGCCAAAAACCTGGATGCTGTTTTGATCCTGGGCGACGCCGAAAACAATCCGCCCATGTATTATTTTGTCGGCGGCGGACATGTGAGCGGCGCTTTGCTGGTGAAAAGACGGGGTGAAGAACCCATCCTGTTTTATAACGATATGGAACGGGACGAAGCCGCGAAGAGCGGCTTGAAGACGCGTTCGTTCAACGAATATCCCATTCAGGATTTTATGGAGCAGGCGGACGGTGACATGCAGACCGTGTTTGCGTTGCGTTTCCAGAAGATTCTGGCGGATTGCAGCCTGACCAAGGGACGGATCGCCATCCATGGCAAGGTGGAGATCTCGAACTCGTTTGGGATCATCACGAAGTTGATGAACCTCCTGCCGGATGTCGAGTTCATCGGCGAGTCGGGGTTCAACTCGGTGATCCTGCAGGCGATGGAGACCAAGGAGGATGTGGAAGTGGCGCGCATCCGCAAGATGGGCGCGGTGACCACGCAGGTCGTTGGTATGGTGCAGGAGTTGCTTGCCTCCTCCGCTGTACGTGAGGATGAGGTGTTGTTGAAGGAGGATGGCAGTCCGCTCACGATCGGGGATGTAAAAGCCAAAATTGCGCTCTGGCTTGCCGAGCGCGGCGCGGTGGATGTGGAGGGAGTCATCTTTGCGATCGGGCGCGACGCGGGCGTGCCGCATTCCGTGGGAGACCCCGTTGAACCAATCACATTGGGCAGGACCATTGTCTTCGATATCTTTCCGGCTGAAAAGGGCGGCGGGTATTTTTACGATTTCACCCGCACATGGAGTTTGGGTTATGCAACTCCCGAAGCACAAGCCTTGTACGATCAGGTGCATGAAATTTACAACAAGGTCATCGATAACCTTGATCTGAACGCCAATTTTGTCGATTATCAAAAAATGACCTGCGAATACTTCGAATCGAAGGGACACAAGACTCAGTTGAACACGACAAATCCTTTGGATGGATACGTGCACAGCCTGGGTCATGGGGTCGGCTTGAACATCCACGAACGCCCCGGTTCCAGCCTGATGATGGCGGGGAATAACAATCTGTTGAAACCCGGTGTGGTCATCACCATCGAACCAGGCTTGTATTACCCCGAAAAGGGAATGGGTTTCCGCATCGAGGATACCTACTGGGTGCGCCCGGATGGTGTTGTGGAAAGACTCGCCGAATATCCGTACGACTTTGTATTGCCGATGAAGAAGTGGAAAAAATGAAGCCCGCCCGCGTCCTTGCCATCGAGACCTCCTGCGATGAGACTGCCTGCGCCGTCATCGAAAACGGCCGTGCACTCCTCGCTTCGACGGTCGCATCACAGATGGACATCCATGCCCGGTATGGCGGCGTTTTCCCCGAGGTGGCTTCACGCCAGCATGTCTTGAGCATCATTCCGGTGGTCGAGCAGGCGCTCGCCGGTTCGAATGTGACCTTCAGGGAGATCGATGCGATTGCGGTCACGCGCGGGCCCGGCCTGGCGGGTTCGCTGGTCGTCGGGATGAACATGGCGAAGGGGCTTGCGCTCGGCACCGGCCTGCCCATCGTCGGCGTCAACCATCTCGAAGGGCACATCTATTCGTCATGGATCCATAACGCCGGGGAATCGGTCCCTCCGGAACCGGAGTTCCCGTTGATGGCATTGCTCGTCTCCGGCGGTCACACCGAACTGAACCTCATGACCGATCATCTGACGTACAAACGTCTCGGTTCCACGCTGGACGATGCGGCTGGTGAGGCTTTCGATAAAGTGGCGCGCCTCCTCGGGCTTTCCTATCCTGGTGGTCCGTCTGTGCAGAAGGCTGCCGAAAACGGCGACCCGACGCGTTTCAAATTTCCGCGCGCCAAACTGGATAACCCCTACGATTTTTCGTTCAGCGGATTGAAGACTGCCGTGTTGTATGAAGTCAACGATTTAAAGAAGAAAAGTAAAACGCTCCCGGTGGAAGACATCGCCGCGTCCTTTCAGGCAACAGTGGTCGAGACGCTGTTCGAAAAGACCATGCAAGCCGCCCGTGATTACAAGGCAAAGGAAATCCTCGTGGCAGGCGGAGTCTCCGCCAACCGCCCCTTGCGGAACATCTTTCAATCGCAGACCGAGTTCAAGGTCAATATCCCCGCGTTTACGTTGTGCACCGATAATGCCGCCATGATCGCCGCGGCGGGATATTATCGTTATGCATTGGGACATGTATCGGGTTTGGAGATGGATGCCCTGCCGACATGGCCTTTGTCGTGACATATCCATTAAAAACCCAAACCGCCTTTGGCTTGCCCGAGCCTTAGGCGGTCTGAAAAGGAGAATGCAATACTCATTATATGCGGGCGCTTTAATGCAACCTGAACCACACTTTAGAGTTTGATAAGAGAAAAACCTTGATTTCTGTATAAGAAAAAGCCCCGACAAACTGCGTACATTTGCCGGGGCTTTGTTGAGGAGAAATCGATTCATATTTTATCCCCCAAGATAAAGTCTTGCTGAACAAAGGGTGATAACAGAATTAGAAATTTCAACGGCTGGGGGAGATCAAAGAACCGAGTTCAATTGCTCCAATGATATCGGCCCTTCGCGCACGATCTTCACTTCGCTGGTTGAACAGTCCACAACGGTTGAAGGGACTCCTCCGGGCGTTCTCCCGCCGTCGATGATGAGTTCGATCCTGCCGTTGAGTTGCTCGAATACCTCCTGTGCAGTGGAGGGACTCTCCTGCCCGGAGATGTTTGCGGAGGTTACTGCCATCGGTCCTGCCGCGCGGAGCAGGGCACGCGCAAAATCATGGTCCGGCACGCGGACCCCAACGGTGGATGTGGCGGAAACGGCTTCGGGAAGAGTCGGCTGTTTGGGGATGACGCAGGTCAGGGGTCCGGGCCAGAAGCGGGCAGCAAGTTTATGGGCAGCCTCGGGAATGTTCATCCCAACTTTTTCCATATCCTCCGAGTCGCCGATCAGTACAGGGATGGCTTTTTCAACGGGACGGTCTTTTGCTGTGTAGATCGATTCGACGGCGGCGCCATCGAATGCCAGCGTACCAACGCCATAGACCGTGTCGGTGGGGAAGGCAACAAGTCCGCCGCGGCGCATTATTTCGAGCGCGTGTTTTATCGTGTCTGGAGAATTTGCGGGGAGGATGATGGTGTTCATAGTTGAACCTCAAGCAATCGGTCATGCCCAGCCAGATCCTGGTGCAAATGGATCGCAGCCTGATTGAACATGTCGTACGCAAGATCGAGCGCCTTTATGCCGAGGGTGGCTTCGATCTCGAGCAGGATCATGCCGTTTGGCGCGAGCCATTCAGGCGCGATCTTCATCAATTTGCGAAAGAGGTCAAGCCCATCGGCGCCACCGTCGAGGGCGATGGTCGGTTCGTGCCCGAAGACCGGCAGGCTTCGCAAAGTCTCTGTGGGGATGTAGGGCAGGTTGGCGCAGATAAGGTCGAAGTGTCCTTCGGTGGGCAATGAGTTGGGGTGTTGGGGGAGAATATCGCACTGGACGAATTCGATGTGTTTGGCAACGTCGAGTTTTTGGGCATTCCGGCGGGCGACTTCAAGTGCCTCTTCGGAGATGTCCGTGGCCAGGATCCTGACATCCGGAACATTTTTTGCGATCGTGATGGCAATGATCCCCGAGCCTGTCCCCACATCTGCAACAGTGCGGCGGACGGGCGATCCCTGCAGCCAGGCGATCGCCTTTTCAACGAGCAATTCCGTCTCCGGGCGCGGGATGAGTACGTCGGGTGTGATGTCGAATTCCAGCCCGAAAAATTCCCAGTGACCCAGCACATACGGAAATGACTCACCGGCTTCGAGTCGCTCGAGTGAATCCTCCAGTTGTTTTTGTTGTTCGTTGGAAAGGGTCAATTCGGGGTGGGACATGACCCATGTGCGCGGCTTGTGGACGACTTGGGCAAGTAAAACGGAAGCGTCCAAAGCGGAGGTGTCGCTGATCGAAGCGAGGCGGGTCGTGATGTCCGAGAGAAGCGTGGGGTTCATCCGGCCGGATTCAATCCTCGTCCACGCCGCTGGCGGCAAGACGTTCCGCCTCGTCGCGCGTGGAGAGTTCCTCGATGAATTCATCGATGCTGCCATCCATGACCGCGGGCAGGTTGTAATTGGAGAGACCGATGCGGTGATCGGTTACGCGGTTCTGTGGATAGTTGTAGGTGCGGATCTTTTCGGAGCGTTCGCCGGTGCCGACCTGTGAGCGGCGGTTCGCTTCGAGTTCGGCGCGACGTTTTTCCTCTTCCAATTCGTACAAGCGGGCGCGCAGGATGCTCATGGCGCGCATTTTATTCTGCAACTGCGAGCGCTCATCCTGGCAGGTGACCACCATGCCGGTCGGTTTGTGATAGAGGCGCACCGCGGTCGAGTTCTTTTGCACGTTCTGCCCGCCCGCGCCGGAGGAACGATAGACTTCGATCTCGATATCGCTGTCGGGGATGTCGATCTCGACGTCGTCCACTTCAGCGAGCACTGCAACGGTCGCCGTGGAAGTGTGGATGCGTCCCTGTGATTCAGTGGCGGGCACGCGCTGGACGCGATGCACACCCGATTCGTACTTCAACTTGGAATAAGCGCCCCTGCCGCGGATCTCGAAGATCACCTCCTTGTAGCCGCCAACCCCGATTGCATTTTCAGAAAGGATCTCGCTCTTCCAGCGTTGTTCATCCGCGTAACGCGAATACATGCGGAACAGGTCTCCGGCGAAGATCGCGGCTTCATCGCCGCCGGTGCCCGCGCGGATCTCCATGATGACGTTCTTGTCGTCACGCGGATCCTTCGGGACCAGCATGCTTTTGATCTGTCGTTCGAGTTCCTCGATCTTTGGAGTCAGATCCTCGATGTCGGCTTCCGCCAATGCGACCAGTTCCGCGTCCTTTTCGGACTCGAGGATTGTCCTGGCTTCCTCCAGGCTTTTCATCGCCTGACGATATTCCTTCGCCTTGCCGACGATCTCCTCCAGGTCCACGCGTTCCTTGTTGATCTCGGCGGCGCGTTGATAGTTATTGCCCACTTCGAGCAATTCGTTGCCGAGCTGTTCGTAACGTTCTTCGATGCCTTTAAGTTTGTCGAGCATATTGTTTTCCTCTGTCATTGCGAGGAGCGAAGCGACGAAGCAATCTCCTCCCGGGTATGGGATTGCTTCGCCCCTGCGAGGCTCGCAATGACGGTAATCAGAATAAAGCGCGGCATCGTTCGCCGCGCGGCAGGGATTATACCAGCGATAGGATGGATTATCTGCTTGCCAGCGAAAGTACCATCGACAGAATGAGAATGACGGAAAACCCGATGAAGATCAGTTGAAGCGTTCTCACTCGTCTTCGTTCGCGGTTCTCGGAGGATGTCATTTGTTTTTTTGTATTCGTTTTTTTATTTGCCATTTCCTTCTCACGGTTTCAGATGTTTGTAAAAGGCGGTAGCCATCGCCTTTTCAAGTTCCTCGAGCGTGACCGGTTTCATCACATACGAATCAGCTCCCAACGCAAGCGCCTCATCGACCATCGAATCTGCCGCTTCGGAGGAAAGCATCACGATCGGCAGGTCTTTGGTCTCCGGCCGCCGCCGGATGAATTCGACCATATCCAGGCCGGTCACCTCCGGCATATTGATGTCCAGAATTAGCAGGTCGGGCTTTCTGCCTGTGACCAGCAACTGGGCAGCCGGGCGGACATTATGGAAAGCCGTCACGTCGCAGTCCAACATTTGCAACATCAGCCCGACCGCGCGGCTCATTTCTTCATCGTCGTCGATTGTCCAGACTTGTCTCATTCGAGGTGTGCCTTTATGGATTGTGCCGCGTCGTCAGGCACAACGGATTTCAATTCATCCAGTGAAGCCTCCCTAATCTTATCCACAGAACCGAAATGTTTCAAGAGCGCCTTGCGGCGGGCGGGCCCGATGCCGGGGATCGAATCCAATTGGGAAGCCATGCCGAGTTTCTGCCGCTTTTTGCGATGGGCTGTGATCCCGTAACGATGCGCCTCGTCCCGGATGCGCTGTACAAGATAAAGCCCCTGTGAATGACGCGGCAGCAGTAGCGAATCTGACCTGTGCGGGAAGAAGATCTCCTCCTGCTGTTTTGCAAGCCCGACCACCGGAACCTTGTCCGTCAATTCGAACTTTTCTAGGACTTGCACGGCGCGGCTCAACTGGCCCTTGCCGCCGTCGATGATGATGAGGTCCGGCAGGAAGGAGAACGACGCGTCCGGTTTGGACCCGGGCTGGCCTGCCGTTTCCTGAGCCGCTTTCCATCTTCGGAATCGGCGCGTTAACATCTCTTCCATCGAAGCGAAGTCATCCGGCGCGCCGACCACGCTCTCGATGTTAAATTTGCGGTACAGCTTTTTATCCGGCACACCTTGCGTGAAGACCACCATCGCGCCGACGATCGCCGTCCCCTGTGTGTTGGAAATATCATAGCACTCGATCCGGTTGGGGGGTTCGGGCAGTTTCAATGCCTCCTGCAATTCAGCCAGCGCCTGTTCCTGTTTGTGCGTGTCTGCCTGCCATTGGGCGCGCAGGGCTTGCAGGGTCTCTGTGGCGTTCTCGGTTGCCATCTGCACCAGATCGTGCGGCTGACCTTCCTTCGGCACAAAGAATTCGACCTTTTTGCCGCCGCGCTTCGAGCGAAGCCATTGACCGATGATCCGCGCCTCCTCGAGTTGCTGCGGGAGCATCACCTGTTCCGGGATGTTGGCGGCTTCGGTGTAGAACTGGGTGACGAACTGTTCCATCACTTCGGAATCCGCCGCGTCCTCCGTCCCTTCGAGGATGAAATACTCGCGTCCGATCAATTTGCCGCCGCGGATGAAGAAGACCTGCACGCAGGCTTCCCCGTCACTGCGCGCCATGGCAAGGACATCCGAATCGATATAGTCCGTTGCAAAGACGATGCGTTGTCTTTCGATGATGTTCTGGATGGCTTTGAGCTGGTCGCGCAAGGCGGCGGCTTTCTCGAAGCGCATTTCCTCCGAGGCTTTCAGCATGTCCCGTTCGATGCGCTGCACGATGGCTTCACTGTGTCCGTTGAGGAAATCCATCAGGTCGGAGATCATTTGACGGTATCCCGCCTGGTCGACCGCGCCGATGCAGGGAGCGGTACACAGCTTGATGTCGTAGTAAAGACACGCACGTTTGTCCATCCCGGTGATCTCGCGGTCGCAGGTCAGATAGGGGAAGACCTTGCGCAGCACGTCCAGTGTCTGATAGACCGCCCACGCCGATGTGTACGGACCGAAATAACGCGAACCGTCGTCTGCCATTTGGCGCGTGACGGTCACCTTGGGGAATGGGTCTGCCCAATGGATCTTGATGTATGGATAGCGCTTGTCATCCTTGAGCCGCACGTTGTATTTCGGGCGGTGCTTCTTGATGAGGTTCATCTCGAGGATGAGCGCTTCCAGTTCGGACCCGACGACGATCCATTCGATATTCGCGATCTCGCGCACGAGGCGGCGCGTTTTGTTGTCGTGGCTGGAATCCGCGTGGAAGTAGGAACGGACGCGGTTCTTGAGGTTGATCGCCTTGCCGACATAAATGATCTTCGCCCCGGCGTTTTTCATCAGATAACAACCGGGTTTGGATGGGAGCGTGGCAAGGATGCCCTGGATCTTTTCGGGGATTTCCATGGTGGATAATTTTACTGCAAGTATGACTTTTCCATTGCATGGAAGCTTAAATGATTGTAAATGTCCTGTGATTGTGTAATAATGGACTAAATCATTTTTCATGGAGGAACTCATGAGCGAACAAATGAATGCCCCAATGTCTCCTGAGCCCGCAGGTTTCGCAACCTGGTTCTCGATCTGGATGGATGCGGTCACCAAGCCGAGCGAACAGAAGTATGCCAGCATGGCTGAGCACCCTAATGCCCGCTCGAACACCCGCGCCTTTACGTGGGTGTTCCTTGCAGGGACGATTGCCGCGATCATCAGCGCAGTTTTGCAGGCAATCCTGCAGATGGCTGGAATCACGGCCCAGGTGCCGGGCTTGTCTGATCTGATTGGGAGCGCGCCACGCAGCGCCCTCGCTTCATTGGGAATTGGGTTATGCACGTCTCCGGTGGCCGGTGCCATTGGGGTGCTGTTTTTTGCCATATTTGTCGGTATCATTCAATGGCTGGCAAAAATGTTCAAGGGAGTGGGAAATTTTTCGCAGCTCGCATATGTGATGGCGGCGATCTCCGTCCCCTTCTCGTTGGTGACCTCCCTGTTAACGCCTTTCAGTACAATTGGAGTCGTCGGCTATTGTTTCAGCGCCATCAGTCTGATATTTGGTTTGTACGCCATGTACCTCCAGCTCCTGGCAGTGAAGGCGGTTAATAAATTCGGTTGGGGGGAAACGCTGGGTTCGTATTTCCTGCCTGTGCTCTTGTTTTTCTGTATCTGTGCCTGCATCGCTTTCGGGATCGCCTCGATGTTCGGGGTTGCCTACAGCGAATTCCTTAATCAGGGCTTCACCCCATGATGTAAAGATTCGTGTCAAAAGGAAAATCTCCAGTATTTTTGCTGGAGATTTTTATTCCCTATGGATTCCGTCAATCCGGGCGGGATGGTCGGTGAGCCGTGTATAATGAGCGGCGTTTGAAATCTTATGAGTCGGTGACGAGGCTGCATTGAATTCTTCGCTTGAAAAAGAGATCGGCGTCCGTTTGCACCAACAGGGCTTGAAGCTGGCCCTGGCTGAGTCGTGTACGGGCGGCTTGATCGGGAACCGGATCACGGATGTGCCCGGTTCTTCGGAATATTTCATGGGCGGCGTTGTCGCCTATGCCTATGAAGCCAAGGTGTCCCTGTTGGGCGTTTCCTGGGATACGTTGAATACCCGCGGCGCGGTGAGTCGCGAAACCGTTCTCGAGATGGCGCGCGGCGCGCGGCGCGTCCTGAACACGGACATCGCCGTTTCGGTCTCAGGGATAGCGGGTCCCGGCGGCGGGACGCCGGAGAAACCTGTGGGCACCACCTGGATCGCCCTTGTCGAAAAAGATGGTGAATGGGCGCGGGAGATTCATTTCGGCGGCAACAGGGACGAGATCAAAGATGCCGCGGCGGATGCGGCATTGCAGATGTTGCTGGATTATTTACAGGGAGAAATTAACGGTTAGGGGCGACCCGCCGGGTCGCCCCTGACTTATATCTGTCCGAATGTATCGATCAATAATTTGAAGTTCCCGCCGACGGGATACAGGATCGGGCAGGTACAGCCGCGCTTCTTGTATTCCTCCACTTTGGCTTTCGCCTCAGCAGGCGTCCCGGAGGCGGTGATGCGATGGACAAGATCGTCCGGCACGAGATGCTTGGCTTTGTTGATCTGCTCCTTGGTGGCAGGCCATCCTAAAATGGACTGGATCTCCGTGATCACATCCTGTGAGACCTCCGAAGCCTTCGCGATGTGAGGCTGCTGCGCAAGATACTGGCAGAGCAGTTCCTTGGTGTATTCGATCGCCTTGTCGTGGTCTTCATCCACCGAGCAGACGATCAGTTGCGGGCGGTCAAAATCCTCCAGCTTGCGCCCGGACTTTTTCAAGCCCTTCTCCAGCAACTCCATCGCCTTGTCGTTGTATTCAGGCGGGACGCAGTAATTCAATACAGCTCCGTCGGCGATTTCCCCTGTCAGCTCCATCATCAAGTCGCCGGTCGCGCCGATCATGATCGGGATGTTGCGCGGTTCGCGCCTGCCATGCACCACGTCCAGTTCGATGCCATCCACGTGATGGAACTCTCCATGAAACGTGACGCGTTCCATGTTCAATAATCTTTTCAACACTTCAACGGTCTCGCGCATGGCGAGCAGTGGTTTTCTGCGTTCGATTCCCACGTTCTTTGCAAGCGGATCCCACCAGGCGCCGATGCCGCAAATGATGCGGTTCGGGGCCAGATCATCCAGCGTCAGCAGGGTGGCGGCCAGCAGACCGATGTTCCGCGTCCAATTGTTGATGACGCCCGAGCCGACCTTGATGTGGTTGGTCACCGCCGCGTATGCCGCCATCGGGACGATTGCATCGCGCACCAGTCTCGATTCTGCCTGCCAGACGGCCTCGAAGCCTTTCTCCTCCGCGTATTTTGCATATTCCAAGCCGTCACGCAGATCGTGCGAATCCTGCAAATACAATGCGACGCGCGTGTGCCCGCCAGGGTGTTCTGTCATGGCATTCTCCTTGTACTGGTTAGAATGTGATCGTTTTTTCGAGTTCTCTGATGATCTCCAGGTCTTCCGGCAGGTCCAGGTCCAGACCCAGCGAGGGCAGGTCCACGATCTCCAGCCGCGCGCCGGCCTTCTTTACCAGTTCACAATGCCGCTGAAAGGAATTCTCCCCAAAGTCGTAATCGATCAAACCGGCGGGGGAGATCAATAACGCGTTCGTGCCCTTTCCGTGTCGGTCGGGGGCAATGACGACAACCGGAGGATCAACAGCCTTCTCGATCAATGTTAACACATCTTCGCGCGAGATCAAAGGCAGATCGGCGGGCAGCACCAACACGCCGCGCGTGGCATACACCTGCGCCACAACCGTGGCGCGCGTGAGGGCGGTGTTGAGCTGTGGCTGTCCGTCTTCGCGCACGGTACGCGCGCCATAATTGCGCGCGATGGTCAGGGCGTGCGGATCACGGCTGATGACCAGCACCTGTTCGACCTCTTTCAAGTCAACGAGCGTTTTCAATGTATGCTGCAGGAGGGATTGATTCAACTCCGTCCGTTCATCCTCTGTTAAGGCTCCAGCCAGACGCGATTTACCGCGTCGCAACGGCTTTACGGGGACGATCGCCCAAATTGTCATGGTGTTGATCCTATAAAAGCGAGTATTTCATTTGCCAGTCGTTTCCTGTCTTCATGACTTTGCATCATCGTATTGGTTACAAGAGTCCGCATGTTCAAACCCCTTACACTTTCTTCAAGTTGCGAATCGATCTGATCCAGCACGAAGCCGGTCGCCAGTCCGCGGTACTGATTGGCGACCGCCAGCGCCGAAGGTTCGATCCCAAGTTCGCTGTACATCTTTGCGGCAGGTCCTTTCACGGTTTGTCCACCGATGATGGGCGAAACCGCGACCACCGGTTTCTGGTCGATGGGGATGATCTTGAGGATCGGATCGATGCTCACCCAGGGATTCGACGGGCAGAGGACGACCACATCCGCCGAGCGGACCGCCTCACGCGCCCCCGGAACTGGTTCCGCTTTATCAGCTCCTTCAAACCTGAAGCCCTTGACGCGCGGCTCACACCTGCGATGGACAAAGTATTCCTGAAAAGCAAGTTCGCCCTCGTCCGTATCGACGATCGTCCTGACCGGTTGATCGGACATGGGCAAAACGGTTTGCTTGATATTCCATGCACTGCAAAAATCCTTTGTGATCTGACTGAGTCTGTCGCCTCCTTTCAACCTCCTTGTGCGCTCAAGGTGCGTGCCCAGGTCCTGGTCCCCCAAATTGAACCAGGCGGGTCCGCCGAGTTTTGCCGCGTTCTGGAAGGCATTCCAGGTTTCGTTTGCCCGCCCCCAGCCGGTTTCGGGGTTTGCCAGCCCTGCCAGCGTATAACAAACCGTATCCAGATCGGGGCAGATATATAAACCGTAATGTTCGAAATCATCGCCGGTATTGACGATGACGGTCAAATCTTCGGGTGGCAGGATTTGGGCGAGTCCGTGGGCAAGTTTCGCCCCACCGACCCCGCCGGCGAGTGCGACGATTTTCATCGGAAGAGCGTGATTTCCTTGATCGGTTTTCTTTTTCGTGCATCCGGAGCCTCATCGGGATAACCGACGAAGAACATCCCCTGCGGTTCCCACGTTTCAGGTAATTCCAGACTGTCCTGGATCACTCCCTGTGCAAAGAGAGGCCAGCATGCCCACACGCCGCCCAATCCTTCGGCGTGCGCGGCGAACAGGAGTTGCAGCCCCGCCGCGGATACAGATTGGACAGCCATTGTCCGTTCTGCATGTTGACGTTTCTCATCGGGGTATGTGTCCATCTCGCTCATGTCGAGGCAAAGCAGAACGGCAAGCGGTGCGGAGGTGATCCGTTCTTTTGAGCGTTTGATCTGTGCTTGAATTTTTTCAGGGGGAAGACCGTCGCGTTCGAGGTCGCGTTGGAATTCCAGCGCCATCGATTCGGAGAGGTGTTGTTTGATGGTTGTATCCGTCAGGACGACAAACCGCCACGGCTGACGGTTGTGGGCGGATGGGGCGAAGGTCGCGGTGGTGAGGATGTCGTTGATAACGGAATCAGGCACCGGGTCCGGTTTGAAGCGGCGGATCGAGCGGCGAGTCCGTAGAAAATCGTGCAGGTCAGTTGTGCTGGTCAAAGTGAAGCGGCCTGATCTTGTAGATGATCCGCCTTTGTCCTTTGCGATGGTTGAAGGGTCGATTGTCGTATTTGAAAGATAGCTGGTTGATGTGCTCATCCGCGCCTTCCCGGGTATATTCCGCAACTTCGCCGCGGACCTGAAGATAACGATAGGGCGTTGAAGGGTCTTGAATGACCATTGCCACCCTGGGACGGGCCTTCATGTTCCTGTCCTTCACGCGTCCTTCATTGGTGTTGATGAGAATATATTCGCCTTCGGTGTTGAACCAGATCGGCGTCACTTGCGGCGAACCGTCGGGCATGGTGGTTGCAAGGAACAGATATGCTTTGGTTTCGTCTTTGAGGAGGTCCAGGTATTTTTCGGGGAATTTCATGTGTCTATGAAAGAGTTTGGGCTGAAAAGTATCAGCAATTCATTGTTGAAGTTTCGATTGGTTTGAACGTCTTCGTTCGTGCAGCCGATCAACAGTTTGATCTCTGCGGCATGCTTCATCTTATCAAACGACCATAAGATTACTGTTAAAGTTTTATGTTCCGTGATCCGGGTTAAAGATCAGCGAAAGAGGTCCTGTTCCTTCGGGCGGATCAATTCCTTTAGCGATCCATCACGTAATGAGTATGGGAATCCACGCACGTGCACGACCGGCTTACCTTCCGCCGCCTGCCCCATGACGAGCGATGCAGCCGCGGCAAGTTCGTCTGCCACGCCAACCTGTGTGATGCGCAGTGTAAAGCCGAACAGGTCGGGTGTGCCGCGCAGGTCTTGAAGCCCGGGCATGCCTGCGATCCCGATCGCGCAGCCGACCGTTCCGTTGCGCCAGGCGCGTCCGTGCGAATCGATGATCAGGATGCCGACCCGCTTTCCCGTTTTGGATGCGATGTCCGTCCGCATCTTTTCCGCCGATCGGTCTGGATCCGTTGGAAGGAGCAGCACCCAATCTTCGGGGTTTGGCGCTTCGTCTCCGCTGTCGCTCTGTTCGGTGCGAGGCAATGGCGGATTCACGTTGGAATGGTCGATCCCCGCGTTTGCGCATACAAACCCCAGCTTGTGTTCGACAATGATCGTGCCGATACGAGTTCTGAGAACCTCGTTGCTTTCCTGCAGGATGAGTTCAATAAGGCGCGCGTCCTTTTGGATCTCTTCGGCAAGCTCGCGGGCGCGCGGAGAAGGCGTTACGGTCGCAAGATCCACCGTCCGCCCTTCGGCTTTGCTGACGATCTTCTGCGCAAGGACGAGGATATCGCCATCCTGGAGTTGGATGTTTGAATCGCGCAGTGAGGTGACAATAATATCCGCCAAGTTGTCGTCTCGGCGGATAAGCGGAATATTTTTCAGCGGTGTGAGCGTGAGGGGCTGCATGTGAAACCAATGCACGTGATGGTGACTATGAGTTACTCGTCGCGATTCACGCCTGTGATCTTGATTCCTGCATGGGTGGAGCCGTACTGCTTGTTGATGTTGATGAGGACATTGGTGAGTCCCTCCACGACAACGGAGTTCTCGATCGGACCTGCGTCCCAGCCCTTCAACCCGGCGGCATCGATGAGCTTGATTGTTTCGGCGCGCGCCTCCTTGCTCGTGCCTGTGACCAAAACATCGCATTCGATGTCTTCGTCCTTCAACAAAAGCTCATGAGAGATATTCTGGAACGCGGAAGCGATCTGCACATCCGCGCCGAGGATCTCCCTCGCCTCCTGGGTTGCGGAACCAGCGGGCGGCATCTGTACTTTGGTCACTTTTGGCGGCACGATGGGGGATGTCACGTCGATGAACAGTTTGCCCTTCAAAACGTCTTTCACGCCTTCCAATGTGTCGCGGTGCGCGGCGTACGGGACCGTCAACACGACGATGTCGGCGAGTTCCGCAGCCTCGCGGTTCGATACACCAACGAGCGACGAGGAACCCTCGAGTTTTTCCATGAGTTCGGATGCGGCTGTAATGGCTTTTTCGGGTGTGCGCGAGCCGATCAGTATTTTATAACCAGCCTTTGCCCAGCGATAGGCAAGTCCTTTGCCTTCCTTGCCTGTGCCGCCCAGCACGGCGATCGTCAATAACAATGGTGCTTTTTCTTCCATGGATTCTCCTGTTATTTGCATCCTGAACGGAGCCGCCTGTTCGTCAGGCAGCGTAGCCGAAGGACGCAACCTCTTTTTGATAGCGTTCCCAAACTTTTGGCGCGATCTCGCGGGCTTTCGCCCCGATCTCTTTTTCGTCGAGGGTGAGCAGTTCGCGATCTTTCATCAACACCTTCCCGGCGACGATGGTCGTTGTAACCATGCTCTGCTGAACACCGAAGACAATATGCCACGGCAGGTTGCCTGCGGTCAATGGGGTGTTGGGGTGATAATCCACAAAGATAATATCCGCAAACGCGCCGGGGATAAGTTGACCTATCGTTGCAGATGGGAAGAAGACATTTGCCAGCGCGGCATTGTTGTAGATCGCCATCTGCTGGACATCGTATCCGCCCATGCGGCGCGGGTCGCGATGGTGGACTTTGTGGAGCAGGTATGCCGCCTTCCATTCCTCCCACATGGCATTGGAAAAACCATCGTTTCCCAGACAGACCCGGATGCCTGCCCGCATCATCGATTCGATGGGCGCCACGCCGACGCCGTTATTCATGTTCGAACGCGGCTGGTGCGAGAGCCAGGTGCCGGTCTCAGCCAGGATCTGCATCTCACGCGCGTCGAAGTGGACGCCGTGGGCGGTGATGGTCTTTGGTCCGAGAATGTTGTGTTTCTTGAGCCGGTCGATCACCCGCAGACCGGATTTGTTTAGGCTGTCATATTCATCGGCTTCGTGTTCGGCGGTATGGACGTGGAAGCCAACATCGTCGGGCGCGGCCTGGCGGCACAAATCCAGGGATGAGTCGGAAAGCGTCAGGCTGGCGTGCAAGCCGAAGGTCCCGGCGAGAAGCGGTTTTTTGATCCGCTTGAGGAAACGGAGGTTTTCGTCGATCCCCGCCTTCGTTTTGGCTTCGCCATCGCGGTCGGTCACTTCGTAGCACAGCACCGCGCGTACACCTGACCTGTCCACTTCATCGGCGATGATGTCCAGGGAGCCGTCGATGGCATTGGGGGAGGCGTGATGGTCAAAGAGGGTCGTGGTGCCGTGTTTGATCGCATCCACGAGGCAGGGGAGGACGGAGTACCGGATGCTCTCCGGGTCGAGTGACCGATCAAGCGGCCACCACAACTTTTGCAGGATCTCAGGGAAGTCTTTTGGCGCGGGTCCAGGGATCGCCATGCCGCGCGCATACGCTCCGTAGAAATGAGTGTGCGCGCAGATGTTGCCCGGCATCACATATTGACCGCGCGCGTCGAGTTGTTCTTCGTTCGGATATTTCGTCTTCAGATTGCCGGTCGTATTGATCTCACGAATACGGTCACCCTCGATGAGGATGGCATGATCTTCGAGAATGCGATTCTCGTTTTCCCATGTGATGATGCTGGCATTTGTAATGAGCATGTTAACCTAATCCGAATTGGTTGGGGTGCGGAAGTTTATAACCGTTTGCGAATATCTCTTCGATGGCGTGGAAGGATGCCTCGCGCACTTCGGGATCTTCCCCGTATACACCGTTATAGAGGGCGCTGATGATCCCGTCGCTGGCGTTCCGTTTGAGGTAGGGGATCGCGGCAAGCCGTTCCTCCGTATCGCCAAGTTTGTAGGCGGTCAGCAATACATCGGTGGCGGGTCCGCCGCGTGGAATGCCGATACCCTGTTTGCCGGCGAACTCAACGAGCCACGGCGTTTCGGATGGGGGCGGGAGCGTATGCGGCACACGCGGATCGATGTGCGCCATTTGTTCGAGGTATTGATTGGCAAGGTTGCGCACCGCCCATTGCTCATCTTCCACCTGCAGGTGTTGGAGCAATTCGACAGACCATTGCTGTTCGACACGCGCCAGGCCATGCACCACTGCGCGGCGGACCATGATGTCGTTGAGTTCCACGCCTTCCTTGAGGATGGCATGCCCCTCAACGGGATCGTTTGCCATGGCTTCTGCGGCGGCGCGCTTGAGTTCATCATCGCCCTGCAGTAACGCGCTGGCAACGGCTTCGATGGACTTTTCGGCACCGATCGCAACCAGTGCGAGACATGCGGCCCGGCGCACCGCGCCGACCGGCGCCTGCATGATCTCCTCCAACAGCGGGATGGCTTTTGCATCCCGCACGGCTCCACTGCCCAGCGCGGCGAGCGGAATGATCTCGAACGAGCGCGATGTCAGCAGTTGGCGGAACATCAACGCCGCGCCCGGGTCGCCGCTCGTGACAAAGGCAGCCATTGCCTGGGCGCGCAACGCAAGCGGCTGTCCCTCCGCTTTGAGGATGTTCAACAGGTTGGCGAAAGCCTTGCCGCGCCACTTGGCATCCTTTGGCGCGTCCCTTAGCCAGCGGGCGACGATAAAGGTCTGGACGTGAAGCGGCAGGTCTGATTCCTTCAGCAAGATATCCGCCACCGCAGAGGCATCGCCGCGCGCCGCCAGATAGTGCAGGGCAACGGTCTTCCCGTCCCAATCGGGCTGGGCAAGCAATGAGGCATCCGATTCATGGTCTCCGATTGCCTGACCGGCAAGATAGCCGTTCAAAACCGGATGCAGGAATCGCATCCGGTTATTGGAATGCGATACAAGCAAGCCGCTGTCCACCATCTTGCTCAACAGACCGTAGGAAGGGACCGCATCTCCCGCCTTCGATTTCCGGATCCTGATCTTCTGCGAATCGGTCAACGGGACAGTTTCACCGGTTTCCGTTTTGGAGATCGTCTCCGCACTTTCGATCTGTTTGTCGTCCACAATATCGTATTGCTTGACCCAGGCGCGCGCGGTGCGCGGATCGAAGATCGGTTGTGACGTCAACACGACCTGCATGGCGAGCAGTTCCAGCGCGGCGACCGGGGTTCCGCTAGGTGCAATGCGACGGACGTGGGTCGCGATCGCGTCGAGCACGCGTGGTCCCAAACTGTCACCGGCGTACGCGCCCCAGATTTTGAGAGTCAGCTCAAAGGGAGTCAGATCCGTGTTCTCGATGCCGATCCAGGTGTTGAGCAGCACCGGATCTGCTTTTCCAGGCCCGGTTTGTGATTCGGAGTCAGTCTCCACCACCTGCGACCAGAGTTCGCTCCAGCGTTGAATGAAACTGGCGTTCCTGCGTGCATCCCAGGCCATCAAGGTCAGTGGTTGAAACCCGAGACCGGGCAGGCCGTTGAGCTGGTTCACGCAACCGGTCGTGATGATCCTCAAACGAGGATGGGCCTCGAGGAGCGCCTTGAACCAGGCGGCCACATCGCCCTGGATCTTCGGGTCTGATTCATCGAAGCCGTCGATCAGCAATAAGGCCGTCCCGCCTTTGAAGCACTGCTGGACAAACGCGGGTATGCGCCCAAGATCGAACATGGGTGCGCGTTCGCTCACTGCGTTGATGAGGATGGACAGCGGATCTTTGGATTCGTCGAACGGGAGTTGCAGATCGGCAACATGATACAGGAAGGGGACCGCATCCTTTCCCGCCTCAAGCTGGACCTTGAGGTTTGCCGCCAGGGAAGCGACATGCGCCAGTGCGACGGTTTTCCCCGCGCCCGCAGCGCCGACGATCACGATATTCCTGCCGCCCGCGATCGCCTCCTCGATGCCCAGCGTGGGCGCGCGATAGACCGCCGCCAGTTCGGGCCAGGCGGGCATGTAGGGGAGCGTCTGCGAGATGATATCCTCCTGTATTGCGATCACCCCCGGCTGGACTTGTGCAGGAGGAGCCATCAGGCGCGGTTCCTGCAGGATGTCGTTCAGGGCAAACAAAGGTGCTGCCAGGTGCATCCCCTGGGCGCGGCGCAGGGTGAGTCTGCGGTGGTTATCCTCCAGCCCGCTCGTGCGCCGGACCTTCGCCTCCTCGCGTCTCGTCTTCGCGTCTTCGCGGATTTGCCTAAGCAATGGACGCGCGCGTCCCAAGAGCCAAAAGGAGGCAATGCCGACCAGAAAGCCGACCACGAAAGAAAACGGGTAAATATGAAAATCAATTGGCATACAGGATTCTTCCGCAGGTGGGGCAGTTGAATAATTGACTGGTCGAGCGGGCGTTCTGTTGTTGCGAGGCTGTCAGGGTAGTGCCGCATGCCGAGCAGGCGTTATCGCTGATGGTTGTAACAGCCAGCCCGCGCTTTTGTCCTCGCAATCGGTCGTATGTGCCCACGAGTTGTTCTTCAAGATCGCTCATCACGGCTTTGCGTTCCGAGTCAAGCCGTTCCAGGTCTTTGTTCAATGATTCCCCTTCCAGTGTCAGATCGCGATTCTGATCCTTCAAATTTCCCTTGACGTTGTCAAGTTTCTCCCTAGCAGACTCCAATTCCTTCTCGGCGTCTTCGGCGTTTGCCATTGCCTCCAGTTCGCGATCCTCCAGGGTCTCAAGATGTTTCTTGAGCGATGCCACATCCTTTTGCAGGTCTTGGAGTTCCTTGGGATTTTGCACCGCGCCTCCATACAAGCTGGCTTCGGTCTGTTCGATCTTGATGCGCTGTTTTTCGACCTCGGCTTCGCTCTGTTTGAGCAGGCGCTCGGTTTCTTTGAATTTTGATTCAGCTGCGGAAAAGGCATTCGAAGCAGCGCTCAGTTCACGGTCATTTTCGAGCGTTTCACGGATCGTTTTCAGACGCGCCCGAATCTGATCCATCTGGCTGTCCACTTGTTGAAGTCGGTAAAGTCCCAGTGCCGCGCTCATGATGAGATTATACCCTTGCGGGCATAAAATGGTCTCCCTTACTGAGATGGTAGATTGTAAAAATTGTAGACTGCCTGTGAAAGTTGCGCGAAGAGTCCGGAGACCGGCTCCCAGACCGTTTGCACGGGATGATAGGCGTAGATCACGAGCACGTAGTTGCCGCCGGGCGTGTAAACGATCGCGGCATCGCTGATGTTCTTGATGACGCCGGATGACGGTTCGCTGATCCAGCCGTGCTTGTGGGCGACCTGCGTCCCTTCGGGAACGCCCGCTTCGATCAGGACCCCGATCTTGTCCGCCGCCAAATAACTGATCATCTGCTGGCAGATCTCGCTGGTGATCTTATCGGGGAAAGCCGCGATCAACGCGCCTCCGCCGTTTTCGGCGCACTGATAGATGTCTGCAAGCAGCATGCCGGCATCGGAGGGGGTGGTTTGATTGAACAGGTCCGGGTCTGTGAAGACGTCTGTCCTTTGGTTGGCGGGCGTGCTGAATCGCTTTAAAAGCGGACAGGGGTTTTCCGCGCTGCAAAAGAACCCGGCCAGGAAGGTGTTCTCAAGCCCGATCTTCTGCATGTCTTCGGTCACCACCAGCGGACCCTGGAGCGCGTCCAGGCTTTCCATCAACCGGTCTGCAGGCGGGTTCTCAGATTTGCGGATCATGTCCAGGATCAAATTGGACGATTGCTCGTTCAACGCATCCGCGCCATACTTGATGAAGTACGAAACCATGATCGGGATCTTGACCGTGCTGGAGGCGGTGAACGCAATATCCGGATTCACCGGAATGGTCTGTCCCTGATTCATCGCAAAGTGGATCTCCTGTCCGGTTTGCAGGTCGAGGAGGTAAAGTCCGATCACGCCGTCGAAATCCGCCACGAGAATGTTCTGCTGCAGGAGGATCTCCAGGTTCTGGTATGTCGGTCGCGAGGCCGCGCTCCGCTGGAAGGAAAGTACAACAGTGCGATTATTGGGGGATCGCAAAGTGTCTTCGATCAGGCGGACGGCGCGCTCGATATCGAGGACGCGCCCCGGCGTTCCCGGAGAAAATGATGTGCTGCCGGGGATGGGTTGTGCAGGCGTGGGTGGTTCGTCATAACGCGCTGCGATCTCGTTCTTCAGATAAGCCACGAGACGGTTCTCGTCGATGGTCGAGCTTAAGGGGACTTCCACGGGTTCAGGGTCGCGGTTCCAAAGGTAATCCCAGAATCCCACCCAGAAGGAACCGCCTGTTCGGGCAAGGTCTGCCGCGGCGATCATGCTGTCGATGTCCAACTCGAAGCCCACGGCGGAGGGTTCCACGTGAATGACGGCTTCGCCGTACTGCACCTCGATGGGGGAGGAATACACCTGTAAAACCCGTTCCGATGCAATCTGCGGATTCACCCCGCCCACATTCACGCCGCCGATGGTCATGCCGCCCGGATAGTTGTTTCGCTCACGACTGTAGCCGATCAGCGAAATGATGGTTATGACGATGGCGATCGATAAAAACGCGATGGAAATGCCGCGTAGTACTGGTATGGAACTGCGGTTCCTCACGCTACCTCCAAAACAGGATAAATATCATAAAAAGTATAACACACTCATTTTTTACGTTTGTGCTAGAATAAATCGACCTTTGAACCGGTCTTTGATGGAAAAATTCACATTGAGGATGGGAACATGCTTCGCTCCCTTTTGATCTACCTTTCCAAAGCTGCCTGGGCGCAGAAACTGGTTACAAGCTGGAGTTTTGCATGGAAAGCCGCATCGCGTTTCGTTGCCGGGGAACGTGTCGAAGATGCAATTCGGGCGATTCGTGAGTTGAACGCAAGGGGCATCAACGCTACACTGGACCATCTGGGGGAGCATACTTCCAAAATGGAAGAGGCCGATAAGGCCACAAACGATATCATCGCTATTTTGAATGAAATAGATAAGGCGGGGGTTAAAACCAATGTCTCCATCAAATTGACCCAGATCGGCATGGGGTTGGACGAGGAGATCTGCCGCCAGAATTTGGTCCGCATCCTGGATATCGCAAAAGGACACAACAACTTCATCCGCATCGACATCGAAGATACGCCCTATACCGACATGACGATCTCGATCTATCGTGCCATGCTCGAACGCGGTTTTACGACCCGACAGGTGGGCATGGCGATGCAATCCTATTTGTATCGCGCGGAAGAAGATACGCGTGGTCTGCTCGAAACGGGGACTCGCATTCGACTCGTCAAAGGTGCATACAAGGAACCGCCCGAAAAGGCGTTTCCCAAAAAAGCGGATGTCGATGCGAATTATGACCTGCTCAGCAAGATCCTGATCGATGGCGCGCTCAAGATCGAAGCGAATACGCTCAGCGATGACGGGCGCATTCCGCCGATCCCTGCCATTGCATCGCATGATGAAAAACGGATCGCTTTTGCCAGACAATATGCTGAAAAGGTCGGCTTGCCCAAAAAGGCTCTCGAGTTCCAGATGCTTTATGGCATCCGGCGTGACTTGCAGGAACAGCTCGTGAACGAAGGCTATCCCGTTCGTGTCTATGTTCCCTTCGGTACGCACTGGTATCCTTATTACATGCGGCGGCTGGCTGAGCGCCCGGCAAACATCTGGTTCTTCGTCTCGAATTTCTTCCGCAAGTAATTCCTGAAAAATCCGTGGCGGGTCTGCGCAAGGCGCTGGACTCGCCTCAGCGTTTATAATTGGTGCATGTCAAAACTCGCCCTTGTCACCGGCGCGGCGCATCGACTGGGAAAAGCCTTCGCGTTGACTCTTGCGCGGCGGGGATACGACATCCTCCTCCATTACCATCATTCGCAGGACGCGGCACTTCAGACGAAGGCGGAAATTGAATCCGTTTCGAGGCGCGTGATCCTCGCCCAGGCTGATCTCACCGACCCCGCGCAGATCCGCTCACTGCTTTCCACCTTTCAATCCCTTGATGTCCTTGTCAATTCAGCCGCCTTCATGCCGGGCGGCAAAGTGGATTCGCTTTCTTTGGAGAATTGGGATGCATCTCTCGACCTGAACCTGCGCGCGCCGTTTTTGCTTTCACAGGAATGCGCCAAAAAAATGACGGCTGGCGGACTCATCGTCAACATCACGGATGTGGGCGCGCAAAAAGCCTGGAGCCGGTACCCTTCGTACACGGTCAGCAAAGCTGCGCTCGAATCGCTAACGCGGATCCTTGCCCGCGCCCTCGCGCCGGAGATCCGCGTCAACGCCATCGCGCCGGGCTTTGTCCTGCAATCGGGCATTGTCCCTGCCGAAGAGTGGGAACGGCTCGTGAAACGGATTCCGCTAAAACGTCCCGCGCGAACCGAGGAAGTCACATCCGCCCTCGAATTTTTATTGCAGAATGAATACATTACCGGTCAAACGATCGTCGTGGATGGGGGGTATTCCCTCGTATAAATTGCATTGTAACGAACGCAGTGCAACCGGAACGCCCACGTAAAGGAGATGCCAAATGTCCGAACTCAACGATCTTGCCGACAAACTGAAATCCGAAGGTGAAAAATTTTTTGCCATCTTCGCCGGGTTGACCGATGAGCAATGGAACGCGGAGGTTTACACCGAGGGCGAAACATGGACGATCCGTAATGTGCTTGCCCATTTCGTCACCTCCGAGCGAGGATTGGTGAAACTCTTTGAGCGCATCCGCCTGACCGGTGAAGGTTCGCCGGATGATTTTTCGATCGACCGCTACAACGCATCGCAACATCGCAAGACACACGACCTGGCTCCCCAGGAGCTGCTCGAACAATACAAAGCCGTCCGCGCCGATTCCATCGCATGGACGTTATCGCTTGCGGACTCCGATCTGGAGATCCAGGGTCGTCATCCGTTCCTGGGAATGACCACTCTGCGCGAGATGATCAAGATGCTTTACCTGCATAACCAGATCCATTATCGCGATATGAAAAAAGTGATGAAATAATCATCAAAACAGTTTGGAGTTTGTGTCGCATAGAGGCGCTTCATAAGGTCTTCGATCTTCCTCGCAATGACGAAAATGGATTTATCATGAACATCTCTCCCTTCAAACTCGAACGTTATTTCGCCAGATACGAATTCAACACCGAATTCCTGCTATGCTCCTCCGACTGCGAAGCCATGTCCATTGCGGATTTGCTCGCATTCGAGGAAGGTGCAGTGGAGAAGTTTCAAAACATCTGGCTGGGATATTCCGAATCGCAGGGAAGCCCCGCGTTGCGCAGGGAAATCTCCGGAGTATATGAATCGATTCAGCCTGACGAAATATTGGTACATACCGGCGCGGAGGAAGCGATCTTCCTTTTCATGCACGCCGTGCTGCAAAACGGCGACCATGTCATTGTTCATACGCCGTGTTACCAATCGCTCGCAGAAGTTGCGAAAAGCATCGGCTGTGAGGTGAGTCCCTGGCGGGCGCGTGAGGCGGCTGGTTGGGGGTTGGATATGGACGAATTGCGCCGACTCCTGCGCCCGAACACCAAAGCGGTCATCGTCAACACACCGCACAACCCGACTGGTTACCTTATGTCCCGCACGGATTTTGAATTAGTGAATCGGTTTGCGCAGGAGAACGATTTGTTGTTATTCTTTGACGAGGTCTATCGCGAATCGGAATATGATCCTGCCATGCGGCTGCCCGCCGCCTGCGACATGGGCGGATACGCGGTCTCGCTGGGCGTCACGTCCAAGACCTACGGACTCGCCGGTCTGCGCATCGGCTGGATCGCCACCAAAAATGAAACAGTGTACGAACGCATGGCGTCCCTCAAGGATTACACCACCATCTGCAATTCCGCCCCGAGCGAATTCCTCGCCGAAGTGGCGATGCGGAACCGCAAACAACTTGCCGAACGCAACCTTGGTATCATTAAACACAACCTGAAGATCATGGATGAATTCTTCGAAAGACACGCCAATTTATTCTCGTGGATTCGTCCAGTCGCAGGTTCGATGGGGTTCCCCAAATTACTCCGGGGCGACATCGAGGAATTTTGTGATACCCTTGTGAGGCAGGCAGGCGTACTGCTCCTGCCCGGCACACTGTATGAAGATACGCAAAACCATTTCCGCGTCGGGCTGGGACGAAAGAATCTCCCGCAGGCTGTCGAACGATTCGAAGATTTTGTTTCAAACATTGTTCACTAAAGTCCGATCTCAAAGACCAATTAACGATGTTCCGTAACCTTTTCCGCTTTTCCCGTCCCCTCAACCTCCTCCTCACCGCGCTGACCTACTTCTTCGGCGCGGGCATAGCCGATTATCTTGGCAATACGTTCCGGGCTGATGCCTTCTGGCTCGGCATGGTGGGCGTCCTGCTCGCGCAATTATCCATGTCCCTGCTCTCGGCGGTATTTCGCCTGGACGTGGAGCCGCTTCTCGAAGGTGAAACGCGGCGCGGACGGGAGGTCCTTCGGAATAATGCCCTCTACATATCGATCGCTTCGCTGGCTTCCATCACCTTCATTACATTTATCCTGTATTTCAATCAGGTCCTCACGCCGTCTGCCTTCCTGTTCCTGTTCATCTCCGTATTGTTCATCATCGTCTATTCGTTGCCTCCCTTCCGCAATCGCGGTTTCAGGGAGTTCATCCTTGCCGCGCATATCGCGTACGTTGTACCTTCCATCGCTTACATCCTGCAGGCAGGTGTGACCCATCGCTTCCTGGTGCTTGCCATCCCGCTCACCTTCCTTGCCTTTGCTTATTTTATTATTCTGGATTTTCCCTCGTTTGCGGAGGACCGTAAATTCAATCGCGTGACATTTCTTACGCGTCTCGGCTGGGAGCGCGTTGTTCCCCTGCACCACGTATTTGTGTTATTTGCCTACATCATTTTTATCGTTTCACCGATGCTTGGCCTTTCGTTCTCCCTGATCTGGCCCGCCTTCCTCACATTCCCGTTTGCCATTTTTCAGATTTACCAACTCCGCAATATCTCCCTCGGCGCGCCGCCAAACTGGACTCTCCTGACCTCCACCGCACTTGCCGTTTTTGGGCTTACGGCTTACTTCCTCACCCTGACCTTCTGGCTGCGATAGTTCCATGCCCGAATTTCTGACCCTTCTGCCTCCCGATGAAGCGCGGGACTTAATGCTCTCGCATCTTTCCGAACCGATACCTAATTCCGAACGGATCGATGTGATCTCATCTTTGAGCCGCGTCCTCGCAGAGGACATCCTCGCGCCGCATGCGCTTCCCGATTTCCAGCGCACCACCGTGGATGGGTACGCCGTCCGGGCGGGCGATACGCACGGTGCAACTGACTCATTGCCCGCCTATCTGACTCTCATTGGAGAGGTTCCCATGGGTGACGCGCCGACTTTCGAGATCGGAGAGGGTCAATGCGCGTTGATCCACACCGGCGGCATGTTGCCTAACGGCGCAGACGCGGTGGTGATGTTGGAATATACACAAATCGCTCGTTCGGGGCTTAGCCCCGAACAGCGTATGCAGAGTGAAATCGAAATCTCCCGCGCGGTTGCCGAGGGCGAGAACGTAATCCGCATCGGCGAAGATGTGGCTCAGGGACAACTCGTTCTCCTCAGAGGGACTCTCGTCCGCCCGGCGGAGGTCGGCGGCTTGATGGCGCTGGGAATTACCTCCGTAAATGTAGTCAGAAGGGTGGAAGTTGGCTTGATCTCCACCGGCGACGAGGTGATCGATCCAGGTCATACGCCGCGCCCGGGGCAGGTGCGCGATATCAACTCGTACACGCTCGGCGCGCTCATTGAAAAAGGCGGAGGCGTGGCGAAAGGCTATGGGATCGTCAGCGACCAGTTTGAGGCGTTGAAGGAGGCGGCGGCGAAGGCGTTGTCCGAATGTGACGTGGTGATCATCACAGCCGGATCATCCGCCTCCACGCGCGATATGACGGCCGATGTGATCCGCTCGCTAGGCGAGCCTGGCGTGCTCGTCCACGGCATCAATACCCGTCCCGGCAAACCGACGATTCTTGGAGTGTGCAGCGGCAAAGCAGTGATCGGTCTGCCGGGTAACCCTGTCAGTGCGTTGGTGAACGGATATTTATTCGTCATACCGGTGATCGAAAAATTATTGGGCGCGTTGCCGAAACCCAGGGCAACCGTTCAGGCGATGCTAACCGTGAATTTGCCCTCACAAGCGGGAAGGGAGGATTGGTGGCCCGTGAGACTAATCGCAAATCGCAAGTCTGAAATCGTCAATTACGATGCTGATCCCATCTTCGGCAAGAGCAACCTGATCTTTACTCTCGCCTCCGCCGATGGACTCCTGCGCATTCATCCCGATGCCACCGGCTTGAGCGCGGGGGAGATCGTGGAAGTGATGTTGTTATGACGAAGCAATGATGCAGGTGTATACTTCATTCGATGCTAACCCGATTCAAAGAATTACTGATCGGTCCTCCGCTTCCCACACACCAGCTACACGGAAAAAAACTTAATAAGATCCGCGCACTTGCGGCATTTTCTCCGGATGCCCTCTCGTCCATCGCGTACGCGAACCAGGAGATCTATCTCGGTTTGATCGTTGCCGGAAGCGCCGGGCTGAGGCTGGCCTGGCCCATTGGGCTGGCGATCACCGGTTTATTGGTGGTGGTCGCCTTGTCTTATTTCCAGACGATCCACGGATACCCGTCCGGCGGCGGTTCCTATGCGGTGGCGCGGGAAAACCTGGGGACGACATTCGGTCTGGTCGCCGCGTCTGCGTTGCTGATCGGTTATCTTTTGACCGCGGCGGTCAGCCTGACCGCAGGCGTGGAGGCGATTGCTTCTGCGTTTCCTGCGCTTTGGTCGTATCGCGTGCCTGTGGCAATTTTATTGCTGGTCGCGATTACGCTGGTCAACTTACGGGGAGCGCGCGAGACCGGTACGCTGATGTCGATTCCAGTGTATTTGTTCCTGTTCACATACCTCCCCATGCTTGCTTATGGATTATTCGTATCGATCAGGAGTGGCCCGGTTCCGTTGGAATCTGTTGCCCCCCGGCCTGTTCAACCCATAACCCTGTTTCTCATCGTGCACACGTTTGCGGCGGGCTGTACGGCATTGACAGGCATCGAATCAATCAGCAATGGGGTGCCTGTCTTCGAAAAACCGGAGTCAAGGAATGCAGGGATCACGTTGATCGTGATGGCATTATTGATGGCGGTCCTCTTTGTTGGCAGCACCGGGCTGACACAATATCTGGGAGTTGTTGCAGCCCCACAGGAGACCATTCTTTCTGCATTGGCGCGGCGGCTTTTGGGAGGCAGCGCCGCATATTTTCTGATCCAGATCAGCACCATGTTGATCCTGGCGGTGGCGGCAAATACGAGCTTTGCGGGATTTCCGCGCCTCGCGGCGATTCTGGCGAAAGACGGATTCCTGCCGCGTCAGTTTACGGGTTTGGGTGATCGGCTGGTGTTTGCCAACGGAATCATTTCGCTTTCTGTGGGGACCGGCCTGTTGATCGCCATCTTCAGCGGCGACAGTCACGCGCTTATTCCGTTGTTTGCGGTTGGGGTCTTTCTCGCATTTACGCTTTCGCAGGCGGGCATGGTCATCCATTGGTGGCGTGTACGTGGAAAAAACTGGCAATTCAAATCGCTCATCAATGGGATGGGGGCGTTGGCGACCTTCGCGACCGTGCTCGTGATCGGTGTCAGTAAATTTCTCGAAGGCGCCTGGATAACAATTTTTCTGATCCCTGCCATTGTGATCCTTTTCAACAGGATCAGACTCCATTATTTGAATACTGCCAGGGAACTTTCGCTGCGAGGGTTGCCGCCATCCTTGAAACCGGTCTCGGCCTCACGCGTGGTGATCCCCATTTCCGGTGTCCATCGCGGCATCGTGGACGCGGTGGATTTTGCGCGCGGCATGAGCAACAATGTGACAGCCGTGTATGTGGAATTGGATCCTGCTGACGCGGTGGAGGTTCGCAAGAGATGGAATCATCTATGGCCCGATATTCCACTTGTCATTCTTCCGTCGCCCTACCGCTCGATTATCCAGCCCATCATTAAATTCCTTGACGAAACCGATCTCCAGCATAACGATGGACAGCAGGCCGCCGTGATCCTGCCTGAGTTTGTCCCCGCCAAATGGTGGCAGTCGTTATTGCACAACCAGACCGCCTGGCTGCTCAAAGCCGCGCTTTTGTATCATCGTCGTACCGGGGGATTTCCGCGGGTGATCATCGATGTGCCATATTATCTGCGGAAATAAATTATCAAGTTTGCCACGGTAATTTATTCAAGTCCACATTGCCTCCGCTGAGAATCACCCCAACCTTCAAACCGTTCAAATCGATCTTCTTTTCCCACAACACCGCCACCGCCACCGCCGCGGAGGGTTCGATGATGATCTTGGCGCGTTCCCAGACGAACTTCATCGCATCGATGATCCCTTGTTCGCTGACGGTGACGATCTGTTCGACATTTTGCTGGATGATGGGAAAGGTCAGTTTGCCGAGCGAGGTCAATAGTCCATCGGCGATCGTTTTCGGATTCACCGATGGGACGATCTTTCCTTCGCGCAGTGAGCGAAATGCATCATCCGCCATTTCAGGTTCGGCGGCGATCACGCGGATGCCGGGCTTGAGTCCCTTTGCCGCGATGGATGTGCCGCTCAAGAGTCCGCCGCCGCCGACGGGCGCAATAACGGCATCCAGGTCGGGAATGGAATCCAATAATTCAACGGTGGCAGTTCCCTGTCCCGCGATGACGCGTTCGTCGTTATAGGGATGAACGACGGTCGCGCCGGTCGCCAGCCTGATCCGTTCCAAAGTGCTTTCCCTCGCCTCCAGCGTCGGCGCACAAAATGTGATCCGGCCGCCGTAGCCCGCAACCGCGTCCTTCTTGACCTGCGGCGCGTTGTCCGGCATGACGATGTACGCCGGGATGCCGCGGAGGTTTGCCGCGAGCGCCAGCGCCTGGGCGTGATTCCCCGAGGAATGTGTGCAAACGCCGCGCGCGGCTTCTTCATTGCTGAGTGAAAAGACCGCGTTGCACGCGCCGCGAAATTTAAACGCGCCGACCTTTTGCAGGTTCTCGCACTTGAGAATCACCCGCGCACCCACACGTTGATCGAGGCTTGCATTCGTTATAACGGGCGTGCGATGGGCGTAAGGCCCAATGCGCTGCGCAGCTTGCTGGATGTCGCTGAGGGTAACTGTCATCAATAGCCTCTCTCGAAGTCGACCTGATATTTCAAAGGCTTGCCTTCGATATAAAGATGGTAATTCTCGCTGAATAGTTTTGTGATGTCTTCGGGATAGCTGATGGCGGAGGTGTGGAACGTCAACAAAAGATTCGGCGTCGTCCAGAATGGATGATCCTCGGGCAGCGGTTCTTTTTCCGTGACGTCCAAAACTGCTCCCGCTATTTTGCCCTGTTCCAACGCCTCAACCAATGCAGGTTCGTCCACCGCGTTGCCGCGCCCCACATTGATGAATATGGCGTGCGGCGGAAGAGCGTCGAGCAGATCCATGTTCACGATCTTGTTTGTGTCTTTCGTTCGCGGCAAAACGCTGACGAGATAATCCAGATTGTTGGCGAATTTCAGGATATCCGGCTCATGGTAGTACCTGTCCACAACCATGCAATCTTCGCTTGCGCGTGTAAAGCCCATCACCGGCATTCCAAAATGTTTCGCCGTGCCTGCCAGATGCGCGCCAATGGAACCAACACCCAGCAAGCCTAGCGTTTTGCCGCGTAATAATCCTGACTCGGACCGGTCCCATTTCTTTGCCTGCTGCGCCTTGAATCGCTCGAAGATCCTTTTTTCATGCGCCAGCATATAGCCAAAAACATACTCAGACATCAATTCGCCGAAAACGCCGCGCGCGTTGGTTAGAATGTAGTCGCGGCGCAGGGAGGGGTCCATCAGCGCCTCGACGCCTGCATAGATGGATTGTATCCACTTCACGTTTGACAGTTGCGCGAGATGCTCCCGTATGATGCGCGGTTCGCCGAGCACGATCTCACATTCTGAATGTTCCGTGACAATATTCAGGTTTGGCAGATCGGCTTGCCGGATGTGTTTGGTGTATTCGTCTTGTTCGCGTGAGAGGATAAGAAGTTTGGGCATGCCGAAATTTTACTCTGTATCCGGTCAAATTCAGCGTGACGTTTGATAAAATCCGGAAAAGACAACACGGATATCACATCAACGGAGAATATATGAGGATCATCGTATTTGGGGCATCCGGTGGGACAGGATCGAAAATTGTCGAACAGGCATTGGAGAATGGGCATATCGTCACAGCATTTGTCCGTTCACCTTCCATCATGCAGGTTGAACACCCGAATTTGAAAATCGTTCAAGGTGACGTGCTGGATGCTGAAGGGGTGGAAAAAGCCATTGCTGGGCAGGAGGCAGTCGTCAGCGCGTTGGGACCGACGCGTCCGCCTGTGCCGCACATGATGGAAACCGCCGCGAGGAACATCGTTGCCGGGATGAAGGGACATGGCGTGCGGCGCATCGTTTCGACAACAGGGGCGGGCGTCCGCCAGCCAGAGGATCAGCCAAAGTTCATCGACCGATTTTTTGGCGTGTTGTTGAGTCTCCTGGCGAAGGATGTTGTGCTGGATTCTGCGGCGAATGTAGAGGTGATTCAGGAATCCGATCTCGACTGGACGATCGTCCGTTTTCCGCGGCTGGTGGATGGGGAACGTACCGGCAAGCACCGTGTTGGCTACGTGGGCAGTGACTCCGGCTCGCGGGTCTCTCGCGCCGACGCAGCGGGATTTGTTTTGAAGGAATTGGTGGACAAGAAATGGCTGAAGAGATCACCTGTGGTGAGCTACTGAGTCGGTCCATTCGCTGCGCATAATTCAGGATCGAATTTTTTGTGATGGGTTTGCGAATGCAAAAAGCCATGTCCTTTGTGAGCATGGCTTTTTTTACGATTATTCGAATTTCGTCATCTGAATTTTTTGTGCAATCGCGTTATTATGCACGACTCATCAGATTTACGTTGATCAGCGGCGGAACAAGCCGACAACGAATAGCAATACCACTGCGCCGATGATCGCGACGATCAGGCTGGTCAGGTTAAAGCCGGTCACACCCTGCGCGCCGAAGAAACTCATGATCCAGCCGCCAAGGAACGCGCCTATGATGCCGACCACGATATTGGCGATGGCGCCCATTTGTTTATTTCTGCCCATGATGATGCTTGCGATCCAGCCAGCAAGTGCGCCAAAGATGATCCATACGATCCAGTTCATATCAGCCTCCTTGTGAAATGTTTAGTGCTTCAAGCGGAAATCTTCCGCCCAACTATATAACCGAAAACGCATATATTCGTTACGGACCTGTGTGTGGGTCCCCATGCCCAAATACTACAACTTATCTTCTTATCGTCGCTTCCCGTTCAGGACCTACCCCGATCCACTTCACAGGGACGCCTGCCGCGTCCTCGATCATCTTTACGTAGTTCCGGGCATTGACCGGCAACTCCTCGAATGACCTTGCCTTGCGAATGTCCTCCTCCCAGCCGGGGACGGTTTGATAGATACATTCGACCTTGTCCAATCCATACGCGTCCACATCGGCATACCGGACAGCCTCGCTGTTCAATTTGTAACCGGTGCAGACTTGCAGTTCATCCAATCCGCTTAAGACATCTAGTTTCGTCAAGCATAGCTCTGTGGTTCCGCTCAGTTGGACCGCGGTCTTCACGATCTCCAGATCCAGCCAGCCCGCGCGGCGGATGCGCCCCGTTGTGGCTGCGACCTCACCAAATCTTTTATATGCTTCGCTTTCGGTGTCATGGATCTCGGTCGGCATGGGTCCCGCGCCGACGCGCGTGGTGTATGCCTTGGTCACGCCGACCACATTCGTGATATTTCGCGGCGGGATGCCAAGTCCCGCAGAAGCCGCGGAGGGGATCGTCGTCGATGCGGTCACGAATGGGTACGTCCCCCAATCGGTATCGAGAAATGTCCCCATTGCCTGTTCGAGCAGGAAGGTTTTATCTGCTTTCAAGCCATCCTGCACCACCGTGAACAGTTCCTTGATGTATGGTTTCAGTTTTGAATAATGCTGGCGATAGGTGTCCCGAACTTCTGCGTACTTCAATGCTTCGCCGCCCAATGCTGTAATGATCTTGTTCTTGATCTCCAGTTGCGTCTGCAACCGATCCTCGAACGCGTCGCTCGCGAAATCGCTCCAACGAATGCCGTTATAACTGACCTTGTCCGCAAAAACAGGACCGATGCCGCGCCGCGTAGTCCCGGTTGCTCCGGCGCCTTTGGCTTCCTCATACAATCCGTCCAGGATTTTGTGATATGGCATGATGACGTGCGAGCGCGGCGAGATCCATAAGCGACCGTCCACGCCTACGCCTGCCTTGTTTAGCATTTCGATCTCTTCGATCAACACCGCTGGATCGATCACCACGCCGCCGCCGATCAACCCCACTGTGTTCTTCGCAAAAATTCCCGATGGCACCAGATGAATTTTAAAAGTCCCGAACTCATTGATAACCGTATGCCCGGCGTTATTTCCGCCGTTGAAGCGCGCCACGTAATCTGCCTTTCCCGCCAGAAAATCCACCACCTTGCCTTTGCCTTCATCGCCCCATTGCGAACCGACCACTGCTATAACAGACATTCGACCTCCGATATTCGTTATTCGGCGCTTCTATTTTCGACCATCGAATCCCGAAGCACCAATTCCACCAACTCGACTGCCAGCCCGATATAGGACTCGGGAGATAGACTCACCAGCCTTTTGCGCGTTTCCTCATCGATATCCAACGCTTCGACCCAAAGCCGGTAACTGTCTCCGTCAAAGACACGTCCCCGCACCCGGGATTTAAGCGACTCATACGCGTCGCTTCGACCTGCCGCGCGCAGGATGGTCTGCGCCCCTTCACTGACGACTTCCCAGTGTGCGTTCAACTCAGCTTTGATCTTCTCCTCATCGGCATCCACGCGTAACATGCCCCGGCCAATGTTGGTCCACGCAAGAAGTGTGTGACCCAACGCCGTGCCAAACGTTCTGCGCACAGTTGAATCGGACAGGTCCCTTTGTAGTCTCGAGATGGGAAGTTTTTGCGAGTAATGGGTGAGAAGTGCGTTTGCGATTCCGAGATTGCCCTCCGCGTTTTCAAAGTCAATGGGATTGACCTTCTGTGGCATGGTGGACGACCCTACTTCGCTTTCGACGACTTTTTGCCTGAGATACCCGTCGCTGATATATCTCCACATATCCTGCGCGTAGTCAATAAGGGTGGAGTTGGTCAGTTGAATGGATTGGAAGTATCGCATCCAATTGTCATATGGCAGGATTTGGGTTGTGATGAAGTTGGGCTTCAAGCCGAGACTTCGGATGAATTTCTCACTGAATGAGATCCAATCGATGTTGGGGAAGGCCACACTGAGCGCATTGAAGTTGCCGACCGCGCCTGTCAGTTTGGCTTCGAACTTGTGACTTGCAATTTCAGTGCGGCAGTTTTTGAGGCGTGCAAGATAGACGGCAATCTCTTTCCCCAAAGTGGTAGGCACGGCTGGCTGACCGTGAGTCCGCGCGAGCATGGGCAGGGCGCGATATCGTGTTGCGAAATCGCGCAGGGATATGATAAGTTCATCAAGGGCAGGGAGAAGAACCCGATCACGCGCATCCCTCAACGCAAGAGCCTGGGCAATGTTGTTGACGTCCTCAGATGTGAGACCGAAGTGGATCCATTGATGCAATTCGCTTGGAAGTTTATCCCTGAGGAAATATTCGATTGCCTTGACATCGTGCCGCGTCGTCCTTTCGTATTCCTGGATCTTGCGCGCGTCATCTTCGGTGAAGGTTTCGAGGGAAATGTTCGGAGGTGGGCAAATGCCGGTTTTGGAAAGAGCAGTTAGAAAGTCGAGTTCGAGGCGTGCGCGGGTGCGGAGAAAGGCGAATTCAGAGAAGAATTCCCGGAGTGGGGCGACATCTTTTTTGTAGCGTCCATCCAGAGGGGAGAGGGAATGAAGATTCATCTTCAAGCATTATAATTCGGGCGACCCAATTCAAGAGGAGCAACGATGAAAATTCTGCCTGATGTGGCTTTGACCTATGATGACGTTCTGCTTGTTCCGCAATATTCGGATGTGGATTCGCGGCGGACGCTTTCGACGAAGAGCTGGCTGACGAAGAAGATCGCGCTGCAATCGCCCATCGTTTCGGCGAACATGGATGTGGTGACCGAGAGCGAGATGGCGATTGCGATGGCGCGCGAGGGCGGGATCGGGATCATCCACCGTTTTATGACGATCGCAGAACAGGCGCGCCAGATCGAACGCGTGAAGAAAGCCGAGTCGTTCGTTGTGGATAACCCCATTACGATGACGGACCAGCATACGGTCGGCGATGTGAAGCGGGTGGTGGATGAGACGGGAACGGGCGGGATCCTGATCCTTGACAAGGATGAAAGATTGATCGGCATCGTATCCACCCGCGACCTGTTGTTCGAGACGGATGAAAGTAAGCCGGTGACTGCGATCATGACCAGGGAGGTGCACAGCGCCGCCCCTGATACTTCCCTGAAGGATGCGGAAAAATTGTTGCACGAATATCGCATTGAAAAACTGCCCCTGGTGGATGAGAACGGCAGGGTGGCGGGGTTGATCACTTTGAAGGATATTATGAAGATCACGCAATATCCGAAGGCAACGAAGGATGCGAAGGGACGCCTGGCTGTCGGCGCGGCGGTGGGGGTACGGGACAGGGAAATGCGGCGCGTGGAAGCCGCGCTGCACGCCGGCGCGGATTGCATCGTGGTGGATATCGCCCATGGCGATTCGCACCTGGAGATCGAGATGATCGAAAACATCCGCAAACGTTTCCCTGAAACGCAGATCATCGGTGGGAATGTGGCAACTGCCGATGGAACGAAACGTTTGATCGAGGCCGGTGCGGATTGCGTCAAGGTGGGGGTGGGGCCCGGTTCGATTTGCGTTACGCGGCAGGTGGCGGGTTCCGGTGTGCCGCAGTTGACCGCGGTCATCGCATGCGCGGAGGAGGCGCAGAAGCATGCCATCCCCATCATTGCCGATGGCGGGATCCGTCATCCCGGTGATGTGGCAAAAGCCATCGCGGCAGGCGCGCAGACTGTGATGATCGGTTCGTTGCTGGCAGGGACGGATGAAAGCCCGGGGTTGATGATGACGCGCAAGGGGCATCGCTATAAAGCCTCGCGTGGCATGGCATCGTTGACTGCCAACATCGAACGCAACAAACGCGAAGGC
Source organism: Anaerolineales bacterium UBA5797 (assembly GCA_002418205.1). GTDB lineage: Bacteria > Chloroflexota > Anaerolineae > Anaerolineales > Villigracilaceae > Defluviilinea. The sequence continues at coordinate 109,865 of DIDP01000006.1, read as the reverse complement.
AACGACCTGACCCGCGAAGAGATCGAAGAGTATGTCGCGGAAGGGGTCGAGGCGGCGGTCCCATATCGCGGCAAGGCGCGCGAGGTTCTGACGCAGTTGGTTGGCGGGCTGCAATCCGGGATGAGTTACAGCGGTGTGCATTCGATCGAGGAGTTCCAGCAGAAAGCCATCTTCGTGCGGATGACCGGCGCGGGATTGAAAGAGTCCGGTCCGCATGATGTGGAAGTGTTGGGATGATCAGATTAGGTTTTGAAAAGAAAAATTGATATGTCAGTCTACCTTCATGATATTCCCCTCTCCGAGGCGCAGGCGCGCTTGAAACAGGCGCTTCAGGAAGCAAATTTGTGGCGGGTGTTGGGTCCTGAAACAATCCCGCTCGACGAGAATGCATTGGGGCGCGTCACCGCCGAGGCAGTTTGGGCAAGGATCTCGTCGCCGCATTACCATGCCTCCGCCATGGATGGATTCGCCGTACGGGCGATCAACACGAACGGCGCGCTGCCATCCAGGCCGCTGACGCTTCAACTCGGACCCGAAGCCGAATACGTGGATACAGGCGATCCCCTGCCCGGATGGGCGAACGCGGTCATCCCGATCGAGAATGTCGAAGCGCTGGATGAACACGGGAACATCACAGAGGAAATCCGTGAGCCTGCCGCGATCCGGATCCGTGCCTCGGTTGCGCCGTGGAGTCATGTGCGTCCGCTGGGGGAGGATATCGTCGCCACGCAGTTGGTTCTGCCTGCCGGGCACATATTGCGCCCTGCGGATCTGGGCGCCATCGCCGCGGCGGGGCACCAATCGATCAATGTGGCGCGCAAACCCAGAGTGGCGATCCTTCCCACCGGGACGGAACTGGTCCCGATCGGAAGCCAGCTCAAAGCGGGGGATATCCTCGAGTACAACTCGCTGGTCATCGCCGCGCAGATCAAATCCATGGGCGGTGAAGCGACGCGGTATCCGATCACAAAAGATGATTTTGACCTGATCTGTCAACGCGTGCAGGAAGCCGCCCAAACTCATGATCTGGTTTTGTTAAACGCAGGTTCCTCTGCCGGCGCGGAGGATTTCTCTGCGAAGGTGGTGGAAAAGCTCGGAACACTTCTGGTTCATGGTGTTGCTGTCCGTCCTGGGCATCCGGTGATTTTGGGGATGGTAAATCGGGAATCGGGAAACGAGAATCGAGTTTCGGAAAACCTGAAACCTGAAACCTGGAACCTGAGCCCGATCATAGGTGTTCCCGGTTATCCTGTCTCTGCAGCGCTGACGGTGGAGATCTTCGTGGAGCCTCTCCTCGCGACCTGGCTTGGGCGCAGAGCGAAAGAACTGACAGTGGAGACTGCAACGCTCACCCGCAAGATCGTATCTCCGCCGGGCGATGATGATTTCGTCCGGGTGGCGGTAGGCAGGGTAGGAGAAAAACTGCTCGCCGCCCCGTTGGCGCGTGGAGCCGGTGTCATTACGTCCCTTGTGCAGGCGGATGGACTGGCTGTGATCCCGCGCGGTACCCAGGGTTTGGAGGCGGGCGAGAAGGTTCAGGTTCATCTCTATCGAAATAAAGCGGATATTGAACGGACCATCCTTTCGATCGGTTCGCACGATATGACGCTCGACCTCATGGCGCAATTCCTCACAGAGCGCGACCGCCGGCTTGCCTCCGCCAATGTCGGTTCGCAGGGCGGCATGGTCGCACTCCGGCGCGGCGAAGCACATTTCGCCGGTTCGCATCTGCTGGATCCAAAAACGGGCGAATATAACATCTCATACATCCGCCAATATATGCCGGGGATTCCGGTCAAGCTGGTGGCGCTGGTCGGGCGTGAGCAGGGTCTCATGGTAAAGAAGGGGAATCCGAAAGGCATAAAAAGCCTGGGAAGCCTCACCAACCCCCAGGTCCGTTTTATGAACCGGCAGCGCGGCGCAGGCACGCGCGTCCTGTTGGATTATCATTTGAATTTGATGACAATCCCCCAAAGTTCCATTGTCGGCTATACCCAGGAAGAGTATACTCATCTCGGCGTTGCGGCGGCAGTTGCATCGGGTCGTGCCGATTGCGGGCTGGGGATCGCCGCCGCCGCGCAGGCGCTGGACCTGGATTTCATTCCACTTTTTCAGGAACGCTACGATCTGGTGATCCCGAAGGAAATTGCGGAAGGCGATCTGCTTGCGCCTCTTTTCGGACTTCTGGTTGATCCGGCATTCCGAAAGGCTGTTTCCCAACTGACGGGCTACGACGTGTCCGTGATGGGTAATATCATTTTGGAGGATGAATGACCGAAGCGTTGATCATTGACGACAACCGTTCGACCGCAGACGCGCTCAATCAAATGCTGATGGTTCTGGGGTTCAAGGCACGCGTGGCATATGGCTCGAGCCCTGCCATGTCGCTGTTGGGGAAGGGGTTCACGCCTCATTTCATTTGTCTGGATATCAACATGCCGGGTGTGGATGGGACGGAGGTACTTGCATATCTGCGGCGCGAGCCGCGCTTGAAGCCCGTGCCTGTGATCGTGGTCACCTCCGATGACCAGCCGGAGACGCGCAACAAGGTGATGAAGCTCGGCGCGTCCGCCATGATCATCAAGCCCGCCACGATCGACGCGCTCGAAGAGGCGTTGAAAAAAGTAAAACTCGCGTAGGGTTTGCCCAAGCTTATATTAAAAACCGTCGCATTCCTGTGACGGTTTTTTGATGTAAATCGATCTGCGGAGTATAATAATCAAAAAAAGGATAATTCATGCCCATTTCTTCCGGAATCTCTGCACCTGATTTTGAATTGTTGGATGATACGAACACCCCCCGCAAACTTTCGGATTATCGCGGTAAGAACATCGTTTTGTATTTTTATCCGAAGGACGACACGCCGGGTTGCACCAAGGAAGCGTGTAATTTCCGCGATGATTATTCCGCCTATGAGAACGCGGGCGTGGTCGTTCTGGGTGTCAGCCCGGATAGCGTGAATTCACATGCCAAGTTCAAGGAAAAATATCAGCTGCCGTTTCCGCTGCTGGCGGATGACGGTCATAAGGTCTGCGATCAATATCAAGTGTGGGGACCGAAGAAATCGATGGGCAGATCGTACGAGGGAGTATTGAGAACCACCTTTCTGATCGATGGCAACGGATTGGTCAAAAGGGTGTTTGAGAATGTACGTCCGGCGGAGCATAGCGCGGAATTATTGTCAGAGTTGGGGATTTCGGTTTAATGGCATCCGGTTGCGGCTTTGCGCGAGGCGGTTTTTCGTCCACATTAATTCGTGACAAATGGAAGAAAATTTGGTAAATTAGGACGGTTGTGGACCGGGGTGGTCCCTGTTCGATACTTTTTCAGGAGAGAGAACGTATGCGACATTTTGTGATCGTGGGAATTTTGGTCATCGCGATGGCTGTTCTCACATACTTCGGCCTGAATGCAGCCGGGCTGATGCCCGAGGCGGCGAGTCTTCAGGCGGGGCCGATCGATTGGTTATGGAACCTGGAAGTCATGGTCATATCCTTTCTTTTTGCCCTCATCATTGTGCCGATGTTCTACAGTCTGATCGTGTTCCGGCGCAAAAAAGGGGATATGACCGACGGGGAACATATCGAGGGGAATGCGAGACTGGAAATCACCTGGACGGTGATCCCATTGTTTATGGTTGCAATCTTTGCCTATCTGGGCGCGGGGAATCTGGCGGAAACCCGCCGGATCGATCCGGATGCAATGGTCGTTAAAGTGACCGGCATTCAGTGGTCTTGGAAGTTCGAATATCCTGAATACGGTGTTGTGTCGGATGAACTGCATGCTCCGGTGGGGAGGCAGGTCCTTTTGCAGATGACTTCGACGGATGTGATCCATTCGTTCTGGGTGCCGGAATTCCGCGTCAAGCAGGACCTTGTGCCTGGTCGCACCACCGAACTCCGCATCACCCCGACGGTGATCGGCGATTACAAGGTCCGTTGTGCGGAACTGTGCGGCACTTCGCATGCTTATATGGAGAAACCGGTGATCATCTCATCGCAGGCTGATTTCGATACGTGGATGAGCGGCCAGGTTGCGCTTGCCGCGGAGGCGGCGCAAACGCCGGAGGGACGCGGTCAGGCACTGGTGGCCGCCAATGGCTGCGCGGCTTGTCACTCGATCGATGGCTCGGCAGGTATCGGTCCGACCTGGAGAGGAGTGGCCGGCTCACAGGTGGCTTTGTCAGATGGGACGACCGTGACAGCCACGGACGATTATCTGTATTCGTCCATCAAAGCGCCGCAGTCACAGATCGTTGCCGGGTTCGAAGGTCAGCAGATGCCCGTTTATGGTTTCTCAGATGAGCAGATCGCCGACATCGTTGCATACATCAAGACGCTCAGATAATTGGCGGAGGAAAATAGGATTATGAAAAGGAAATCTTCTGTAGGAAGCGGCTTGCTGTTCCTGCTGATCGCAGGCGTGATCGGGTATGGGATCGGCTTGGGACTGGACACGCTCATCATGAAGAGCGTTCGTTACAGTGCTCCGGTGCCTTCGGCATTTGCGCTTCTATTCGCCTTTACGGCATTCTTCTTTGGGATTTACGGTTATCGCGGCATCACGCGCGGGCTGGTGTACCAGATCATCGGCACGTTGGTCGGCGGTCTCGTTGTGACGGGTATCCGCGGCTTGATGGGACTTTCGCTGTTCGGTGGTTTCTTCTTCACCGAACCCGCCTGGGTGTTCGGCGGGATTGCCGGCGCGGTCTCCTTCCTGTTCGGTGTCGGTGTGATGAGCGACTGGGTGAAGTGGGCGCGCGGTATGGACACGCCCGAGCATCACGAAGATGAACCCGGTTGGGAAAAATATTTTGACGTCTCGCTCGATCACAAGGTCATCGGTATTCAATACACCGTCACGGCGTTGTTCCTGATCTCGGTGGGCGGTTTGTTCGCGTTGATCTTCCGCACGGAGCTGGCAGCGTCCGGTTTGCAGTTCCTGAACGTGGGTATGAGCCTCTTTGGTCAGAACGGACCGCAACTCTATAATACGTTGATGTCCCTGCACGGCATGATCATGATCGTCTCGATCCTGCTCGGCATATCCGGCATCATCAACTATGCGGTGCCTCTGCTGTTGGGTGCGCAGGATATGGCATTCCCGCGCATGAACGCCTTCGCCTATTGGGTGTCCGTGCCCGCCTCAGTGCTTTTATTGATGAGTCTCGTTCTGGGCGGTTTCGATACCGGCTGGACCGGTTATCCTCCGCTTTCCGCCAAGGCTCCCGTGGGCATGCAGATGTTCTTCCTCGGCGTGTTCGTTGCGGGCTGGTCGTCCATCCTGGGCGCCTTGAATGTGATCGCCACCGTCCTGCGGATGCGCGCCAAGGGCATGACCGCCTGGCGTCTTCCGATCTTCGTCTGGGCAGCGGTTGCCACCTCGATCATCGCCCTGACCGCCACGCAGTTGATCGGTCTCTCCTTCCAGTTGGTCATGTTCCAGCGTTTGCTGGGCATGGGTTTCTTTGACCCGGCGAAAGGCGGCAATCCGGTTCTCTTCCAGCATCTCTTCTGGTTCTATTCCCATCCGGCGGTGTATGTGTTCGTACTGCCCGGCCTGGGCGTGATCTCTGAGCTCTTGCCGGTATTTGCCCGCAAGCCGTTGTTCGGATATCGCTGGGTGGCGATGTCCTCGCTGGGTATTGCGCTTGTTGGTTTCCTGGTTTGGGCGCATCACATGTTCACCTCGGGTATGAACGAATACCTGCGTGTGCCGTTCATGTACAGCACCCTGCTCGTGGCTGTACCGACCGGGGTCAAGTTCTTCTCATGGGTTGCAACTCTTTGGAAAGGCAAGATCGAGACACCGACCCCGATGCTCTTCGTCCTTGGCGCGGTTTTGGTCTTTTTATTTGGTGGTCTCACAGGTCCCCCAAATGCCACGGTCTCTGTTGACCTGCACCTGCACGATACCTATTTCATTGTGGGTCACTTCCACGATACGATTTTCGGCGGATTTGTCTTCCCGTTCTTCGCCGCCATCTACTACTGGTACCCCAAGGCGACCGGTCGCCGCATGAACGAGTTTTGGGGCAAGGTCCATTTCTGGCTGATGACCCCCTCGTTCCTGATCCTGACCTTCGGCATGATGCGCATTGGGTTGTTGGGTATGCGCCGCCGCATCGCCGACTATGATCCCGCGCTTGGTTTCGATTTCACGCACCTCATCCTCACCATCTGTGCCTTCGGGATCGCGACCTCCGTTCTGATCTTCTTCATCAATTTCTTCCACAGCATCAAGCATGGAGAAAAGGCGGAGGGCAATTTGTGGAATTCCCGTTCCCCCGAATGGCAGGTTCCTTCCCCGATGCCGGCACACAACTACGATGTGCCGTTCGAGGTCGTTGGAGAACCGTATGATTACGGTCTGCCCGGTTCGAAATATGTCGAATTTGTCGGCGAAAAAAGCAAACACTAAAAGGGCAGGAAGATTTCAATGACACACACTCAAGATAAAAAATCCATGTTGAGCCAGGGCGTCTTCATCTTTGGTTACCTGGCGGTATTAACCGTACTTGAATTCTTTGTGGCGGTCACCTTTGAAGCGATTGCCCTGCTCATTGTGGTGGCGCTCGTCAAAGCCGCGCTGGTTGTGTACTATTACATGCATATCTACAAGCTCAATGCCGAGCATGAAGGAGACCACAACTCCTACGAATATAAATCGGGCACGAACCGGATCGGCTTGTGGCTGTTCCTGATCTCCGATTCCTTTGTGTTTGGTGGCTTGCTGGTCATGCGCATGAACCTGCTCGGGTTGACCCGCCCGAACCTGAATCCGACCCTGGGCCTGGCTGTGACTTCCATCCTGTTGATCTCCTCCTTCTTCATGAATCGGGGAGAGACCATGATGTCGAATGGCGACCGCAAGGGCTTTCTCAATAACACCCTGATCACATTCCTATTGGGGCTCGGCTTTCTGATCGGTGTGGTCGCGGTGGAATGGCGGCTCGCAGCACATGAAGGTCTCACACCTTCTTCGGGCGCGGCAGGCGCAGCGTTCTATATGATGACGGGTATGCACGCCTTCCACGTATTGACCGGTTTGATCTTCCTCGCCATCGTTTGGTTCAATGGCAGGCGCGGTCTCTATGATGAAAAACATTATCCGGTCGAAGCGGCGGCGGTCTACTGGCACTTCGTTGATGTGGTGTGGATCTTCTTCTACCCTGCTTTGTACCTGATCGGTACCGTGATCCTCTAGCACATTGTGCGACCCATTGATTAGAATTGGATAAAATCGGGGCGACCACTACCGGTCGCCCCGATTTTTGGGTGTATCATTAATCACTTCACTACATCAATAGATTCAGGAAAATACATGGATAGAAGAACATTATTGGTCGGGCTTGGCGTCTTCCTGTTGATCGGGATCGTTGCGATCGCAACCCTTCTGTTTGGAAGCCCCGTTAAATTTCGCGGGACGACGTATGAACAGCCATATCCGGTCGCGCCGGATTTCGTATTAACCCGGGGTAACGGGAGCAGTTTCACGCTGAGTACGATGCGTGGCAGGGTCGTCCTGTTGTTCTTTGGGTACACCTCCTGCCCGGATGTTTGTCCAACCACGCTTGCGGAACTTAATCAGGCGTTGGGCAAATTGAAACAAAGCGACGCCGACCGGGTGCAGGTGTTGTTTGTGACTGTTGATCCGGAACGGGATACGCCGGAGCGCGTGCAGGAATATGTGGATCATTTCAACAGGAACTTCATCGGCTTGAGCGGCGCAGAATCGGACGTGGCAAAAGTATGGAACGATTACGGCGTGTTCCGTGAGATCGTCGAAGGGACGTCTGCCGCGGGCTATCTTGTGAATCACACTGCCCGGGTGACAATGATCGACCAGGAAGGAAATATGCGAGCGTCTTTTGGATTTGAAACACCGGTGGATGATATCGTCCATGATCTGAAGATAGTCTTGAAGGAGGCAAACTGACATGCCTCCATTGAACGACAGCATCAAAAGGATCGCCATATCCCTGCTCATCGGTCTGGTGTTTGGCGTGACGCTCAATGAGATCTCGTTCTTATTCCTCAAGGAGACCGCGCGCCCGCCACAGGATATTTTGTTGACCATCCCCGAAGGCACAGCGGAGCAGGTCGCACGCGGCGAACAACCGCCGACCATCCCCGAGAACATGGTCTTTGTGGTTGGTGATGTTCTGACAGTCAGGAACGAAGACGTGGTTGACCATAAACTGGGTCCGTTGTGGATCCCGGCGAATTCCTCCGCGCAGCTGCCTCTCGGTCAGGTGGAGAATCTGGCGTTCGAGTGCAGTTTTCAGCCCGGCAATTACTTCGGCCTGGATGTGCGCGAACCTCTCACGACGAGCATGAGGTTCTTCGGTATTCTATACTCCGGGCTTCCTCTGGGAGTTTTGATCGCTCTCTATAGCCTGGCGTTCCCTTCAAAGAAAACAGAAAATGCTCCTGCTTAGAATGTTCAGCCGCAAGTGGTGGCTGACGACCCTGCTTGTTTTGCTTGGTACGGCGCTTTGCGTGCGGCTTGGTATCTGGCAGCTGGACCGGCTGGACCAGCGGCGGGCGTTCAACGCGCAGTTCGAATCCATGCGCGCTCTGCCTCCCCTGGACCTGAACGCTGAGGGATTCGATTCGGTCGATACGATGGAATGGCGCTCCGTGCAGGTCACCGGCGAATATGACTTCGAGAATCAGATCGCGCTCAGGAATCAATACAACGGCGATCAATATGGATATCATTTGGTGACCCCGCTTCTTTTCAACGGGACGTCTGTCCTCGTTGACCGCGGCTGGATTCCCGCGGACGGCAACTCCACATCTGCGGACTGGCGCAAATACGATGAGCCGGGCGTGGTTACGGTCACGGGGCAGATACGGCTTGGACAGATCAAACCAGCCTTCGGCGGAGTCGCGGACGCGCTGCCTGCAAACGGAGAAAAGCTCGAGATCTGGAACAATGCCGATATAACGCAGATCGCCCGTCAGTTGCCGCATCCGGTTCTGGATGTTTATGTTCAACCCGATGTAGACCCTGCGGATACCGAACCGCCCATTCCGTATCAGCCAGAGATCGAATTGACGGAGGGCCCTCATTTTGGTTATGCTTTGCAATGGTTCACGTTCGCGACCATTTTATTTGCAGGATACCCATTCTATTTGAAGAAGCAGGAATCGGCATGACATATTCACTCAAGTCTTCATTTGCGAAACTGGTGCTTGCCCTGTTTTTTTTGGTGCTTGCGCTCACCGTCGTTGGTTATTTCGTCACAAGGACCGGCGCCGAGGCTTATTGCAAAGGCTGGCCGATCTGTGCGCCCATTGCGCCGATGGGCTGGTGGAAGCTGGCGCATATGTCACTGGTAGGCATCGCGTCGGTTTTCATGGTCATCGTGTTTCGCAAGGCATGGCTGGAACAGCATGCGCAACGTGTCGTATTGCCGCTGACGACCATTCTGGCTATCGTGTTCTTTGGGCAGGCGTTGGTGGGGGCGATCCAGGTGACACGACCGGATGCCGGGCATCTTGTGTTCCTGCACCGGCTGACCACGCTGGCGTTATGGGTAACGCTTGGGTTGCTTGTATATGCTTCCGGAGTTCTGGTCCAAGAGGAAGAAAGATTCGCGGTGTTGGATAAGCGGCAGCGCGCCAGGGATTTTCTGGCGTTGTCGAAACCGTTGATCGTCGGTCTGTTGCTGATCACCACCTATGGCGGCCTGGTGATCGGTTCAAGGCAATGGCCCTCCTTTTCACTGACCATGTGGACCCTGCTCGGCGGCGCGCTGGCGGCGGGCGGCTCGAGCGCGCTGAACCAGTTTATCGACCGCGAACTTGACAGGCACATGCAGCGCACGGCAAAACGTCCGCTGGCAGATGGGCGCCTGACCGATGCCGAAGGGCTTGCCTTTGGTCTTGGCTTGTCGCTGGTCAGTTATTACATCTTCGCGGTGTTTGTCAATGGACTTGCCGCATTATTGTCGCTGGCGGGGATCATCTATTATGTGCTTGTTTACAGTCTCTGGCTCAAAAAGGCGACCGTGCAGAACATCGTCATCGGAGGCGGGGCGGGGGCGATCCCGCCGTTGGTCGGGTACGCTGCTGCGACCGGTTCCCTCGATTGGACGGCATGGATCCTGTTCGCCATCATCTTCATGTGGACGCCTCCGCATTTCTGGGCGCTGGCGATCGTCCGCATGAAGGACTATGAACGCGCCGGTGTGCCAATGATGCCGGTGGTGCGCGGTGAGTTGGAGACCCGCCGCCAGATTTTGATCTACACGGTCGAGCTTGTGATCGTGACTTTGCTGTTGCCGATCCTCAACCTGGCAGGGACTGTGTATCTGGTCTCCTCGCTTGTCCTTGGCGCGGCATTGATCTATGCTGCCTGGGCGGTTTGGAGAGAGGGCGGCAACAAGGTTGCCTGGCGCATGTACAAGTGGTCGAGTACGTATCTGGTGTTCATCTTCCTGGCGATCATGATCGACGCGGTGCTGTGAAGGATAATAAACTGTAAGGAGCCTCGGGTATTTCCTGAGGCTTTATTTTTTTACCATGTTAGAATCGCGGAATATTGAAGCCGGAGAGTCAGATGAAAAAATCCATCACCCGCGATGAATGGTCGACCCTGATATTGCTCCTTGCTGTTTTACTTGGCGCATTCATTCGTTTCAATCCAGCCATGCTCGCAGGCTTCGCGATCAACGACGGGGGCATGTTCGCAGTGATGATCGATGACCTGAAAGCCAATCATTATCTTCTGCCCGCCTTCACAACCTATAACCATTCGAATATCCCGTTTGCCTATCCACCGCTGGGGTTTTACCTGGGTGGTCTCGCCTCAAGCCTCCTCCACATGGAAACGGTTCAGGTTCTGCGTTGGCTGCCCGCGCTGTTCGCATCGCTGACGATCCCCGCGCTCTATTTGCTTGCATTACGCTTATCCAAGAACAAATATCTTGCGACTTTATCAACTTTGTTCTTTGCGTTCGTGCCGCGTGCATTTTTCTGGTTTGTGATGGGCGGCGGATTGACCCGCAGTCTCGGCCAGATTTTCATGCTGCTGGCGCTGGCGTCCATTGTTCGCCTGTATGAAGAGAAGCGCCGGAGCGACATCTTCCTTTCGGGCATATTCGGCGGGCTGGCAGTTCTAAGTCATCCCGAAGCGGCAGTGCATACTGCCATTTCGGCGCTTTTGATCTGGATCGTTTTATCGCGCAAACGAACTACATTCTTCCATTCTGTTCTGGTTGGGGTCATTGTTCTGGTTGTCAGCGCGCCGTGGTGGGGGGCGGTGATCTACCGGCATGGCGTCGGTCCCTTGCTCAGCGCAATGCAGACCGGTAGCAAGTCGCTTGCGATTTTCAACCTGGTTTTCTTTACATTTACGGATGAGCCCTACGCGACGTTCATCGCCGTCATTGGATTGATCGGGATCGCATACCGCCTCATCCGCAGGGATTACCTGCTTCCGTTATGGATGGCTGTCCCTTTTCTGGTGGCGGGACGCAGCGCGGCGAATCTGGCGGTGATCCCGTTGGCGATGCTGGCAGCCGTCGGGTTGGCGGAGGTTATTTTGCCCGCGTTGCAGCCGTCGGCTTGGAAGGAAGCGGGGAAGTCCAATTTGCTAATTCCGGTTGAACGGAACGTGTCCATCTATTTGATGTTGTATCTCGTCTTTTCGGCTTATCAGTTCGGATTTCAACTCTCCGCTTCGACTTTGCGTCCCTCCGACCAGGCGGCGATGGCATGGGTACGCAAAAATACGGCTGCCGATTCCAGTTTCGTAGTATTGACCGGGACATCCTCCGTTGCCTGCGATTCCGTCTCCGAATGGTTTCCGGCTTTGACCGGACGACGAAGTATTTACACGGTCCAGGGCACCGAATGGACTCTCGCTGAAAAGTTCGGGGGATTCATCCAGAAGTCCGCTGATGTTCAAGCATGTATGAACGAAGATGCAGCCTGTTTTGAAGATGCAGTGGGACCATCCACTTATGATTACATTTACATCTCGAAAATCTTACAGACCAACAATTGTGCGCCTGTGGATGGAGTAAAGAAGTTTCCATATTTTATTGAGCGGATAAAGGGGGACGGGAAATTTGAGGTTATGTATGAAACCGGGGATGTTTTGGTGCTGAAGCGAAGATAATCAGGGATTATGAAGGATGATCGCGGTTCCATCCTGATACGCGACATTCCAGCCTAGATCACGCAGGGCAATTGCCAAAGGTTGTTTGGGTTGGATGATCGCCCATGAGATGTCATATTTGGCAAGAATATCTTGCCAGCCGCTTTGTGCTGACATTGCCCTGTCGTATTCCCGGATCAACGATTCCCCATAAAAGTCACTCTGACTATCCAGAAAGACAAGATAACGAGGCCAGGTCTTCTCGAGGATATATCCGCCCCAATTAAATTCATTGAACATATACCCGGCTTGCGGATTTTTATCCAGCCAGATCAGCGCCTCGACTGGAAACACCCGGGGGTTGTAATGAAAAACAGAATCGTTTGTCCTCGAATGCTGAACGGCAAAGAATGCAAACGTGCAGGAAAACAACAAGAGCGGTGGGAGGTTCCATGTAGTCTGCCTGTTGAAATTGGAGAATCGTTCCTCGATCTTCAACCAGGATCTTGAATTTGACATGGATCCACCTGCCAGCCCCGAAATGATCGGTGTGCAGGCGATGGCGAAGAGCGGAATATTCCTTGCCATGAGCAGTGCCAGCAAACCGAACCCGGTCATCAAAAAAAGATGACTCGTCCGCAAAAACTTCCGATTGAAGATGAAAAGAATAATGCCGATTGCCAACAACAGGTCAAATGGCAGGATGGCGGGATCGGTCAGGTCGGGAGGCATCGTCTCCAGTGTGCGGCTCAGGATGAACACGCTGCGGTTGTTGAGGACAGCTTCCCAGTTGTGCCAGAGGTCCGGTGTGAGGACGGATGCGACCAGTGATGTTATTCCAATGATCAATAGTTGTCTTCCGGTTTGTGGATCTGCACGCTTCCGCCATCTATCAACAAGCCAGCCCGCGAAATATGCCAGCCATGCAAGAATCCCATAGACGAAACCGCCATGCAGGTTTGCCCAGAGGAGCATGATGAAAGGAAAAACAAAGATGGGAATGGCTTCACCTCTTTGTAATTTTTCAAGTGCACCAACCCAGATTGCAAGCAAAAGGAAGGTCATAATGTGCGGACGCGGCAGCCAGTGCAGGCTCGCGGTCCCGGCCGCAAGCAATGTCAACAGGAAGGCGATCAGCGGCGTCCTGCAATTCTGTGCCGAGAAGTGAAACGTCAGGGTGAAAGCTGAAGCGATGATGGCAGACGTAAATAAAATGACGCCATCCAAGCCCAGCACGCGATGGGAGATTGCGAAGAGGATCTGTGAAAGCCACTCATAGGGTGGTCGGGGTTGACCGGTCAGGGTATGGGAGAACAGGTCGCGGGTGGGGATGATGCGATGATCCAGAATGTAGTTGCCGAGCGCGAGATGGCGTCCGAGGTCGCTGTCGATGCTGAGCATTTGTGGTCCGGATGCAAGAGCGAGGGAAAAGACAACGAGAAAAATGAGGGAGGTCAGGCTGGGCAAAAGATGGCGGTGCATGGATTGATTTTATAGGAAGGTTCTATTCTTGTGAACCACTGTCAGAGGCTGTAAAATATTATGATGAATACATCCCATGGACGACGATTTCATTGATGGTGAAACTTGGACAACGAGAAAAATATTTGGGTAAGACGGTTGGATTTTTCATTGCTCTCAGCGTGGTTGATATTGGGCTTGACGCTGGCTTTTGTTTCTTTTACCCTCTTCGGTAAGGATTTTCGCGGATATTATGCTGCCGCGCGCGTGTTGACCGAGGGGGGGAATCCATATGATTATCGCCTGGTTGCAAGGGTTTTGCTGGATGTAACCGGTGAAATGGGTAATAACCCATATTACTATCCACCATGGTTTGCATGGCTTTTTATTCCTCTAACCTACCTTCCTTTCCAGGTAGCGCGTGCAATTTGGATGACAATCAATCTTGTCCTCTGGGATACTGGTTTATGGTGGTTGGGGGAGATAGTTGGCTGGCCTCAGAAGGGTTGGCAACGATATGGTTTTTTTGCTCTAACTACGTTTTCGTTCGCATGGATTACATGGAGATACGAACAGGCTGGGATTCTCGTTTTTGCAATCCTGGTTGCATTAATCTTATCTGTTCGGGCTCAAAACTGGACGTGGTCAGGAATCTGGATGGCGATATTGTTGATCAAGCCAAATGTTACGGTTCTAATCGTGGCAGGAATCAGTTTGTGGTTACTCCGTAAAGGCCAATGGCGGGCTGTATTGGTAATGTTGGTTACGCAGATTGTTTTACTCTTGGTTTCGACATGGATCACTCCAGACTGGTTTCGACCGTTCCTGGATGAAGGATTTGGACAGGGTTTAACGATGAAATTGGACGGACCGGATCGCGTTGTTGCTCTACGCATCAATACTACTTTTCTGGATTGGTTAATGACCCTTGGAATTGGTCCACAACACCGGATGCTCGTTTATGGGATATTGATTCTTGCTGGAATGTTCGTTTTCCTTTTGGTTGTGTTTCGTTCCGAATCGTTCCTGCAGCTGATAAGTGTTTTGTCGCTTGTCTCATTCGCCATAACCCCCTATGCTTTGCAGTATGATTATCCATCCCTGGTGGTCGCCCTTTTCTGGTCGCTTTCCCTATGCGTTTCATCGACATGGACCCGCGGTGTTGCATGGACGCTGGCATTGTTTGTTTTTAGTGTTATTTTTTGGCAGCAAAACGTTTCATGGGCGTATTGGATGGTTGTTGGACTGACCGCTCTATCGATCTGGGGATCGTATCAGAAAAGCATGAAAGCCCTGGCCTGATAAAGTATATTTTTCGTTGCTGACTGGAGATTCGATTGGTTAAGGATCGTTGTTTATAACCGCTCCCGGATTTGAATTGCACGCTTCCTGGATCTTGCCTGTCACATCCGTAAACTCATAAAAATGGGCGCTGGTTGAAAAATATTGCCGATTGGGTAGTAGATCCAGATCACTATCGAAATATGTGTCGAATATGAATCGAAATGAATTTACCGGGGATATGTCCATGGGAATGGAATTCTTTTCAATGCCTGGAAGATAGTAAGCATTCAAAATGGAATAACGTTCATAGAGACATGTGTTTTCCCAGGAATCATAGTCGGTCAAGATCCCAGGACCATGATCGCCTTGAATGATGATGATCGGAGGGGAGTCTGAATTTGCAAGGATTCCATCAATCGTTGCCAGGACCTTCCGATTGACGAATAGTAATTGATCGATGTAACGGGTTTGCGATTCATCCGGGTCTGATGTCATTTGATCAGATAATGTAAAAGAGTATGGGGGATCCAAAGGATTCCCATTGCGATCGAAAACATAAGGAGGGTGGGGGGCAATAATATGAGCAAATACAAATTTGGGACCTTCTATTGCTGCCACCTCAGGCAATCTCTCGAAAGCATAGAGAATGATCCGGCGGTGGGTATCGTAGGATGCATCCGCGATGCCAAGCTGATCAATTTTGGCCAGCAAGCTTAAATTTGTCAGACTCAAAAAACGGCTATTAAAGATATTCAATTGGATTGGAAACGGTGCTTCGTAGAAGTCCCCATCGCGGATATCGGAATAATCTCCGTCATTTGCGAAAAAAACCGTTTTATAACCCCAATTTTCCAGGATCCTCCGCACTTCATTGTGTTCCACGGCATCAGACGCCGGCCACCACAAATTGGAATTACCCATGCTGGATGACATGGTATCCAAATATTGCATGTTAAGAGATGAAGATAACGACAGAAGAGTCCGCGGGTAATTTGTTCTGCTCTGGGATGCAACCACAAATCCGCGTTGTTCTAGGCCTTTGATAAATGCTGAATTGTCAAAACCGTGCGCGGCTTGCAGCATGTCCGCTCGCCCATACCCATCCAGGATGATGTAATAAATATCGGGAGTAGTGGCTTGAGCCGGAATTGAATTCGGCAAGTCTGCAATTGGCTGAATGGTTGTAGGAGCAGATGCCCATGGCTGACCGTTGACAAGAATAATAAACCGAATGAGATAATACCCAACAACGGCAAGGCTGATCGCATTTAATACCAAATGGGCGTCGGCGTAACGCACTTTTTTTAAGACGATTTTGATGGCAAAAAGGCTCACGATGGCGATGATTAGAACTGCCAAAAAAACAGTCCAAAGATAGAAAACTCCCAGAATAAACAGGGAGGCGATCAAACCGGCAGCTTCAAGGTTTCGGGTCAGCAAGTAAGCAATCAGGACAAATAGAAAGAATGAGACTATTGAAAAAATAATTGGGGGAATAATATCAACTGGAGAGACAAAAACATTAACATCAACGATAGAGCCATATAAAATAATCGCACTTCCAAAAGCAAAGACAAATCCATGCAGCAAATAGGTGACTGATTTCATTCTATATTTCCTGTGTGTTCCAAATGGAATTGGAAACTTCATTAAATTGTGAAATGCTCGGG
Source organism: Anaerolineales bacterium UBA5797 (assembly GCA_002418205.1). Lineage (GTDB taxonomy): Bacteria > Chloroflexota > Anaerolineae > Anaerolineales > Villigracilaceae > Defluviilinea. The sequence goes on along the minus strand of DIDP01000006.1, from coordinate 93,339 downwards.
CGAATTGTTAATACTTTATAGAGAATCAGTGGTTTACTGAGTTTATCCATAATTATTTATCTTACTCAAGTTTGTCAGTTCGTTTAGAATGACAATGGAAAAATAAGATGTTCCCCGTTCTTAATCAGTCTTGCAAAGGGTAACCCTTTGCAAGACTGACATATTACTCTCCCAGATAATCACGCAGTTTTCTGCGGATGGTGGGATGCCTGAGGCGGCTCAGGGCTTGTGCTTCGATCTGGCGGACGCGTTCGCGCGTGACACCCATCTTGCGCCCCACTTCTTCGAGGGTGTATGCCTGCCCGTCGAGCAGACCATAACGGAGTTGCAGGATGCGCACTTCGCGTGGAGGCAGTCCGTTCAACACCTCGCCGAGGTGTTCCTTCAACAGATTGTACGTGGCAGTGTCGTCGGGCGGGGGGGCCTCATCATCCTCGATGAAATCACCGAGCACGGAATCCTCTTCGTCATCCGTGGGCGTTTCCAGCGAAAGCGGACGGCGCGCCACCTGGATCATGTTCTCCACCTTCTTGGGCGGAACATCCAGGGCCTCGGCGAGTTCCTCCACACTGGGTTCGCGTCCAAGCCGCTGGGTGAGCTGGTGTTGTACGCGCAGCAGTTTGTTGATCTGGTCGCCCATATGGACCGGCACGCGGATCGTGCGTCCCTGATCGGCAATGGCGCGGGTCACAGCCTGACGGATCCACCACGTGGCGTAGGTGGAGAACTTATGCCCGCGGCGGTAATCGAATTTCTTGGTCGCGCGGATGAGACCGATGTTCCCTTCCTGGATCAGGTCAAGGAACGGCACCCCGCGCCCCATGTATTTCTTTGCCACCGAGATCACCAGGCGGGAGTTGGCTGTGATCAAGTGTTCACGCGCCGACCAGCCGTCCTCGATCAATTTGCGCAATTCGGTGCGGCGGCGCGGGCTGGCGTTCCCTTTTGCCAGTTCTTCGCGCGCCATGCGGCCGCGTTCGATCCGTTGCGCCAGCGCCACCTCTTCATCGGCGGTAAGCAGGGGGACGCGGCTGACCTCTTTTAGATACAGGCCGATCGTATCGTCGGTGTCGATATTGGCAAGATAGTCGTCCAGCGAAACATCGATCTCAGGCTCGGCTTCCTCGCTGGCTTCCACTGCCACCAGTTCATCTTCGGTCGGTTCGGCGACATTGGCATCCTCGACGAACGGCACCCCCGCGCTCAATAAAGCGGAAAACGCCTCCTCGAGTTGCTCAACATCCTGTTCGGCTTCCGGGAAGAAATGCAAAATATCGTCAAGCGTGACATAACCCTTTTGCCTCCCCAACTCGACAAGCCTGGCGATCGCAGGGAATTCCTCTTCCTCGTCAACCATCAAAATTTTATCTACATCCATTCTCTATTTGATCACTTTCTTTTTCTTATCAGAATACACTTTTTTTGACCGAAAAGCAATACGCTTTCGTTACTGTTTATAGACGTATGTCGGCTGAAAATGTTACGGGTCAGGTTGTGATGCGATTCCTGGAAACGGGACCAGCCTAAGGGGTGGGTGGAAGCGGTGTTTCCGTCGCCGCATATGGCGGGTTGTCCAGGAGTCCGATCAAGGCATCCACAGCGCTCCGGCTGACGATCAGGATTTCTCCATCCGCGAAGCGCGTGTAGTAGCCCTGCTCTGTGGGAGTGAGAACACCGATTTGAACGATTCGTTCCAAGCTGTTCGAAAACTTCACGATCATCGTATATTCCGGGATGTCCAGGCCGACCACACCGGGATCGACGTCGGACAGGCTGTCCAGAATGCGCATGGTGGTGACCTGACTTGCAGCCGCTTCAGCCTTCCCCTGGTCTGCCGAGGCATCGGTGGGCAGGGTCACAGCCCAGGCATTTTCAGCGTTACGCGCCACTTCGACAACCTCCCCGGTTTTCGACTCGATGCGGATGCTCGTTGGCGTTCCGTTCTCTGCAGAAAACAAATAAGTGACGGGTTCGATTGTTTCGGTCGGCGTGGCAATATCCGCAGATTCGGGGCGGTTATTGAGGTAGTAATAAACGCCGATCATTACGACAAAGATGAGCAGGTAAACGATGGTGGAACGACGCATGGATCTATCCCTGGCGCCTGCGCGCCCACCACGTGTATATGCCCGATAGGATCGTGATGCCCGGCAGGATGAACACGGTCCCGCACAGGATGACATACCATTGCCACTGGCTCGGCGGGAGGAACGTGCGCGTCTTGGGAGTGTTCGGGGTGATGTTGATCAGGTCTTCCTGTTCGGCTGCCCAGTCCACCGAGTTGATGAACATGTTGCCGTTGCCGAGATAATCGAATGCCTGGTCGGACGCGAACAGGGAATTGCCGAAGACGACGACGCGTCCTTTCGTGGAGGCATTCTCTCCGGCTACAGCCATCGCCAGCGGACCGGGGATATCCGTTTCGGGGTCGAATGAGATCTGAGAGCCTTCGCCGCTTGTAAAATTGGTTTCACCCCAGGAATTCGTCGAGGTCATGATCAGTTCGGTTAGTGTGATATTTTCCTTGTCAGGCTGTATGCTCAGCGAGCGTGCCTGCGGCATGGTCACAATGTAGTTGCCGGTCAGGTTCTGCGTGATGGGGTGCTGTGTGGCAGATGCCGAGACCGCGTTCAGAGGCTGTTGGCTGTTCAGATCGATGATGATGTCATCGGTCAGTGTGATGCCCCAGTCTGTGGACAGGTATTTTGCCAGCGGGTCGGGCGAAGTCCCGAAGTCAGTAATGGGGATGGGATTTTCCATAACGACCAGCGAACCGCCCGCATCCACATATTGCTTCAGCAGTTTGACCTCACCATCGGACACGGGCTTCATGGGACCGGCGATGACGATTGCCAACGCATCTTCGGGGATTTTGTTTTCAGCCAGAAGATTGAGGCTGTTGACGGTGTAGTTCTTGCTTTCGAGAGTCTGTTTTGCCACCGAGAAACTGACATCGCCCGCATCGATGGATGGCTCGCCGTGTCCGGTCAGGAAATACACAGCCCGCGGTTCCGGATTGATGAGTTTGATCAGTGCCTTGGTGAGCTCGGTCTCTGATGCGAACGCCGCGATCTCCTTGCGGTCGCCCATCACCAGCATGATCTTGCCGTCGCCGGTGATACCCGCCTCACGCGCTGCCACCGGGTTGGTATCCGGGTTGACAAATTGATAGCTGAACATGCCCTTGCTGTTCGACCTGAATTTTTCCAGCAGGTCGGTCGCGCTTTCCGTGGACAGGGTCGAATAGAAGGCGACGGCGGTTACAGGCTCGGGAAGTGTCTCGAGCGCCTGGATGGTCTCCGGCGCGAGGGTATTGATCCTGTCTTCGGTTGTATCTGCCAGGCGCTTGGGGTTCTGATAGGTAAGCACGTTGCCTACGATCAGGATGCCCAGGAAGGCGATCGTCATGATGATTGCGTTGCTTCCATATTTTGCCTGCCTGCCGGTGAGCGCCCCTCTCACTTTCTCGGGTTCGAGCAGACCGTAAATTGCAATTGCCAGCACAAAGACCCCGGCGCCGATCATCAACAGACGGTCCAGTGTTTCGACCGTGGTGCCGGTAAAGATATTTGTGACCAGCAGGCCGCGTGTCAGCAGGACGCCGACCGTAAATAGAAGGGCAAGCCCGGCAATGACGAGTGCCATGAAAGTGTAGCGATGCCAGGTGGGTTGATTCTTTTTTGCCATTATCGCCATCTCCGCGTTTCAACAGCGACCGTCCCGGCGAAAAGCCCGAGGGCGATCAGGCTGAGGTAATAGACAAGGTTCTTGAGTTCGATGACACCGGTGTTGAAACCGTTGTAAAAATGTTCCGTGATGTTCAGGTAATTGAAGATCTCCCCGGCTGGGCCGGTGATGAAATAAGCCGGGAACCCAACCAGCCACCACAAAGCCAGAAAGATCAGGAAGGTGATGAAGAAGGACGCGATCTGGTTCTTGAACATGGCAGAGACTCCGGTCCCGATGGCGATGAATACGCCAGCCAGCAGGATCACGCCGAGATAGGCGGTCAGCGTCGCGGGGATGTCGATGCCTGGATCGACAAAGTTGTTCAGGATGATCGGATAGACCAGCGTGGCGACGATCAGGGTCAGGATGTAGAGCATGGCGCCCAGCCATTTTCCGGCGACCAGCTCGAAGTCCCGGACGGGAGCCGTGAGCAGTAGTTCGAGGGTGCCGGTGCGGGCCTCATCCGAGATCAGTCTCATGGTGATCGCCGGAGTCGTGAGCATCAAAAGGAAAGCCAGCAGGCTTGTCGTGCGGGTTGGGTCGGGCGCGCCTCCAAAGCTTTGAAAGGAATTCCGCATGGCATCCCCAAAATATCCGGCGAAATCGATGCCGAGGATCAGGAGGATGGCAAACGCGATCACATACGCGATCGGGCTGATGAAATAATGGTCGTATTCTCTTTTGGCAATGGTCCAAATATTTCGCATGTCGCACCTCACGAGCGCTTGCCCGTATCGTTGTTTTGTGTCAGCTCAAGGAAGATCTCTTCAAGGCTCATGCCGATCGGGCGCATCTCGATCAGTTCATACCCCGCCTGGATCACGGCTTTCGCCACCTGGGGGCGGACATCCTGCCCGGCGGAAAATTCGAACTCAACAGCATCGTCTGATTTTGTTTCCACTTTGCGCGCACCTTTGACCTTTTTGACGGCCGCATCGAGCCCATCGGCGTCGCCGCGCACGCGCAGGAGAATGCGTTCCGCGCCAAGGACGCGCGATTGCAAATTTTCGGGGGTATCCTCCGCGACGATCTGTCCCTTGTTGATGATGAGCACGCGGTCGCTGATCTGTTGCGCTTCAGAAAGGATGTGTGTGGAAAATAATACGGTCCGGTTCTTGCCGATCTCGCGGATCACGTTGCGGACCTCCACAACCTGATTGGGGTCGAGACCGATGGTCGGCTCATCGAGTATGAGGACTTCGGGGCGGTGGAGAAGCGCCTGGGCAAGTCCCACCCGCTGGCGCATGCCTTTCGAGAATGTGCCAATGAAACTGTCCGCGCGGTCGTGCAGGTTGACCATCTCCAGCGTTTCGTAGGAGAGATCCTCCGATTTGGGAAGCTGACGCAGGTCTGCCATGAACTTGAGGTATTCCAGCGCGGTCATGTCTTCGTAGAGCGGGACGGTTTCCGGCAGGTAACCGACTCGCTTGCGCACCTCCATCGACTCTTCCACAACATTGTAGCCTGCGACGATGGCTTCTCCTTCAGTGGGGGGCATGTAACCGGTCAGGATTCGCATCGTGGTGGTCTTGCCCGCGCCATTCGGACCGAGGAAGCCCACGATTTCCCCCTGTTTGGCGTCGAATGAAATGCTGTGCAAGGCGCGGCGTTCGCCATAGTCTTTTGTGAGACCATTGACTTGTATCATTGGTGCTCCTTGAGGAAAGGGTGTTGACAAACAAAAGGCACGCCTGCCGGTGGGCAAACCGTGCCAATCTTTTCATCGTGAATTACTATACAGAAATTTAAAATCAAAGTCAAGCAGGTTGCAACTTTCTAATCTAATGCTAATGTTTGTAAAACAATTCACAAAAAGGATGCGACCGATCAGCGGAGAAAGAAATACCAGATGCCCGCCGCGCCTGCCGCGCAGAGCACCAGTAAAAAGAGTCCCGTCAGGGCGAGCATCCAGCCGTTCGATGTGTCCGGGGTGATGGTGGGTGAAGCAGTGACCGGCTTGGGCGAAGCGGGGCGTGGACTTGTTGCTTCGGCTGCGCTCCGGGCATGAGGTATCTGACCGGGCATGTCCAACATCCCCTCCAGAAAGTCGGGCATGCCGTTTCGATTCTTATCCAGCGCTCCCATGGCTTTTTCGTATTTGGCGCGCGCATCGGGCGGAAGGTCTTCGATGCGGTTGTATTCCCTGCCGTCCACAACGAATTTCATGCTGCTGGTCATTACGCTCGCGCCGGGCAGGTCTTCGAATGCGTCCGGCACGCCATCGTTATCCTTGTCGCCCAGGATGTTCATGTTTTCAAAGGCATCCGGAACGCGGTTCATATTTCCGTCCTTCAGTCCGTTCATTGCCTGTTCGTACTTCTGGCGGACTTCGGGCGGCATTTCATCCACGCTGTTATACGTCTTCCCGTCGATAACGATAAGTTGAGGTTTCATCTCAGCCTCCGCCTCCAAGTTTAAGGGATTGTATGTCAACCGGCAAGGACTTCATTTCCCATTGGCTGATTTTGTCAATGCGATTAAACTTTGATCATGGAGGTACGATGACCGAATTGCTTTATCAAACCGACAGTTATTTGCAGGAGTTCGATGCGAGCATCACCTCCGTTCAGGAGGATTCCCGCGCCGTGATCCTTGACCGGACCGCGTTTTACCCGGGTGGCGGAGGGCAGCCCTGTGACCTCGGAAGCCTGCTTGTGAACGGGATTCTCCACCCTGTGGACAAGGTCAAAAAGCAGGGGGATGACATCCTGCACTTTCTCGGCGGTGACGCACCATTACCCGTTCCTGGTTCCGCTTCACACGGGACTTTGGATTGGGCGCGGCGATACAAGCTGATGCGCACCCATACCGCCCTGCACGTGCTCTGCGGGACGGTTTTCCGCGATTACGGCGCGCAGGTCACGGGCGGAGACATGGAGCCGCTCAAAGGTCGCATGGATTTTGAGTTCGAGACGATGAAGGGCGAGTTGGTGCGCGAGATCGAAGCCGCGGTCAATATAGAGGTGGCGCAGGCGCGTGAGATCCGTGTCAGGATCCTGCCGCGCGAAGAGGCGTTCCGGATCCCGGATCTGATCCGTACCAAGATCAACCTTCTGCCCGAAGGCATCCTCCAGGTGCGGACAGTGGAGATCGTCGGTCTCGATCTGCAAGCCGACGGCGGGACGCATGTGCATAATACAAAGGAGGTTGGCGCGATCCGTGTGACGGATTACAAGAGCAAGGGCGCCATTAACAAAAGGATTTACATTGAAGTTGAGTAGTGTATAATCCCGCTTCGTTCGATCCAGATTTCCTAAAGGAGAATGCCGTGAAAGTCAAAAAATTATTTCCGTTCGCCCTGTTTGTTTTTGTGCTTGTCCTTGCGTCCGTTGCCTGCGGGTTCAGCGCCTCCACCGCCAACATCACCAACGCGCACATGGCTGCCGACGAGTCCGATTCCGCGACAACCACCGTTTACGCCACCAGTGACCCGTCCTTCTATTGTTTCTTCGACCTGAACAACGCCCCGGATGACACGGTCGTCAAAGGTGTGTGGACGCTGGTCTCTGCCGAAGGATATGAATCCAATTCGGAGATCGACTCGGCGCAGATCACGGGCAGTGATGACACCTACTATTTCAGCCTTGATCGCTCGATGGATGCCTGGCCCGTCGGGACGTACAAGATCGATCTCTATCTGAACGACAGTCTGGTCCAGACGCTTCAATTCGAAGTACGATAGTCAATTTGCATCAAACGAAAAACGCGCTCCACGATGAGCGCGTTTTTCGTTTTTTATTATGATGTTTTCCCTTTTACGATAACAGCACCTGTCCGCAGTATTCGCATTTATCCATGCCCAATTCCAGTGTGCCGCCACAGTTCGGGCATTGGATCGTCTCCACTTTGATGGGATAGCCCTGTTTCTTGAAGGCGGCTTCATTATCCGCCAGATCGGCGCGCAGACGTTTGAGCCGCGCCAGATAGGCATCCCCGGTCATCTCGCCGGATTTACGCAGCCGCTCCACATCGGCAATGGACTCTTTCAACATGCGGCGCTGCGCGTTCAGGGATTCGAGACTCGTATCCTGGAATGCAACCTTCATTTCGGGCTTCTTCGGGATGGAAGCCAGGATCGCGGCAATAACCAAAATGACGGCTGAGACAATCAACCCCACGATCAGGGGCGTGTATTGGAATCCGGGCAGTGAACTGAAGTTGACTTTGTTGACCTGGATCTCGTTCAGGTCGGCGACCACCACGTAACGGTCATTGCCCAGTTTGCCGACATCCACGCGGGCGATGCCGCTCGTGCGGTCCGGCAGATTGTTGCGCGCGCCGTTTCCGGTGAAGATCGCCACTTTGCCATTGTCATCGCCGATCACGGCTTCTTCCGTCCCGTCATCGTCCACATCGATGCCCGCGATCTCGGTGACCTTGTCGGACATCGAGCCGGACCACATCTGACTGGCGGTTGTGCCATCGAAGGAGTATGCCCAAACGCCTCCATCCTTGCCGCCGACCACGATCTCGCGCGAGGATGGGTCGCCGTTCAGCTCCACTTCACGCACTTCGCTGACCGCCTGCCCGAGGGATTTTTCAAACAGGATGTTCCCATTTGCGGCGTCATATATTTTGAACGCGCCGTATTCCCCGCCGGTGATGATCTCGCTGGTGCCATCGCCGTTCAGGTCGAAGGCGCGCATCCGGCGGAGTTGCTCCTGGCTGCCGCGCCAGACGGGATTCCCGCTGTCATCGAATACCGCGATGGCGCCGTCATGGGTTGCAACCGCGGCATGCATTTGACCGTTGATGCGGGCATCGTCCATGCCGCGCACTTCTTCGCTTCCAAGATCGTACTCCCAGAGGACCTGGCCATCGGGGCTGAGGGCGAGGAGACTGCCGCTCGAATCGCCGAGCAGGATCTGAGGTCCGGAGGTGAAGCGGATGAGCGCATCACGCGCCGGGATTCCGATGTCCAACGTCTGGGCGATGGTTTGCGGAGTCCCTTTCTCGATCACATCCACCGACATGCCGGTGCCAATGTAGTACACAATGATGTCTTCGACGTTGTCGCCGTTCACATCACCGAGCGTGGTCTTCATGCGGTTGTAACCGAAGCCGAAGATCGGCTCTCCGGTTTCATCCAGCACTGTGAGGTTGTCCGGAGATTGGATGAACAGATCATCCTTTCCGTCGCCGGTCAGGTCGATGACCTTCATGCTTTCGGCGTTGGAATAAGGGCGCGACCACGCGACGGTGCTGCCGAATTTTTCCGCGGTCACTGCGCCGCTGAACGCGAACACGCCCGAGACAGCCATCACCAGACAGATCAAAACACCCGCGACGATGAAGGGAATGATTTTACGACTCATTTAGGAAGCCTTTCTTTGTAACAACGAGTAGGTGGATTGTAGAAAGCCAAGGATATGGTCCGACTCGACTTCCTCGAACGGCGAATTTGCCACAACGTCGATGATGCCGCCTTCGGTGTTCAACTGCGCAACCGTATACTTGCCCACGCTGGCGCCCTGCCTGAAATTCGGATTGGATTTGATCGTGTACACTTCCGGGTTTACGGCAATGCGCACCTTGAGATATTGTTCGCTGCCCTTGAATTTTTCCGGTTTCATCTTCATCTTGCCGCTGATGCTGCTGCGCTTCCAGTACGATTTGCGCTTTTTGGATTTCTGGATCGCCGATACGCGCAGGATGTTTCCGTCGTACAGTTTGGCTTTCAGCGCCAGCCACTCATCCCGGAAATGTTCGGTAACGCGGTCGCGCGTGTCCTTGGTTTCGCGCGCCACTTTTGTTTTCAGCATCGTGCCCGTGAGATCGAGATGCCCGTTGAATGTGCCGCCGGGTTTCAGGTCGTCGCGCAGGGTGTAAAGGATCTTTTTCACATCCGAATATCTCGGCGAAAAATCCTTCGAATCGCTTTTACGCAGATTGCGCGCCATGACCAATGCCGCGATCCAGAGCAGGGCACCGCCGGAGATGAACACGAAGGAGGCGTAACCGAACAGGAGCAGGACTCCATCCACTGCCATCAGCCCCAGGCCTCCCAAAAAAATGAGCATGGGGATCCAGCGCCATTTGTCCCCGGCAGATTCCGTCCGCTGGACCTCCGCCACGAACCGGTTCATCCCGTTGATGATGGAATCCGGTTTGTCCGCAAGCGACACGTAAACCGGCTGAAACTCCTTTTTGCCGGTGACGGTTGTCGGCGGCGCGGTCTTTTTACGAGCGGTATTCAACAGGTAAAAGAACAGCATGATCGAGAGTACGGCTATGACGATAAACCCGCAAATTAATGCATCCATGTTGTTTGCTCCGAGTTTATAATTCCTATAATGAAAAGGGTTCTCTACACGGCGTTCGATATCGTACCAAGCCCGAAGGGGGCATCCACGCATATTTTGCATAACATTCGCGGTCTGGTCAATAGCCAATTTGACGTACATCTCTTGACACCCAACGATGGCTTGCTGCCGGATCAGGACACCATCGAAGGCGCGCGCGTCACACGGATCCCTCAGGATCTTGCGCAAAATTTTTTGGCGCGCGCCGCGCATTTCGGCCGGGCGGTTCAAAGTCATCTCGCCCTCCACCCGGATTATGATGTCGTCCACTTCCGCAACATCTGGGATGGGCTCGCCATCGCGCAGAATAAGAACCGCTTCGGGTACAAGGCGCTCTTCGAGGTGAACGGGCTGCCTTCCATCGAACTCAAATACCATTACCCCGGCATCGATTTGAATCTGCTGTCAAAGATCAAGGAACAGGAGATCGCGACCCTGCATCTGTCTGACGCGGTCATCTGTCCCTCGAACGTGACGCGGGATTACATCGCCTCGCTCGGTCTGGACCGTAAAACTGTCACCGTCATCCCAAACGGAGTCAGCCCCTCGGATTTTTCTCCCTCTCCTCTGCGATCCCGGGAGGGACGTGAGTCAATCCTGCTTTACATCGGCACGCTCGCCGACTGGCAGGGATTGGAAGTGGTTGTCAAGGCGTTACCCAAAATCCTCGAACAGCAAACCGTTCGACTCCACATCGTGGGGCGCGGACGTTCGCGTCAGCGAAAATTACTCGCGAAGCAAATTCGAAAATCGGGCATCGAAGCACATGTGACAATTCAGCCTGCCGTGCCTCATCACGAGGTCCCCGGCTTGATCGCGGGCGCGGATATTTGCATCGCGCCGCTTGGGTTGAACGACCGCAATGTGACGCAGGGCGCCTGCCCGATCAAGGTGCTGGAATATATGGCTTCGTCCCGTCCGCTGATCGCTTCGAACATGCCGATCGTGCGTGAACTTGTCCGCGAGGATGTGGATGCGCTGCTCTTCTCCCCGAACGATCCCGATGACCTGGCGCGTCAGGTGCTGACATTGCTGAACGATTTCGAGTTATCGAAACGTCTGGCAGAATCCGCCACCGAGCGCGCCTTGACGAAGTTCACCTGGCACGAAGCCCAGAAGAAGCTGGTCAGGGTTTACGATACATTGCTGGCTTGAGGTTTCCGATTCATCTCTTTCATGGCAGGGATGAACGCCATGCTCAGGGTGGTGACAAGGTAGGTGGTCGCCAGACCGATCATCATGATAAAGGTCCCCAGAGTCTCTGTGAGCACTCCGCCCAACAACATGCCCAGCGGCATGGCGATCCACGCGCCGGCAGTGATCGCGCCGAAGACGCGTCCGCGCATGTGAGGGGGAATGCGCTCGAACTCGATGGCGCCGATGATGGGGTTCAACGGTCCCGCGCCCAGGCTGGTGATCAAAGTGACCACGATCAGCACCCAAACCGGCGGGTACATCGCATATACCCAGAACCGGAATCCGGCGAACACGAACGCGCCGACGAACGTGGCATGTCTCGGCAGGCGGTGACCGATCGCGGCAAAGATCAATCCGCCGATGACGGCTCCGCCTCCGTTGGCGGCGATCAGCAGGCCCAGGTTCAGGGCGCTGCCGTACACCTCCTTGACGTACACAGGTTGGAGAACGCCGCCGAAGATCGCGTCGAGGAAATTTGTCAGCATGATCATGACCACAATGGACAGGATCAACCGGTCGTGCGCGATGAAGCGCAATCCGTCCCTGAGTTCCTCGAAATATTTCCCCGACTCCGCCTGCTTCTGTATCCTGAGCGCCGGGATGAAGATCCAGATGATGCCAGCCGAAATGAAAAACGAAGCCGCGTCCAGCCACAGGACGTTTGCCGTGCCGATGATGCCGATCAGGAATCCCGCCAGCGGCGCGCCGACGAGGCGCGCGCTTCGCTCGATCACATGCGTCAGCGAGGTAACGCGTTCGATCGGCATGCCCGCCTGTTCGGCAAGTTCGGGGAGCAGCGCGGCGCGGGCTGTGCTGCCGGGCGCATCCAGCAGCGCGCCGAGGAAGACAAGCACCATCAACTGCCAGAATTCCAGACCGATGGTGAAATAGAGAAGCGGGACCATGGCGGTTGTGATCCCGCTTGCGAGATCTGAAATGATGCTCGTGGGTTTGTAGCCGAGCCGGTCGATGAGCGTGCCGCCGAAAAAGCCGGCGAGCACCACCGGCAGGACGGTGAAGAAACCGGTGATGCCCGTCTGCGTGGCGCTGCCCGTGGTTTGAAGCACGAACCACGGGATGGCGATCATCGTGAAGACATTGCCGACCAGCGAAATGGCATTGGCGATGAACAGCGAAAAAAGTGGGACTGGATTGCGTTGGTCTGTCTGCATGGTTGGGATTCCTGTAACTATAAGATCTATTCTGTTCTGTTTGCGGGCAGGGAGAATATATCGATCACATCCTTCGGGACGGCGCGCGGCAGGCCCGTTTTTACATCCACGAACACCCAATCCGTTTCGCCTTTGACCAACACCCTGCCGTCCGATTTGCGGACGAACTCATATTTACGCAGCGAGCGGACGCGGCGGACGTTCTCCACCCATGTGCGAATTTCGATCTCCTCGCCTTCGAACGCGGGCAGGAAATATTCGATCCCATGCCTTCGAATCACCCATGTTGCATCGGGTCCCTGCGCTTCGATGCCGCCGATGGAGGCGTAATGTTCCACCGCGATATCCTGCATCCATTGGACGTAGACCACGTTGTTGACATGTCCGTTTTCGTCGATGGCGCTGTGGGAAATCTTGAATGAACGGGTATAGACACGATTTGGATCGATCATGTGTGCCTCTCTAAAATTTGGGTTTGCGTTTTTCGACGAACGCCCGAATGCCTTCCCGTCCGTTCGGATGCCCGGCACACTCGCTGATGCCCTGCCGTTCCAGTTCCAGTTGCGTCTCCAGGGTGTTGTTGAAGGACTCGGTCAACAATTTCTTGGACCATGCGAACGAATGCAGCGCGGTCTTTGACAGAGTCACGAGCATGGAAAGCGCCTCACTCCGGACCTCCGAATCTGGCACCGTTTTCGTGACCAATCCCCATTCCAAAGCCCGTGCCGCCGGGATCGGCTCATCGAACGCCATGATCTCCAGTGCGCGCGCCAATCCAACGAGGCGCGGCAGTGCGAACGTCCCGCCGCCGTCCATGCTTAAGCCGTTGGATGTGTACGCCTGAAGCAGAATTGCGGAGTGTCCCATGACGCGGAAGTCACATGCCAGCGCGAGCGAAAAGCCTCCACCCGCCGCGACTCCATTGATGGCGGCAACGATCGGTTTCCCCATCCTTCTCATCTCGGTTATGGCAAGGTGGAACATGGGGGCGAGTCTGTAAAAAGCGGAACCTGGTTCCTCCGTTTGCTCGCTGACCCACTTCAAATCGCCGCCCGCGCAGAACGCCTTCCCTTTTCCGGTTAACAGGATGCCCTTGATGGAGTTGTCCGTTGCGGCGGAGGCAAGAGTCTCGCCAAGCATTTTCATCATATCCAGGTTCAAGGCGTTGTAGGCTTCCGGACGGTTGAGTGTGATCTCCAGAATATTTCCGTGCTGTTGGGTGAGAATGGGGTCGCTCATAAAAATCTCCTCCTTGCATTGATAGGGATCATGTTCCTGATTCTAACGGATGGACGAGATGAAATAACCGGCTGCGGCTCCGCCTGCGATCAGCCACGTGGAATTGACCTTGTAGCGAAACAGCAAAAGCAACGCAAGGATCGCGATGGCGATCGTGAAGACGTCTATCAGTGACGCCGAGGCGAGTTGAACGGTGACAGCCCCCATCAGTCCGAGCGACGCGGCGTTGACCCCGTCCAGCAGGCTGCCGAACCAGGTCGAGTTGCGAATGCGCGGGATGAGCGGATTCGAGATCGCAACAAAGATGAACGACGGCAGGAAGATGCCGAGCGTGGCAAGCAGCGCGCCGGATGTGCCGCCGAGGAGGTAGCCAATGAATGTCGCCGTGGTAAAGACCGGGCCAGGTGTGACCTGTCCGATGGCGATGGCGTCGATGAGCTGCTGGTCGGTCAGCCAGCCCAGGCGAAGGACGAAGTCATTGCGGAGGAAGGCGAGCAGGACATAGCCGCTTCCGTAAAGGACCGAACCGATCTTCAGGAGTGTAAGGAATAAAACCGGGAGGCTGAATGTGGTTGCAAGTTGAGGCAGCGTCAGTCCGCTGATGGGAAGCAGGATCAATGGATGCATATTTCCGATGCGCCGGATGTTTTTCATGAGCATGAAGACCAGTCCACCCGCAACAAGCAAAAGTATCTCATTGACCCGGAGAAAGTATAGGACAAAGACTGTAATGCCGAGAACCATCAGAAGGCGATTTTTGAGTGCCTTGTTTCCGAGCGTCCACAAGGCTTGCGCGATGATGGCAATGACAACAGGCTTGACCCCGTATAACAGCCATTCGATTTGCGGGGTTGTCCCGTAGCGGGTGTACAGCCATGAAAGTCCCAGCACGATCAACATGGCAGGAGCGATAAAGCAAACGCCCCCTGCGATCAATCCAAGCCAGCCGGCGCGCCGGAAGCCGATGTGGATCGCCATTTCGGTCGAGTTGGGACCAGGGATCAGGTTGGTCGCGCCGAGCAGATCGAGAAATTCTTCGTCGGTCAGCCACTTGCGGCGTTTGACAACCTCATCGTGCATGATCGCAATGTGCGCGGCAGGACCACCAAAGGCAGTGAAGCCAAGTCTGAGGAATAGGGCGGCGACTTCAGCGGTGGGGGACATGCAGAGAAAGGATGAAAGATGAAGGATGAAAGTAGGCGCGATGCACTCGCGCTATCGCGTCTGGTCTGCGCTGCGCCACCAATAATACGTCGCGGCAAAACCAGCGATACTGGTGAGAAGCAGAAGAACGTAACTGTGTGTTCCCAGCGCTTCAGCGCGTGGACCCGCCACGCCACTGAACAACCCGGGGATTGCCCAAGGGAACCAATCGCCCCAACCCAGGATGGCTGCGAATTGTGCCAGCACCATCGTGAGAATCGTCCACCCGAAAGGTGGCAGGTATCCGCGTCCGATACTGGCGAGCAGCGCCACGAAGGGGATCAGTCCGAGGGTGAAGAACGCGCATCCCAAGATGCCCACAAACGCGGAGCGAAGCAGCACCGTCGACCATCCCGGGAGGACGATCAGCGTACCCACCGCGAGGCTCAATCCGAAGATGAGTAACGTTACAGCCATCGCCCATACGCTGGTAACGATGAATTTTGCCGTGACGATCGCCTCGCGTGAGGTCGGCAGAGCCAGCATTTCCTTGGCAGTATGGTCGGAGAACTCGCGACCGAAAACCCAGGTTGTAACGATGGAAAACAGGATCAACCCACCTGCCGCAACAGCTTGAGACATGAAATTGAAATAAGCGGGCCAATCTGCAACGCCGACCATGAGTTGCGCCTTGGCGCTGATCAGTCCCATGGAACGCGCCGCCTCGGGATCTTTCAAAATAATCATGAAGAGTCCGCCTGCGAGAGGCATAAGTGAAAAGCCAATGGCGGTGAAGAGTGGCACCCTGGAGCGGCGTATCTTCAGTGTTTCCGCCCAGAGGGAGGCAAGAAACGGATTAATGGATCTCTCTTCGGGTGGATTCCCGGTCTGGGGTGATTCCTGTGTAACGTTCACTTTGGCGACTCCCTGGTCAATGAGTCCGCGGTCAACTCCATGAAATGCTCCTCGAGATTCTGTTGTTCCACTGCCAGGCGGGTCGGCGCCGCGCCGGCATTGACAAGGATGTGGGCGATATCGTCGGGATGTTCTATGGCATGCGGGTGAAGGATGGTGATGGTTTCATCTTTCACCGTGAAAGGATACCCGGCGCTCCGCAGGCAGATCTGCGCGGCTTCGAAATTGCGCGACCTGATCTCAAGGCGTTTGGTGCGTAATTTTTCGAGATCGCCCGCGGTCAGTTCCTCGATCAACCTCCCTTTGTGGATGATGCCGATCCGGGTTGCCAGCCTGTCCACCTCCGTCAGGATGTGGCTCGACATGAAGATGGTCGCGCCTTTGTCGCGGGCAAGTGTCCGCAATAGTTCACGGACTTCGATCACACCGGCGGGGTCGAGTCCGTTGGCGGGTTCGTCGAGGATCAAAAGTTCGGGCTTGTGCAATAACGCGCGCGCCAGCCCAAGGCGTTGGAGGTTGCCCATCGAAAGCGTGCCAGCCTTCCGGTCCGCGTAGGAGGCCAGGGCGAGTCTTTCGATGATGTCGTCAACAAGGCTGGAATCCGGTTTGCCGTGCAATCGCCGGGCGATATCCAGATTCTCGCGGACGGACAGTTCGGGGTATGCGGACGGACTCTCCACAAGATGCCCAACCTGCGCCCAGGGTCCGCGTCCGTTCGGACCGACAGCCTGCCCCAGCACTTTGACCTCTCCTTCGCTCGGGCGGATCATCCCCAACAACGCACGGATCGTGGTGGTCTTGCCCGCGCCGTTGAGACCGAGGAAGCCGTAGATCTCGCCGGTTCCGACGCACAGGTCAATGGCATCGACCGCTAGCACATCGCCGAAGCGTTTGGTGAGTTGACGGGTTTCGATTGCGTTGGGCATGCGCCAAGTTTACCCCAAATAAATACCGCCCATCAATCGACAGGCGGCAGAGTTTCGGCGTGGAAAAAATTATTCTTCGTCGAGCAGATTCCGGATGCTGGCATCCAGTTCATTGATGTGGAACGGTTTGGTGAGATAGTCGTTGGCGCCCGCGCCGATGGCGACGATCTTGCTGTCGGTATCGTTGAGGGCGGTGACAATGATGATGGGCGTGCGCCTGAACCGCGGTTCGGCACGCAGCATGCGGCAGAGTTTGAATCCGTCCGGCTCGGGCATCATCAGGTCGAGGATGAAAGCATCGGGAAGTTCCTCCATGGCGATCTGCAGGGCTTTCGAACTCTCGTTCAGGACAACGGGCGTATGTCCCTGCATGTTGAGGACCTCCTCGAACAGGGTTGTTGCGTCCTTGTCGTCGTCGACCACCATGATCTTTGCCATATCTCTTCCAACCTGAACTGTGATGTAGATTGCGATGATTTTACTTCAAAAATTGGAAATTATGGATTTTCCGCAAAAGTGATGACGCTGTTGGCGGTAACGGACTCCCGCAGACTTAATCGTTTCTCCCCGATCTGTTGAACGTTTCCCACATCCCAAGCAGAGACTCGCTTTCTGTCAAGCATTCACACTCCTCGTCAAGGGCTTTGTATTCCTGCCTGTGTTTAGATAGAAATATTTCGTACTCAGCCTTTGATGTCCAGCGGTCGATGGTGAGATAGCGGCCCGGATGGTCCTGGTCGCCAAATAGTTCCGTGCCCAAATAACCATTTCCGGTTTTGAACAATTCCCCCCAGGCGCCTTTTGGCGAATAGATGGATTCAAATTCGGATTGTTTTTCTGGCTTTACCCGGTATTCCCAAAGGACGATGAACATAAGGGTCGGATTGTCATCCTGCCATCAACGCATCCACCGCCTCTGCCAGTTCCCTCAGGTTGCTGACCTTCAACACATTACTGCACAACGGCGCGTATTTGGGCATGTCGCTGTCGCCGTGCCACATGGTCGGGGGTTCGGGATTCAGCCAGATGGTCCGCGCGGCGCGGCGCGTCATCGTGGAGAAGATGTCGAGGCGCGGGTCATAATAGTTGTTGCGTCCGTCGCCGACGATGATGAGGGTCGTCCCGCCGTTAAGCGTATCCATGTATTCGTTCTGGAAATCGTTGAGCGACCAGCCGAGGTCGGTGTTGTAATGTCCGCTGGGCATGCGCCACAAAACGGAGGCAATCGCCTCGTCCGCGTTCGAGCCGCTGAAATCCTCCGAAATCGATTCGAGATGGTCGATGAAGGCGAAAGCGTGCGTCTTGCGGACCTGTCCCTGTAATGCGTACAAAAAACTCAACATCAGCTCCGAACAAAAACGCATCGAAGTGCTGATGTCGCAAATGACCACGATCTTTGGTTTGCGCACGCGATCCTTGTGTTTGATCTCCATCGGCACGCCGTGATATTTCAAGTTCGTGCGGATGGTCGCCTTCGGGTCGAGTTGTCCGCTTTTGGCGCGCTTCTGTCGCAGGGCAATGCGCGTGCGCAGCATGGCGGCGAGCCGTTTCACTTCATGTTGCAGCATCTGTTTGTCCGCGTCGCTCAGTGCATTGAACGGGCGGTTCATCAAATTGTCCATGCGCTCGCCGGGCTCTTTCCTGCTCATGTTTTCAGCGATGCGTTCCCCCGCGAACTGTTCGATCTGTTCGCGCATCCCGTCCATGTTACCCTGGATCATGTTCCGCATCTGCTCGACACGGTCGCGGCTCATGCCCATGCGCTGAAGTTCCTCCATCAACTCCTTCATCGCCTCGCGGACCTCGGGGAACGCCAGCGCGCGCATCATGCGCTGGGCCATCCAGTTTTGATAACGGAGGTCGTCCACCTGGTTCAATCCGACCATCTGACCAAGCGCCTCAAGCTCCGCACGGGACAACTGCTCGCCATTCATCAGCCTTTCCATCCGCTGACGCAGATTCTGCGTGAACTGACGCAATGCATCCGCCAATTGCTGCGCCTCCTCGGGCGTCATATCATCGGATGGATTCCCGCCCATCATTGGAGGCGGGTTCCCTGAACCGAAAAACAACGGAAATAGCTTATCGAAGACAGGCAGGTCTTTCAGGTCCTTGATGAGCGTGGCGCGTAATGAGAGGCGGAACTCCTCGCGATCCTGGATCCCCATGATGTCCACCGCCGAGAACGCCTCGGCACTTTCCGCCAAAGACACGCGCACCCCGCTGGCGCGCAAGGCTGAGATCAACTGTAAGATACGGGATTCCATAAGATTATTTCCTTACAACCATACAATGGTGGTTGAGTAGGCGGCGTTCGCCCGCCGTATCGAAACCACCATTAACAAGGATATCTCTGCTTATTGCTGGTCTCGATATGCCCGTCGCAGCGAACGCTCAGGGCTACTCGACCAGCGGGGCTCCTTCTAATTTCCTGAAAACCTTCCATACTCATCGGGCTTTGAGCGCGTCGGCGGCGATGGGGGATCGATGAATTGCCGTCTGGCTTTTTGCAGATCCGCTTCATGTTTTAGCAGGATCGAAACAGTTTCTTCCAAAGTGTCCTTGTCCAGATTCTTCGCGTTCAAAGCCACGAGGGCATTCGCCCAATCCAATGTCTCACTGATGGACGGCGACTTGCGCATATCGCCTTTGCGGAGCCTTTGGACGAACTCTACGGCTTGCTGCGCCAGTTTCGGGTTCAGGTCAGGGACTTTCAATCTCACCACCGCAAGCTCTTCCGCTATGGATGGGTAATCGATAAAGAGATACAAACAACGCCGCTTCAATGCTTCTGACAACTCACGCGTGTTGTTGGATGTCAGCACCACGAATGGACGATGCTTCGCGGTCAGCGTCCCCAACTCAGGCACGGATACCTGAAAGTCGCTCAACACTTCGAGCAGAAAGGCTTCGAACTCGGCGTCGGCGCGGTCGATCTCATCGATGAGCAACACGGTTGGGTTCTCGCTCAGGATCGCTTTCAACAGCGGGCGCATCAACAGGAAACGCTCGGAGAAAAAGACGTCCTCTTCTTTGGCGAGTTTGTCTGCGGCTTCGGCGAGCGTCTCTGCCTTGCCGAGTGTGTCGTTCAGCTTGTCACGCAACAGTTGCGTGTATAGCAACTGCTTCGAGTATTCCCATTCATACAGCGCCTTGGATTCGTCCAATCCTTCATAGCACTGCAGGCGGATCAATTCCCGTCCCGTCGCGCCGGCGATGGCTTTGGCAAGTTCGGTCTTGCCCACGCCGGCGGGTCCCTCCGTGAGCAGTGGTTTGCCCAGTTTCTGCGCGAGGAACACGATGGTCGTGATCTCGTTCGATGCAATGTATTTCTGTTTGCCCAGTTCAAGTTTTACTTTGTCAGTTGAGTCAAATAGATTGGTCATGGTTCTCCCAGATTACTGTCAATGAGTCGATCTGCCTCCACCCTTCGCCTTTGTCCACAGGTTGAACTTCCAGTTCCGTGAAATAGTCATCCAAAACAGCCGCGCGTTCCTGTGCCAGCGGCGGGACGCAATAATCCTCCTCCTCCCAGACCGCCACACCGTCAGATTGCCAGCGGGCATTTTCAAGTCCCGTATGAAGCGCCTGTCCAAAGGGACGCATGGCGCGTATCTCGCCCGAGTCCAGCCATTTGCGCAGGTCATTCATTTTTGATCGGATCGGTTTGGCTGTAACCAGATAATATGCCATTTGAACCTTCTTTTCCTTCTACACTTTTGGAGACTCTTCGGTCGCGAAGGACGCTCCCACAGTGAGTTTGCTTGCGATCAATTCTCTCGCGTTTTTTCAGGGCGCTCCGCGTTTCTTAGGATGGTCTAACAATTCGGTGATATTTTGCGCAAGCAGGTTTCCGTCATTGACGTTGACTATACCCCCATTCTTTCGATTTTCCAAAATTTCGACTGATCCAACGAACTCGCTATTGCTCGTACGCCCCGAGCCCTATGTCGCTGTAGGTCACACGAAAGTCTGTGCCAAAATATCTTGCGATCAGTGCCTCCAGTACGCCCTGTGCGCGCATATCCTGTAAAGCCTTGTTGATCGGTGCGACAAGGTCGCTGTCCTTCGGGAAGGCGATGCCGAACTGATCGCTTGACAGCGAATTCCCTGTAAACTCCAGGTTGTTTGCCTGTTGAAAATCGATGCCCGACACAGTGGTTTCACCTTCGACCTGGTCTGCAACCGCGGCATCTACGTCGCCTGTGGTCAGGGCATAGAAAACGGTGGAATATTCCTTGAACGTCCGGATGCGGCTTTCAGGGATGTATTGCCTGGCGACCTCGAAGTTCGTCGAATTCTCGAGGGCACCAGCCAGCAAGGTTGGGTCCGCGACAAATTCACTGATGTCGGCGAAGCGGGTTTCTCCTTTTCGCACAACCAGCCGCTGTTCGATGTTCAAATAGCTGATGGAGAAAGCCAGGAAAGCCCGGCGCTCCTCTGTGATAGTGATCCCCTCCGACGCCGCGTCATAGTCACCGGCGCCGAGGTCATCCAGGAGAGATTCCCACTTCTCCTCGATAAAGACGGGCTGGCAGTGCAGGCGGGTGCAGATTTCCCACCACATGTCGTAATCCATGCCGCCGGGCTGGTTCGTTGCAAGGAAGATATAGTTATATGGCAGGATGCGGTTTTCCACCGCGATCCTGATCTTCCTGCAACCCAGGTCCACAAGGGCGGAGCCGCCGTCACCCAGACAGCCGAACGTCCACTGCGTATCGCCGTCTGCTGTGTTGACTGCCTGCGCTATATGTACAGTCGGATTTTCCGATAGGCTGGGGACTTCCTCTTCCCTGGAAAATAACGAAGCCCCGAAGATCATCCCTGCAATCGCCAGCACTGCGACCGCGATCGGCAGGAGCCACTTCATCCGAAACGGCAGGTTCAATGACCTTGCCTGCCCGACCCTCGCAACCGCGGGCGGTGTCTCCATCGTACTCATGACAGACCTGAATGCCGCCGCCATTTCCTCGGCAGATGCATACCGGCTGGCTGGATTCTTGGCAATCGCGGTATCGATCACCTGCTGAACTGCCTCGGGGAGACCGGAACGGAAATCCCTGATCCTGGGGATGGGTTGATTGATATGCGCCGACAAAATCTTGTAGGGGGTCGTTCCCTCGTATGGCAGTCTCCCGGTCAACATTTCAAAGAGGATGATGCCAAGCGCGTAAATATCCGCGCGTTTGGTCGATTTTCCCTCCCGGGCGATCTCCGGCGCCATGTATGCGGCGGTCCCGGTCATCATGGTGTTCGTCAGTTCGATCCTGCCCTCGGTAAATTTGGCAAGACCAAAATCTGCAAGGTATGGGTTGTCTTCCTCGTCCATCAGGATGTTGTTTGGCTTGAGATCCCGATGGACCACTCCTTTTGCATGGGCGTAGTCCAGACCTTTTGCGATCAGGCTGAAGATGCGGATGGTCTCCTTGTCTGGCAGGCCTCCCTGGGATTGGTCGATGCGGTCGGCGAGGGTCCCGCCGCGCATGTATGCCATCACGATATAAACATCCCCGTCCTGTTCGCCGTAGTCATACACCGGAATGATCTGCGGATGTTGAAGGTGGGCGATCACATCCACCTCCTGCTCGAACCGCTTTACAAAACCGGGCTCATCCCGAAATGAGGGCGAGAGAACCTTTACAACAACATCGCGTTTGACCGACGGCTGATAGGCACGATAAATCTGAGCCGTCCCTCCGCTCCCTATCGGCTCGATGATCTGATATTGCCCAAGCGATTTGC
This sequence comes from Anaerolineales bacterium UBA5797, assembly GCA_002418205.1. Classification (GTDB taxonomy): domain Bacteria; phylum Chloroflexota; class Anaerolineae; order Anaerolineales; family Villigracilaceae; genus Defluviilinea. The sequence goes on along the minus strand of DIDP01000006.1, from coordinate 70,974 downwards.
CGCTGAGATGAGGCATTCCTTTAGCGTCGCTCCTAAGCCGTATGATGTAATTATATCTGAATGCTCATGGGTTCAATCCGAGCCTTCGATATACATCGAGGTTCCCTGTCAATTCCCTTTCCAACGTAAAGTTTGCGATGATCTTCCGGCGGGCGGATTCACCGAGGCTTCTTCTCAGGGGGTCGTTCTCCAGCAGTTCAAGGATCGCGCCGGACAGGGCATCCGCATCGTTCACAGGGACAATTGCCCCGTCCACCCGATCCTGTATCACCTCTGAGACCCCTCCAACCGGCGTGGCAACCACAGCCTTCCCGCATGCCATCGCTTCGAGCAGGGCATTGGGCATTCCATCGCGCAGGGAGGGGTGAACGAAGACATCCATCAGGGCGTAATAGGCTGGGAGGTCGCCCGGTGAAATTTGACCTGTGATGGTGATCTGCAGGTTGGAGTTTGATGCGAGAAACTCTTCGAAGAATTCTCGATCTGCGCCCTGTCGAATGGTGCCGACAACGAGAAGGGCGGCTGGTTGAGCTTTATTCGCCTGCGCATAAGCAGAAAGGAGAGTTTTGAGTCCTTTTTTCTCGCGTAATTCACCCACAAAACCAATAATGCGCTGCTGGAACCTGGAAACATGTTGCTGTCCAAGGTATGGTGTGTGTCCGTTTGGTTCCGGGGGGATCAAACGCAGTGTTTGGATCAGCCTGGCTATTTTCTCCTTCGGTTTGAAGTGTTCTGTATCAACTCCGTTGGGGATCAAGTGAATCTCCCGGTCAACAAACGCTTTTGCTTTTTTTGCCAACTCTGTGGCATTTGTTGTGACTGCGCTTGCGTTCTGCAGGGCATACATCACATGCGAAAACCTGGAGGGGTCGAAGGCGGCGCGCTCGATGTCGTTGCCGCGGATGGAGACCACGCTGGGGACATTAAGATATTTCCCCGCGTAGGTCCCAATGAATCCGGCTTGTGTTAGGAAGTAGGCGTGCAGCAGGTCGAACGGCTCGCGCTTGTGTTCCTCCACGATGAGTTCGAACCAATCGACCAGCGTATCGTCCACGCGTTTGTGCGCGCCGAAGCGCGTAACGCTGACTCCGTTCGAGGGGAGGGTCCGCTGTTCGGAGGGGGGCAGGCTCAAATTCGGGGCGAAGACGCGGACCTTATATCCGGCAGAGGCAAGCAATTGGGCGAGTCGCTCGCTGGAGATTGCCAGTCCGCCGATGTCCGGTGTATACTTTTCGGAGAGGAGAGCAATTTTCATGGCTGATCAATGTGAAATGATAATCGGTTATCTTGTCCCGCACCGCTGTGAAAACCCGTCGTTGGGGACGTGCGTCAGGTGCGGCCGCGGGTATTGCGATGAGCATACGAACCAGATGCAGGAAGGTCGTGTGTGTCTGGCGTGTCAGCAGGGCCTGGACCAGCCGGTTGCTCTTCCGATCGCGGCGGCGACATTCACTGCCGCCGAGTTGACCGCCTTCGATCAAGCCGGCATGTGGGACGAGGACGACCGCGCCGATATGTTCTCTGATTTGAGTTGATTCTGTTGGTTGAGTAGCCTTGAGCGTTTGTTGCGATAGGCGTATCGAAACCAACAATTACCTGAGCGGCTTTGCTTACTGCTGGTTTCGATACGCCCCGGGTCTCGATACGGTCTTCGAC
>DIDP01000006.1:12307-69187 GCA_002418205.1 Anaerolineales bacterium UBA5797 | reverse complement strand
GGGGCTACTCAACCAGCGGTGTCGATACGCCCCGGGTCTCGATACGGTCTTCGACCTACTCGACCAGCGGGGCTACTCAACCAGCGGTGTCAATACGGTCCGATCGTCTCCCAGATGTTTTTGTTCTGTTCGATGAAATCGTCGCACCGCCTGCAAGCCGCCAGCGCAGGCGGGTGCATTTTTAAACGGATGTGGCGATAGGCGGCGCTTTCCCAAATCTCCTTGAACGATTGTTTTCGAATGTTCCCCAGCGGCGGGATGCGTTCGCGCGTCATGCAGCAGACGTAGACGTTTCCATTGAAGTCGATCAGGCTGTGCGTCCACGAGGCGTAACAGGGACGCTCATCATAATAGCCCAGCGCATACCTGCCGGCGCGTCCCAAGCGGACCTCAGACTCGCTGCGCCCAAACGGGAATGCGTCTTCATCCGAAACGATCAGCCCCAATGACAGGGCGCGTTCGGCGATCCTCGGCGCGATCTCGGCGTTGAAGAGGGCGATGTCTTTCTTCCTCATCGAGAGAATCTCGCCGCAATGGTCATCCACGGGGATCAGGTTGATACCGTCTGCGCCCAGCCCATGGGCGAGGTCGGGGAGCGTTTCGAGCGTCTGGTAATTCGTGCGGCTGACGACCGTGTTGATGCGGACGGTCAATTTCCCCTTGTGTTTGTAGCGGCGGAAGAGTTCCACGGCTTTGGTGGTGGCTTTGAACGAGCCTTCGACGCCGCGGATCTTCTCGTGCATCTTGCGGATGGGGGAATCGATGGAGATGTTCACGCCGCGCAGTCCACCCTCCGCCAGCCGTTTGGCTTTGGCTTTGTCGATCAATGTGCCGTTGGTGGTCATGGTGACTTTGATGCCCAAAGCGGAGGCATGTTCCACGAAGTCAGGGATCTGCGGTCTGAGCATCGGTTCGCCGCCGGAGAGGTGGACCTTCTTCGTCCCCAATTCGGCGAGTTCGGTGATGACTTCCTTGAAGCGTTCGGCGGGCACGGGCGGTTCGCGGGTCTCGCGCCAGTGGTTGCACATCTCGCATTTGAGGTTGCAGCCATAGAAGACCTTGAACTTGACATACAGCGGCTTGAACGGGCGCGCGTGCAGCACCGCCTGGCGCAGTTCCTCTTTGTTGGTCTGGATCTCTTCGGGGTTGTACATGGGGTTAACGGTAAGTTGCTCCCATTGTATCATTTGGCGCACGCCTGCCCGCCGCGCAGGCGACCAGGCTTTGGGACTCCATCCCTGAGGATTCACCGGACCTTTGTTTTATGATCTTCCGAAAAGCATTTTGGCGATTATTGAGCCTGTTGTGGGAGATACTTACGAAGTTTTTTCAAGCAGCAGGTTTTTCGACAGTCTCGTTGAGCGGATCACCAAGCTGAAAAGGGTGGTTTTCTCGCCTTGACGGGTTCTTGTTTAGCGTTCAAAAGTAAAAAAACGTAAAGGGTCAAACATCTTGAAAAAGACAGGTCGAAAAACTCTTGTACGAGAAGAGTGGAAACCTGTAAGATGGACGTGATGAGAAAACGCAAGAAACAGCCGCAAGCGGATACGAAGGAGCAACGGATTGCTGAGTTGGAAAAGCAACTGGCGCAGGCGCTGTTGATCATTCAGAAACAGCAGAAGCAGATCGAGCGCTTGCAGCAAATAAACAGTGAGTTGCGAACGCGTGGAAGAATTGGAACGAGCGGGGAAGCGTCAGGCGACGCCGTTCGCACGGCGGCACTGGGTGGAGCAACCGAGACGGCCGGGACGCAAGCGCGGACAGGGCAAGTTTGCTCGGCGTGAACTGCCGCAGATGGTGCAGATCCATGAAACGAAAGAAGCAAAACTGGACGGCTGTCCGGAGTGCGGGGGACATCTGCAAGCGATCCGCCAACAAGAGCAGTCGTTACGGACATTCCGGTGGTGGAAGTGAAAACTACTTGCTTTGTGACTTATAGCGGCTACTGTCCAGAGTGTCACAAGCGAGTTCGTTCGCAGCATCCGGAACAGGCCTCGCTGGCCATGGGAGCCGCCGGTGTGCTGGTGGGACCACGGGCGAAGGCCTTGGCGGCGATCTCAAGCATCGCCTGGGTGTCTCGTACGGCAAGGTCAGTGAAGTGCTCAACGACACCTTTGGACTGCAAGTGAGTAGAAGCGGCTGGTGTCAAGCGGATCAGAAGCTGGCGCGTACGGCCCAGCCCGTGTATGCCGAACTGGTGGAGGCAATCCGACAGTGCAGTGTGGTCAATGCGGATGAGACCGGTTGGCGGATCGGGACACTGGCAGCCTGGTTGTGGGTCTTCACCCACCAGGAAGTGACCGTGTATGCCATCCGCGATAATCGCAGCAGTGAGGTGGTGATCGATATCCTGGGGGAAGAGTTCCAAGGCATTCTGACCACGGACTGTTATCTGGCTTACGATGATCGGAAACTGAAGGAGTGGCTCAAACAAAAATGTGTTGGTCATCTGCTGAAAGACTTGAAGGAGATGAAAGAGCGCAGGAGTGGCCGGGCCCTGCACTTTGCCCGCCAGGTGACGATTGTCTTGCAGGAGGCTCTGGCGTTGAAAGCTGAGAAGACCCGTCTGGATCCCTTCACGTTTTACCAGCGTACTCAGGCTCTGGAGTCTCGTTTGGATATCCTGATTGCGCCACACCGCCGCCTCTCGGATCGCGACAATGCCCGCTTCGCCAAACGCTTGCGGAAACACCGTCCCCACCTCCTGCGCTTCCTGTATGTCGACGAGTTGGAAGCCACCAACAATCTGGCGGAACGCATGTTGCGCCCTGCGGTCATCACGCGCAAGACCAACGGTTGTAACCGCAACCGCAGCGGTGCATTGACCCATGCTATTTTGGCGAGTGTGTTGGTGACCTGTCGTCAACATGCCATTCCAATCCTGGATTATCTTGTCCAACTGCAACAATTTGGTGCAGCGCCATCCTCTTTGGTCTCAGCTGCTCCGTCTCCAGCGCACCAGCCCATCTCTTCTATCTCTGAGCGCTAAACAAGTACCTTGACGGAATAGAAAATGTGTTCTATTATTCAGCGAAGTAGAACCATCGTGAAAAAGAAAATCACCATCACACCTTTCCGCGTTGCCGACTTGCTCGCCGAGGAAGAGCGGATGCCAGTCTATGTACATGTCATTGACCGTCCCGATGCGCGTGTACTGGTCGACACAGGCATGACAGAACGGCACCCAGCGGTGGCTGATATGGATCCCCGCCTCAATCCACTGAACAAGCAGGAGGGCTTCGACCTCGCCAGCATTGATATCGTCGTCAACACACACCTGCACTTCGACCACTGTGGCGGCAACCACCTCTTCGCTGGCAAACCGACCTACGTTCAGCGCCAGGAACTTGATGACGCGCGCAGCAAGGACGACTACACTATTCGCGAGTGGGTCGATGCTCCCGGCGTGCGATACGTGCCGGTCGACGGCGAGTTCGAACTGCTTCCCGGACTACGTCTCGTCCCGGCGCCAGGTCATACACCCGGGATGCAGATGGTCGTCGTCGAGACCGGCGGGCGTCCAATCGTTGTCGGTGGCGATGTGGCAGTCTGGTTCGGCGAGCTCGATGAGCCGCACACCGAAGGCCAGTTGCGGGTGCTCGCGCTCGACCCTGAGCTGGTCTGGCTCACGCACACGGACGAACCGTGGCGACCTGAGACGCGAGATGCGGGTCTCTAGATCAACCTTTGGACAGGAAAAACTCTCTGAAAAACTGGTTTTTCGACAGTATTGTTGGACCGCAAAAAAAATTCATGATGCAGAGAAAAGGAGAGCTTTCATGGATAAAACCACAGGAAATGCTGCAGAAATGAGTCCTTGGCCAAAGGCTATTGCGGCCATCACATTGTTTGTCGAGGATTTGGAGGCGGCAAAGCAATTTTATCTGAAGGTCTTTGGCCTGCCAGTCGTGTTTGAAGATGACGATTCGACTGTTTTCAAGTTCGGAAACACGCTCGTCAACCTATTAAAGATTACGGCTGCCGGAGAACTCATTGCCCCAGGAAAAGTGGCGACCCCTGAAGCCGGAGCTCGCTTTGTCTTCACTGTTGAGGTGGATGATGTAGATGCAATGTGCGCGAAGTTGACCGCACGCGGTGTGCAATTGCTAAATGGTCCAATGGATCGACCCTGGGGACCGCGAACCGCCAGTTTTATCGATCCTGGCGGTCATGTCTGGGAGATCGCGAAGTAGCAAACACACACATCTGATCAGGCATGGCGCGCCGCCAGATTTTCCCGCCTGAATGGGAACACTGATTGGAAAGGAGAAACGAATGCCAAAGGACACTCAATCGACTTTAGGTGTAATTTACGAGAACTGGGCAGGCTATAACAAGAGACTAAAGGACTGCATCGCTCCACTAACGAATGAGCAACTGTCACTGCAGCCGGCTCCCCGCATGTGGCCGTTGGGGCAGATGGTGCAACACATTATATCGGTCCGGGCAGGTTGGTTCAGCGGCACTTTACAGGAACAGGACAACTTAATGAACGAGTATATGTTGTGGGGTCAACCTGATTCACCAGAACGCAGTGCCGTGGAATTAGTACGTGGATTGGATGAAACATGGGCATTTATCGAGTCCTGCCTTCACCGCTGGTCCCCTGCTGACGGTGCTAAAACTTTCCCAGATGAAACAGAGGATGGCCAGGTTGTTGAAGTATCTCGCAGTTGGGTGATCTACCACGTGCTTGAACATGATTTGCATCATGGCAGTGAGATCTCGTTGATACTGGGGATGAACGGTCTGCAACCCCTCGATATTTGATCGATATGCGATGAGGGGCGAGGCTGATTACGGTTTCAGGCGCACTACTCCGGTAATGCGGCTCACCGATTAACAGCAATGTCAACCCCAAAGGGGCGCTTTGCAAGAGTTGAATGAAAAAATCCCCGAGCGAGGCAAAAGCATCGGGGCATTTTCTTTTGGAAACAAAAATACTTGCGAAGTCCTTCCCCTCCACTGTGTTTCGGGGTGCTTCTCGGTTATGCGTTGAAGGGGAGCCATGGCAGGAGGGTATAATTTGCCTTAACTTGCCCATTTCGTCCAACATCCAAACGGTTTGAAGGATTTTGCAGGCGGATGCGTCTGTTTAAAAGGAGACAATTCATGGCAAAAGGATCATCGAAAGGCGGCGGCAAGCCCATTCCAAAGATCGTGATAAGCTTGAAATTATCACCGGATCAACGCGATGAACTACTCAAGACCTTGCAGGCTCGCTTCGAGAAAAACATGGACCGTCACAAGGATCTCGAGTGGTCCAGGATACAGGCAAAACTGCAGGCACAGCCTGAAAAACTTGCGTCACTGAATGCAATGGAAGGCACGGGCGGCGAACCGGATGTCGTCGGTTACGATAAGAAGACGGGCGAATATATTTTTTACGACTGCTCGGCAGAAAGTCCGGCGGGCCGCAGGAGCATCTGTTACGATGGAAAAGGGCAGGACGAAAGGGTGAAGAAGGGAGTCCACCCAGCCGGTAATGCTGTCGATCTGGCAACCGCCATGGGAGTCGAGCTGTTGAACGAAGACCAGTACCGGGAACTGCAGAAACTTGGGGAATTCGACACAAAAACGGAGAGCTGGATACAAACCCCGGCAGATATCAGGAAACTCGGCGGCGGACTGTTCTGTGATCGCCGCTACGGTCATGTTTTTGTGTTCCATAACAGCGCGCCCTCCTTCTATGCTGGCAGGGGGTTCCGCGGCTCGCTGCGGGTCTGAAATCTGGATGGTCTTTTAATCGTCTCGTCAGGCAGAAAATCCCTATGGGAACTGAAGAATGATATTACCCAAAAAGCGCGACCCCAGATTTGTCACTGAACGTCGCGGTGGAACCCTACGGGACGACGGACATCGCCTGCTTGCGATTTGGGCAGCCGACTGCGCACAGCATGTGTTGCACCTGTTCGAAGAAGTGCGGCCCGATGACGCGCGTCCGCGTCGAGCTGTCGAATTGACGCGCGCCTGGGCGCGAGGTGAAATTACGATGACGCAGTCCCGGTCAGCGGGAGGGCATGCGATGGCGGCGGCAAGGGATCTGCGCGGAGCGGCTCGTTATGCCGCGTATGCTGCCGGTCAGGCCGCGGTTGTCGCACACGTCGCTGCGCACGAGCTTGGCGCGGCAGCTTACGCGATCAAGGCTGTCCGCGCTGCCGCGCGGGAAGGAGAGGGCGAGAGTGCAGGGAGGCTCGAATGCCGCTGGCAGCGCGATCAACTCCCGGATGGGATTCGCGAACTCGTGCTCGACGATCAGCGGCTGCGGAACGACATCTGCTGGTCCGTATTCGATTGCTGACCTGTCAGCCCATCCGCATACTGCATCTGTCCGCCGATGCCATGGAGGTTAAAGTGAAGAGCGAAAAAGAAAAAATGCCGGCCGGGGATTTGTTCGACGCCTCCGACCCGCTGCTCACGCAGGAGTGGCAACGGGCACGCACGCTCACTCATCAGTTGAATGTGACGCGCTACGGTGACCCGTCAGCCTATCAGGAAATCCGCGCCGCCCTCCTGCCAAATGCATCCGCCGATATTTGGATCGAACCGCCGTTCTTTTGCGATTCTGGCTACAACAATTACACGGGCGAAAGAGTGTTCTTCAATTTCAATTGTGTCCTCATGGATGTGATGCCCATCAGGGTCGGCTCGCGCGTCATGTTGGGACCAAATTATCCTTCCACCATTCAAGAGTTCCTCAGGGTTGCCAGAGAAGTTCTGGTCGTGGGTGCGGCGAGCGCGTTCGATGGATTTCTCTTCTGGCTTGTCTGGTGGTTTTTGTCGCGGCGCCGCCTGCCAGCAAAGTATCCTGAAGGGGTATCGAGATAATGCGCCTGAAAGCAGACATCACTCTTTTCGTCATCGCCGTCATCTGGGGGTCGGCGTTTGTGGCGCAGCGGGTGGCGGGCCAGTTGGGGAGCGTGTATCTGTTCAATGGGGCGCGGTACATTCTGGCGGGGCTGGTGGTGATTCCGTTTGCATGGCGGACGGTTCGCACGGTTAATGGGGTAAGTCAGGCTGCAAGCCTGACCTACATGAACCGCGACCAATTCAAATGGATGGTCATTGCGGGCTTTTTGCTCTTCGTCGCGGCGGCGCTTCAACAGGTCGGCGTCGTTTACACCACGGCAGGCAACGCGGGCTTCATCACAAGTCTGTATGTGGTGCTGGTTCCCATTGTGCTGTTCCTCGGATGGAGGGAGCGTCCGCACTGGCTGTCGGTCGTCGCGGTGGGGATGGCAGTGGTCGGCGCGTTCTTCCTGTCAACGGGAGGCAGGCTCGAGGTCCGGCGCGGTGATGCGTTGGAACTGGCGGGCGCGTTGTTCTGGGCGGTGCATGTGGTCGTGTTGGGGAAGTTCGCAACGCGCTTCGAGCCGATGTCCTTTTCGGTGGGGCAGTTGCTGGTGTGCGGACTCCTGAATCTGGTCCTGGGACTCTTCGTCGAACAGCCGGTCTTCACCTGGCCGCTGGCGGGCGCGGTGATCTATACAGCGGTCATGTCGCTGGGACTTTGTTATACGCTGCAGGTCTGGGCGCAGAGACATACACCGCCTTCGGATGCGGCGTTGTTATTGAGTCTGGAATCGGTGTTCGCTGTGATCGCAGGCTGGCTGTTGCTGAACGAATTGCTCACAGGGATTCAGATCTTGGGCTGTGTGATCATTTTCCTGGCGGTGGGACTTTCGCAATTGAAGAGTTATTCAGGTACAATTGACCGAGACCACCTCGTGGAGGGTAGATGACCGCAAAAGTACTCCTCAACCCGTATTCGAACCGATGGAATTCACAAAAGCGCTGGCCCCAGGCGGAAGCCGCCCTCAAAGCCGCGGGTGTTGATTTCGAACTGGCTGTGTCGGAGAGAAAGGGGCAGCTGGTCGAGTTGGCGGAGCAGGCTGTCCGTGACGGGTTTTCGCCGATCGTTGCCGCGGGCGGCGATGGTTCGTTGGGTGACGTGGTCAACGGTCTGGCGCGCGCCGCGAAATCTGATGAAGAGCCGCTGGGTCCGTTTGGGATCATGCCGCTTGGGTCCGCGAACGATCTGGTCTATTCGCTCGGTCTGCCCACCGATCTGAATGAAGCGGCAAAGGTCATCGCGGCAGGGAAAACGAAGCCGATGGACCTCGGAAAATTGAACGACAAATATTTCATCAACAATTCGGGTGCGGGGCTCGAGCCGTATACCACCACGAAGCACGAGCGCATCCAGTGGATCAAGGGTGTGGCGCGTTACCTGGTGGCGGCGGTCTGGGCGATCATGGACAAGCCGGAATGGATCGGGAAGATGCAATGGGATGACGGTTCTTTTGAGGGACCTTTGTCCATGGTCTCTGTCGGCAATGGACGACGCACAGGCGGGTTCTTCATGACGCCGCATGCTGATCCCTTCGACGGGAAGTTGACTCTCGCCTTTGGCTATCGCAGCACGCGGCTGGGACTGCTGACTGCGCTTCCGAAGGCCTTCAATGAAGGGGAGGGCAGTTACGTCGAACTGGACGGCATGAACGAGGTCCATGCGACGCGAATTGCCATCCATCTTGACAAACCTTCCCCTGCGCATACGGATGGGGAATTGTTTCCCGAGTGGATTCAAGATTTCGAGTACAAAATTTTCCCAAAACGTTTGAATATGATCCTGCCCTGAGATGACGACCGAACTTTCCTTCAAACCGATCAAACGAAATCTCTGGACCGATCTCGAAGAACTCTTTGGCTTGAATGGCGCCTGCGGAGGCTGTTGGTGCATGTACTGGAAGCTGCGCGGCAGGGCGTTCGATGAAGCCAGCGGATACGGCACGCGCCAGATGCACAAGTCCATTGTGGATTCGGGGACCGTGACCGGTCTGCTTGCCTACCTGCACGGCGAGGTCGTTGGCTGGGTGGCGGTGGAGCCGCGCAGCGCCTACGAAAAACTGGCGCACTCCCGCGTCCTCAAGCCTGTCGATGACCAGGAGGTCTGGTCGGTGACCTGTTTCTACGTTGCCAAAGGTCACCGGCGTAACGGGATCACCGTCGAATTGTTGAAAGCCGCGGTCGAGCACGTCAGGCGTCAGGGCGGAAAGATCGTGGAGGGCTATCCGGTGGACGCGCAGAAGGATTTACCGGCTCCCTTCGTTTACACGGGGACCGCATCCGCATTCCAGAAGGCTGGCTTCAAGGAAGTGGCGCGCCAAGCGCCCACGCGTCCGATCTTCCGTTACGAAATCGAATAACGCATGGCATTCAAGGATATTCGCAGGTCGCGAAAGTGGTTGAGCGCGGAGGAGGTCCGGTTCCTTGTGTTGCTGGGTCTGGCGCTTGCCGTGGTGATCGCCCTGAACTTGTATCTTGCCCGGACCCTGCCCGGCGGGGAATTGTTCTTTCAACGCTGGAGCGGCGCGCGCACATATCTCTCCGGACAGGTGGAGCCATACAGCGCGACGATCGCGGAACGCGTCCAGCAGATCGCGTATGGCAGAGCCGCGTTCTCGAGCGAATATCCGTATGTGTTGAACGACCCGTTTCCCATTGTTTTGCTGTATGTTCCGATGGCCTTGATCTCCGATTTTGTCATTGCCCGCGGACTGTGGATGCTCATCTCCGAGATCCTGTTGGTTGCGACGGTCTTTTATTTTCTTCGGTTATTGGAATGGGAGCCGCCGCGCTGGTTATACGGTTGTATTCTCGTCTTCAGCGTTCTTGGATATTTCAGCCTGATCGCGGTCGGTTCGGGGACCCAGGCGATCGTTTTCACTTTTTTCTATGTGCTCATCCTGAATGCCCTGCGTTCCTTCTCCGATGAACTGGCTGGCGCGTTGTTGTTCCTGATCGCCTATCAATGGGAAGTGAACGCCCTCTTCTTTCTGTTTATAGTGGTTTTCGTGTTCGTCAATCGGAGGTGGAGAGTCTTGAGCGGGTTTGGCATGTCCCTGTTTTTGCTGATCGCCATATCCCTGCTTGCCTATCCCGGCTGGGGACTGCCCTACGTCCGCGGGGTGCTTTCCGACTGGTACCGCGGCGTGGAGTTGACCTTCGGTCATATCATTTCATTCTGGTTCCCCGAATCGAGACTGCCCATCGGCTTGTGGACCGCGGTAGGTCTGGGCGCCATCGTGCTGGCAGAATGGGTGGGCGCGGTGAATTCGCATGTCCGCCGCATTGCATGGACCGCTTCGCTTTCACTGGCAGTGACGCCGTTGATGGGCTTCGCGATCTTCCCGTCCAACCACGTGGTTCTGCTTCCGGCTTTTATCCTCATCCTCATGCTCGTCTGGGAGCGCTGGACGCGTCGACGCGTCTGGTTCACGCTCATTGTATTTTTGTCCGCGTTCCTCGTGCCGTTCGCATTGTATGTCGGCGTCAACCGGGATTACAACCCGCTGCTCCTGTCTGATCTGCTAACCGTCCTGCCTCCGGTTGCAACCGTGATCGGTTTATATTGGATGCGCTGGTGGGCGGTCCGTTCGCCGCGCACCTGGTTCGACCAATTGGAAATTCGGAAATGAACTGGCGTCATTACGCGCTTCTCTTTGTCATTGGCTTGCTCGTGCCGTTCGCGGTCTCGCGCTTCCAGTCACTGCCCGGTTACATGGACGCCGATTATTACTTCGCGGGCGGTGTTCAACTCGCGAAAGGCAATGGCTTTACCGAGCCCTACCTCTGGAATTATCTGGATGACCCGCAAGGCTTGCCGCATCCGTCGCACACTTATTGGATGCCGCTGGCTTCAATTGTCTCTGCCATCGGGATGTGGCTCGCGGGACAGACCACCTATGCCGCCGGACGTTTCCTGTTCATCCTCCTTTCCGCCTGCGTTCCGTTATTGACAGCGACCCTCGCCTTCGATATCACCCGTCAAACGCGGCTGGCGATCGTTTCCGGTCTGCTATCAATCTTTTCATTGTATTACGCGCCCTTCATGCCCGTGCCGGACAATTACGCCCTCTTCATGCTGTTGGGTGGATCGTTCCTTCTGCTCGCGCCGCGCACCCAGAAATGGATTCCACTTGCGCTCGGCGCGCTGGCTGGTTTGATGACGTTGGCGCGCAGTGATGGTTTGCTGTGGCTCGGTCTGGCTGGTCTGACCGTCCTGTGGAAATCTGCGCAGAGTCGCCTCTCCTTTTGGGAGAGTGTTCGGGTGTGGGTGATCCCGGCGGGGTTGCTCGTGATCGCCGGTTATCTCCTTGTGATGGGCGGCTGGCATTATCGCAATTACAAATTGTTCGGATCGTTCATGTCCCCCGGCGGTGGGCGTCTGCTGTGGCTCGAAAATTACAACCAGACCTTTGCCTACCCTGCGGACAGTATCACACGCGAAGGTTTTTTGAACGCCGGTTGGGAGGCGGCGCTGGAAGACCGCCTGGACGCGCTGAACTCGAACCTGGGGAACACCTTCGCTGCGCAGGGTGGGATATTTTTATTCCCCTTTATGTTGATCGGTTTGTGGGGATTGCGCAAGGATCTGCGTGCCCGTATCTCGATAACGGGTTGGTTGATATTGTTTCTTGTCATGACCGTCATCTTCCCGTTTGCAGGCTCGCGCGGAAGTTTCTTCCACGCCGGTGCGGCGTTCCAGCCGTATTGGTGGGTGGCGGCTCCGATCGGTCTGGATGTGGTCATCAAGTGGCTGCGCGGACGCGGTCTGTTTGCGGATAACGCCTACGTTGTCTTTCAGGGTATGTTCGTCCTGCTGGCTGTGGGCATGACGTTCTTTCTGCTCAACCTCCGCGTCTTTCAGGATTGGGCGCGCGAGGATGGAGTCTACGCCTCGGTGGAGCAGAAGTTTTTGAATGACGGGATCAGCCCTCAGGACGTTGTGATCGTCCGCAATCCGCCGGGGTATTACATCAATTCAGGGCGTCCCGCGATCGCGCTGCCGTTCGGGGATGAATCGGTCATCCTGCAGGTCGCAGAGCGATACGGGGCAAGCCTGTTGGTTATCGAAGGCGGCGGCACGTTTGAGTCCATTCAGGAACTCTACGATGATCCGCACGATACTTCAGTCTTCAAATATCTCGGAGAGGCGGATGGGGCGAAACTCTATCGCATCGAACTGGCGCGTTGATCATCGCCTGTTGCTCGCCGTTGCCGCGCTGATCGGCGTCGCGTTTTTTTTGGTTGTAAGCGCGCTGACCTATCGGATCGGTTTCCCGCTGGATGATGCGTGGATCCATCTGACATATGCGCGCAACCTCGCCGGGCATGGCGAATGGGCGTTCCGTTTGGGTGAGCGTTCCGCGGGGTCCACTGCGCCGTTGTGGACGGCGCTTCTGGCGATCGGTTATCTCCTCAAACTTGCTCCGCACGCATGGACGTATTTGCTCGGCTGGATCGTGTTGAGCGGATTATCCATTTATGCCGAACAGATCGCGCGCCGCGCCATCAAATCGTATCGGACGAAGATTCCGTGGGTCGGATTGTTCATGGCGCTGGAATGGCACCTGACGTGGTCCGCCACTTCGGGGATGGAGACCTTATTACACGGATTGATCGTTCTCCTCGTACTTGGGCAACTGATACTTGGCTCGCGTCAATACCTGACTTTGGGCCTGCTTACGGGACTAAGCGTCTGGGTGCGCCCGGACGGCCTGACCCTGCTCGGCCCGATCCTGTTCGCGGTGTTCCTCCAGGAAGGTTCGATGAGGGCGCGCGGTGACGCATTTGTAAAGACGTTGATCGGCTTTGGCGCGTTGTTCGTCCCTAACCTGGTGTTCAACCTTGCCTTGTCCGGCACGCCCATGCCGAACACCTTCTATGCCAAGCAGGCTGAGTATGAAGCCTATTGGTTGTCCAAGCCGTTGGCAGACCGCATCACCGATTATGTCCTGCCGATGATCGCGAGTCCCTTTGTTGTTCTCGTGCCGGGCACTTTCCTGTGGCTCCATCGGACGTTCCGTGAGAGGAATTGGGGGGCGCTGGCGGGCGTGGGCTGGTTTTTGGGTTATGTGGGGATCTATTTCATGCGCCTGCCAGCCTATCAACATGGGCGTTATATCATCCCGGCCCTGCCAATGCTGTACGTTTGGGGACTGCTTGGCTTGATGCAGTATGTCACGTCTTCAAAAGCGAATCAACGGATCGTATTCCTGTGGCAGGTTGTCATCATTGCGCTTGTCCTGTCGTTTCAATTCGTAGGCGCGCTACAGAATGCGCAGGATGTTGTCCTCATCGAGACTCAGATGGTGCGGACTGCAAGATGGATGAATGAAAATCTGCCGCCCGACTCCATCCTCGCGGTGCATGACATCGGCGCCATCGGTTACTTCGCGCACAACCCGTTGATCGATCTTGCCGGACTGATTACCCCCGATGTGGTCCCATTCATCCGGGATGAGGCGCGGCTCGCCGAATATCTGGACTCGAAGAACGTCGATTATCTCGTGACCATTCCCGGCTGGTATCCCGGTCTGGTCGAAAACCGCAATTCCGTTTTTGAAGCCGGGGTTCCGGGATTTCCGTTCGATGAGAATATGCGAGTGTATCGCTGGAGGTGAGCACTTATTACGAAATTGTTATTTGCAGGTGCGCTGTTTAATTGCCCATGCCAGACTACTGTGCTATACTCGATTAGAAATCAATTCCAGGGAACAGGCCACAAATGAAAGAGATAACACTGCTCGTTGCAGATGATCATCCATTGTTTCGCCAGGGTGTGGTGGAAGTGCTTTCGCTTGAAAAAGGGTTTCAAGTTGTGGGGCAGGCGTCGGATGGTGATGAAGCGATCAACTTGATCCGTTCGTTAAAGCCGGCAGTCGCCGTGCTTGATGTGAATATGCCGGGGCTAAACGGTCAGCAGGTTACCTACCGCGTGACATCGGAGCATCTACCCACCCGCGTGGTTTTGTTGACGGGTTACGACGATGTCGAGCAGGCCATCCATGCGGTACTGGCTGGTGCGGCTGCATATTGTGCGAAGGAAATACAACCCGATGTCCTCGCACGGACGGTACGCGCGGTTGCCGAGGGGAAGTACGCCGTTGGAGGCAATATCTTTACCCGCCGCGAACTGGATGCCTGGATCGACGATCAAATGGAAGGCTCCCGCAAATCGTACAGTGAGCCGGGCTCTCCCTTCCATCCGTTATCCGACCGCGAAATGGAGGTCCTGTCCTGCGTTGTGCGCGGCATGAGCAACAAGGAGATCGCGGGGTTGCTCGGTATCAGCCACCAGACGGTCAAGAACCATGTCACATCCATTTTACGGAAGTTCAGCGTGGAAGACCGCACGCAGGCGGTCGTTTACGCATTGAAGCATGGCTGGGTGAAATTACAGGATGATGGAATCAAGTCTCAGGAGTGATGTATGGCGACGGACAATCTGTCAGGCGATGAACTGAATTTGGAAAAGGAACTCGATGAAACCCGGAGGGCTTTGCGGGAGGTCACTTTAATGATCGAGCAGAGCCAGGGCGAACTTTCCAAATTAACCCAGCGCAACGCCGCGATCACCACGCACCTCCAACAGGTACAATCCCAGATGGATTCCCTGCCGCCCCAGGAAGTGCGTAATGCCTACGATGCGGCATTGGATGCCCAGCAGCGCCTGTTCGTGATGAGGGGACAGTTGGAAAAGCTTCAAACTGAAAAGTCTCACCTTGAACGCTTCAAATCGACCCTGGAACAGGCGCAAACGTCCCCGGGCACTGGAGGCGCCTCGACATCTGCGGGAGGAAAGAACACTCTGGCAAGCGTGGAAATGCTCGTCAATGCGCAGGAGACCGAACGCCAGCGTCTCTCCCGCCAGATGCACGATGGACCCGCCCAGGCGTTGTCCAATTTCATCCTTCAAACTGAGATCGCGATGAAGTTGTTCGACATCGACGCCGCGCAGGCGAAGGATGAACTCAACAACCTCAAGGCGTCAGCAATGGGCACCTTCCAGAAAGTGAGGAACTTTATTTTTGAACTGCGCCCCATGATGCTGGATGATCTGGGGCTTGCGCCAACCATACGAAGGTACGCAGAAGCGTTCAAAGAACAGATATCTCTCGATGTAAATGTCACCGTAACAGGAAACGAACGGCGTCTGGAGCCTTATCTTGAGGTCATGTTGTTCCGCGCGGTTCAGGAATTGCTGGGCAATGCCGCGCGACACAGTCAGAGCTCGCAGGTGAAGATCCTGTTGGATTTGGGCGAGGACCGCGTCCGGGTGAGTGTGGACGATAATGGCAAGGGGTTTGATCCGGAATCTGTGCAGCAGGGAAACAGCCTCGGGCTTAAGTTGATCCGGGAACGGGCGGAGATGCTCGGCGGTACGTTTGAGGTGGATAGTGCGCTTGGAAAGGGAACGCGGGTTTCGTTTGCCGTCCCCGCCCGTTCTTAATCCCACCTTTTTCCTATTATTTAAGGATGGGTTGTCAAATTAGCAAGGCAATTTTTTCACCATTTTGTTATAAAAGATAAGGCTAAATACATTATAATAATTCGAGTTAACACTTCCGTCAGATTCTGATGGAGCCCATGAGAGGAGAAACAAACTATGCGTCGCGGACGGATACTCATATTTCTCGTTTTGATCGTGATCGTTGGTCTTGTGGTTTTGTTCCTGGCTTTCAACCAGTTTGGCGGTGGAACAGTGGCTGTAGCCACCCCGCCTCCGACCAAGCAGGTTTATTATGCCGCACAGAACATCCCACAGGGAACCACCATCACCCAGGATATGCTGGGGACGTTTGCCCTGCCTCCTGAGAATGTAGCCGAAGTAATGTTCGAGGTCGGGGAGGAAGCCAACCTTGTTGGACAGACTGCCCGCTTCACCCTGGATCAGGGAACATTGATCACATCGTCGATGGTGGGCGCTGCGCCTGGTGAACTTCCGGGTCCGGCGTGGGCGGTTCAGGTTCCGCCCGGTATGGTGGCTGTTTCCATACCGACCAACCGTCTTGCGACCGCAGCCTACGGGATCAACGACGGCGCACGCGTCAACGTGAACGCCTGTATGACATTCGTGGACATTGATCCCGCGTTCCAGACCGCCCTGCCGAATTTCACTGCCGTATTGACAGGCACCGGGTTTATCCCGGATTCATTGCCGGTCCTCACGGTCAACATTGCATCCGGCGGCGATGCATCGAAGCAGGGACGCGTGGAGCTTGACCCGACGCTTCAACAACCCCTCTATGCGATTCCATCTGAGCCTCAGCGTCCACGCCTTGTCTGTCAGATGATATTGCAGGATATTGTGGTGATGAATCTCGGCAACTTCCCATTGCAAACCGTCGTTGCCACACCCGATCCGAACGCTCCTCAGACTGCGCCGCAGCAGGAACCGCCCCCGGATATCATCACATTGATGGTCACGCCTCAGGACTCCATTTCGCTGAATTATTTCGTGTATAGCGGAGCCGTCATTTCCATGTCGCTTCGCAACCCGAACGATAACTCCCGGATCGATGCCCAGTCCGCCACTTTGACGAGCCTGCTGACCCAATATAACATTTCACTGCCATCCAAACTTCCGTATGCACAGGAACCGAGGATCGATTTACTTGCCCCGCCGCTGTTACCTAACGATGTTGTCACCGTCCAGCCTCAGCAATAACTACCCTATCGACGAGGTGATTATCCATGCCTGCGGGTGAAAAAATTCGCGTATTGATCGTTGACGATGTTTCAGAGACTCGCGAAAATGTAAAGAAGCTCTTACAGTTTGAAGCCGATGTTGATGTCGTTGGCATTGCCCGTACAGGCAAAGAGGCAATTCAAGTATCCAAGGAGTTGGATCCGGATGTTGTCCTGATGGATATTAACATGCCGGATATGGATGGCATAGCTGCCACAGAGGCGATTCGCGCGAATCAGCAGGCAGTTCAAGTGGTCATTCTGTCTGTACAGAGCGACCAGAATTATATGCGGCGTGCCATGCTGGCTGGCGCCCGGGATTTTTTGACAAAGCCTCCCATGGGCGACGAGTTGATTTCAGCGATTCGTCGCGCAGGTGAGATGGCGAAAACCGAAAAATCGAAGGCGGCACGCGCCCAGGTTGCTACAGCATCCCTGGTTGCAGCTGGAGTGGCTGGTTACGGCGGTCCGCGCGGAAAGATCGTGACGGTATACAGCCCAAAAGGCGGCACTGGTTGCACCACCCTTGCGGTCAACCTTGCTCTCAATCTGGATGGACCGGACACGCGCGTTGCACTGGTCGATGGAAATCTTCAATATGGCGATGTTGCGGTTTTCATCAATGAACAGGGTAAGAATACGGTTGTCGATCTGGCGCCCCGTGCCGACGAATTGGATGCGGAGATCGTCGAAGATGTGATGGTCAAGCATTCGGCCTCCAGTTTGCATATTCTTGCGGCGCCAAGCAAGCCTGAATACGCCGAGAAGGTGTCAAGCGGACAATTTGCAAAACTGCTGGAGTATTTGACTCAGTTGTATTCCTATGTTGTGGTCGATACATCGTCGATCCTTACAGATGCCATCCTTGCCACCATCGATGTCAGCGACCTGATTGTTCTGGTGACCACCCAGGATATTCCTGCAATAAAGAATTGCCGTCTGTTTTTGGACCTGCTGCATAACCTTGGTGTCGGGCGCGACCGGATTATGTTCATTTTGAATCGATTCGATAAAAGGATAAACATCACCCCGGATCGAATCGCCGAAAATCTCAAGCAGGAAGTCGCCCTGGTGTTGCCTTTGGATGAGGCGACCGCAACAAAGGCTGTGATCAGTGGCAAGCCCTTTGCGCTGGATAATAAAAATCAACCCCTTGCCCGCGCTGTCCACGCACTGGCTGAACAGGTAAAGGCGAAGGTGGCTGAGCAGGCTTCTGAAGGGGAATAGGCTGTTTATCGGTTATAGGATTGACCAACGAATTTTGCAAGGAGAGTAGGATAATATGTCTCTTTTGAAGCGAATTGAGCAGGGACAAGGTGGTTCACAATCAGGCGGGCAGCCCCCGAATAATAATAAAGGAGGGGAGGGCTCCCGGTTGTCATCGCTCCAATCGAGGAGGGTGAATGCCCCGATCACATCCCCGCAGGCTGGTTCATACTTTGATTTAAAGACCCGTGTTCAGAACAAGCTTCTTTCCGAGCTGGACCCCTCCATGGATATCACGCGAACCGAAGAAGTGCGTCGAACCATCCAGGACCTTTTTGAGCAGATCCTTGCCGAGGAGAACATTGTCCTTTCCCGTCCGGAAAGGGCGCGCCTGTTTGAGCAGATAGCGGCTGAAATTCTTGGTTTCGGTCCGTTGCAGCCATTGCTGGAAGATGACACCATCACAGAAGTTATGGTGAATGGCCCGAAGAATGTGTACATCGAACGTAAGGGTAAGTTGCATCGTGTGCCTGTGACCTTTGAAAACAACGATCACGTGATGCGTATCATCGACAGGATCGTTGCGCCACTGGGTCGCCGTATCGACGAATCAAGTCCCTACGTGGATGCCCGCCTTCCGGACGGCTCGCGCGTTAATGCAGTGATCCCGCCGATCTCGCTTGTTGGTCCCACGTTGACCATCCGTAAATTCTCCAAGAATCCGATCACTGTGGAACAATTGGTCCAGTTTGGTTCGATTACTCATGAGGCCGTTCAGTTTTTAAAAGCCTGTGTTGAGGCTCGTCTGAACATTTTGATTTCCGGCGGAACGGGTTCCGGAAAGACGACCCTCCTGAATGTGTTGTCGGGTTTCATTCCGGGGGATGAACGAATTATTACCATCGAGAACGCGGCGGAATTGCAGTTGCGTCAGGAGCACGTTGTAACCCTGGAGTCCCGTCCGCCCAACATTGAAGGACGCGGTGAGATCACCATTCGTGACCTTGTCATCAACTCGTTGCGTATGCGTCCTGAAAGGATCATTGTGGGTGAGTGCCGCGGCGGAGAGACATTGGATATGCTTCAGGCAATGAATACCGGTCATGACGGCTCGATGACCACCGCCCATGCGAACAGCCCGCGCGATGCTCTGTCCCGCGTCGAGACGATGTGTCTCATGGCCGGGATGGAACTTCCAGTACGTGCCATCCGTGAACAATCCGCCAGTGCCATCGATCTCATTGCCCACCAGGAACGCATGCGCGATGGAACGCGCAAAGTGACCCATATCACTGAGATCAGTGGCATGGAAGGTGATGTCATCACCATGACCGATATCTTCGTGTTTGACCAGACCGGTGTGGAAGCTGGAAAAATCGTCGGGCGTTTGCGCCCAACCGGACTGCGTCCGAAGTTCATGGATAAGATTGAAGCAGCCGGTATCAATTTGCCGCCTTCCATCTTCGGGATTGGCGAACGACGACGTTATTAATCTGATGTGTGAATAGGTTTGCAAATGAATCCGATTTTCTTGATTGGCGGCGCTGTCCTGGTGTTGATCCTGCTCATTGTGGGGCTTGTCGTCTCCATTTCCAGTGAGCGGTCTGTTGTTGAAGATCGTCTTGGTCGTTTCCTCGAGGACGAACAGACAGAAGAGGCTCAACGTGAAGCCTCCCGCTCCATCGTAACGGAATGGGTAAACCGAAGGGTGGCAAGTTCATCCGCGGGCGATCGCGTCGCGCGGGAATTGGCTCGGGCGGACCTGAAACTCAAAGTTGCTGAATATTATGCTTTGGTCTTCATTTCCACGGTTGCCCTGGCTTTTATCGCATGGCTGATTCAATCCCATTGGGCTTCTGTGATCATCGGCGGTGTGATCGGATTCTTTGTTCCCCGGTTTTATGTGAAACGCCAACAGGCTGTCCGGCTGCAGAAATTTAATGACCAATTGGGTGATATGTTGAACCTCATGGTCAATGGTCTCCGGGCAGGCTATTCCACAATGCAGGCGATGGAGGCTGTCAGCCGGGAACTGCCTAGCCCCATCTCAGATGAGTTTCATCGGGTCGTCCAGGAAATGCAGATTGGCATAACCATGGAGAAGGCTCTTGAAAATTTGCTCAGGCGCATCCCCAGTGACGATCTCGATTTCGTCATCACCGCCATCAACGTTCAACGCGAGGTGGGCGGCAATCTTTCTGAGATTTTGGATACGATCTCCTTCACGATTCGTGAACGGGTCAGGATCAAGGGCGAAATCCGCGTGATGACCGCAAATGTTCGAACGTCTGGCGCAGTGTTATCCTTGATCCCGGTAGGATTGGGTCTGGCATTGTGGTTCATCAGCCCGGAATATATTGGCAGTTTCTTTGATCCGAATCCTGTTTTGCCGCAGCCTTTGTGCGGGATAATAGCCGTTGCGGTCATCATTGGCATGATCATTGCCGGTTATTTTGTGATGATGAAGATCGCGGATATCGAGGTGTAGTATGAACCTGACGATAATTATTATCGGAGCGTTTGTCCTGGTTGTCGCCATTGCGGTGATCGCGGTGGGCTTGCGGTTTAACGCACAGGGGGAGCAGGAAAATGATCCGTTGCAGGCGCGCCTCGCAGAGTTTATTCAACGCGGGGATATCGCCTCCCTTGAAGAGATTGAATTGTCCCAGCCGTTCAGTGAACGCGTCCTTATACCAATGGTCAGGCGTCTGGGAGAAGTATCCGCCCGGTTCACTCCTCAGAAAGCGATACAGGATACCGCCAAAAGGATGGAATTGGCTGGCAATCCCTGGCCGATCGATGCCGCCACATTCCTTGCGATCCGTTTTATTCTGGCAGTGGTGATCGGTGGTTTCGTAACAGCGATGATCCTAATATCCCCGTCACCCAATCCAAGTGATAATGCCCTTTACATTGGTGGCGCCACATTTGGCGGCTTTTTCCTTCCTCATCTGATGCTTTCGAGCAGGATCACGAACCGCCAAAGGGAAATCCGCAAGGCGATGCCCGATGCCCTGGACCTGCTTACGATTTGTGTTGAGGCGGGTTTGGGCTTCGACGCAGCGATGTCGAAGGTCAGTGAAAAATGGGATAATCAACTTTCTCTTGCATTTGCAAGAGCCATCCGTGAGATACAGCTTGGCAAGGTCAGGCGCGATGCCTTGAAGGATATGGCTGACCGGTTGGGGATCGCCGAGATGACAAGTTTTGTCGCGGCGATCATTCAAAGTGAGCAGCTTGGTGTCAGCATGGCGAAAATTCTACGCATCCAGTCTGATCAGATGCGCATAAAGCGTCGTCAGCGTGCGGAAGAGGAAGCTCACAAGGCTCCTGTGAAGATGATCCTTCCGATGGCTTTCTTGATTTTCCCAACCATCATGATCATTATTCTTACACCGGCTGCGCTTCAGATAGCAACTGCCCTCTAAACCTGATCGTTTGTTGTGTTTGTGAGAAACATTCCCTGGTCGTACCGCCTCTATCGGTTGGCGTGGAGCGGATTGGATCTCCTCTTTCCGCCGCGTTGTGCAGGTTGTGGAAAAGTTGGACAGCGCTGATGCGGCGATTGCCAGGGACGCGTCCCGCGTATTTCAAATCCATATTGTCGAAGTTGCGGGATACCTACAAATGGGGTGGATATATGTGAAAAATGCAGATCGAATCCGCCCGCGTATCGAAAGATGCGGTCATGGGCGGTTTTTGATTCACCCGTTCAGGATGCGTTGCATGCTTTGAAATATCGCCGGAATATGGCGGTGGGCGATGCGCTTGCAATTCAAATGGCGGATTTTGTCCGCAAACTGGATTGGAAGGTGGATCTCCTCAGACCTGTCCCGCTGGGGAAAAAGCGCCTGAAGGAGAGAGGTTATAATCAGGTTGGATTGGTTGCGCGCCCACTTTCTTATGAGATTGGATTGCAGTACGCTCCGGATGCCGTGTGGAAAAAGCGTGAAACGCGTTCGCAGGTTGGGTTGGGCATTTCGCAGCGGCGCGATAATGTCCATGACGCGTATCAGGCTGACCCGGAGTCCGTGAAGCGCAGATCCGTCCTGCTGATGGATGATGTCGCGACGACAGGTTCCACGATCCAGTCTTGCGCGGAGGCTCTCCTGTCCGCAGGCGCACAGGAAGTCTATGCCATAACCATTGCGCGCGCACTTTCGCATCATGATCTGAGGCGTGTTTGACAACCGTCCGGATGGATGGTTGATAACCTTTTCAGGAGGTAAGTATGGCGACCAAAATTGAGACCCAGGCACGTAACATGCGGCTGACCGATAACACGCGCGAATATGTGGAGAAAAAAGCCGCCAAGCTCGAGCGCTACCTTCAGGAAATTGATGAAATTCATGTGGAACTTTCCCATCTCAAAACGGCTCGAAACGCGAATGACCGCCAGGTGGCGCAGATTACCGTGCGCGGCAAGGGATTCATCCTCCGCACCGAGGAGCGCACGGACGATCTGCATGCCGCCTTCGATGCCGCCCTCGACAAGATGCAGCGTCAGATCGATCGGTACAAGGGCAAGCATTATCGCGGGCGCGGGGACGGGCGCTCTGCCGCGGAGGTCTTTGAAGAAGAGGAATGGCCGGTGGATGAGACGGGCGAGCTTCTGCCGCTGATCGCCCGCCGCAAGAAGTTCCCGATCCTGCCGATGAACGAAGAGGAAGCCCTCGAGCAGATGCGCCTGCTTGGGCATGATAATTTCTTCATCTTCTTTAACGCCGAGCAGAACGCGATCCAGGTTTTGTACCGGCGGCGGAACGGGACCTATGGTTTGATCGAACCGGTGCTTGGGTAAACCAAAGATCAAAAAAACGAACCAGCCCGACGATCGTCGGGCTGGATTTTCAAGGAGTAAAGATGGAATTTGACGATGACATTGACAGTATCGAATCCAGGTCAACGAATATCGATATCGCTGATGCAAAGAGAACCGTTGTCGAACTGTTGAAGGCTCTTGGGCAGGATCCGGAGCGGGAGGGCCTGAAGAACACACCCGATCGTGTGGCGCGGATGTACACCGAGTTGTTGTGTGGGTACACAGCCGACCCGGAGAAAATTGTCAATGGGGCTTTGTTCGATGTCAAGTACGACGAAATGGTTATCGTGCGCGAGATCGAGTTCTACAGCCTGTGCGAACATCACATGCTGCCGTTCATCGGTCGCGCGCACGTTGCATATATTCCGGATGGCAAGGTGCTTGGTTTGTCGAAGATCCCGCGCATTGTGGATATGTACGCCCGCCGTCTCCAGGTCCAGGAACGGATGACACGCCAGATCGCGGATTTCCTGCGCGACCTGCTCGAGCCGCAGGGTGTGGCGGTTGTGGTGGAGGCGATGCACCTGTGCGCAATGATGCG
This sequence comes from Anaerolineales bacterium UBA5797, assembly GCA_002418205.1. GTDB lineage: Bacteria > Chloroflexota > Anaerolineae > Anaerolineales > Villigracilaceae > Defluviilinea. Next base: position 46,082 of record DIDP01000006.1, on the reverse strand, counting down.
CGGAGTGAAGAAACACGACGCGCGCATGACGACTTCTGCGATGCATGGCGCCTTCCGCGCGAACCTTGCAACGCGGCAGGAATTTTTGGAAAATATAGCAAGGGGATCGAGACCGCTTCAGTTCTAAGAACTGAATTTGCTCCCGTTATATTGGCCTAATACGCCCGGACGCGCCTCCATCCAGGCTTCCCTGCGGAGGCGCGTTGCCGTATGAACGATGCTTTCACCGGTAAGCGGGTTCTGATACTCTGGATATATCTCCGCCAGGGGGACGATGACGAACGCAAATCTCCAAAACCTGTCGTTATAGGGTCTGTTATCAAAAAGGACGATGTCGATGTCGATCGTACGCGGGGCATATTTATTTTCGCTCCGCCTGCGTCCCAGGCGTGCTTCGATGGGGCGGATGATGTTTTCCTTCAACTCCACCTGCATGTACTTTGACATGAACAGGACACAGGCGTTCAGATAATTGGGTCCATCTGCTCCAACCGACTTCGATTCCCAGGCGCTTGAGACCTTCCTGATCTCGCCGTATTCCTCCAACAGATGAACCGCCTCAGGCAGGTTTATCTCAGGTTGAATGTTCGAACCGAGATTAAGATATGCAAAATGCAGTTCATTCATCGCGGCTTCGTTCGATCTCCACGCCGACCGATTCTGCAAAGCGGACCGCCCCCGGTTTCTCCACGCGGACGCTGACCTTCAGCACATTCTTTTCTTCAAGACAGATCCTTGCCAGATCGTTTGCCAGCGCTTCAACCGTGAATCGCCCCGCGCTTTCGGCATGTGCCTGAACTTTCTTCGCTATCTCACTATAGTCGGCGCAGTATTGAATTTCGTCTGTCGTGGCTGCGTTGCTTGTGTCTGTGTAGAGGGTGATGTTGATGAGGATATTCTGCGGTCGTTTTCGTTCCCAGTCGCGGATTCCGATGATTCCGCGTGCGAGAAGATTCTTGATGATGACCTTGTCCATGGCTTAGTCTCCCTTTTGGTTTGCGTGTAGGCAAAATATTGTTTTGGAATAGCTGTAAAGTATTGGTATCGGAAACTGCATGTTTAGATTAGGTGTCTGCCGCCATCCACGTGGATGATCTCGCCGGTGATGTATTCCGGGCAGGTCAGCAGGAAGATCAGCGCCTCTTCGACCTCGCCTGCCCTTGCCCATCTTTTTAACGGGATATTCCTTGTGATCTCGGGGTTTGCATTGCCATCAGAGGGCGGGAGAATGGCGCCGAGTGCGAGCCCGTTGACGGTGATCCTGGGTGCCAGCGCGACCGCCAGGGATTTTGTCATCGCGGCGAGGGCGGATTTGCTGATGGTGTAGGGGAAATGGTCCGCACCGGGACGCAGTGCGCGCCAATCGAGGATGTTAACGATTCGCGCGCCTGCCTCCGCCTGCCGGGCAAACGCCTGAGCAAGCAGGAATGGCGCCGTCAGGTTGATGGCAAGATGTCTGTTCCAATCATCGAGGGAGGTCGATTCCATCGAAAGCGACTCGAAGATCGCGGCGCTGTTGATGAGATAATGGATCGGGGAGGAGCGGTTGATGAGCGGGATCAGGTTCCGGGTTTGGGTCGAATCGCTGAAATCCGATTGGAAGATCCACGCCTGGCGGTCGAGTCCGCTGATCTCTGCGCGCAGGCTTTCGGCGTCGGAATCCGAGTGCGCGTGATGAATGACAATTTCTGCTCCGAGGCGGGCGCAAGCCAGCGCCAGTCGGCGTCCGAGGCGGCGGGCGGCGCCTGTGATTAGGACCGTTTTATCGTGCAGGGGAAGTTCAGTCATTATAGGAATTCTACTGCATAATTTTACTCAATCAAAAACGAGGGGAATTGTCCCATTCCTTGACGCACCTGTTTGGCGGTGATATATTTTCTCAGCAGATGTTTTGAGTTCTCGTACCATGATCCTTCCACAAAAAGAAAGGCATGAATATGGATAAGAATCAAACGCCCATCTATACGGGGGACATTGCAGCAGAACACATCGACCCCACCAGGGAGTATACAACCGAAAATCAGGAGATCAATTTCTCCAACGAACAGCACGCCATTTGGGCTGACCTGTTCGCCGGTGTCCATCAACCGTATCTGCTTGAGCATCTTTGCCGCGAATATACGCGCGGACTTGAATTACTGGAACTGGACCCATACCGCATTCCGACTGTTACGCATCTGAACGGGCGTATCACGCCGCGCACCGGCTGGCACATCGAGCGGACCGTGGTGCGTTACACGCTGGCGGATGACTGGTATAAAAAATTCGGTCAACGCATTTTTCTTATCACCGATTATCTGCGCACACGCGACCAGATGGAGTTCACGCCCGAGCCGGATATGTTCCACGATATCTTCGGTCACCTGCCGTTCCTGACGCAGAAGTTCTACGCCGATATCGAGGACAAATTTGCACCTGCTTACATGAAAGCGACCCAGGAGGAGCGCGAAGTCATCAAGCGGCTGGCGTGGTACAGCACGGAATTCGGTCTGGTGGTGCAGGATAACCGTTTCAAGGTCTTTGGCGCGGGCATCATTTCGGGGCGCAAGGAGTTGACCCGTACCATCATGGAGTTCTACCGCCTCGGACGTGATAACGCCATCGATTACACCCGCCCGATCTTCCCGCAACTCAACGCGCACTTCCAGGCAAACAAGACCAACCTGCATCGCATCATAGACGGCGTGAATGCGCTTCACCAAAAGGGACAGATGTCCTCTGCCGACGAGGGGTGGAATGTCGTCCTTTCCCTCTACAAGAACCTGGGCATCAAGCAGGAAGGCATGTTCGGCGGCGAGGTGATCATCGCCCCGTTCGACATCGAGACCATTGCACGCATCCCGAAAACGGTTTATGCCTTCAACCCGATGCTCTTCGTCTGCGAATCGCTTGAGCAAATGGACAAATTGCTCGACTCCTATTTGAAACCGATCGCAATGAGAAATTGATCCGGATGAAAAAGCCGCCTCCTTCTTCACGAGAGGCGGCTTCCGTTTTAATTTGCTTTTTCACGCTGACGGATTGACTCGCTTGCGAGCAGTGCCATCAGCAGAATGCCCCAGGCTGCGATCTGTGCCACTCGGAATTCGCCAAGGACCAGCGTGCTGTCTCCGCGGAAAGCCTCGAGGAGGAGGCGCGATCCGGCTGTCAGCGCGATAAAGTCAAGGAAAAGGATCCCCGGGGGCGGATCGGGCCTGTAAAACCAGATCAATCCAAAAATGAGAAGCGAAGCGATCAACTCGTAGATCTGGCTCGGGTGCCGCGTCGCATTCCACAAGTGGATGCCCCAGGGAAGCGTTGTAGGGCTGCCGAAGGCTGTCCCTGCGGCGAGGTGGGCGAGGGCGAGCCCGATGGCGAGCGAGGCAAAGATCGGGGTCAACGCATCGAGGGTCCCCCGGAGTTGAAGTTTCTGCCGCTGACCGTAGATCGTCCCGACCAGAACCCCTGCAACCAGCGCACCGGTCGGATCGAAAAGATCGGGGTTGGGCGAGAAGATGCTGAAGGGGCTTTGGGCGAACGATGATAGGTTTGCGAGCGCGAACAGGACTCGCCCGCCGATCACGTAACCGATGATGCTGTAGAACGAAACGTTGTTGAGTTGTTCTTTTGAGACGCCATGTTTTTCACTTCGTTTTTCGGCAAGTGTCAGACCGATCCAAAGTGCGGCAACGATCAAAATAAAGTGACGGGGCGGGGCGAACAGGGAACGGAATGCTTCGATCATTTCAATATTTCCTCCACCCTTGTTCTTAACAGTGCCTCTGCCATCGGTCCACCAACGATGACCTCATTGATGAGGCCATCCCGGTCAATGAAAAAGGAGGATGGCAGGGAACGCAATTGATAAGCCGATCCAACATCGCCGGTTTCATCGAGCAGGATCGGGAAGGTAAGCTCGTGGTCCTCCACGAACGGCACGACTTCAAACGGGTCGTCCTGATAGGTCATATTCACGGCAAGGACGACCAGCCCAGCTTCTTTGTATTCGTTGTAGATCTTTTCGATTGCCGGCATTTCCGCCCGGCAGGGTGGGCACCATGTTGCCCACAAGTTGACCAGCACCGCCTGCCCGCGCAGGTCCGAGAGTCTGATAGTTTCACCGTCCGGCGTTTTTAATTCGAAATCCGGCGCCAGAAAACCCGCTTGCGGCGCAGGAATTTGCCCTGCGGTGGATGTCCCTGACCGGTCCGCGCTGACGAAGATCCACGCGAAGCCGAGGAGCAGGATAATGGAGTATATGATTCGTCGCTGTGTGGTGGACATATCTGGTTTATGGAAGTTTGCAGCCATCCTTTTCTTACACTACAGGGTGATTATGAAACCTTCCTGCAAATGAAAATCTGCTTGTTGAGCAGGATGAGCAAGCGCCCAATACGTCTCCTGTCCGTCTGTCGATTGTACGATGGCGGCAATCCCAATCTGTATATTTCGGTCGGCAGGGATGATCGGATTTAGATTTGCCAAAACATCGAGCGAATATTCGTGGCTGTGTTTTTTGAAATCGAATGGCAGTCGAGAAATTTTTGTTTCAGCGCGGAAACCCACCCGGCGATAGGCGTCCATAACGAAGACGTTCCAGTCACCGGATGGCGACATGTTGAATTCCCAGTATTGCGGCTGATCTTTTATTGCCAAGAAGAATTCAAAACAGGTTGCTGTCCACAATTCATCCTTGCGGGAGGCAGTGATGGATGACTCTGGAAATTGGATGGTTTCGATGTTTCCGCAAACCTCATAATGAAGGCTTACGGAATTGTCCTGGCGTGAAATATTCCCTCGGACTGTGATATCCGGGAGGTTGGTTGCGGGGAATGGGACAAGCGAAAACGTCTGCTTTGTCATGCCGGGCGTGACACCATTGCCTGGATGATGTTTCGGATATCCGCTTCATGCGCCTCGATGGACTCGGTCAATTTGAATTGGACCAACGCCCGCTGTAGGTTGTGTTCAGGATGTTTGACCTTGAAGTAGACATTTCCGGCAAGATGGTCGGCAAAGAATCGGATCCCAAGTTCGAAAGCGAGCAGTCGGATGGAATCGAAAAGGTATTCGTAATCAGCCGCGGTCAGGAAGTTGCGGGCCTGGGAGAGGTATCCGCCCAGAAGCGCCGCACCAATTTCAGGGTCGAAGTGAACCGCCTCCCAGTCTTCTGTCTCTTCGCCGAGCGGGTTGCATCCCGACCGCAGGCAATCCCCGATGTCATAATGGATCAATCCCGGCTTGACCGTATCTAGATCCACCAGGCTGATGGCGCGGCCCGTTGACTTTTCGATCATCACATTGTTGACCTTGGGGTCGCCATGCACGGCGCGAGGTTGCAGCCTGCCCTGTTCACGGGCGAGTTCCAGGGTGCTTGCAAAGCCGCGCCTCCGTTCGATGAAGTTGATGCAATATTTGACTTCGGGGTCGAGCTTGTATCCATTTTGTGAAAAAGCCAGATCGTATTGCTGGAGATAACGCGGCGCGATGTGAAAGCCTTCCAGTGTATCGGCAAGCCGGTGCACTGGAAGGTCGCTGATCAAATAGTGAAAGATCCCAAGGGCATGTCCCACTTCGCGGGCGTGGTTAGTGTCCATGATCGTATCGAAGGATTGCGTTCCCTGAACGTAACTGATGGCGCGCCAGAAATCACCATTTTGATCGATGAAAAAATCCTGCCCATCGTGCGCCGGCAATACGCGCGGCATCTCCCAGTGATGACCTTCCTCGCGGGCGCGTTTGCGCATGTGCTCGGTAAAGACACGCATGTTTTGCATGATGAGGCGGGGATGGCGAAAAACATTGGTGTTGATGCGCTGTAACACAAAATGGGTTTCGTCCTTTGAATCTGTTGTCACCAGATAGGTGTCGTTGATGTTGCCGTTACCGAATTCCCGAACCTGGATGATCTGTCCCTCGTTATAAAATTCCCTTGCGATCGAAACGAAGTGGTGCAAGTGTGCTCTCCCGGAATATGATGCTGAATTATATCCCCGATATGGGGGTGGTAAAATGGAGTATCTCAACGAAGAAGGTTACACATGACTGAAGAACTACAGACTCGCGCAATCAATACCCTGCGTTTCCTTTCGGCGGATGCCGTTCAGCAAGCCAACTCGGGTCATCCGGGACTTCCGATGGGCGCCGCCGCAATGGCTTATACCTTGTGGGCACGTCACCTGCGCCACAACCCGCGCAATCCAAAGTGGACAGGACGTGACCGCTTCATCCTTTCGGGCGGGCATGGTTCCATGCTCCTTTACTCTTTACTGCACCTGACGGGTTACGACGTTTCACTTGACCAGATCAGGAACTTCCGCCAGTGGGGTAGCATCACACCGGGTCACCCGGAATACGGTCTCACCCCCGGTGTGGAGACGACGACCGGCCCGCTGGGGCAGGGATTCGCCACCGGCGTGGGCATGGCGATCGCCGCAACCCATCTCGCCGCGGAATTCAACAAACCCGGGCATGAGATCATTCAATCGTACATCTATGGCATCGTCACGGACGGCGATCTGATGGAAGGCGTTGCCTCTGAAGCCGCATCGCTGGCGGGACATTTGGGACTCGGACGAATCATTTACCTGTACGATGACAACCACATTTCGATCGATGGCTCCACGGATCTGGCTTTCACCGAGGATCGCGCGGCGCGCTTCGAAGCCTATGACTGGCACGTGCAAAAGATCGCGGACGGCAATGATGTGGATGCCATCGATGGCGCAATCCGCGCTGCCAAGGCCGACCCGCGTCCGTCCATTATCATGTGCCGTACGCTCATCGGTTATGGCGCGCCTCATAAACAGGGGACCTCCAAGGCGCATGGCGAACCGCTTGGCGATGAAGAGCTCAATGCCGCAAAGGAAAACCTCGGCTGGCCCCTGGAACCGCGTTTTCTCATCCCCGATGATGTGCTGGAGTTCTATCGCGGCGCGGTGGATAAAGGCCGCGAAGCCGAACACGACTGGAAGATGCGCTTCGACGCGTACAAACGCATCCACCCGGGGCTCGGGGCAGAGTTACAGCAGCGTTTGGCGGGTCAACTACCGAATGGCTGGGACGCGGATCTGCCGGTCTTCCCCGCGGATGCAAAGGGAATGGCGACGCGCGCCTCTTCCGGCAAAGTGCTGAATGCCCTGTCGGTGAAACTCCCTGAACTTGTCGGAGGTTCGGCGGACCTGACCCCTTCGAACAATACGAAATTCGATGAGGCTGGCGATTTCCAAAAGGACAACCCATCCGGGCGTTATATGCGATTTGGTGTGCGCGAACACGCAATGGGTGCAGCTTTGAATGGTATGAATTTATATGGCGGCATCGTCGCTTATGGTGGGACGTTCCTGATCTTCTCTGATTACATGAAACCCGCCATTCGCATCGCGGCGCTGTCGCACATCCCTTCGATCTTCGTTTTTACGCACGACAGCGTGGGTCTCGGTGAAGATGGCCCCACACATCAGCCCATCGAGCAATTGATGACATTGCGGGCAACGCCCAATTTGACGGTGATCCGCCCGGCGGATGCGAATGAGGTCCGTGAGGCGTGGAAGTATGCCATCTCACACCGCGAGAGACCGATCGCGCTGGCATTGACGCGGCAGGCGGTGCCGACGTTTGAGCCCGTTGATGGTGAAACAGTGAGCAAGGGCGCGTACGTGTTGAAGGATTTCGGCGATCCCGAAATTATCCTGATGGCTTCAGGATCGGAGGTTGGGTTGGTCATGGGTGCCGCGCAGAAACTTCACGAGGAGGGTCGTGGGGTGCGCGTGGTGTCGTTCCCGAGTTGGGAGTTGTTCGAGAAACAGGCTGAGGCTTATCGTGAATCGGTGTTGCCGAAAAAGATCCAGAGGCGACTCGCTGTCGAGGCGGGAGCAACCCTCGGCTGGGAGCGATACGCATCGTCCATATTGGGTATCGATCATTATGGCGCGTCCGCCCCATACAAGATCATCTTTGAGAAGTTTGGCTTTACGGTTGAAAATGTGGTCGCGAGAGCAAAAGAATTGCTGTAGTATGTCGTTGCGAGCGAAGCGAAGCAATCTCCTCGCACAACGAGAGATTGCTTCGCAAAAAGCGCTGGCAATGACATGTCTGGAGTTTTATGAAAATCGCTGTTGGCTTTGACCATGCGGGTTTCCCGCTCAAACAAACCGTGCTGGAGGCTGTCCGCGCCGCGGGGCATGAGCCCATTGACATGGGAACGAATTCCGCGGAATCGGTTGACTTCCCGGACTTCACCGAGAAGGTGGGACGCGCGATCCAGAACGATGAAGCCGAGCGCGGGATTCTGGTCTGTGGTTCGGGTGTCGGCGCGTGCATTGCCGCGAACAAGATGAAGGGTGTGTACGCCTCCATTTGTCATGATACTTATTCCGCCGCGCAGGGCGTCCTGCACGATGACATGAATGTACTCTGCCTTGGTGGGCGGGTGATCGGACCGGAACTCGCAACGGCGTTGGTCAAATCCTTTTTGGGGGCGCATTATCTTGGGAACGAGGCAGGCGGCGAACGGCTGGCGAGGCGGGTGGGCAAGATCCATAAAATGGAAAACGGTGAATCTGTTTTATGAGTTGCAAGGAAAGGCGAAAATGAATCCAACAATTGAAAAATTGACTCAGCTCGGACAATCCCTCTGGTATGACAACATCCAGAGGAAAATTTTGGAGAACGGCGAATTCAAAGCCATGATCAACCGCGGTGAGATCCGCGGCGTTACCTCCAATCCGTCCATCTTCAACGCGGCGATCGCGAAATCGAACGATTACGATTCCGCCCTCACGCCGCTTGCCTGGGCGGGCTGGGATGCCGAGAAGATCTTCTGGCAGCTTGCCATCGAGGATATCAAGGCGGCTTGTGACGCGTTCCTGCCGCTGTATGAAGAGACCAACGGCGGTGACGGATTTGTCAGCATCGAGGTCAGCCCGAACATTGCACATGATACCGAAGCGACCGCCGCGCAGGCACAGCAACTCTGGGCGCGCGTCGCGCGTCCGAATCTGATGGTCAAGATCCCCGCCACGAAGGATGGCATCCCTGCGATCCGCAAATCGATCGCCGCAGGCGTCAATATCAACATCACGCTCATCTTTTCGCTCAAGCGTTATGCCGAAGTGATGGACGCCTATCTCGGCGGGCTTGAAGACCGACTCGCCGCGGGGCATCCCATCGATCACATTGCATCGGTTGCCTCGTTCTTTGTTTCACGCGTTGATTCCAAGGTCGATCCGCAGTTGCCCGATGGTTCTCCCTTGCGCGGCAAAGCCGCCATCGCCAACGCCAAACTTGCCTACGATCAATATCATCAGACCTTTGTCGGCCGTCGTTGGGAGAAACTCAAGGTCAAGGGTGCGCATGTCCAGCGCCCGTTGTGGGCAAGCACCAGCACGAAGAATCCCGCCTACCCCGATACGCTTTATGTGGACGAACTCATCGGTCCCGAGACCGTCAACACCGTCCCGCCGCATACGTTGGAGGCGTTCAAGGATCACGGCAAAGCGGAGATGACGCTCATGCGCGATGTTGATCGTGCGCAGCAGGAGATCGATCAGATCGAAGCCGCGGGCATCTCGATGGATGTTGTCACGCAGGAACTCGAGGATGAGGGAGTTAAAGCCTTTGCGGATGCATTTGCGCAATTGCTCGAAACCATCGAGAAGCGGAGGAAAAGCGCCGCCTCATCCCTGGGACCTCTGGCTGTTCCCGTTTCCAAACGCATCTCCCAGCTCGAAGCGGATTCCGTCCCCGCCCGTATCTGGAAGCATGACCCCACACTCTGGGCAAAGGACGAAGCCGGTAAAGCAGAAGTTCTCATCCGCATGGGCTGGCTGGATTCGACAGATAAAGCGCGCCAGAAGATGGATGAGTACCTCTCCTTCGCAAATGAGATCCATAAGGCAAAGATCGACCGCGTGCTGGTGCTGGGCATGGGCGGCTCGTCGTTGACCGCTGAAGTGTTCAGTTCGTTGCTCGCCGCGGCAAAGATCGATGCACCGTTGTCGCTCGCCATCTTGGATTCGACCGATCCCGTGCAGGTTGCAAAAGCCGCAGAGGAATATCCGCCCGATAAAAGTTTGTACATCGTCGCCAGCAAATCGGGCGGCACGGCAGAGACGTTGTCTGCATTCACCTATTTTTGGAAACTCAGCAAAAAGGACGGCTCGCGTTTTGTGGCGACAACCGATCCCGGCACATCGCTCGAAGCGTTGGCGCGCAAACGGGAATTTCGAAAGATCTTCTCCGCCGATGAAATGGTCGGCGGGCGTTATTCTGCGTTGACCGATTTCGGTCTGGCGCCTGCCGCCTTGTTGGGCATGGACCTGGATCGATTGCTCGATAAAGCGGATTGGATGCGGCGTCAGTGCGGCGAGCATGTGCCCGCGGCGCGGAATCCGGGGTTGGCGCTGGGAGCTGTCATCGGCGAATCCGCTTTGCGGGGGCGCGATAAATTGACGGTCCTGGCGGACGCGCCTTTGTCCGCTTTTGCAGGCTGGGTGGAACAGATCATCGCCGAGTCCAGCGGTAAGAATGGGAAGGGAATCCTGCCTGTGCCCCTGGAGCCGTTGGGCGATGTGAATCACTATGAGGAGGATCGGCTGTTTGTGTATCTGCGCCAGACCGGCGGGTTGGATGAAGCGATGGAGTCCCTGCGGAAGGCGGGGCATCCTGTGATCGAGTTTACGATTCCCGGCGTGTATGAAATCGGCGCGGAGATGTTCCGCTGGGAGATCGCGACCGTGGTGGCATGTTCGATCGTCGGCGTGAACGCGTTCGACCAGCCGAATGTAGAGTCGAGCAAGAAGATCACGAAAGCAAAGATCGCCGAATATCAAAAGAATGGCAAATTGAAGGAAGGCAAGCCTGCCTGGAAGAAGGATGGCGTGGCGGTGTTTTCTCCCACGGCTGTGACCGGCGCGTCGCTGAAGACCGTGTTGAACGGCTCCTTGAAAAAAGCGAAGGCGGGTGGATATATTGCCATCAACGCCTATCTGCCGCGTAACGGTGACATGATCGACGCATTGCAGCGGATGCGCGTTGCCATCCGCGCAAAGACCGGGAATGCAGTGACCGCGGGGTTTGGTCCGCGCTTCCAGCATTCGACGGGTCAATTCCATAAAGGCGGCTTGAAGAACGCGTTGTTCATTCAGATCACCGCCGAATCGGAAAAAGACGTTGAAATTCCAACCGAAGGCTTGAGTTTCGGCACGCTCATCCGCGCGCAGGCATTGGGCGATTACGAAGCCCTGATCGAAGCCAAACGGAAGGTGATCCGCATTCATTTACCGTCCGCGGAAGCGATTGCTGAGGTGGTAAAGGCGTTGGAGTAAAGCAGATCGGTGGCCGGCACATGGCCACCGATTTTTATCTATGCTCTCTGCAAATCGGTGAAATTCGCGGCAAAGAGTAACCGTTCGCACCGGATCTATTAATTCCATTTTCATCTGCGAATACTACACTTATCGTTGAAAGGATCATGAAATATGCCTGATATTGGTTTTCCCGAATTATTGATCGTTCTCGTGATCGTATTGCTGGTCTTTGGTCCCGGACGGCTTGCAAAGGCAATGGGTGAGATCGGGAAGGGTATTCGTTCCTTCAGGGAATCGTTCACCTCCGAGGAAAAGACTGATTCGGTTTCGGATACGAACATCTCCCCAAAGTAATCCCCTGTCGATTGTGCGAACTCAAAAAAGAGTAAAAGCATGAAGATTGACGCGAAATCGCGGACAATCTTCACTTATTGATTCCACACTCCGTCATCATAATCATGGTTACTTCAACTCAAAGGAACCTGGTTCAATGAGGAATAAAATCTTTTCCCTACTTTTCAGCCTGTCCATACTTCTCTCTGCCTGTGCATCCCCCGCTGAATCTGCCACGCTCAAGATCGCCGTCCTGCCGATCATCGACACGCTCCCGATGTATGTCGCGCAACAGGAAGGACTGTTTGCGAAGCATGGCGTCAATGTGGAGTTCGTGCCGGTCGCTTCCGCCCCCGAGCGTGACCAGATCCTTGCCGCAGGGCAGGTGGATGGCACGATCAATGAAACGCTGGCAGTGATGGCGTTCAACAAAAAGTCCATCCAGATGCAGGTTGTGCGTTATGCACTGCGTCCCACCGAAGGGCACGGGCACTTCTTCATTATCGCTTCAGGCAAGAGCAGCATCACGGATGTCAACGGATTGAAGGGCGTTGAGATCGGGGTCTCGCAAGGGACGGTCATCGAATATGTCACCGACCGTCTCCTGCAATCTGCGGGCTTCACTCCCGATGAGATCAAAACTGTCGCTGTGCCGAAGATCCCCGACCGCATGGCTTTGCTTGCATCCGGTGAGTTGAGCGCCGGTGTCATGCCCGATCCGCTTGCCTCGCTGGTTGTGGGGCAGGGCGGCGTCATCGTTGCCGATGATTCGTCCCACCCCGAATATGGTTTCAGTGTGATCTCCTTCCGCAAGCAGGTGATCGATGAAAACCCCAAAGCGGTTGAGGGGTTCCTTGCCGCCATCGAGGAAGCCACCACGCTTGTCAACGCCGATCCCGCGAAGTATAAGAATGTCCTGAGCGAACAGAACCTTGTCCCGGCTCCCTTGCTGGATGCCTATCAGGCTCCGGTCTTTCCTGCTGCAGGCGTGCCCAGCGAGGCCGAATGGCAGGATGCTTTGAGCTGGTTGAAGGACAAAGGCATGCTGGATGTGGATGTCCCCTATGCGGATTCGGTCAACGCCACGCTTCTTCCCTAGCCGGTGGCTGATTCCGTTTCGATCGGCATTTCCCGCCCATGATCTCCATTCGCTCGATTGACTTTGCCTATTCCAGTCTTCCGCTGCTCTTCAAGGAATTCTCTCTCGAAATTTCCCGCGGTGAGACCTGGGCGATCCTCGGTCCATCGGGTTGCGGAAAAACCACACTTCTCTATCTCCTTGCCGGTCTGCGTTTCCCAACCGCCGGGGGAATCGAGATCGATGGTCAACGACTTGCACGTCCGCGTCCGCACAGCGGATTGATTCTGCAGGATTATGGATTGCTTCCGTGGTCCACGGTGCGCGAAAACGTGGAGTTGGGTCTGCGCTTGCGGAAATTCTATGGAGCAGACGGCACACACGCGCCGCGCAACTTCCAGCCTAAAAGCAATGTGGATCACTGGCTGGAACGTTTGGGGATCGATATGGTTGCCGATAAGTATCCTTCCCAGCTCTCCGGCGGACAGCGTCAACGCACTGCCATTGCGCGGACCCTTGCCCTCGAACCCGACCTCCTGCTCATGGACGAGCCCTTCTCGTCGCTGGATGCGGTCACGCGCGAGGGGCTGCAAAATCTGACCTTGTCTTTGTGCGCAGAAAACCAATTGACGCTTGTTGTCGTTACCCATGCCATTGAAGAAGCTGTGATTTTGGGAAGGAAAATTCTTCTGCTCGATGAAGCGCCCACGCGGACGGCGCGTGTTTTCGAGAATCCCGCCGCAGGGACGGATGGTCATGCGGGAGGCAAAAGATATCAGGAACTATGCAACCTGTTGCGGAGGGAAATGCAGCATGAAGCGGCGTGACGTCCTTTTTGCGGCAATGGCTCTGTTCGTTTTGTGGCAGGCAGCGGCGATGATCGTGGACCTGCCCATCCTGCCTCCTCCCCTGGAAGTATTGGGAGTCTTCTTTCGCGAATTGCACCGGGATATGTTGATCCATTTTGCGGTCAGCCTGTGGCGCGTCACAGCGGGGATGGCGCTGTCAGTGTTGGTGGCGGCTCCTGCGGGGCTGGCAATCGGCGGGTCCAGAAAATTGAACCGCTTTTTTTCTCCGTTCATCTATTTGTTATACCCGATCCCCAAAGTTGTCCTTGTGCCGGTCGTCATCCTGTTCCTGGGAATTGGGGATGTGGCGAAGATTGCCATTCTGTTCCTGATCCTGTTCTTTCAAATCCTGGTTCTCGTCCGCGATCAGGCTTCGGGGCTTGCGCCGCAGTTGATCCAGAGTTTGCGCAGCCTTGGCGCTGGACGAAGGGCTTTGTTCCGATTTGTGTATCTGCCGGCGAGCCTGCCTGCCATTTTGACCGCGCTTCGCCAATCGATTGGCACGGCGGTGGCAGTGCTCTACATCACGGAATTGTCTGCGACGAAGTACGGACTCGGTTATTATATTTATTACAAGGGGAGCACGTTGCTGGATTACCCTGCGATGTATGCGGGCGTGATCGCCATGAGCCTGCTTGGGCTGGGAATGTATTTCAGTGTGGATTGGCTGGAGCGTAAGTGGTGCAGTTGGAAGTTTGTAAGTTAAAAGCGAAGGTCAAGTGGGGCAGGCGATTTTCCCGTCCGTATGGCAACCACCGCTTTATGAAAGCAATAACCCCGCCCAGAACAACAAACTAAATGCCAAAGCGGTCTGACCTGTCTGTGCTAGCGCCATGTTCAATGGGCGTCCCTTTTGGGTCAAAACGAGACGCGTTGCCTGATATGCGATCGGAAGTGACAGCCACGCCAGCAAGGTAGACCACGGGATCAATCCAGCCCACGCAACGGGGATCAGGACCAGATAGGCGATGACCATGCAGACGATATACTGGATCTTGGTGCCCTGTTCCCCAAGCCTCACCGCCATGGTATGCTTGCCCGCCCTGTGGTCGTGTTCCAGGTCGCGCAGGTTGTTCACCACCAGGATCGCGGTGATGATCAGCCCGGGCGGTATCGTCATCCACCACACAGCGGGCGTGATTGATCCTGCCTGGATGTAATATGTCCCCGCCACGGACGCGATGCCAAAGAAGATGAAAACGAACAGGTCGCCCAAACCATGATAACCGATGGGAAATGGTCCGCCGGTGTAGGCGATGGCTGAGAGGATCGCGGCAATTCCAAGGAGGATGATCGCCCAGCCGCCGAGCCATGCGAGATACAGCCCAAGCAAAGCCGCCAGTCCGAAAACAATCGCCATGCCGATCTTTACCTGTTTCGGTGTGAGCATGCCAGCCTGCGTCACCCGCGTAGGACCGAGACGTTCTGCAGTATCGGTACCGCGCTCGAAATCGAAAACGTCATTGGCGAGGTTGCTCCCAATCTGCAAAAGCAATGCCGTGAACAGGCAGACGAGCGACGCGTCGATTCGAAAAAAGCCATCATGCCATGCCATTGCGGCGCCCATCAAAACTCCCGCCGCCGCGGCAGGCAAAGTACGAGGACGGATCGCCAGCATCCAAACGTTCCAATCAAAAGCGGGTTGCGTGACCAATATTTACTCCATCGTTGGAATCAACCCGTGCAGTATAACTTGGATCATGCCCGCCATGGGTATAATTGCCAGACTTGTTTCAGGAGACATCATGACTCACTTGACCGGCAATGAACGCGCGAAATACGTCCAGAACATGTTCACGCGGATCGCAAAAAGATATGATTTGATGAACCGGCTGATGACGGGCGGGCAGGATGTCCGCTGGAGGAAACGCGTCATCGAACTCGCGCGATTGAACGAGTCCGCCTCACTGCTGGACCTTGGAACGGGTACCGGTGATCTGGCGCGGGAGGCGCTTGCGCAGTTCCCACAAGCAAAGGTGGTGGCTGCAGATTTCACCCTTGAAATGATGCGCGTGGGACGACAGACGGGACCGCTTAACTTCTCGACTGCTGACGCTCTCCAATTGCCGTTCGATGATTCATCCTTTGATGCGGTCGTTTCCGGGTTCCTCATGCGCAATGTGATCGATCTGCAAACGGCGCTGATGGAACAGCATCGTGTGCTCAAGCCCGGCGGACGCATTGTCATTCTGGATACCACCCGCCCGGGGAGAAACATCCTTTCGCCCTTCATCCGGCTTCACATGCACTATGTCATTCCCATGCTTGGCGGGATTCTGACCGGTTCGCAGGATGCCTATCGCTACCTGCCTGAAACCACCGAAGGATTCGTCACTGCCGAGGAGATGGCAGCGCGCATGTCAAACGCAGGATTCCGTGAAGTTGGCTATCAAAGATTTATGTTCGGGACCATTGCGATCCATTGGGGAGAACGATAGATAATCTGACAAGCCGGGAGTCTTTAAGAGAGTAAAATTGTTTCCGGTCTTTTATCGTTGTTGAGAAACGGAGGAGCTGATGGAAAAATTGTCCGAACTCAAATGTGTTGCCTGCCGCGGCAGTGAGCCAAAACTCACCGATGCTGAGATCGCTGAACTTCAACCGCAGGTTCCCGAATGGGAAATCGTGGAGCAGGACGGAGTTCTGCGCCTGGAGCGGATGTTCAAATTCAAGAATTACGCGCAATCAGTGGATTTCACAAACAGGGTCGCCGCCATTGCGGAGGAACAAGACCATCATCCATTGATCGTGCTCGAATGGGGCAGGGTGACCGTCCAATGGTGGACGCATGTGGTGAAGGGTCTGCACAAGAATGATTTCATCATGGCGGCGAAGACGGATGAATTGATCTGATTGCGAAATGCCGCAAGTCAATTTCTGATGGATTCCCAAACCGCGGGCAAAACCTGGTACCGCGCAATTTTCAGGACCCCCCAATTTTTTGCCAGCCAAATAGGGAAGTCCATGTTCGGCTCCGGGATGGGGACGGCTGGACTGAAATCCACAGCCCGCCCGTCGATCTGATATTCATACCGGTTCAATCTCCGGACGGTTGGGTCTGATTCCAGAAATTCCCGAACCTTATCCCTCTCTGACGCCTTCCACCACCACGGCAGATCGGATGTAGCCCTGAATCCCGTGATCGTTCCCAAATCTTCCAAAAGTTGCTGTTCGTGCGGCTTGAGTGCATTATATTTGGAACGGAAGTACATGACATCGGGATCGATATTAACGAGCGGTTTCAGCCACAAGCGGTGAATACATGTCCGTATGGCATTTGCCGTGGAAGACTCATTGGGGTTGTTGAGCCAGGTCGTCAGGGGTCTGTTGATCCAGAAATTCGTCACATCGGGTCCAATGCGGATGCCATCACATAATCCGAGCGAAGGGATGACCGGCGCTCCACAGGCGAGGATATACGCCTCGCCCGCGGCGTTCCTCATCACTTGCAGCGCATTGCGATAGGCTTCCTCACGCGGGATGTCCTTGTATCGTTTTCCCACTAATGCGCCTTGATAAAGAAAATCCAGTTTGAAATAGTTGTACCCCCATCCGACAACCTTGCGAATCAATTGATCCAGCCAGTCCAATACGCCGGGATGACTCGAATCCAATGCCCAGGTGGTTCCTCCCCAGCTGATCCCAGCCGGGACAGGGCGCCCATGCTCGTCGCGGAGCAGCCAATCGGGGTGTTCTCTCACAAGCTGTGCATTTGACAGTACCATGAACGGCGCCAGCCAGATGCCTGCTGTGCGACCGGTGGCTTTGATCTTTTCTGCGAGCAGGCTCATGCCATTCGGAAAATTTTTGTTCGCTTCCCAATCACCGTGAGAGACCTGCCAGCCATCGTCGATTTGGAAAACGTCGAAAGGCAGATCGCCGAGTTCATTCAATACCTTGACAAGGAGCGGTTCGTTGATCCATTTGTAAAGGGAATACCACGAACACCATACGCGCGGAGTCTCCTCAATCTGTGTTTCCCCGAATTTTGTCCCCAGCAGGTTTGCATATTTTGCGAAGACCTCATCCTCCTTGCCGCGCGCAATCAACCATTCGCCCTCATGACCGTCTTCGTAAAAGCCTCTGAGTGAGTGGTCACTCAATTCAACCCGCCCGCTTAGATTCAAAGCGCCGACCAATAAAATATCGTCTTCCCCTTCGAGTTCCGCCGCGCTGACCCAGGCACTGACATGGTTCCTGTGAAATGCATACGCCGGATCTTCATCCTTGGCGCGGAATTCGGGTGCGCGGATCGGGGATGGGGGATCGGATGGATCGAGCCATGCTGTAAGGGTCCAGGATTGCCATCCGTGGCGGAAAAACTTTTTCGGCGGCTGAGGCAGGTTCAGGTCCAGGCGTGAAGCGAGGATGATTTGATGGTGGGATGATTCGGGGATTGCATCGGCGTCCAGCAGCAGTGTTGTCATGGTGGGATTATCCCGTAAGACGATTTAGCCCGCAAGTTGACGAAGGTCACATCCTGTGGCATAATCTTCAAAACCTTAAAGGCTGTGATGGGAACGAGTAAATTTGCTGGAACTTTCAGCGAGCCTGGTAAAGTGAGAGCAGGTGAGTCAGGCAAATCGAAAATCATCCCGGAGCCGCGAGCTGAAACCCTGAGCAGAGATGAAGGGGAGTAAGCAAGCCGGAATTGTTCCCCGTTATCAGGACAGGATGATGCTGGTCATCCAATGAGCGTCACGCGCTGGATGCGTGGAATCAGAGTGGTACCGCGGGATTTCTCTCGTCTCTGTTTGAGATGAGAGCTTTTGTTTTAATATGTCGTCGCTTCGCTCCTCGCAGCGACATGAAAATTCGGAGGCAGAATGTTCAAACCTGTATCACCCAAGCTCGACGTGACTTCAATGGAGGAAGGCGTGCTGAAGTTCTGGAAGCAAGCCGGGATCTTCAAGAAGACCGTTGAGCAGCGCAAGGGCGGACCCGAGTACGTATTCTATGAGGGACCGCCGACTGCGAATGGAAAGCCCGGCGTGCATCACGTGCTGGCACGCGCGTTCAAGGATATGTTCCCGCGCTACAAGATCATGCGCGGCTATCATGTCTCGCGGCGCGGCGGCTGGGATACGCACGGTCTGCCTGTCGAGATCGAAGTTGAAAAGCAGCTTGGTTTTACCAACAAGCAACAGATCGAGGAATACGGCATCGACAAATTCAACGAACTTTGTCGGAAGTCCGTTTTTACCTATATCCAGGACTGGGAAAGGTTGACCGACCGCATCGCGTTCTGGGTCGATCTCGAGGATGCGTATGTGACCTACACCAACGACTACATCGAGTCGGTCTGGTGGATCCTGAAAAATTTCTGGGATAAGGACCTGCTGTACAAGGGCTATAAGGTCGTGCCTTACTGCCCGCGCTGCGGCACGCCTCTTTCGGACCATGAAGTTGCCCTCGGCTACGAGGAGGCGACCGACCCTTCGGTCTTTGTCCGCATGCCGCTGGTGGATAAGCCCGATACATCCTTGCTGGTGTGGACGACGACGCCTTGGACGCTGCCGGGCAATGTGGCTGTCGTCGCACATCCTGATGTTGAGTATGTCACTGTCGAACGTGACAATAACGGCACAAAGGAAAAGTTGATCCTTGCGGGTGCATTGGTGCAGAAGGTCTTTGGAGAAGAGGATGTCAAGGTTCTTGAAACTTATAAGGGCAAGAAACTTAATGGATTGAAATACAAGCCGCTGTATACCTTCGTGCCAACCGACAAGCCTGCGTATTACGTTGTGATGGGCGATTACGTCACGACCGAAGATGGTTCCGGTTTGGTGCATACGGCTCCTGCATTCGGTCAGGAGGACATGGAGACCGGGAAACAGTACGATCTGCCCGTGTTGATGACCGTCGCGCCGGATGGCACCTTCATCTCAGATGTCACTCCGTGGCGCGGCATATTCGTCAAAAAAGCGGACCCGCTTATCATCGAAGATCTGCAGGCGCGAGGGCTGTTGCTCAAAGCGGAGGAATATACACACACCTATCCGTTCTGCTGGCGCTGCCACACGCCGCTTCTGTATTACGCGCGCGAGTCATGGTACATCCGCACGAGCGCGTTCCGCGATGAACTGGTCGGGTTGAACAACACCATCAATTGGGTGCCGGATCATATCCGAACGGGACGCTTCGGGAACTGGCTTGAAAACAACATCGACTGGGCATTGAGCCGCGAACGCTATTGGGGAACGCCGCTGCCGATCTGGGAGTGCGAGCAGTGCAAACATCGCGAGGGTGTCGGGTCGGTGGCTGAGCTTTCGGAAAAGACCGGCAAGGACCTCAGCGAACTCGATCTGCATCGTCCGTATGTGGATAACGTGCACTGGGATTGCCCCGAGTGTGGCGGAACGATGACGCGCGTCCCGGATTTGATCGACGTGTGGTTTGACTCCGGCTCCATGCCTGTGGCGCAATGGCACTATCCTTTCGAGAATAAGGAGAAGTTCGAAGAACAATTCCCCGCCGATTACATCTGCGAAGCCGTGGATCAGACGCGCGGCTGGTTCTATTCGCTCCATGCCATCAGCACACTGCTGTTCGGCAAGATATCCTTCAAAAATGTCATCTGCCTGGGTCTCATCCTCGACGGCGATGGATACAAGATGTCCAAATCGAAGGGCAACATCATCGCTCCGTGGGATGTCCTGGACGCGAACGGTGCGGATGCCTTCCGCTGGTATCTCTACACGGCAACACCGCCGGGGCAGGAACGGCGCTTCTCTTCAGAGTTGGTGGGCGAGGTCATACGCACATTCACGCTCACGTTGTGGAACGTCTATTCGTTCTTCGTGACTTATGCGAATCTCGACAAACCCACCGTCACCACCAGTCCGATAGCGACCAGCGATCTCGACCGCTGGCTGTTGTCGGAACTCAATGTGCTTGTCCGTGACGTGACGGAGGCATACGAAAACTACGATGTGCCAAATGCCACGCGTCCCATCGAGGGATTCGTGGAGAAGTTGTCCACATGGTATTTGCGACGCTCCCGCCGCCGCTTCTGGAAGTCGGAATCTGATTCCGATAAACAAGCCGCCTACTCGACCCTGTACACGGCTCTGGTCACAATCTCAAAACTGCTCGCGCCGTCCATGCCTTTCCTCGCCGACGAGTTGTACCAGAATCTCGTCCGCTCGGTGGACACATCCGCGCCGGAGTCGGTGCATCTCGCCCAATGGCCTGAAGTCCTGCCTGAGATGATCGACGAGTCGCTCAACCGTGACATGGAGTTGGTGATGAAACTCGTCTCGCTCGGACATTCCGCGCGCCAGAAGGCGAATCGCAAGGTACGCCAGCCGCTGGCAGAGGTGGCGTTCTCGCTCGGCAATGCGAACGAGCGCAAAGCGGTGGAGACCTACGCCGATCTGTTCATGGACGAATTGAACGTCAAGCACGTCCGTTTGCTGGATGCCGCAACCGAGGCTGTATCGCATTCGGTCAAGCCGCTGCCGAAGCAACTCGGACAAAAATATGGGAACAGGTTCCCGGCGATCCAAAAGGCGATCCTTGCCATGAACGCCGAGGAGGCTGCGCATACCTTGCTGGATGGCAGGCCTCTGAACGTGGCTGTCAGTGGCGACACGTTCGAGATCCTGCCCGAAGAGGTGGAAGTGAAGGCGTTGGCAAAGGAAGGATTCGCGGTTGCCGAGGAGGGCGCGTATGTCGCGGCGCTCGTCACGGACCTGACACCTGAACTCGTGCAGGAAGGCTTGGCGCGCGAATTCGTTCGCCGCGTGCAGGATCTGCGCAAGAGTGCGGAACTGGATGTGGCAGATCGCATAGAACTGTTCGTCGAAGCCTCGGCAGGCTTGAGGTCCGCGATTGAAGCGCACAAGGATTACATCACAGCCGAGACGCTGACATCCAATCTCGTATTTGGGAATCCGCCGAAGGAAGCATCCATCGTTGAAGACTCGTTTGATGGAGAGACGGTGAAGGCGGGTCTGGTCAAAGGGTAAATAAAGGACGAGGGCTCCCGTAAGAGACTCCATGAAGAGGCGTGGCGCATACGCGCTGCGCCTTTTCTTTGTATAATGTGGACATATCATTTGTGAGGTGTAACTGTAATGGAAAAACTTCCGCTTTGGGCGCGCAAGGCGCTTGCGAATGGGGTGCATCTGTTTACTGCAACGGGGGCGGTCTGGGGGTTCCTGACCCTTTTGGCCATCTGGAACGAGGATTACAAACTGGCGATCGTCTATATCATCGTGGCGATGTTCGTGGACGGATTCGATGGGATCCTGGCGCGCTGGTTCGATGTGAAGACCTACGCCAAATGGATCGATGGGGGCTTGATGGATAACATCATCGATTATTTGAATTACGTGGTTGTCGCTTCGCTGTTGCTGGTCAAAGTGCCGAACCTGATGCCGCAGGGACTCGAGATGCTTGCGGCAATTTCCATCCTGCTGACATCCGGGTTCCAATTTTCACAGGTTGAGGCGAAGACGGATGAGCAGTCTTATTTCTTCAGGGGTTTTCCTTCGGTCTGGAATTTTCTGGTGATCTATATGATGTTGCTGGGCTTGAATCCGTGGATCAATCTTGCGGCACTGGTCATTTGCAACATTCTTATATTTGTTCCCATCAAGTATGTGTATCCGACGCGTAACACGCGCCTGCGCAGGCTGACGCTTGTGCTGACCTATCTCTATGGCGCGCTCGGCGTCTGGGGATTGCTGCAATATCCTGATGTGCCGGAATGGGTGGCGCCTGCCTCCTTCGTTTATGTGGGTTATTATGCGCTCTTGAGTTTTTTTCCGAATCTCGGCGCGGCACGACCGGCATGATCCCATGCATGTCGAACGGGTTGTGGAGGTCACGGATGAGATTTATCAAGCCGTCACGCGGTTGGTGCCTTACCTGGGCGCCCATAAAACCTGCCCTACACGGGCTGAACTTGAGATGCTTGCCCGCAACGAAACCTCCGTGCTTTTGATCGCGCGCATCGCAGATGGTCATTCCACCATAGCAGGCATGCTGACCATTACACTCTATCGTGTTCCAACCGGCGGGAGGTCGATCGTGGAGGATCTGGTCGTGGATGGAGAATATCGCGGCATGGGGATTGCAAAGACTTTATTGCAGCATGCAATCGAAATTGCGCGAGCTGCGGGGGCAAACGGCGTCGCACTGACATCCAATCCGCAGCGGGTGGAGGCGAATCAACTCTATCTGGCGATGGGTTTTCAGAAAAGGGAAACAAACGCGTACTTCTATAAATTAAGTTAAAAGACGGTTCGCCATGAACCGTCTTTTGGATTCAGAAATTACAGAACTTTATTTGTCTTTCTCTTTGTCTTTGTTGCCATTTATGCTGCCATTCTCCCCGTTGTTGCCTTTATCCTTGTTCTTGTCCTGCCCATTGCCGTTGTTGGATTTATGCTTATCCTTGTTCTGGCTGGATATTACAACACCGAGGTTGCCTTTCTTGTCTCCATCCAGGATGGCTTTCTTGAACTGTCCCCAATTCTTGATTGCGGTGCCGTCTTCAAGTGTGAAGAAACTATAATCGCCGGTTTCCCTGGCAAGGAGGATTTCGTAAAAGATGTCTGCGCCGTCCAGTTCTTCTGAATCACCAACATATTTCTGGGTAAGCCAGAGAGCCTGGGCGATCGTGCCAAAGCCAAAACCCTCCTTGTGGGCAGCCATGATGGTTTCGTAATCGGTGATATCGGAAAAGAAGGCTGCGAGCGCATCGCCTACGGGGTGTAACGGTTCATCATCAAGGGCAGGTGCGGCAAATACGGCTCCCACCTGTGCGATCATCAGGATCATCGCTATAAAAAGAGAAACAAGGAACTTGGATTTCTTCATAGGTCACGCTCCTGGTCGCCATATCAATTTTGAGTCATGCAGGGCGATCATACTTGCATGTGTTTGTCATTGACTAACAAATATGCAAAGTTGCTGACCTTATTCTACACCTTTTGTAAAGGATTTTTCACCAACTGTAACCTTTTCATAAGCGCCCCTGTATTCAATTGGGAGTAATTCAGCGATCTTTAGCATCATTTCGTCCACGATCTGCTGACGGGTCTCGCGGGTCATCCTTACATCGCCCACATCCAAACGGAAGGGCTTGCCGACGCGTAAATGGAAGTCTGTCCGACGGAATCGCTTCAGGTTCTTCAGGAAGTTTTCACCGCCCCAATGTGCAACCGGCAGGATGGGCACGCCGGAACGAACTGCTAGCAGGACCGCACCGGGATGGGCGCGCATCAAACGTCCCGTCTTGTTGCGGGTACCTTCGGGCGCGATGCCAAAGAGGTATCCTTGATCGAGGGCTTCGATCGCCTTGCGCAACGCGCTTGTATCCGCTTCACCCCGGCGGACAGGGATAAGCCCCCATAGCGTAAAGACCCAATTTAGGAACCAGTTGTCCCAGGTTTCGATCTTTGCCCAGCCCGTCATTTTTCGCGGTTGCAGCAGGTGGAACAGGATCGGCACTTCGATCTGGCCGGTATGGTTGGATATGACGATCAGCGGCCCCTGCATGGGGACTTTATGCAGGTCCGGCGCGTCGATGCGACATGTGATCCGTATGTAGATACCGATGATGAATGCGGTAAACCGATAGGCGAGATTCATAACGCAGTGATGAACTCCAATGCGTGTGGGATCAGTTCGATGGTGAGCGTTTGTCCGGCTACGCACAAGGTCTCTCCATCGCAGTGCGCGGGGAGAGTCTCTTTCAGGGCGGTGATCGTCACCCTGCGGGCGCGGCCAGTCGTGATTTCCGGTTGAGCCGCCTGCGTCCCATTCATGAACGTGGGCAGGAGTTGCAGGATGCGGAATTTTCCCGCTGTGCCGGCAATGCACAGATCGAACATGTCATCGTGCGGAAGTCCATCAGGCGCCATGAAAAAGCCTCCACCCATGCGCTGCCCATTCATGATGGACACCATCAACGCGCCTTGCTCCAGGGTGTTTCCGTCGTACTCGATCCGCACCGTGGGGGCTTTGTAGTAAATGAAGATCGTCTCAAGCGCGGCGATCAAATAAGCCAGAAGACCGCGCGTCCAGCGGATGTTCGCGGCGACAAATCCGGTATAGGCATCGAACCCAATACCTACGCCGTTCCCAAAATAACGACCGTCCGGGTAATCCCCTCCAGTGACCTTGCCAATGTCCATCCACCTGCGGTTGTTCTTTGCGAGCAGGGCAATGCTTTCCTCCAGGTTGCCGCGCACGCCCATGCCGTAAGCCAGGTCATTGCCGGTTCCCACAGGCAGGATGCCCATCGCGGTGTGATTGAATCCAGCCGCGCGCGCCTTCATCAGTCCGTTGAGCGCCTCATTGGCAGTGCCGTCTCCACTGGCAGTGACGATCGCATCGTACGAATCGCGGGCAGCTTTTTCTGCCAGTTCCGCGGCGTGCCAGGGGCGTTCTGTCATCACAAGATCATATTCCAGCTTGTGAGATCTTAATAACGATTCGATTTGTGGAACGACCTTTCCTGCAAAGCCCCGCCCTGATGTTGGATTGACGATGATCAGATGTTTCATCCATGCGCTCCCATAGGTAAACTGGGAGCGAGTTTATCACAAATCAAAATGGAAACACAATAAACGGACAACTATGGTTTGAATTTCAAATAATCCTCCGGCGTGTCCAGATCTTCCAAAATACTTGAATTGTCGATTTCCACGTACTCAATTTTATTCGCATGGAGGTTCAAAAAATCACGCGGTGACTCGGGTGAGCACATGTTCAGGATCTCATCCCACAACGGGCGCGCAACCAGCCAGGGATGTCCGCGCCGCATTTGATAACTCGGGACGATCAGATTGGACCGGCTTGCCCGGAATGCATCGCAGATCCTTCGCACGCTTCCCACCCGGACCTGAGGCTGGTCGCCGAGACAAAGGAGCGCCGCCTCCGCTTCGGGCTTGAGCGCACCGATCCCGCATTGGATGGAGCTTAACATTTCATCGTTTGCGTATTCCGGATTGAAAACCACCCGCGACTGATGCTGGTTCGCGATTGCCTCCACCTCTTCCCGGAACCCGCCCGTGACCGTGACGATCTCCTCCGCTCCGGCAGACCGAAGAACTGTGATCACCTTGCCGAGAACGGTCATGCCTCCCCATGGCAACAACATCTTGGGCTGTCCCATCCTTTTTGACTCGCCCGCGGCAAGGATGATGGCTGAGATCATAATGAATCGTCCGCGATCAGGCGCTGATACATTTCGGGTGTGTCCACATCGAGCAGTAAACGGTCGTCATGCCAGGGTAGATATTCCACGCGAGCCTTATGAAAGATCGCCCGCCCGCCGACATCGCCTTCGATGGTCAATAAATCTCGAAATGCCGCTCGATCGAACAAAACTGGATTCGCCCTTTGATCCATTACCAGCGGCGCGACGATCGGATACAGCCCCTCGGCATGTTTCTCGACGAGCGCGCGCAGGATCGAAGTTGTTACCTGCGGCTGGTCGCTTAATAGAAAGACCGATGCACCGATTCGTTTATCCACAGCGCGGACACCTGCCCGAATGGAGGACGCCTGTCCCTCCCGCCATTCCTCGTTTCTAACGATCTTTACCGGCAGATCATGGATTGCGGTTTCCACTTGTTCCGCATTTGCGCCGGTGACAACAACAATCGGAGACAACCCCGCCTCCAGCGCAGTCTTCGCAACCGCACGGATGAACGGCTGACCTTTCCAATCCAGCAATTGCTTTGGTTGCCCGAAACGTGATGATTCACCCGCGCCCAAGATGATCCCTGCCACTTTTTCATGGACCGCGAAAATCTCCCTGCGCTCCAGACTCGAAACCGCAACCGCGTCAAAACCGGAGAGCAGTGCCTGTGACATGCCATGCGCGATGGATTGCAATACCGCTGTATCGGCCTGGTTGAGCAGAACCACTTTTCGCACATCCTTCGGAAAATTTTTCAATCCTCCACTTCCATGCAACAGGACGCGCGTCAACGCTTCGGGTGAGATGGTCTCGCCGATCTTCAACCCACTTAAACTTGAAAAGATTTCCGGTCGGTGAACGTGCTCTTCGTTCAATGGCTTTCCGATGCCACCCAACCCAGCCACCTGCACGACCGATGTTGCAAAATCAGGAATGGGAGGCTCGTATTCCGCCCAACCTTTCAAAGGCTTCTGGCGCGATCCGTCCGCTTCCATTAGCAGTGGAATGGAATGATAGCCGCAAAACTGATGGAGCCAATCCAGTGCTTCGCGAGGAACGGGTTTGGTTCTATCACCATCAGTTTCCCCGGTGACCAGAATGACACCGCTTAAGCCATGTTCCAATTCTTCGAGCGGGGCTGAGGACCCGGCGGTGACATGTCCGTCTGCCAGCCCAACCTGCCATGTGCCCAGGTGGGTCGTCGCGGTGACGATCACGGGCGGCGGCAATTCCCTCGCAAGTTGGAATAGAGCGGTTGTTTTTCCACCTGCGCCGGCAAAGGCGATGAAGGCTGCAGGCTCAACGCGCAAAGCTTTGGCAAGTGTCGGGATCATGCCTGCGATTATACATCCTGCGCCTTTCGTCCCTCACAAGTAAGGTATAATAATCCCGCTCCGTTCACCGGAGTGTACATATAAGATCACGTTAAGGCATAGGAATGGCAGGCGATAAATTCACTTCTCCAGAATACTGGAATAATTTTCAGATTAACCGACAGGATGTCGAATACCTACACAACTACTTATTTGAAACCGAATCTCCGCTCACAGTGCGTGAACTGGTTGCAGTGTTGATCTCAGAGCATGTGCGTGCCGAGCAGGTTGCAGAACAGAATCGGCGTCAGGCGGGCGGCAAACTGTATCTCCCCAAGGAAAACTATCAGGTTGGTGACGATCTTGTCTTCCCGGCGTTGGACTGGAAGCACGGCAAGGTGACTGCGGGGCGCGCGGGCAACAATCCCGAGGTCGGCGAATTCGATGTATTGACAGTTCAGTTGGATGATGGCGCCGAACGCTTTTTTGCATCGAGACTCTCGAATCATGGTCTGAACGAGGAGCCTGCCTCCGTTGAAGAGAGCGAGTTCGATCTCGACGCTGTTCTGCGCTCGCATGGCAAGGCACTGGAGAAAAAACTTGAGGCGGCATTCCAGGCGGATGAGGGTCTCGTTCGGATCGCAGGTCGCTGGTTCCCACGCGCTCTGCTGGTGGACGTCAATGTGGGGAATCTCAATTTAGCGGAGGCAGTTTTGGACATGGCGGGAGGCGAACCGCTTCCCACATCTGACCTGCTTAAAGACGTATCCCTGCCCGAGGGCGCAAATCCCAAGCTGACCGAGTTCTCGTTGAATCTTGCATTGCAGGAGGATGAACGCTTTGACGAAGTGGGACCGGCGGGCAAGGTGTTGTGGTGCTTGTACAGACTCGAGCCGCAGGAAGTGCGCGAAGTGCCGGTGTTCCTGAATTATTCAAAGATCGAATACGACCCGTCTGTCATCGATGATCAGATGCTGGGATTGGAGCGGGAACTGGATGACGAGCTGAGCGATGTGGCGCCGAATGTGGACGCTGAAGCCGATGAAGTCACTTTTGCGTTGATCTATCCCCATTTGCGCGCAGGGACTCTGCCGTTATCGAAACGGTTGCTGCCCTTCTTCCCGACCGCTTATGAATCGCCGCGCGTCCGCTTCACCCTGGTGGATGGCAAAACGGATAAGAAGATGCCCGGATGGGTTGTGCGCGAACATGGCTATGTATCCGGCTTGCGCGATTGGTATAACGACAACGGCTTGATGCCGGGCAGTCTGGTGCGAATCCGCCGCAGCGAGAATCCCGGAGAGGTGATCATCGAGGCGCAGACCTATCGCTCCACGAAGGATTGGGTGCGCACGGTCATTGTGGGGGCGGATGGCGGCGTGGTGTTCGCCATGTTGAAGCAGACCATTTCGGCGGAGTTCAACGATCGCATGGCTTTTGTGGTCCCGTCCTTTGAAGCTGTGGACCAGCTTTGGATGCAGGAAAAGAAGCAGCCCTTTGAAAAACTCGTTGTGAACATGGTGCGTGAGATGTCCAAATTGACCCCGCAAGGACACGTCCATGCCCAGGAGTTATATTCAGCGATAAATATTGTGAGGAGAGTCCCGCCCGCGCCATTGTTTGCATTGCTGGCAAGCAAGCCCGAAATCACCCACGTCGGCGACCTGCATTTCAGACTGAGCGAGTAGGAGTGAATTGATAATGTCCGAAGGCAAACGAATCAGCCTCGTTAAACCAACAGTAGAGACCCCGTTTCATATTGACTTTGATTGGTGGAAGAAGAATGAACGTGATTGGCATGTGTATCTGCGGTCCCTGTTGTGCAGCGAGCATCAGGCGATCTTCGCGAACGTGGACGAAGGTCAGACCATCGATTGGATCGACCCGGCAACTGCCGAGGTCAAGCCGGTGGAAGGTGTGCAGCACGCCTTGATGTCTCATTGCGCGGTCCAGCCCGATTTTCTGACCGAACAGACTGCCCTGGTGGAGGCTGTCTTCCGGCTTTTTCTGACGAACGGGAATACGCCCTTGAACTCGAACGAAATGGGCGAACGTTTGGGGCGTCCGGCAGTGACGATCTTGCGCACGTTGAGCGGGGCACGCGTGTATAAGGGAATCAGACCCGTTACGAACTGAAGCATCGGGGGATGGTTTGCTTCATTTGCAAGGACGTAATACAATTGTGTCAGGATGCCCCTGTAGCTCAATGGACAGAGCACCAGCCTTCTAAGCTGTTGGTTCCGAGTTCGAATCTCGGCGGGGGCGCCTAGATGTACGGCAGATGACACCGCCATATCCCAGATATGGCGGTGTCGATTCTGCGAGTAGGACAATAGTAGGGCTTAACAATGCGGACCACAAAAATTTGTACAAAATGCCATCAAGAAAAGCCAATGGATGAATTTCCTTGGAAAAATACTGTTAGAAATAAACGCCATGCCGTCTGCAAGTCATGTACTGCACGCAGATCGCGGGGCTGGTACGAAAACAATAAAGATGCGCATATCCAAAATGTGATGTTCCATAAGGAACAGGCACGACAAGAGGCTCGGAAATACGTTTGGGAATATCTTTCAAGTCATCCATGTTGCATTTGTGGTGAAAGTGACCCCATCGTTTTGGACTTTGATCATGTCAATGGGAAAGATGCTGCCGTTTCACGACTTGTTGCAGATGGAGTTTCCATAAAAAGAATTGAGAAGGAAATAATTCGATGTCAGGTGTTGTGTTGCAATTGCCACCGAAGGAAGACCGCGAAGGAAAGAGGCTGGTTCACTGGATAGTCTTGATACTTCTCTTGGTGTATTTCTCTGATTTAGAGCAACAGAAAGAGATTTTGAATGTGCTTATCTGTTTGACACAAATGCTGATGCGTTAAATGAATGGTAAACTAAGCGCGCATTGCTGAATGTGAGGATTCCAATTCTCAGTAGAGAATTCTTGTTAATAATACTAGATCGGGTTGGGAGAATGAAAAAGTAGGACAATAGTAGGGCTAATTGAATAGAACTTATTTGAGAGATTGGAAATATTGGAAGAAAAGCCCTGTTTTAGCTGAGTGAAAGGACATATTGGAAGTATAATTCCAATTTGACAGAATATTCACTGCGCCCCAGATTCTTCTAACCTGTTGGTTGTGGGTTCGAATCCCGCCAGGGGCGCTCGTCTCGACAGGTCTTCATTCAATGTGATGGCACGGAAAGAGAAGGAAGTTGGATATGCCCACGATCGTTAGAAAGTCAATACCGGTATTGGTGGAAACCCACCGCGACGTCTACAGCGCGGTCAGTTGGCGGGTCCGTTCGAATGTTTGGCGTCCGCCGACGGACGTGTATGAAACGGAAGACAGTTTTGTCGTAAGGCTCGAGATTGCGGGGTTGAAGGATGAAGATATAGAAGTCCTGTTGCAGGAAAATACACTGATCGTCACCGGCGGTCGTTCCGATTCTTCAGAGCGGCGCGCCTATCATCAAATGGAAATCCCCTTTGGAAAATTTTCTGTGGGCATCGAGTTGCCTGCTAGCATCGATTCTGAGAATGTCAGTGCGGAATATAAGGATGGATTTCTTACCATTCATCTCCCCAGGAAGAAAACGGATATATAAACATGCCCGCTTCCCGATGGCAATCCAGTTACGGTGATCTGTTTCGTTGGCTTGAAGAGGCCGACGAGGATCTCCTGGGGCTTATGGCTCCCTCCATGTTTTCACGGATTCAGAAAAAAGACTCGAATGATGCGGAACAATCGGATAAGGAAAACTCGGTGAAATATCCGGATGTCCTGCCGATCCTGCCCCTGCGCGGGGTGGTCGTCTATCCTCAGACCGCGGTCCCGCTTACGGTGGGGCAGCCGCGTTCGATCAAATTGGTGGATGACGTTGTCGGTGGGGACAAGCTGGTCGGGCTGGTGACATCCCTGAACCCCGAACTGGAAACGCCCGGTCCGGCGGATCTTTATAAAGTGGGGACGATTGCCACCGTTCATCGTCTGTTGCGCGCCCCTGACGGCACGGTTCGCCTATTGGTCCAGGGTATGGACAGGTTCAAGGTGGGGGAGTTTGTTGCCGAGGAGCCCTATCTGCAGGCGAAGGTCATCCTTGCGCCCGAGTTGGTCGAGGAGGGGCTTGAGATCGATGCACTCGCCCGCAATGCGCGTGACCTGTTCCATCAGATCACACAAATGATCCCATCCTTCCCCGAAGAGTTGGTCGCATCCATTACTTCGGTGGAGGATGCGCTCCAAACCGCCTATACCATCGCGAACTTCCAGCGCATGGACCTGACGGATGCCCAGCAGATCCTTGAGATCGATTCCGTGGCCGAAAAGCTGAAGAAGTTGATCGGTCTGCTCGTGCGCGAAGCGGAAGTATTGCAGTTGGGGCAGAAGATCCAGAATGAAGCGCGCGGTGAGATCGAGAAGGTGCAACGGGAATATTTCCTGCGCGAGCAGATGAAGGCGATCCAGAAGGAATTGGGGGAACGCGATGAGCAGGCTGCAGAAGTAGACGAGTTCCGTAAAAAGATCGAAGAGGCGAAGATGCCCGAGGAGGCGGCGAAGCAGGCAAATCGGGAGTTGGAACGCCTGTCCCGTTTACCCACAGCCGCGGCTGAGTATGGGGTCATCCGCACCTATCTGGACTGGCTGGTTTCTATCCCTTGGTCTGTTGCCACGGATGACAACCTTGATATCAAACATGCCCGCGTAATTTTGGACAAAGACCATTATGGTCTGGAGGATGTCAAGGAGCGCATCCTTGAGTTTCTTGCCATTCGAAAACTGCGCCTCGACCGCAAGGACGAGATCAAGCCGCCCAGTGACGACGCGATCCGCCGCGAGCGCGAAGGCGTGATCCTGTGCTTTGTCGGTCCTCCGGGCGTCGGCAAGACCTCGTTGGGACAGTCCATTGCGCGGGCAATGGGGCGCAAGTTCGTTCGCGCCTCGCTTGGCGGCGTGCGCGATGAGGCGGAGATCCGTGGTCATCGCCGGACGTATATCGGTTCCATGCCCGGGCGCATCCTGCAGGCGCTTCGGCGGATCGAATCGAAAAATCCGGTTTTCATGCTGGATGAGATCGATAAATTGACGTTCGATTTTCACGGCGACCCGGCTTCTGCGTTGCTCGAGGTCCTTGATCCGGAGCAGAACGGCGAATTTCGGGATAACTATCTCGAAGTTGCCTACGATCTTTCGCAGGTCTTCTTCATCACAACTGCAAATACCCTTGAGACCATCCCCGGTCCGTTGCGTGACCGCATGGAGATCATCTATCTTTCCGGATATACCGAGAATGAAAAGATCTCGATTGCGAAGGGGTATCTCATTCCGCGCCAGGTCCGTGAGAACAGCCTGCGCGAAAAAGAAGTGACCTTCACGGATGATGCGTTGCGGAAGATCATCCGCGAATATACGCGCGAGGCAGGCGTTCGCAACCTGGAGCGCAAGATCGGAGCTGTGTGTCGCAAAGTGGGTACAAAGATCGCGGAGGGGAAGGTCAAAAAAGCCAGGATCGTGCCAGAACGCCTGGAGGAATACCTAGACCACCCGATCTTCCTCCCGACGGAGGAATTGAATCGGCGCACATCCATTCCGGGCGTTGTTCCCGGCCTGGCATGGACTCCCTACGGCGGCGATGTGCTGTTCGTGGAGGCGACCAGCATGCCGGGTAATAAAGGTTTTCAGGTGACCGGCTCTGTCGGGAACGTGATGAACGAATCAGCGCGCGCAGCTTTGTCCTTTGTTCGGTCGCGTGCCAGGAAACTCGGATTGGACGATGAATTCTTTAATAAATCCGACATTCATCTTCATATCCCATCTGGCGCCCAGCCCAAGGATGGACCCTCCGCCGGCGTGACCATCGCGACTGCGCTTGTTTCGCTGGCTTCCGGGCGCAAGGTCAAACCGCATGTTGGCATGACCGGTGAAATTACGCTGCGCGGTCAGGTTTTGCGCATTGGCGGCGTCAAGGAAAAGGTGCTTGCCGCGCATCGGAACGGACTCCGTACTGTCATTCTGCCGATACGGAATGAACAGGACCTGGACGATGTCCCAGCCGAGATCAAGGAGTCCATGAAGTTTGTCTATGCGGATACGGTTGACGATGTACTGGCATCTGCCCTGGAGCCTGACCACAACACCGGGAAGAAGACTGAAAAATCAAAAACCTCATCGAAAAAGAAGACAAAGACAAATGCCAAAAGTACTGGTAGCAGAAGATGACCACACGATGGTGTCGCTTCTCCAAACCCTCTTGAAAATGGAGGGCTTTGAGGTGGTGGCCCTAGATGTCAATGCAGATGTGCCCGCCGCGGTCCGAAATGAAACCCCTGATGTTCTGCTCATGGATGTTCATCTTGGCAGGCAGAGTGGAATGGAGATCGTCAAGGGAATCCGCAGGGATCCTGAATTCGCAGAGATTGAGATCATCATGACATCCGGCTTGAACGTCAGGGATGAATGCCTGAAGTGTGGCGCCGATCATTTTCTGCTCAAACCCTTCATGCCTGACGAACTGATAAAGTTGCTGAAAGAAGAATAACCGTCCTTCCATTATTTGTGCCAAATGGTTTCCATCCGCGAATTTCATTATCCCGACGATTACCTCGCAGTGCGTAAATTATGGGAGGACATGGAGAGAGGGGTGCGTGTCGGGCGTTCCGATGAGCCCAAAGAGATCGAAAAAAAGATTTCCCGTGACCCGGATCTGTTCCTTGTTGCGCAGGATGAAGGCGGGATCGTTGGCTCCGTCATCGGCGGG
>DIDP01000006.1:0-12289 GCA_002418205.1 Anaerolineales bacterium UBA5797 | reverse complement strand
AGGGTATGACGGTCGCCGCGGTTTACTATATCACCTTGCCGTTGCAAGGTCGCATCGTCAGATTGGCATCGGCTCGCAGCTCCTGGCGGAGATCGAAGCGCGACTGCGGGACAAGGGATGTTTGAAATGTTATTTGATGGTCACCCCCGATAATCCCGAAGCCGGACGTTTCTACGAAAAGCGCGGCTGGCATTTCATGGACTACGTTCTCCCATATGGGAAGGAACTGCGATGACAATTCGATTCGGCCTGCTGACCCTTTCCGACCGTTCCTCGCGTGGTGAGCGCGCGGACTCCTCCGGACCCGCCCTGGCGCGTCTGATCCAGGCTGAAGGCTGGTCCGTGGTCAAACAATCCATCCTCCCCGACGAAGAAACCACCATCCGCCAAGTCCTCAGCGAATGGGCGGATGGCGGCGAAATGGATGTCATCCTCACAACGGGCGGCACGGGCTTCGCACCGCGCGATGTCACCCCCGAAGCGACACGCGCCGTCATCGAGCGCGAAGCGTCCGGTCTTGCAGAAGCCATGCGCGCCGCCAGCCTCAAGATCACTCCTCATGCCATGCTTTCAAGGATCGTGGCAGGGATTCGGAAACGAACGATCATCGTCAATTTGCCGGGCAGCCCCAAGGGCGCTGTGGAGAACATGCAGGTAATCGTTCCAGTCCTTCCTCATGCTGTCCAACTGCTTAAGGATGATCCGGATTCGGAGGCGTCCCATTGAATCCATATCCAACCCCCGGTCTCTTATAGTATAATCCCGCCGCTTCAATTTAATCTCAACTCAAGGAAAGTGCAAGTATGATCGATGTAAACGAACTTCGCAAAGGCGTGACCTTCGAACTGGATGGCGGCCTCTACAAGGTGTTGGATTACAGCCACAACAAAACCGGTCGCGGCAATGCCAATATCCGCATCAAGGCGCGCAACCTGCAGACCGGCGCAAATATCGAGCGCACCTTCAACTCCGGTCAATCCGTCCAGGATGTCAGCCTCGATTTCCACAACGTTTCCTATCTGTACACAGACGGTGATTTCTATCACTTCATGGATAACGAGACATTCGAACAGCCCGCCATCAAGAAGGAAATGCTTGGCGACGATGCCCTCTACCTCAAGGAAGGCATGGAGGTGAAACTCACCTTCTATAAGGGCGAACCGCTCGATATCGAGATTCCGAGTTCTGTGGAGCAGATGGTTGTGGAGGCAGAGACCGCCATCCGGGGCGATACCGCCACGGGTGTCACCAAAAAGGTGATCACTGAAACGGGACTGGAAGTGCAATGCCCGCAATTCGTAAAGGTCGGCGATGTGATCCGCATCAACACAGAGACAGGTGGATACGTCACGCGCGTATAAATGATCGTTCTGGAGTTGGATGTGGAAACGGGCGAGCGGCTTCAGGTAAGTAATTGAACCGCTCGCTCATCGTTTATTCAGAAACCTTTACTATAATTTGATCCATGAAAACACCCGCTGGAAACGAATGCCCCTATTTTTACGGAGATTACTTCCGCGGCCGCAATGTGGAGGAATGCAGGCTGTTGAAAGCCGCAGGCGAAAACTGGACGCGCGATCTGTGCGGGACCTGCCCGGTCCCGGAGATCAGCCGTGCCAATGCCTGTGAGTTCATGCAACTGCGCGCAAAAGTGACGCGTCCCCTGTCTGCTGCCTTCCTGCGGCGCGTGCAGGTCCAGGCATATTGCGAAAAATCGCATAAAAAAGTAAACGAACCCCAGATCGGCTGCGGGGAATGTCATTCCTTGCCGTTCAAATTTGAGATCAAATCCTGAAGGACCCGAATTTCATGGGGCTGCTTTGAAAAGGAAATATCGAACCACCATGCCGCTGACATTGCTGTTTGACCTTGACGATACGCTGCTGAATACAAACCTTGAGGCGTTCCTTCCGGCGTACTTTCAGGCTTTATCGAGTCACATGGCGCAATATGCACCGCCGAACGTCATGTTGCGTGCCTTGCTTGCAGGAACGCACATGATGACGGAAAGCGAAGACCCCACCCGCACATTGCAGGATGTCTTTGAGGCTTACTATTATCCCGGGATCGGCATTTCAAAAGGCGAATTAAGCGCGACCCTCGAGCAGTTCTACGATGAAGTATTTCCGACCCTTGGTGACCGGACAAGCCCGCGGCCCGAGGCAGTTCCCTTGATCGAGTGGGCATTATCGAACGGGTTCCGCGTTGCCATTGCCACCGATCCCCTGTTTCCGCGCAAGGCGACCCATCATCGTCTGCGTTGGGCAGGGCTGGATCCCGAACGTTTTGAACTGATCTCCACATTCGAAAATTTTCACTTCAGCAAGACACATCCGGCATATTATGCCGAAGTCCTCGGACAGCTTGGCTGGCCCGATGGACCGATCCTGATGGTGGGTAACGATGCCAAGCGGGATATTCTGCCCGCACATCGGCTTGGGTTGAAGACGTATCTCGTCGACGGCGAATCCGCTTCAAGTCCCGGACCCGAGGCGGGGCGCGGCAAATTGGCAGATCTGCGCCCGTGGCTTGAATCCGTTGACCATTCCACGCTCGAGCCTTCGTTCAAATCACCCGATGCGATCCTTGGCATCATACAGGCTACTCCCGCAGTGCTGGGCGTCCTGACGTCCGCATTGACGCCGGAGCAGTGGCAGGTGGAGCCGGGGCGCGAGGATTGGGCGATGAACGAGATCGTCTGTCACCTGCGCGATACCGAACGGGAGATCCACCAGGTGCAGATCGACCTGATGCTTAAAAAGGAGGATGCCTTCATCCCGCGGCCGGATACGAGCGTGTGGGCAAGTGAAAGGGATTATCTGCAGGTGGATGGCTGTACTGCTTCTTCGGGATTCGTAGCCGCGCGCCTGGAAACCCTGCAAAGGTTGCAGAACCTGAATGAAGCGATCTGGTCGCGCCGGGCGCGGCATGCCATCTTTGGACCGACAAACTTTCTGGAAGTGATGGGTTTCATCGCCGATCACGATCGTATGCACATTCAGCAGGCGTGGAAGACCATCCAAAGTCTGTAAGAGCCCGCCGCGTCCAATTCACCCCGGTTGTGTTATAACTGCCTAGACCTGCAGGGAAATCTTCCATTTCCCCGTATTCTGATGAGGAGACCAGCTTTATGAGACGAAGAGTAGTTGTTACAGGGATGGGGTGCATCAGTCCTGTTGGAAACAATGTGAAGGAAACCTGGGATTCGCTTCTGGCGGGCAAATCGGGCGCCGGGATGATTACGCATTTCGATGCCAGCCGGTACAAGACAAAGTTTGCCGCGGAAGTGAAGGGTTTTGACGCAACCGAAGTGTTTGGTCCGCGTGAAGCGCGCAAGATGGACCGTTTCACACAATTCGCCGTTGCGGTGACGATCGAGGCTCTGGAGGATTCGGGGCTGAAGATCGACGATACAAACCGCGACCGCATTGGTGTTTTGATCGGCACAGGCATCGGCGGGATCGGCACGATCATGGACCAGGCGGATGTCATGCGCGAACGCGGACCCGAGCGCGTCAGCCCCTTCCTTGTACCCATGATGATCTCGGACAGCGCGGCGGGTCTGCTTGCCATCCGTTTTGGCGCGCGCGGACCGAACATGTCGCTGGCTACGGCGTGCGCCTCCGGCAATAACGCGATCGGTGAGGCCACAGAGATGATCCGGCGCGGCGCGGCGGACGTGATGATCGCCGGCGCATCAGAGGGAGCCCTTGTCCCACTTGCCATGGCGGGCATGAATGTGATGGGCGCCCTGTCCACGCGCAACGAAGATCCCCTGACTGCCTCGCGCCCGTTCGATAAGGATCGTGACGGATTCCTGATGGGGGAAGGGGCGGGTGTGTTGATCCTCGAATCTCTGGAACACGCCGAGGCGCGTGGTGCAAAGATCCTGTGTGAGTTGTCCGGTTATGGCACGACCGATGATGCGTATCATATTTCCGCACCTGCTGAGAACGGCGCGGGCGCGGCGCTTTCCATGAAACTGGCGCTGGAAAACGCCGGACTGGAAATCGCGGATATCGATTACATCAACGCACACGGGACCTCCACGCCTCTGAACGACAAAAGCGAGACAGCCGCGATCAAGACCGTGTTCGGGGAACAGGCGTATAACATACCGATCTCGTCCACAAAATCCATGACGGGGCATTTGCTTGGGGCGTCCGGCGCCGTGGAAGCGGTTTTCAGCATCCTGGCGATGCGCGAAGGAGTCATCCCGCCGACGATCAATTACCAGACACCGGACCCCGAATGTGATCTGGACTACGTGCCGAACCAGTCGCGCAAAGCGGAGATCGATCACGCCATGTCAAATTCGTTTGGCTTTGGCGGACATAACGCCACATTGGTCTTCAGTAAATTTGCGGGGTAATTCATACGCTGGTCGGGCCGCTTAAACGGCTGCGACTTTAATTGTTTAGGAGTAGGTTATGCCATACGCACACATCACCGGCTGGGGGATGACCGCGCCCGAATCGATCTTGACAAACGATGATCT
This sequence comes from Anaerolineales bacterium UBA5797, assembly GCA_002418205.1. Taxonomy (GTDB): domain Bacteria; phylum Chloroflexota; class Anaerolineae; order Anaerolineales; family Villigracilaceae; genus Defluviilinea. The sequence continues at coordinate 7,791 of DIDP01000006.1, read as the reverse complement.
ATCCAAGATGGTGGAGACCAACGACGAATGGATCCGCGAACGTACAGGGATTCGTGAACGCCGGATTGTAAGTGACGGCCAGACCACATCATCGTTGGGGGTGGATGCGGCGCTAAAAGCCTTGACCGTCGCCAACCTTCGCCCTACAGACCTGGACCTGATCATCTGTGCAACATCGACACCGGATTACATTTTCCCTGCCACCGCCTGCCTCATTCAGGATCAGATCGGTGCGACTCGGGCGGGGGCGTTCGACCTGCTGGCAGCCTGTTCCGGGTTCATTTATGCAACCAACATGGCGGCGCAGGCGATCCGCAGTGGATCGATCCGGAATGCATTGGTGATCGGCGCAGAGACGCTCTCGCGCTTTGTCAACTGGAAGGACCGCAACACCTGCATCCTGTTCGGTGACGGGGCGGGCGCGTTCGTTTTACAGGCGAGTGAAAGACCTGGCGGCGTCTATTCCGCGGTCATGCACTCGGACGGTTCCGGCGGCGACCTGCTGACATTGGCGGGCGGCGGAAGCGCAAACCCTGCGACCGAAGCAACGATCCACGAGGGGAAACATTTCATTGAGATGGATGGCAAGGAGGTCTTCCGGTTCGCGACGCGGGTCATGGCGCAGGCGACCAACGAAGCCCTCGACTCTGCCGGGATGACTCTTGAGCAGGTCCAGTGGATCATCCCGCATCAAGCCAACATCCGTATCATCGAGGCGGCGGCGCGCGGGCTCAAGCTGCCAATGGATAAATTTGTCGTCAACCTTGACCGATATGGCAATACATCCACCGCCTCCATCCCGATCGCCACGGTGGAAGCTGTGGAAAAAGGACAGATCAAATCGGGCGACAAACTTGTGCTGGTGGGTTTTGGCGCAGGCCTGACCTGGGGCGCGCTGACCGCTGAATGGACGGGTCCGCTTCCGAGCAAAGGTCATGTGTACCCGCAGCAATACCGGGTGCTGGGTCGTGTGCGTTCGTTCGTGCGGCGCGCCATCCGCTTCATCGAAGGCATCATTTTCCGCCGCGAACTATAATGGTGAATTAATCCTGATTGTGGTACGATAGAACCGAAATCGAAAAAGGAGTAGATTATGTTTCGTTTAGGTGGTTGGGAATGGATCATCATCCTTGTCATCGTGCTGCTGTTGTTCGGTCCCGGGCGGATTGGCAAGATCGCCGGCGAACTCGGCAAAGGCATCAAGTCATTTCGCGATGGTTTGGGCGGTGACAAAAAGGATGATCAGTCGACTGACTCGAATGGCAATATCGAACCGAAGTAACAAAAAATGGCTCCCGAACCGGGAGCCATTTGCTTTAATGCCTCTGCGCCTAGTAGGTCATTTGCCTGATATCCTTGTCCTTCAGCATCTGTTCCACAAAACGCTCGTGACCCTTCATGGTCCCAATGGTCCGCCAGGTGCTTTCGACTGTTGCCTCCGATTTCGTCAGATGCTGCTCCAGAGTAAACAGCGAATGCTCGCTGAGCAGTTGTTGGATCGTTTCGATCTTGTTGATCTTCCCGGTGGTGAATGTAATTTGATAGGTACGGGCTTCACGCACCCGATCAATTCGGTCTTCAAGGTGGGGGAAGATCAGCAGAACGACGATGATGACCAGGGTGGCGATGGAGACAAAGACCAACTCACCTGCGCCGATTCCCATCCCCAGTGCGGCGGAAAGCCAGATCGTGGCGGCGGTGGTAAGCCCGCCGATCTTTCCGCGTTCACGCACGATCGCGCCCGCACCAAGGAAACCGATGCCCGTCACGATATTCGCGGCAATGCGCGTCTGGGTAAAGCCCGGGTCCATGCTGAGCGAAAAGATCGTGAACAGCGTCGAGCCGACCGTGATCAGGATGATCGTGCGAAAGCCCGCGGCTTTATCCTGAAACTCACGCTCCGCGCCGACGATCCCGCCGATCAAAACCGCCATGCCAAGCTTTATCAAGTTTTGCAGAAGGATGGGTTCCATGACTTGATTTTACAGCAACTCCTCCAATTCTGATAAAGTCGTAACGGGATTTTTACACACAAACCCCTCGCACACGTAAACAGTAGGTCGTCCGTCCTTGAGCGGGCGGTCTTTCAATAAAGCAGGTACGTTATCCGACGGGGGATGGGATGATGCGGCGATGATCACGTTCGGTCTGTATCGGGATTGGATGAATCGGATCATTTCTGCCGCGCTTTCGTCGCCCGCTTCATACACGACTGCAACCTGCTTCGTTCCTCCCAAAGCCGTATCCGCCGCTGACAGCCATCTGCCGAACGCAGTGGGATACCGGGTCGCCATCCCCACGACAAGCCGCAGCGCCTTCTCGGCAGGATCGCGGTACCTGCCCTCGCCGGTAAACTCGGCAAGTTTCAGCAACGCTTCACATGCCAGCGCATTGCCCGATGGGGTGGCATTATCCTGCACATCCTTTGGACGGAGCAGGAGTTGTTCGCCATCTTTTGGGGTGTCGAAGAAGCCGCCGTTGGGATCCTCGAACAGTTCGAGCATTTCGTCCGTCAGCTCTTTTGCGGCAGAGAACCATTTGTCATTGAAGTCGGTCTGGTAGAGTTCGAGCAAGCCAAGGATCAGGGCTGCATAATCTTCAAGGAAGACCTCGTTGGTTGTCTTTCCATCGCGCCAACTATGTTTGAGTTTGCCATCTGGCCGCAATTCCTTTAGTAGAAAATGCGCGTTGTGCGTAGCCAGTTTGTAGTAGATATTATCGTGAGGAGGACCATACCCCGAAGAAGCAATCCCTTTTTCGTTCGTTGGGGATTGCTTCGTTCCGCTCGCAAAGACACGGCTTGCCTCCGATAATGTTGCCAGTTTGAGGCCGTTCCACGAGGTGAGAACCTTGTCGTCAGTTCCTGGTCGGACGCGGGCGGCTCGGACGGATAAAAGTTTGGAATGGCAGTCTGCTAATTTGACGGGAACAGATTCAAGGTCCGTTTTGAAGCGGGCGGCGAGGGAGGCATCGTCCAATGCGCGCTGAAGGACCGTCCTGCCTTCCCAATTTCCACGCGGGGTAACTCCATAAGCCGCTTCGAAGAAATCCGAATCTTCTTTGAGCGTTGCACGAATTTCTTCGAGACTCCAGACATAGAACCTGCCCTCTTCGCCCTCGGAGTCGGCATCGAGCGATGAATAGAAACCGCCATCGGGGTGCGTCATTTCGCGGGCGATGAAGTCGAGCGTTTCGGTAACGACGCGCTGGAAGAAGGGGTCGCCCGTGACCTGCCATGCATGCAGATAGGCGCGCGCGAGTTGGGCATTATCGTATAACATCTTTTCGAAATGGGGCACGCGCCAGAAATTATCGACGCTGTAACGCGAGAACCCGCCACCGACCACATCGTACATGCCGCCGCGCGCCATGGCTTTGAGGGCGTGAACGACGGGTTTGAGTGCATCTTGATGCCCTGCATAATGGCGGCGAAGGAGGGATTCGATGGTCATGGGTTGTGGGAACTTTGGAGCCGTGCCCCAACCGCCATACCCCCAATCATAGGAATCGATGAGGGTCTTTGCGGCAGCCTCGAGATGTGCTTGTGTGAACCCCGAATCGGACTGGGCATTTACGCTGAGCGTCTGTTGCAGGTGATTGGAAACTTCATCGCCGACACGGAACACTTCACCGGGTTGTTCCCGCCACGTTCGAACAATGCCAGCCAGTACGTCCTTGAAGGACGGCATGTTGTAACGCGGCACAGGCGGGAAGTAGGTGCCCGCATAGAAAGGTTTGAGTTCGGGCGTGAGGAACACGGACATGGGCCAGCCGCCCGAGCCGCTCATGGCAACGGTGGCTTGCATGTAGATCGCGTCAAGATCGGGGCGTTCCTCGCGGTCCACTTTGATGTTGACGAAATGTTCATTCATGAACGCCGCGGTCTCCTCGTCTTCAAAGGACTCGTGCGCCATGACATGGCACCAGTGACACGCAGCATAGCCTATGGATAAAAAGATCGGCTTATTCTCGGTCTTTGCTTTTGCCAGCGCCTCTTCGCCCCAGGGGAGCCAATCCACGGGGTTGTGCGAGTGTTGGAGGAGATAAGGGGAGGTGGAAGTTGAGAGTCTGTTTGCCATTAAACACCTGTGAGATGAATTGTATCATCTCACAGGTGTTGCCTTTTATATCGCCAATCCCTTGAATTGACTCATGTACAACTTGTGGAAGAAGCCCTTTGCTTTGAGTAGTTGCTGATGTGTTCCCTGTTCGACGATCTCGCCGTCGTTAATGACGATAACGTTGTCCGCATCTTTAATCGTGGACAGGCGGTGGGCGATGACGAAGGAAGTGCGGCCCTCCATCAAGCGCAGAAGTGATTTTTGGATGCGGGCTTCGGTTCGCGTGTCCACGCTGGAGGTTGCCTCGTCCAGAATGAGGATGCTCGGGTCTGCGAGAATGGCGCGGGCGATGGAAAGCAGTTGGCGCTGTCCCTGGCTGAGGTTGGAGGCGCGCTCGGAGAGTCTGGTCTGGTAGCCTTGGGGGAGTTGCAGGATGAAGTGATCGGCATCCGCAAGTCTGGCGGCCTGGATGCAATCCTCGTCGGTGGCGTTGAGGCGTCCGTAGCGGATGTTTTCCATGACGGTGTCGGCGAAAAGGTAGGTGTCTTGCAGGACGATGCCGAGTTTCCTGCGCAGGTCGTCTTTCGAGATGCCTCGGATGTCTCTTCCGTCTATCGTGATCGTGCCTGAGTTGATCTCATAGAAGCGTGTCAGCAGGTTGATGATGGTGGTCTTGCCCGCGCCTGTCGGACCGACGAGGGCGATGGTTTGGCCTGCCTTCGCCTGGAGGGTCATGTTCTTGATGATGGGTGTGTCGGGCAGGTAGCCGAAAGAGACGTCAGTGAAATGAACTTCTCCTCGGACGGGAGCAGGCAGGGGTGAGTCCGAAGCGTTGTCCACCTCCGCATCTGTATCCATGATCTCGAAGACTCGTTCGGCTCCTGCGAGCGCGGCCTGGATCGAGTTGTACATGTTGGCGAGTTGACGAAGCGGCTGGAGGAAACCCTGGGCGTATCCGATGAATGTGGCGATCATGCCGACGGTGGCAAGACCCTGAAGCGCAAGATAGCCGCCGAGGCTGACGAGCACGATGATGAAGAAATTGCCGAGCACCCATGTGAGCGGCATGAGCATGAGGGCGTACGTGTTGGCATAGACGCCCGCTTTATAAACCTTTTCGTTGCTGGCGCGGAAACGCTCAATGGCGGTCTCACTGCGGCGGAAGGCTTTGACCACGCGCTGCCCGCTGATGGATTCCTCCATCACGCCGTTGATCTCGCCGAGTTCCCTTTGCAGATCGCGGAACCCTTTGCGGGTGTAGCGCGCGATGAAGTTGGTGAACCAGAACATGATGGGCACGACGATGAGCGCAGAGATGGCAAGATACGGATTGAGCACGAACATGGCGATGATGATGCCAACGAGGGATAACACGCTGGCAATGAGTGACACCACGTTTTGCGAAACCGCCTGGTTGATGGCGTCGATGTCGTTGGTGAGGCGGCTCATCAATTCGCCCGCGGTATGACGGTCGAAGAAGGCGATGGATAATTTTTGCAGATGCCCGAAGAGGTCACGGCGCAGGCGGCGCAATGCGTCCTGCGAGATGCGCGCCATCGTCCACGCAGACGCGGCCTGGAAGACGTTATCGAAGAGGTATGCGGTGAGCAGCAGGAGCGCGAGCGGTGCCAATCCACTGATCTGTTTGGTGGAGATGTATTCGTCGATGGCGCGGCCGATCAAATAAGGCTCGAGCAGCCCAAGCAGGATGTAGATCAAAACAAAGATGAGCACCAGCGCCAGGGTGAATTTGTATGGGCTGAGATATACGGCGAGCCTTCCCAGCGCGCGGCGTATGTCGCGCGGTTTCTCGATCCTCCCAATTTGCATGGGACCGCGCCCCGTCACTCTGCGAATATCGGCGCTGGAGGGGCGGTCTTTTGATGTTTCGCTGCTCATGCCTGCTCCTCCAGCTTGACTCCGTCGCCGAGTTGCGAGGCATAGATTTCCTGATACACCCGACTGGATTTCATGAGTTCGTTGTGCGTGCCCTGCGCCACGATCTGCCCTTCGTCCACCACAACGATCTTGTCGGCGTGCAACACCGTGCTGATGCGCTGCGCCACGATAAAACTCGTGCTGTCGCTCGTCCAATCCTTCATCGCGTTTTGGATCTTTGTTTCCGTCTCCACATCCACGGAGCTGGTGCTGTCGTCCAGGATCAGAACGGCAGGTCGCAGCAGGATGGCGCGCGCAATGGCAATGCGTTGTTTTTGCCCGCCCGATAGATTCACGCCGCGCTCCTCGATGCGCGTATCATATCCGTTCGGCAAATTCATGATGAAGTCATGCGCCTGAGCCGCCTCCGCCGCGGCGATCACTTCCTCGTCGCTTGCCTCGGGTTTTCCGTAGCGGATGTTGTCGCGCACGGAACCCGAAAACAAGATCGTCTCCTGCGGCACAACGCCAATTTGCTGAAGCAGGTCGCTTTGTTTGACCCGTCGAACATCCATGTCGTTCCACGTGACCCTTCCGCCTGCGACATCGTAAAAGCGCGGCACAAGATTGACGATGGAGGATTTGCCCGCGCCTGTTGCGCCCAGGATGGCTACGGTCTGACCTGGCTCTGCGACCAGCTCCACGCCTCGCAAGACGGACCCGTTATTGATCCCGTTATAGCGAAAGTTCACCCCCTCGAACCGAATCCGCTGACCGCGCCCCTCAGGCAGACTCAGCGTTTCGGGCGCGTCCTGCACTTCAGGCACAGTATCCAGCACTTCGTTGATGCGTTCCGCAGAGGCAGTTCCTGCCGCGACGACATTTGCCAGCATGACCATGATACCCAGCGGTCCCATCGTGGTCTGAAGATAATTGATGAACGCCACGATCTTTCCCACTGAAACATCGCCGCGAATCGACTGGATCCCACCCGCCCAGATGACGATCACCATGCCGATGTTCACCAGCAGTCCCATGATCGGGAAGAGTGTTGCCATGAAGCGCATCACGCGGACGTTCTGGTCGGTGTAATCCTCGTTGACTTCCGCAAAGCGTTCGTTCTCGAAATCTGCGCGGACGAACGCCTTGACCAGACGGACGCCAGCAATGTTTTCCTGTAGAACCGTGTTGAGCCGATCCAGTTTTTGCAAAACCAGAATGAACAACGGCCCCATGCGAGTGACGAAAAACACGATCACGCCAAAGGTCACAAGCAACACGGGCATGACCATCAACGCCAGGCGGCTGTCCGTGACGAACATCAGGATCAGGCTTCCCAGCATCAGCAGCGGCGCGCGCGTGCCAATGCGAAGCGAGACCTGCACCACACGCTGGAACGCGTTCGTGTCGCTGGAGAGGCGCACCATCAACTGTCCCGTATTGAGGTGATCGAGGTTGCCGAAGGAGAACGACTGAATCTTGAGAAACAGCGCTTCGCGAATATCGCGTGCCACACTCTCGCCGACCTGAATGGAGAAGTGGTTGTTCCCCAATGCAAACATTACCTGTAATAGGGAAAGGCTCAACATAATGACGGTCGTTGAGATGACCACCTGCATGTTATTGCCGTTGATGCCCTGATCGATGATGCGCTGGATCAGGCGTGGGATGGCAAGGTCAATGAAGACTACCAATGTGAGCAGCGTAAGGGAAATGACGCTCCATTTCCAATAGGGCTTGATAAAGTGTATAAGTTTTCGAATATGGGTCATGGATTTAATTGTCTTTCAGGCAAGTTTATCAAAAGATAAGATTGATCGGTTGCATTTTCCTTACCGAATTGACGAGAAAA
>DIDP01000084.1 GCA_002418205.1 Anaerolineales bacterium UBA5797 | reverse complement strand
CTGGCTGAAAAGTATCGCATGATCTGCATGGTCATTCTCGACGGCTCCATCGGTCAGATGATGGAACCCGCCGAGATGCCCGAAATGAAACCGATCGTGGACCGGAATTTCGATTGGGCGACAAACGGCGCGATCAACCGGGAACGACGCATCCTTTCCTCGATCTATATTGATCCGCCCGCCGAAGAGGTTGCCAACTTCCGCCTCGGGAAACGCTGGCAGGAAGTACAGGCAAACGAGGTGCGTTACAAAGAATATTACCTGGAGGATGCCGAGTTTGTCGTGGTTGGTTTTGGGACGGCGGGACGCGTGGCGTTATCGGCAGTGAGACAGGCGCGTCAAAAGGGGATCAAGGTCGGGTTGCTGAGACCGATCACCGTCAGCCCGTATCCGTATCAGGTCATCGACCAGCTTGCAGGACGCGTGAGTGGGTTCCTTGTCACCGAAATGAACATGGGGCAGATGTTCGATGATGTCCGCCTCGCGGTGCGCGGGCGTGTCCCCGTCGAATTCTATGGGCGGACGGGCGGTATGGTCCCGTTCCCCGATGAGATCCTGGCTGAAATCCATCGTATCGCCGCCGGGCAATGGACGACCGACCGCGACCCGCGTGACGCCTGGCAGGCGCGCATGGCAACCGTCCTTGAGAGGTAAAAAAAATGACTGCTCCGACCAATCTGGTTTACGAACGCCCTGAGGGTTTTACCGAAACACCAACGCATTACTGCCCGGGTTGCACGCACGGCGTGGCACATCGCTTGATCGCGGAAGTCCTGGAGGAAATGAATCTGATCGATCGTACGATCGGCGTTGCGCCGGTGGGCTGTTCGGTCTTTGCCTACAATTACTTCGATACGGATTTCGTGGAAGCTCCGCACGGACGCGCGCCCGCCATGGCAACGGGGATCAAGCGCGTCCTGCCGGAACGCATCGTGTTCACGTATCAAGGTGACGGCGACCTGGCATCCATTGGCATGGGCGAGATCGTCCACGCGGCGGCGCGCGGCGAGAACCTGACCGTGATCTTCATCAACAACGCCAACTACGGCATGACTGGCGGTCAAATGGCGCCGACGACATTGCCCGGCATGAAGACCACCTCCTCGCCCAATGGGCGTGATGTGGAAACGCAGGGCTTCCCCATCCGCATGGCAGAGATGCTCGCCACGCTCGACGGCGTCGGCTACGTGGTCCGCAGGTCACTGCATGACCCAAAGAACATCCGGCTTGCGAAGAAGGCCATCCGTATCGCGTTCGAAACCCAGGCGCGCGGACTTGGCTTCTCGATGGTTGAGTTGCTGTCCACGTGCCCGACCAACTGGGGTTTGACGCCGGTCGAGTCGTTGAAGTTCGTGGAACAGCACATGGTCCCGGCGTTCCCGCTGGGTGATTACAAGGTCGCTGCAGGTGTGGCGCAGGTGAAAGTTTAATGTCATTGCGAGCGGAGCGCAGCAATCCCCAAATAACGAGGAGATAGCTTCCCGCAGGTGGCAACGACAGTGGAGATACTATGCAAAAAGAGATCATTATCGCAGGTTTTGGCGGTCAGGGTGTTCTATTTGGCGGGCAGGTGCTGGCATACGCAGCCATGGACTCAGGCAAAGTGGTAACCTGGATCCCCTCCTACGGTCCCGAGATGCGCGGCGGGACGGCAAACTGCACGGTCATCATCGCGGACGATGAAATTGGTTCGCCGCTCGTGAAGAATCCGCCGCTGGCAATTGCGTTGAACCTGCCTTCCTTCGACAAATACGAAGAACTGCTCGCCCCCGGCGGGACGCTGATCGTGAATCAATCCATGGTGGACCGCGGCGCGAAACGCGATGACATCCACGTCATCTTTGTTCCGTGCAACGAGATCGCGGAAGAGATCGGCGACAAGAAACTGCTCAACATGGTGGCGGTCGGTGCGCTGCTGACGGCGCTGCCAGAGTTGACGTTGAAGGACATCGAGAAGGCATTGGAAAGTCATTTGCCGGAACGGCATAAACATCTTTTACCGAAGAACTATGAGGCACTGAAGAGAGGTTTCGAGGCGGGACAGAAGGTGCCAGCGTAGACAAAGGTTTTAGAAAACGGAAACAGACAACCCGTCCCGCGAGAGGCGGGTTGTTTTTTACCCCGATCGTCCATCACCGGGGTCCTCGAAAAAATCATCCACCCCAAAATGTTCCTCGAAAAAGGACAGCAAAGCCTGTGCTTTCGAGAGCAATTCCGAATCCGAATCTTCAGACTCAAGGTACGCAATCAGCCGCTCGCGAAAATTTTCCAGCGGAGACTCCGGCAGAAGCGTTTCCAACTCGCGGATCATTGTCATTGCATCCCGGACGATTCCCGTTGCATCGGGGTATGGGACATTTTCATTCAAGACCTTGAGGAGCAGTTTGCACTTGTACGTGTAACAAAAGCGCGGATATTGTGGAGAGTCGTAGATCGTGCACTGACCATCCCAAAGCGGACAGGGTTGGTTGAAGCCGCGCCGCCCCGGTTCGCGAAATACCTGCACGCCGAGAG